>NZ_JAVIZM010000001.1:1800416-2415833 GCF_031453555.1 Bacillus sp. SLBN-46 | reverse complement strand
ATATATTTATCTCATCTTCATGCCTGATAGCAATTACGCTTAAATTAAACCTAGCCCTTAAGTCTAGCTCTCTTAAAGTTTTTTCAATCATGTATTCAGGTATTTTCACTTCTTCAACACTATAGTTTTTTGAAATTTCAATGAAATTTAGTACCTTAGGTGACAGTAACTGATGGGCAACCCGCATACCCATATCTCTCTCAGGAAACACAACCCAATCGGCCCCTACCTTATCTAAAACCTGTCCATGAAGCTTATTTAAGGCTTTAGCAATTACCCGTTTTACTCCCAGTTCCTTCAAAAGTAAAACGGTGAGTATGCTTGCTTGTATATCGTTTCCTATAGCCACAACGACGGTATCAAAATTTCGTATACCGATAGATTTTAATGCATCTGCATCTGTTGAGTCCGCAATAACAGCATGAGTAACAAAAGAATGTGAATCTTCCACTCGCTCCTCATTTACATCGACACCTAACACTTCTTGTCCAGATTCAAATAACTTTTGGGCAATACTTATTCCAAATCTACCTAGACCAATTACCGCGTATTGATTAGCCATTTTCAAATCCCTCCTTGAACCCAACCTAAGAACATAAAGTAGATGGGTTATTTATACTACTTTTACCCTTGGAAGAATAAAATATTTAGCTGTGTTAAAGAAGATTGTTGATTTTTATCTCCTGTTGATTGGAGCGGAAGGCACGAAGACTCCTGTGGGAGTATGGTTCAGGGGAGACCCCGCAGGCGCAAGCGCAGAGGAGGCTCGCCGGAAACACCCACGGAAAGCGAAGTGCCTGGAGCGGAAATCGACAGGCAAGTGTAACAGAGCCAAATATTTAGCTCTTTGTTCACAGATACACAAAAAATGACAAAATATATTTTATTTATCAACTGCACATTATGTGTCATACCTCACTGTATTATTTAAAAAAGTGTTCTATAATACTGAAGAAAATTTTTCCATACCTAAAGACTATGCAAGGTAGACAGTATGTTTTGGCAATAATAAAATGGCAAGGAGTTAAGGGGGATAAATATGAATCAAGGAACAAAACAACTTTTTATTCAAACGGGAAGTCTTGTCGCAGGATTTATGGTTTGGGTGCTCATATCTTCGCTTATGCCTTATATAAAGGCAGATATACCACTCTCAACCACGGAAATCGCTTGGGCAACAGCGGTACCGGTTATACTCGGGTCACTCCTTAGGGTTCCAATTGGTTATTGGACCAATCGCTATGGAGCACGAATTCTTTTCACTATTAGCTTTATCGTTTTACTGATTCCTATTGCAATTATTAGTTACGCAAATTCATTATTCATGTTAATACTTGGTGGTTTTATGCTTGGAATCGGTGGAGCAGTGTTTTCCATTGGTGTTACTTCTCTTCCTAAATACTATGAAAAAGCTAGACATGGTTTCATAAATGGAATTTATGGAGCAGGAAACATCGGCACCGCAATTACCTCCTTTTCAGCACCAGTACTAGCCAACATGTATGGATGGAGAACTACCGTAAAGATTTTTCTAGTTATCATGTTAATCTTTACAGTAATCAATTTCTTTTTTGGAGATAGGAAAGAAAAGAAAGTAAACAATTCCTTATCTGAACAAGTGAAAGAAGTTTATAAAAATCCTAAACTTTGGTTTTTAAGTTTATTTTATTTTATTACGTTCGGTTCTTTCGTGGCGTTCACTATCTACTTACCGTCCTTCTTAGTCAATCATTTTGAACTAGATAAAGTTGACGCTGGTTTACGTACAGCCGGTTTTATAGCACTTGCAACCTTTTTTAGACCAGTAGGCGGATGGCTAGGAGATAAAATTAATCCTTTTCTAATCCTAATGGCGGTTTTTTTCAGTTTAACCTTTGCAGGTTTTCTACTGTCATTTACCCCATCCTTACCTATTTATTCCTTTGGGTGTTTGTTAGTTGCTTTTTTCGCCGGCATTGGTAATGGTGCTATTTTTAAGCTTGTACCATTTTATTTTTCAAAGCAGGCAGGCATAGTAAATGGAATTGTTGCAGCAATGGGAGGATTAGGTGGTTTCTTCCCTCCAATCATTCTGACTATTCTATTTGATTGGACTGGTCATTACGCAATTGGATTTATGTCCCTTTCCGAGTTTTCACTTGCAAGTTTAGTCATTGTTGTTTGGCTATACTATCAGGATAAACTAGATATTTCTGCAAAAATCGTAAACCATGCTGTTGACGGTATTTGCGTTACAGATATAAATGGAATAATTCAGAGCGTAAATCCGGCTTTTACAAGAATTACAGGTTTTAGCGAGGACGAAGTGGTTGGGAAAACACCTAGTGTCCTTCAATCCGGAGAACATGATAATGAATTTTATAAGCAAATGTGGAATCGTTTAAAAAACAGAAGGATTTTGGGAAGGATATATTTGGAATAAACGCAAAAATAATGAGATTTATAAAGAATGGTTAACTATTACTGCGATTAAAGATGATGTAGGGGAAACAAAAAATTACGTTGGTATGTTCAATGAAGAAAAAGAATCGTAACGGAACTATATGTGGTAAACAGAGAGATCTTCATAGATGAAGGTCTCTTTTGTTTTGGGTGATAAATTTTACAACTTTTTGTCAAACTTGCTGAGTTCACAGTTCCTTCACTATTTTTGTGACGAACGTCACAAAAATCATGTTACCATCTGTCTTATAGTAATAACACAAGGAACAACATGACATTTGTTAATGATTTTGATTGCACATATAGGAGGAAACAATCATGGCTCGAATTAATTATTGGAATCCAGAAGATGAAAAGTTCTGGAATGCAGAAGGAAAAAAACATGCAAAAAGAAATTTATGGATCTCCGTCCCGTCTTTGATGCTTGCATTTATCGTATGGCAAATATGGTCAGTTGTAGCTGTCAGACTTAACGATATTGGCTTCCATTTTACCGAAGAACAATTATTCACACTTGCTGCTATTCCAGGCCTTGTTGGTGCGACACTTCGGTTTGTATATACATTTGCAGTTGGGTCTTTTGGTGGTAAAAACTGGACAGTAATTTCAACAGCAATCTTAGCCATACCAGCAATCGGTATAGGGTTTGCAGTCCAAAATCCTGATACACCATTTTCAATCATGCTTCTCCTAGCAGCCCTTTGTGGTCTTGGTGGAGGAAGTTTTTCATCATCATCAGCAAACATAAGTTTCTTCTTTCCAAAAAAGGAAAAAGGAACAGCACTTGGAATTAATGGCGGCTTAGGAAATATGGGTGTATCTGTCGTACAGTTTGTCACACCATTCATTATTACATCAGGAACTTTTGCACTGGTTGGCGATAAACAAGTTTTAGCAAACGGTCAAGAAGTATGGTTACAAAACGCGGCGTTTATCTGGGTGATTCCCATTGTCATTATGACACTTCTAGCAATCTTTAAAATGGATAATGTTCCAGGAGCAAAGCAATCCGTTGCTGATCAATTTGTAGTTGTAAAACGGAAACACACTTGGATTATGACAGCACTTTATGTAGCTACCTTTGGTTCATTTATTGGTTACTCAGCTGCATTCCCACTTTTATTAAAGTCTCAATTTCCTGAACACATTTCACTTGCCTTCCTTGGGGCATTAGTGGCAGCTGCTGCAAGACCTGTGGGCGGCTGGATGGCTGACAAAATTGGCGGCGCGAAAGTAACGGCTTATGTCTTAGTAATAATGGGAATTGGTGCATCAGGTGTTATTTACTTCTTAAATGACAAGCAATTTGCTGGATTCTTAATTGCTTTCCTAGTTCTTTTCCTTGCATCTGGAATCGGCTCAGGCTCAACGTTTCAAATGATTCCAAACATCTTTATTCCAAAAGAGGCAGCACCAGTAATCGGTTTTTCTGCAGCATTTGCAGCATATGGCTCATTCTTTATTCCTAAGTTATTTGGATGGTCTGTTAAGGCGACTGGTACACCTGTTACTGCGTTCTATTTCTTTATTGGATTCTATGTTGTTGCATTTGGTTTGAACTGGTTCTTCTACCAAAGAAAAACAGTCGGAGCCAAAACACTTGTCAAACAAGCCGGCTAATCCGGCTTGTTTTTTTACAATAAAAAAAACGGGCAAAACCGTAATGGGTTCGGATACTTGTCACATTTTATAAAAATGCATTTAAAAATGTGCTCCTATTTGTTATACATTTTGTCCTGCTAAATGCAGGGCTTTTTGTTATGTAAAAACATTACAAAGTGCCGTTAAACCTAATGTATAGAGCATTTTAAGGTCAAGGCTCGGTTACAACTGGATGTGGATTTCTTTGAAAAATAAACGGAAAAATTCCGTTTATCTTGGGAAATACCCATATTTCCTTAAAAATAAAGGGAGTTTTTCCGGTTATATGATCAAAATCTTTGGATTTTGTCTTATTTAGAGCAGTTAACCGGAATATCTCCGCTTATATCTTCTTCTTACTCTTCCTTTTTATACATTAACCGGAAATTCTCCGCCTATGAATTCTCATACCTACACGAAAATCAAAAATGAATAATAACAGAGCCAAGACCAAAGGAAAGCGTGGTTTTTTATTAAAAAAAACAGCATTTTGCAGTCTAAAATGTAAGGTAACAGAAGTCTCTGTAATCCTACATATTTGTTATACAAATTTGACTACAGTTTCACGCCTATTTTTGTGATTTGGAGCGTTATATCAATAAAAAATGACCATCAAATTCACATACAAATTAATGGTCATTTTCATATACATTTTTAAGTTTTGTGATAGGTAACAGAACCCGTTAGCAAAACCGCCCGGTCCTTTTTTTGTTAAAGAATATCCGATAATCTGTATTTTATGCCATGGACTCCCTCATAATATCCTTGATACATTTGCCCACCACACTCTTCACATAAAAATATTGGTGGAGCCATTGGTTCCCCATCATCCATTAGGTCAAAAAACTTCTTCTATTTACCATTCGTGAGCTTTTTCCTTTCCCTCGGGCATTAGAAACTTCCTCTATTTACCATTCGTGAGCTTTTTCCCTTACCTCGGGCATTAGAAACTTCTTCTATTTACCATTCGTGAGCTTTTTCCTTTACCTCGGGCATTAGAAACTTCTTCTATTTACCATTCGTGAGCTTTTTCCTTTACCTCGGGCATTAGAACTTTCTTCTATTTACCATTCGTGAGCTTTTTCCCTTACCTCGGGCATTAGAAACTTCTTCTATTTACCATTCGTGAGCTTTTTCCCTTACCTCGGGCATTAGAAATTTCTTCTATTTACCGGTCGGACTTCTTTCTATTGGGTTGAGGCATAAAATACCACAGTATCAAGATCGTGGAGGTGACAATGTTTATACTTGCTTATCTACAAAAAAGCTGCCAAATTTGGCAGCTTTTGTTTTAGTCTAATATTTTAACTTTTATTTCCTTCCTACCCCATTCAAGTGCTTTTTCTTCTGAAGGGATAAATACGTCAATTCTGTTTCCTTTGATTGCTCCACCTGTATCTGACGCAATCGCTTCACCGTATCCCTCAACAAGAACTTTACTGCCTAGTGGAATGACAGAGGGGTCAACTGCAATTACCTTGGCACCAGGGTTAGCATTTAAATCGAGTCCTGTTGCAGTAGTACCGCTGCACCCTTCACACGATGCAGTATATGCAGTAGCCTTAACGTTGATTTCCTTTGAAGTTTCCTCGGCTTTTGTTGGTACTGGAACTACAGGTTTACTAGCAACACTTGTTGAAGTGGCCTCCACTTTTGTCTCCTCGCTCTTTGGAGTATTTGATTCTTTAGTAGAAACCTCCGGAGCTTTTGAGACTACTGGAGCTTTTGCTGGTTCAACCATCTTCCCAGTAGAAAAGTTATTTATTTCATCATAGATCACTAATTGTAACCCTGGATGAATCAGGTCAGTATTTAATTTATTCCATTCTTTAATCATTGCAACCGATACTTGAAATTCCTTTGCAATATCCCAGAGTGTATCATCCTTCACCACTGTGTATTGCTTTTCAGTTGCAATCGTTAATACATCTCCAGGATGAATAAGGTCAGTAGAAAGGTGATTCCACTTTTGAATGTTTTCCACAGATGTATTATGTACTCGAGAAAGATCCCATAAGGTATCCCCATCATGTACAGTTAATTCTGCAGCTTGTACATTAGCACCTACAGTTCCTGAGAGTGCAACAACTGCAATGAAAGTTTTAATTTTATTTATCATTTTTTTACCTCCCATGTTCTTTCGCAGCTAACTTTAATCATCTTAACATGAAATTTTCTGATACAAAGAACAAGGGCATGTTAATTCGTTTACAAGGATGGCAGTTATATTACAATAACATTTCCGGAAATCAGAACCACATATAAATTTGAAATTATTTCCTATACTGGCATTAATTTCACCTTTTATAAAATAAAGTAGGGAAACCTCTCACGAGGCTTCCCCCTTATCAAACCGCACGTGCCCTATTAAGGCATACGGCTTACCAACATGTTACATTGAATACCTTGTTTTACCCTGTGCACAGTTAATCATTTGGACTCTTTTGGCTGTGAAGTAAACCTCTCCACGTTCTTTGGCTCTTTGTAGTTTTCTTTTATATTTCTTTTCTTGTTTTACCTTCATGTACTGAATGTAGTCCTCAATGGTATGTCCATATTGCTTTCCATAATAATATTGAAATGCTGGAACTAATCCAATCCTCGCAAAGAACTCTATTCCCCATTTTGTTTTCATCTTATGCCCTTTGTTTTGACTTGGATGGTCATGTATCATTGCTACTCTTAGTCTTCTTCTTATATAGCTATCTATGGCTAATAAGTTATCTCTGAAAACGTTGAAGAAACATGAAAATTCTCTTCCATACTTTTTATTCTCGTTTATCGCATTCCAAAGTGTTAAAAAGTAATTTACTTTTCCCCGTATTACTTGATTCACACGTTCAACCCACATTTCTTTGCTAAAAGTTAGGGATTTCATTGTTTTATCCTTTATCTTTTGGCGAAAGTCTTTCCATGTAGAATCCTTTGGTTTAGCTATGTAGTATGGTTTTCCATCTCTCTTCCTTTTCCTCCAGTGCTCAAAAGTGAATCCAAGGAAATCAAAATCATCATGGTTAAAATCGACGATTTTCGTTTTCTCGATGGAGATCTCAAGCCCTAATTCAGCTAGCTTTTGTTTTGTTATTGATTCTGCACGCACAATTTCCTCTTTTGTTTTGGCAAATAAGAGGAAATCATCGGCATATCTGACGAAGTGAATTCCATGGGTTTCAAGTTCCCAATCAAGTTCATTTAGAAAGAGATTCGCAAGTAATGGTGAAATCACACCCCCTTGCGGGGTTCCTGAGTCTACTTTGTGATACTTTCCTTCTTCCATGTAGCCCGCTTTAAGCCATTTCCAAATTAGATCGAGTATAGTTCCATCAGCTATATATTTATTAAGTATCTTCATTAACTTTTTATGAGGAATATTGTCAAAGAATCCCTTAATATCACAATCGTAAATATAATTGTAACCACTCTCGATATTCCAAGTAATGATTTGCATTACTCTTTTAGCTCCAAGATTTGGACGATAGCCGCATGACCATTTATGGAAAATGAGTTCTTCACATTTAGGTTCAAGTACATTAACCACAGCTTGCTGAACGATACGGTCTTCAATATTTGGTATCCCCAGTGGACGAAGTTTTCCGTTCTTTTTGGGAATATATTTTCTTCGTACTGGTGACGGGGTGTACTCTTTAAGTCTTAATTTCTGGAGTAACTGCTTGAGATTCTTTTCTTCGTTACTTGCGTAACTTGTGACTGTTTCTCCATCTATACCTCCAGCCCCATTATTGCTCTTAACCTTTTCCCAAGCTGTTTTTAGCTTTCTATCGAAGAGAATTTGTCCATATACACTGTGCCATTTGAACTTTAGTTCTTGATTCAATGCTTATTCCACACCTTTCATTGTGCACTTCCAGTACGTTTTTACCGAGGTAACGTATACTGTTATCATTACACACTTTTATAAATGTAGAGCCACGAGGTCGCTCCCCCTTCCGTTCAGATTACGTTTGGTCGCAATCTTACTTCCGTACTATGAGGGCGTCTGACTTCTCCACTTGTATTGATAACTTCGGATTTCCCTTATATATCAACACCTAAAGTTAAAGTGGAGACCTCACGGGGTCATCGCACTTTCCTTCTGAACATACCCAGCACCATCACTTGATAAGCCCTCCTTAGTCGACTGGTTCTTTGGCTAAGAAGCTTTAAAGTTCGGGCTTCCCGTTATTTTCGCACGGTCGCCGACTTATCCTGCCGTATGTGCTTCACGCTTTCGCATTTGGGTCTGCTCATCCGACTACGGGTCTCTCGATTTACCGCATCTCCTTCAAACACTACCTCACAGTAATGCCCTAGATTAGTCTTCGTAGGTTCTACCAGTATGCCTACGGGAGGACTTACACCTCCGAGAGAATAAACCTTCCAGGATTCGGGGTCTGTTATTACCGAAGTAACATAACCCAACCTTTAACAGTAAATTCATGCTTGTATTAAGCAAAGGTACGACTGCCCGTCGCACAAAAATAATAGTGCAAGGTAGCCCCTGCACTATTTTACTAATATATTCTTTTTATACCTTTGATATAGAAACAGCACATGCTTTATATTCAGCTGTTCCAGAAATTGGGTCATATTCATTTAAGGTTAATACATTTGTCGGTGTTTCACTCCAGTGGAAACTCATAAAAACTAGACCAGGGACCACTTGATCGGTTACCTTCGCCTTAACCTTGAGTTCACCTCTTCGAGATTGAACCTGAACAATTTCTCCATCTGAAATTCCTAATCTATTTGCATCATCTGGATGTATATCGACTGTCTCTTCTGTTTGCTTGACTTTTACTCCAGTAGCATAATAGCGTGTTTGAGTATGGGTATTATATGACTCATAGCGCCGTCCAGTCGTTAGCGTAAATGGATATTCATTATCCGGCAGCTCTAAAGGCTCTGTATAGTCAACAGGAACGAATGGTGCTTTTTTCACCACAGGGTCTTGTTGATGGAACCTCTCATGCATAACAAATGTGCCTGGATGGACTTCATCAGGACAAGGATAATGAAGACTATACTCTTTTTCTAGTCTCTCATAAGAAATTCCACCGTACATTTCCCATGCCAGCCTTCTTATTTCATTCCAAATTTCCTCACTATTGTCATAGTGCATTGAATAGCCCATCAGGCTAGACAGTTCACAAAGGATTTCCCAGTCTTCTTTCGTATTAGGGTGTGCCTCAACAGCTTTTCGAACGCGTTGAATTCTTCTATCTGTATTTGTATAGGTTCCATCTACTTCTCCCCATGATCGGGCTGGTAAAACAACGTCAGCTAATTTAGCTGTTTCTGTTAAGAAAATATCTTGCACAATTAATAAATCAAGTTTTTTAAATATTTCTTTTGTATGGTTCATATGAACGTCGGCTAGGATTGGATTTTCTCCAATGACATAGAGTGCTTTTAATTCACCCATCTCTAACCGGTCAAAAGTTCGTGTTTGTGTGTCACCGGCTTGCGGATTAAGGACCACATTCCATTCCTTTTCAAAACGTGCTCTAAACTCATCATTTGCCAGGCTCAACGCTCCAGTCAATTGGTTCGGTAAACATCCCATGTCACCTGCACCTTGGACATTATTTTGCCCCCTAAGTGGCATAATTCCTGCACCCTTTTTACCAATATTACCTGTTAGTAAGGCTAAGTTCGCAATATCAAATACATTATTTACCCCACAATGGTGTTCTGTAATGCCCAGTGTATATGCAATCATGGAACCATTCGATGTAGCATATTCTCTAGCGGTTGCTATTATATCCTCTGCTTTTACACCGGTTATTGCAGCAGCATATTCAGGAGTGTACAGATCCACCTGTTTCCTTAATTTTTCAAAGTCAACAGTAAACTGCTCAATAAACGTTGGATCAAATAGGCTTTCTTCCAAAATAACACGTATGAAAGCATTAATAAGAGCAATGTCAGAACCTACATTGATTTGTAAATGACGATGTGCCACTTTTACCATATCTATTTTCCTTGGGTCTATTACAATTATCTTTAATCCGGACTTTACTGCTTTCTTGATTCGATTGGCAATAATAGGATGTGCTTCTGTTGTGTTTGAACCCATTAAAAGTAAAACTTCTGCCTTATCAAAGTCTTCTAGTGTATTCGTAGGGAAACCGCTTCCAAAAACAGTTGCCAGACCGGCAACGCTAGGAGCATGTCACGTTCGGTTACAACCATCAATATTGTTACTATTAATAACTGTCCTCATAAACTTTTGTGTAATGAAATTAGATTCATTTGTACTTCTCGCACATGCAAACATGCTTATGGCATTTGAGCCCCAAGTATCTTTAATTTGATTTAGATTCTTAGCAATATATTGATAGGCTTCTTCCCATGTTGTTTCCACCAGCTTCCCTGCTTTACGGATCAGTGGCGACGTTAACCTATTCTTGGCATGCACATATTCATAGGCAAACGCACCTTTTACACATGTTTGCCCCTTATTTACTGGTGCATCCTTGTCACCTCGTATTTTCATTATTTTATTGTCCTGAACTTCCAGAACTAAGCCACAACCTGTACCACAATAGCCGCATATTGTTTTAACAAAGTTTGGTTCCCCCACGTTCTTTCCTCCCTTACAATCATTATTACCTATATAACTATCTTAATCTATTTATTACATTTGTAGCTTTCTTTTTTACGAAAATTATGGCATTTTTTCGACGGAATCAAGGGAAATAAAAAAACGAGAGGGGGTCCTCTCGTTTTAAGCAGTTTTTGCTGGTAATAAAATATTAAAGGTTGTTCCTTTATTAGGTTCACTTTCAACAAATACCTTACCATAATGGCTTTCAATAATCTTGAAACTAACCATTAAGCCTAAGCCGTTACCATTCTTTTTCGTAGTGAAAAATGGCTCCCCTAGCTTCTTTAATTTCTCTTTAGGAATTCCAACCCCTGAATCTTGAATGGATATTTGCACATTATTTTCATGAATGATGGTCTTAACATGCAGGTCTCCACCATTCGGCATGGCTTCAATTCCATTTTTAATAAAGTTTAAGAATACTTGTTTTAAGCGATTTTCATCACATTCAATTTGAATAATCTCTTGATTACAGTCAAAGGACAAGTGAACATTTTTCTTTCTAGCTTCGAATTCAAGTAGAGAAACCACATTTTTTATGACAGGAACAACATTCTTTTCTTCTAATTCTACTGCCTTTGGTTTTGCTAATACCATGAAATCTTCAACAATGGTATTGACCCTTTCAATTTCATCAAGAATAATATTCAGGAATTCCATCCGTTCAGGATCTTTCTCATCTAACTGTAAGAATTCAGCATATCCTTTCATGGATGTAAGAGGGTTTCGAATTTCATGTGCAACTCCAGCAGCCAGTTGACCAACTGCAGCAAGCTTATCCTGACGGTGTAAAACTTCTTCCGTTTTCTTTCTCTCAGTAATGTCGTTTCGAATTGCAAGATACTGATAGGGCTTGCCATGTTCATTTAAAAACGGAACAATAGTTGTGTCTACCCAATAATACGTCCCATCTTTCGCCTTATTCCTGATTTCACCCTTCCATACTCTTCCTTCACCAATAGTTCTCCAAAGATTTTTGAAGAAGTCTTTAGAATGGTATCCAGAATTCAGGATACTATGGTCTCTCCCCATAATTTCTTCACGGCTGTATTTAGATATTTCGCAGAACTTGTCATTGACACTTGTAATGATTCCTTTTGCATCAGTAAAGGCTACAATAGAGGATTGATCCAAAGCAAATTTTATATCATTAATTTCTTTAATAGTTTCTTTTAAATGCTCTTCTGCTTTTTTTCTATTGGTGATATCCGATCTAATTGCTATATATTGAACTGGTTTCCCTTTTGAATTCACGAACGGAACAATAGTCGTATCGACCCAATAAAAAGAACCATCCTTTGCTTTATTACGAATTTCCCCCCGCCAAATTTGGCCTGAATGAATGGTTTTCCATAAATTTTTGAAGAATTCCTTTGAATGATATCCTGAATTTAATATCCGGTGATTTTTCCCAAGAATCTCTTCCTTTTTGTACTTAGAAATCTCTTCGAATTTATCATTAATATAAATAATAGTTCCGTGGGGATCAGTTATAGCAACAATGGCTGCAGCGTCAAGTGCTGCCTTAATATCCTTTAAATTAGTATCTGTTGTAGCTAATTGTTTACTTATTAGTGCACTTGAAATGATGAGTCCTCCAATGATTAGAACCGCAACAAATAATACTAAATAAATAAAAAAAGGACTGTCAGTACTTGATTCTCTAACTACTTCACTAGTGGTAATCGTGGCCCGTTTTAGAAGAAAATGCCCTTGAGCAATGGAAGCAGACATAATGATTGCACTTAATGGTTTTAACCAAACCTGATTACTTTTGTTAAAGCTTTTTGTGGAGTAAAGGATCCAAAAGGAAAATAAAAATAATCCAAATATTAACAATACCGTAAACAAGTATAGTGAAAAATTATATTTAATGCTTACATTCATAGCATATAAACTAATGACCTGGACTGATAGCACCGCAAACGTTAAAAATGTGCTACCAACAATTAGATGGTAGTATCCAATTGATTTTCCAAAAAACGAAAGGAACGCCATTCCTGTAAATGCAATTCCGATAAAAATAGAAAGAATAGTAAGTGGAATATGGTAACTAGCGAATCGATTTGTATCAGCAGCAATATGTCCAATAAAATTCATGATCCATATGCCAATTCCCATAGAAAATGTTCCACCAAGAAAAAGCAGTCTTTTATTTTGGTCAGTCGACCTGATTAAGGTGAACATATCTAAAGCTGTATATGATGCCATTATGGTTAATCCGATGGCAATAATAATAAAATAAGGATGAAAAGTTCCAATCATCGCATTCATTAACCAGCATCCCCCCTGAATTCTACATTTTATTTCTACTATGATTGTAATGTAAACAATTAAGATATGGAAGTATTAATTAATAATCAAGAACCATTTCACCTTATTTTAACCCTTAATTTCTTGTACAAGACAATAACTATTCTCTAAAGAACTTGTGATAAAAGACTTATTTTTATAAAATTTTCTGTTTTTTTAAAAAAAAGTCTACACAATTTCTTATTTTTTGTTTATACTGTACTATAACAAGACGGTTATTAATAAACTGTACTAACAAAGGAGGAGTTTTACATGTTAATGAGTCCGGTTGAGTTTTTCCGTAATTTACCTAAGAAGGAATGTTCAGAGTGTGGTCAGCATATGGAGGAACAGGCTGAAAGTTATTTTATGGAATGTGACCACTGTTTAGCGAAAAAAGAAGAGTAGTTGTAAAACTCTCCAATAATTGGAGAGTTTTTTATTTGTTTCCGTTTCGTAAATAATTAGGCAAGGATAATCTGTTATAACATAGCAAATGCTTTATGTAAGGAGATGATGTCATTGACCAAAATTGAAGATTATTTAACAGCTTCTAACATTAATAATGGGTCTACACTTCCAAAGAAAAAATATGTAGCTGGAGAATCGGTGGATGAGCACACATTCTTAGAGGAAGCCAACATTATTCTAACTGGTGATGAAATTCGGCAGCAAAATGAAAATCTTTAAAGGACGGTTATTATAAATGAGTTATATCGATATGAATAACGCAAAACCAGGCGATGAAGTCTATGTCATATATCGAAATCCACATGTTCCCTCGGTAGCAAATGTAAAGGCTGCTGAAATTGTTCAGCATCCAAAAGACCCTAATGCATTGGCTTTATTTTTAAATGAGACGTTCCATGTCATTGAGGATGATGACGCATTATTTTCAACCTCTGAAGCAGCACAACAGGCTTATGATGATCATTTCTTTAGTTCCTCCGATGAATAAAAGACTGTCCCATTGCTGTGACAGTCTTTTTCCATCAAGTTTTATTAGATTTTGGGAAGCTCTCTCATTTCCTGTATCATTTCATTGCCACACATCGGACATAATAAATCATCTGCAACAAATTCTTTTCTCATCCAGCCAATACATGAGTCATCCATACAAGAATAGATTTCGGTATCCACCAGTATTATTTCAATCTCTTCTTCTTTAGCTCGTTTACCGTAAAAAATTGGAACCGCCTCCTTTAATAGTTAGTATGGACAAAAATCTGACTTTTCATTTCATAAAATATCCCTTTTCAAAGGAGGGTCCAAACCATGGATGGTAATAAACAGAGTCATTACACAAAAGTTGGCACTAATATTGAAGAGGTAAAAAGATTAAATAGCCAATCAGGCTTAAGTTATAATGAAGTGAAAAAATTGCTCGCTTTAAACTATATTCAAAATAAATAATGCAAGTGGAACCCATTTAGGTTCCACTTTTATTTTTAGATCGGTTCGTTGACATCGCGATTGGACGTCTTCCGATAATGGAACGATATACAATAAATTTTCGGTTTAAATACTCTAGTGGGAGACTCCATACATGAACTAATCTGGTAAAAGGCCAAATACCAAAAAGTAACAGGGCTGATACCACATGAATTTGAAAACCTAGCGGAATACCTACCATTAAACTTGGTGTCGGACGTAGAGAAAGAATACCACGGAACCATGGACTAATTGTTTCCCTATATTCAAATGCTACTCCTCTACCTGTATACCAGACTGTGTTAACAAAGCCTGAAAAAATAATAAGTGTTAATAAAACGAGAACAATAATATCCCGAAAGGTGCTATGAATATAGATTCGCTTTACGGTAAATCTGCGAATCATAAGTAAGACAACTCCTATAATAGTAGAAATTCCAGCAATTCCACCAATCCATACTGCCCCAAGATGGTACATATGATCGGTAACTCCAATAACATCGTAAAGTGCCTTTGGAACGAGTACGCCAGCCACATGTCCAAAGAAAACGAAGACAATCCCATAGTGAAATAGAATACTTCCCCATTTCAACTGTTTCTTTTCAAGAAACTCACTTGACTTTGCTGACCATCCAAACTGATCAACGTTATATCGATAAATATGCCCCACCACGAACATCGTCAACATGATATAAGGGAAAGACACCCAAAAGAAATTTTGAAAAAATGTCATTATACAGTCCCCTTTACGAAGCCTTTTGTTTTCTTTGCATGTCTTCAATTGTTTGTACGCATGCTTGCAAAATCATTTGGTATGGACTTTCGATTAATGATAATTCTTTTAATAAATTGTCAATGGACCTGCGATGAATCAATAGCATTTTTTGTGCAGGTTTTGTGGGTACTAAAGAGCAAAATTCAAGTATTAAAGGTAAATAATCTGGGAGCTCCTCACTTTTTAATGGGAGACCCGCTTCATAAAACTCACTCTTTAATTTCAAAAGGGCTTTACCTCGATCTGGATTCTCGCCAAAAAGAGGATAGGTTAAATAAAGGGTTGTTTTATCACTAAAATCAAATGTTTTCGCATATTCGGTACACAGCTCTAAATAGGTAGTTGATTCCAAATATGATTGAAATTGCTTAAATAAGATCTTCACTAGCTGATTTTCAATTAAGGCAATTTCATCTTTCAACTCATTTTTTTCAACCCAATCTTTTTCAGGATGCTGAAGTAAAATAGATGCTAGACCAAAAATACGTTGATACTCATCCATTTAACTCCCCCCAATAATCGTCCCCTACTTTATAATCATTCGGTATCCCCGGTGTAACCGAGCAGCCTGAGCACGCCTCCATAAAATCGAACCCTCCGGTACCTTGTCCTAAATATTGGTTTGCAGCATCCTCCCGATGTGAGGATGGAATAACATAGCGATCATCGTACTTCGCAATTGCTGCAAGTTGATACATTTCATGCATTGTTTCTTCTGTCATTCCAACAGCATCAAGTATACTTTTCTCTGGTTTCTTCCCTAAATTTAGTGACCTCATATAACTTCTCATCGCAACCATCTTCTTAAGCACCTTCCGAATAACTTCGGTATCCCCAGCACTTAACATATTGGCTAGATATTCGATGGGAATTCTAAGCTGGTCAATTTGAGGGTAAATAACATGAGGATTGACCCCATCTAAGCCTCCATCAAATGCGCTCATCACTGGACTGAGCGGTGGAATATACCACACCATAGGCAATGTCCTATATTCTGGATGAAGAGGCAAAGCGATCCGTTGTTCAACTGCTAGTTTATAGACAGGTGACCTTTGTGCAGCTTCAATCCAATCCTCCTGATAACCAGCTTTTCGCGCTTCCTTAATTACCTCTGGATCATGTGGATCTAGAAAGATTCCTAAATGGGCTTCATATAAATCTTTTTCATTGGTAACAGACGCTGCTTCTTCAACCTTATCTAAATCATAAAAAACAATCCCTAGATACCGAAGTCTTCCAACACATGTTTCTGAACACACAGTAGGAAGTCCAGCCTCAATTCTCGGAAAACAAAAGGTACATTTTTCTGCTTTATGTGTTTTCCAATTAAAATAGACCTTTTTATACGGACAACCTGTTGTACAATACCGCCAGCTTCGGCATGCATCTTGATCTACCAACACAATTCCGTCCTCTTCCCTTTTGTAAATGGCACCAGATGGACAGGAAGCTACACAAGTTGGATTGACACAATGCTCACAGATTCTTGGCAGATACATCATGAAGGTTTGCTCATACTCAAATTTTACTCTTTCTTCAATCCCTTTTATGTTAGGGTCATTTTTCCCAGTCTGATATACTCCGGCCAAATCATCCTCCCAATTTGGCCCCCACTTAATATCCATATACTCCCCTGTCACCTGAGACTTTGGTCGAGCCACTGGTTGGTGTTCTTTTTCGGGGCTATTAATTAAATTCTCATAATCATAGGTCCATGGTTCATAGTAATCGTCTAATTGGGCTAAATCAGGATTGTGAAAAATATTTAAGAGCTTCGAAACTCGGCCACCTGCCTTTAGTTCAAGCTTCCCATTCTTTAACACCCAACCCCCTTTATATTTTTCTTGGTTTTCCCATTCCTTTGGATAACCAATCCCAGGTTTTGTTTCAACATTATTCCACCACATATATTCTGCTCCGGGACGGTTTGTCCACGTATTGTTACAGGTGATGCTGCACGTATGACACCCGATACATTTATCTAGGTTCATCACCATTCCAAATTGGGCTTTAATTCTCAAGCCAGTCCACCTCATCCCTATCTAATTTACTAATAATAACTCTCTCATCACGCTGGCTTCCGCATGGTCCATAATAGTTAAACCCATAACTTAGCTGGGCGTATCCGCCAATTACGTGCGTTGGCTTCATTTGTAAACGCGTAGGGCTGTTAAATGTACCACCACGTTCGTTCGTTATGGTTGAACCAGGGACGTTAATATGCCGCTCTTGCACGTGATACATGAAAGCAACTCCCCTTGGTAATCGATGAGACACAACTGCCCTTGCAACGACAACTCCATTTCGGTTATACATTTGCAGCCAATCATTATCTGCAATACCAACTTCATCCGCATCATGAAGATTCATCCATACTGTCGGTCCTCCTCTAAATAGCGTTAACATTGGGAGAGTATCGAAATAGGTACTATGGAATGACCATTTAAAATGTGGCGTCAAATAACGTAAATTTATTTCCTTGCCCATATTAATTGGCTTTCGATCCTTTGATCGGAATGCTACCTTTTTTAATGGTGCCTTAAATACAGGAAACTCTTCTCCAAATTCAAACATAGTTTCGTGGTCTAAATAAAAGTGTTGGCGACCGGTTAATGTACGCCATGGAATTAAACGTTCCACATTTGTTGTAAATGGTGAATACCGTCTCCCCCCCGTTTCCGTTCCACTAAAAACAGGTGTAGAAATGACCTGCCGTGGTTGTGCTGTTATCTCACTAAATGACATATGCTCTTCTGCTCTTTCTTCTGCTAAATCTTTTAATTTTTGTCCTGACTTTTTCTCCAGCGCATCCCATGCCTTCATAGCTAGAGAACCGTTTGTAGAACTTGAAAGAGAAAGAATTGCCTCAGCAGCATCCCGAGCAGTGTATAGACTTGGACAATCCTTGTAGGAGGTTTTATTGGCTGTTCCAAGTATCGTTTTTAATTTTTCATATTCTTCTTTTGCATTCCAGCCAATACCCTTAGCTCCAATCTGTTCCTTAATAACAGGTCCAAGGGATATAAATTTTTCATAGACCTTTGTATAGTCACGTTCAACCATGTGCAAACTCGGAAAGTTCTGTCCAGGTACTGGCTCAAATGAACCGTTTTGCCAATCTGGAATTTTCCCAAATGTACATGCCTCAGAAATTTCATCCCTAGAATCATGAAGCATGGGTGTTGCCACAACGTCTTGTACAGGCCCACTAAAATATTGTTCGGACATGGAAGAAAACTTCTTAGCCAATCCTCTAAATGTGTCCCAATCCGATTTCGATTCCCATGGTGGCGCAATTGCCGGGTTAAACGGATGAATGAACGGGTGCATATCCGTACTGCTTATATCATATTTTTCGTACCAGGTAGCTGCCGGAAGAATGATATCCGAGTATAAACCTGTTCCTGCCATGCGAAAATCGATATTTATCATTAAATCGAGTTTTCCTTCTGTTGACGGTTCGTCCCAATTTATATCTTCCGTTTTTAATTCTGTATTTTGCTCACTTAAATTTCCATGATGGGTTCCAAGCATATATTTCAAAAAATATTCGTGTCCTTTGGAAGAGCTGCCAATTAAGTTTCCTCTCCAAACAAACATAACTTTTGGAAATGATTTAGGGTCCTCAGGATTTTGAATCGCAAATTTTGTTTTGCCATCTTTCACATCATCTACAATGGATTGAATTATTTGCTCTTTGTCGGTCCCTTTCGATTCCGCTACAAGTTTGAGTGGATTCTTATCAAACTGTGGATAGGCTGGTGTCCACCCTAATCTTGTTCCTAAATAATAGTAATCACCTGTATGCTTATATCTTGGTTCACTAATCAAAGGTGATATTTGGTCTTCAATGGATTGATCATCGTATTTCCATTGTTCTGTTACAAAATAAAAGAACGGCGTAGCAGCATGAAGCCTAGGAGGTCCACCCCAGTCTCTTGCCATAGCAAGTGTCTGCCAGCCCTCTAGAGGACGGACTTTTTCCTGTCCTACATAATGAGCCCAGCCGCCTCCGTTCACTCCTTGTGAACCAGTCAATAGAACTAAATTTAGGACGGTACGGTATGTCGCATCAGCATGATACCATTGGTTTATGCCAGAACCCATAATAACCATGGAACGACCTTTTGATTCATCGGCATTCTGTGCAAACTCTCTCGCAATCTGTGCTGCTAGCTTTCGGTCCACTCCAGTCAAGGCCTCTTGCCATGCAGGGGTATATGGTTTTGGATCATCATAATCCTTCGGAAAATCACCTTTGAGCCCATCTCTTCTTACCCCAAATTTAGAGAGCATTAAATCAAACACAGTAGTTATATAGATTTTTTCTCCATTTATTTGAATTTTCTTTACTGGGACCTCACGTTTGAAAGTTTCTCTCTTTTCCACTTCAAAGTGAGGAAATTCAACGTTAACAACTGTATCTTCATTCCCTAACATAGTTAATAATGGGTTTAACTCAGAAATGTTTTGTTCTGTGTCTTGTAGGTGGAGGTTCCATTGACCTTTTTCCTCCCATCGATGTCCAATCGTTCCATTAGGAAATGCGGGCTGATTGGTTTCTTTGTTCCAAACAGCAGTTTTCCACTCTCCGTTTGTAAGCGTCGCGTCAAGCTCACTAGCTCTTAAAAACGTACTGGAAACGAAGTTTTCTCCATGTGGTTTTAATTTCACAAGGAATGGGAGATCCGTGAATTTTTTCGCATAGTCATAAAAATATTCAGTTTCTTGATCCACATAAAACTCTTTTAAAATAACATGAGTCATTGCCATTCCAAGGGCTCCATCCATACCAGCCTGAACATTTAACCAGTTATCAGCGAATTTAACAAACTCAGCATAATCAGGGCTAACAGCAACAACCTTTGTCCCACGGTACCGTGCTTCCACCATAAAATGAGCATCTGGAGTCCTTGTTTGTGGAATATTAGAACCCCATACTAATAGATAAGAAGAGTTAAACCAATCAGAGCTCTCAGGTACATCAGTTTGTTCTCCCCATACTTGCGGAGAGGCCGGTGGAAGGTCTGCGTACCAATCATAAAAACTTAATAAGGAACCACCTAGTAGTGATAAAAATCGGCCGCCTCCTGCATAGCTAACCATTGACATCGCGGGAATGGGTGAAAATCCAAATATACGGTCTGGACCAAATTCTTGAATTGAATGAATAAGAGAAGCACAGATTAGTTCATTCACCTCATCCCATGATGCACGGACAAGTCCTCCTTTTCCCCTTGACTGTTTATATCGTTTTGATTTCTCTGGGTTTGTAGCAATCTCCCGCCATGCAGCAACAGGATCATTAGATTTTTGCAACTCTTCACGCCACATATCCAATAAGTGACCACGAACATATGGGTAACGAACCCGGAGTGGGCTATAAATATACCAAGAAAAGCTTGCACCCCTCGGGCACCCACGCGGTTCATATTCGGGCATATTCGGTCCTGTTGATGGATAATCTGTCTGTTGTGTTTCCCATGCGATAATTCCATCTTTCACATGAACCTTCCAGCTGCATGATCCTGTACAGTTAACCCCATGCGTCGTTCGAACCGTTTTATCGTGCTGCCATCTTCTGCGATAAATCTTTTCTGAATCTCTATCCATTGGAGACATCACTGCATGAGCAGCTACATCTCTTGATTTTCCAAAAAATTTTATTTTTTTCATAAGTGGTGCTCGTTTTCGGCCCATAGACTCACCTTCCTACGACATTTTTATTTATTACCGTTTCCTAAAAATGTAAATGTATACAAAAAACAAGACTCCTAGAAAGGTCAATCTTGACCTTTTTAGTTTTAAAAACATAAGTTTTGGACAAGAATGGGATATAGTATTTACGAAGGAGAACACATATGTCTGGACCGTCTTTAAGAAAAAAACATTCTCATCATTCGATTCATGATGGCATATATACAGAAGCCCGCGACTTAACAAAAGTGCTAAAAAAACTTTCATTGGAAAATAAAGCGAAAGAAACAAAGGAAATTTGTGATGCCCTGATTGAACATTGGGAGACGAGAACACTTGCCCACGCGCAATCAGAAGAGGAAGGATTTTTTATTGAAAAATTGAAGGAAAATCCTGAGCTTAAAGAGATGATTATTAAATTGAAAAGGGACCATCAAATTTTAGAAATCATCGTACACTCGATTAAAGCGAAGATTGAGAATAAGGGAGTGACAGAAGATATTCTCCCCTATTTCGATGCTTTACTTGTAGTTTTTGAGCTACATAATCATGAGGAAGAAAACAATTTGTTCATTACCGAATAAGATATAAAAAATAACTCATACTTAGAAAAAGAGCTTTGTGAGTTCAACTAAACTAGGTGATGAGGGAACCAAATGAAAGAGTTAGTCTTAAGCTTAATTGCCGGGATGGCTGTTGGAATTTTGTTTCGATTTTTAAAGTTGCCCTTACCAGCTCCTCCGGTCTTCTCCGCCGTTGTAGGTGTATTTGGCGTCTATTTTGGAGGTATTCTTGTAGACTGGATAATGCAAAATTATATAAAATGAAGAAAAACGTCAGCTAGAAATTAACTCCTAGCTGACGTTTTTTATTCTGTGTAGTCAATTGTTAGATTTTCTTCATGACCTTTACTGAGTATTTTACTTTTCTTTCTATTTTCCTTTGATTGAAAAATAATATCAAAATCATAATCTTCCGGATAAAGCTCACTTGCAGCTATATACAAACCAATTCTTTTATGGTTAATTGACATTTTTTCCCCTTTCACTTGGACAATATAATTCCCAAATTGATCTGGACCCTTATAAATTATGCCGAATTCATTTGAAGGGGAAAGCTTTACATTATCACCTTGTTGGTAGTGTTGTACTTTCGTCTCTGTTTTTGAAGCGTTTTTTTCATTACGATGTTTATTAATAATTACCTGTTTTTCTATCTCTTTCAATCTCCACGTAGCTGTAATTTCCGTTGTATATTCTTTTGCTTCCTTGTAAGTAACGAAGTGTGCTCTCTCGATTATTTTTGGATGGATGCCAAGTTTTAATGCAATGGCAAACGCCTGACTCTCGCCCCCTCGCCCGATAATTAACCGGTAGGTCGGGCTTAACGTTGCTAAATCGAATTCCATCGATCCATTTAAAAACCCTTCATGTGTTTCTGCAAAATCCTTTATTTCACTATAATGGGTGGTTGCCAGGAGCACTGCCCCTTTTTCGTATAAGGTTTCTAAAATGGCTGTAGCAAGCCCCATACCTTCTCCAGGATCTGTCCCGGAACCCAGTTCATCTAATAAGACCAATGTCCGATTGTTCGTTTCCTTTAAAATATCAATAATATTTACAATTCTTGAACTAAACGTACTTAAATTTTCAGCAATGCTTTGCCCATCACCAATATCAACTAAAATTCGTTCAAAGAGGCAAAGATTGCTCTCTTTAGCCGCTGGTATATGAAGACCACATTGGACCATAATCGTCAAAAGGCCTACTGTTTTTATTGTTACTGTTTTTCCTCCTGTGTTGGGTCCAGTAATAACTAATGCATGTTGTCCTTTACCCATTTTAAATGACAACGGCACAGCCTTTTCACCTAAAAGAGGGTGTTTCGCTTGGATCAATTCAATTTCCTCTGACTGATTGATCCCTACTTTTGTACCATTTATAGAGCGACAATACTTAGCTTTAGCAAACAAAAAATCATAATGAACCATGGTCTCAATAGCACTTAAGATTTGCTGCTCCTTCTCTTCCACTAACCCTGTTAAATAACTAAGAACTTTTTGTACCTCTACCTCTTCATCCGCTACTAACCACGTTAATTGATCCTGATAAACGGCAATCTCCTCGGGCTCAATAAAAAGAGTGGAACCTGATGCGGATGTATCCAGTACGGTACCCTTCAGTTTATTTCGATATTCTTTTTTTATGGGGATGACATATCTTCCATTCCTCTGACTAACCACATTTTCTTGTAGAAAAGATTTATATTTATTTGATCGGATTAGCTGCAGTGTCTTTTCTTTCAAACGCTCTTCTTGAATGGCAATTTGTTTTCTAATCTTTAATAATTCTTTACTTGCGTAATCATCCACCCTTCCATTGCGGATGCAGCGAATAATCTCACTTGCGAGTTCGGGTAATTCATGGATCGAATCTACATAAGCAGACACTCTTGGAGCGTAATACTCCTTATCCTTCATATATCTTCTCATTTTCCCACAGCAATCTAAAAAATCGTAAAGCTTCACTAGCTGATCTACTCGTAATGCAACCCCCTTGTTCATGTTATTGAGTAACTGTTCCATCCCCTCTAACCCATGTACAGGAACACTAGCACTCTTTTTTATAATTTCAACCGCTTCTGAAACTTCATCTAGCCATGCTTCAATTTGCTTTTGATTGGTTGATGGTGTCAGGCACCTAATTTTTGTTTTCCCCTCTTTTGTTAAAGCAAAGGTTGAAATGGCTTCTTTAATTTCTTCAAATTGTAATACTTGAAAAGTATGTTGATTCAATTGTATAACCTCCTAATAATAAAAATAGCCGCAATGAACAATGTCATTGCGGCTAAATGAAACGATAAACGTTCAATTTTCCATACCCAAATTTAACCAAAATAAAAACTGTCTACACGAGTGTACACAGGCTACATTGGTTCAAGAATGTATGCGTATGTTTGCCCATTGTTCTTAACTTCACTCCATAAATACACCTAAATAAACCTTCATTGGCTCTCAAATAAAAGGTTATACTGGCTATTATAGAATGAGTGTATCCAATTGATTGGATTAGTTAAGAACGACACCTAACATAAAACATACTCCCTTTATAAAAAAATTTAATTCCTATAAATTATACAATAATATTCAATTGTTTGTCAATTCAGACATTCAACTGATGAAATTAATAATATACGGAATGATTAGAGATGTTAATACTGCCGCTATTCCCATTGCAGTCGCTTTACCCGACGACAAAAGCCCTATAATGCACTGACAATCAGTATAAACATGAGTGGTAACGCCTTATTAACTAAGGTATTCCCTAAGGTCATTAATCCAACTTAAATGGGGATAAAAAAGAACCAACAAACACCTATCCTCTAAGATTTAAAATCCAATTATACTTTTTGCCGAACCAATACATACTCTCTATTACTATTAAAGTAAAATTGATTATTCAATTTGAAGGCATATACTTTTGTTCACAAAATATCCATATCTTTTTTTTGAGAACTTCATTATCTTATTGTTAGGAGGGATCGTTATGAAAAAAATCTATCTCATTTGCGGTCTAGCAATATTTTTGGGAATTGCAGGGGGAATCTCCTTCTTTCTCATTAGAGACGCAAATGCGGAAATACCAGCAGAAGTAAGTTTGATTAATCAAAATGGTACTACATATAATTTTGGTAAGGATAATACTAAATTGAAATTAATTGAATTTATCTATACCCATTGCCCAGATATATGTCCTACCACCACACAAAAGATGGTCGATTTGAAGAAAGATTTAGAGAAGAGCGGCGTATACGGCAAGAAAATTGAATTCATCACCATTACCATTGACCCCTATCGTGATACTCCTGAGATATTGCAAGGGTATATGCAAGGTTTCGGAATAAATAATGATGACAAATGGATATTTTTAACAGGAGACACACAAAATATTAAAAAAGACCAAGAGCAAATTCAAAAGGTAACGGATGCCTTGCAATTTCAATACAAAGACCCCGGAAATGGACAATTCGTACATTCAACCTTTACGTACCTAGTCAATCAAGACAATAACTTTATAGCAAAGTTTCCTATGGGAAATGACTTTAATAAAAAAGAAGTATATGAAACAATTATGGATAAGCTAGATTAGTCCAAATTGGGTTTGCTTATAAATAAAAAAAGCGGTTAGTCCTTAGGATTAATCGCTTTTTAATACCAATTTTTCCTATTTAATTCACTAATTCACAGATGAAGGATATTTTTTAATTTGCTGCAAAGATAAAAGGTAATTGGACTTAGGTTTAGTTAAGCTTGCTTTTATTCCAGCTTTTTTTAATTTATTTACGAGTTCAGTAAGCTGTTTTTTCGCCATACTTCTCACCTTCTTTAAAACTTCTTAATCCAATTCTACAACAAAATTATGAATAAAGTGTGAAAATGAAATAAATTTTTAGAAAAATTTTCTTCCTACCAAGGCTAATGAAAGAATTCGCTCTTCGACTGCTTTAGTGATATAATTAGAAGATATTTTGTTTTGGAGGATATTAAATATGATTACAGTAAGTAATGTAGGTTTAAGATATGGTGACCGGAAATTATTTGATGATGTGAACATTAAGTTCACACCTGGTAATTGCTATGGTCTAATCGGTGCAAACGGTGCAGGTAAGTCCACGTTTTTAAAGATTCTTTCTGGAGAAATTGAATCTCAAACGGGAACTGTTCAACTTGGACCAAATGAACGAATGGCTGTGTTAAAACAAAACCACTTTGAATATGAGGAATTTGAAGTATTAAAAACGGTAATCATGGGTCATTCAAGACTTTACGAAGTTATGCAGGAAAAAGACGCGATCTATATGAAAGAAAACTTCACTGACGAAGATGGCATGAAAGCCGCTGAACTTGAGGGTGAATTTGCTGAATTAAACGGATGGGAAGCTGAACCTGAAGCAGCAATCCTCTTAAAGGGTCTTGGAATTGGTGAAGACCTTCATTATAAGACGATGGCTGAATTAACTGGTTCTGAAAAAGTAAAGGTTCTACTTGCACAAGCATTGTTTGGCAGACCAGATGTTTTGCTTCTGGACGAGCCTACTAACCACTTGGATATTAAAGCGATTCAGTGGCTAGAGGAATTCTTAATTAACTTTGAAAATACAGTTATTGTTGTATCCCATGACCGTCACTTCCTAAATAAAGTTTGTACCCATATTGCTGACTTGGACTATGGGAAAATCCAAATTTATGTGGGTAACTACGATTTTTGGTATGAATCAAGCCAATTAGCATCAAGATTAACCTCTGATGCAAACAAGAAGAAAGAAGAGAAAATAAAGGAACTGCAAGCCTTTATTGCCCGGTTTAGTGCAAATGCATCGAAATCCAAACAGGCTACTTCTCGTAAGAAGCTACTGGATAAAATAACACTCGATGACATTAAGCCTTCCTCTCGCCGTTATCCATTTGTTGGATTTACACCGGACCGTGAAATCGGGAACGATTTATTAAGAGTTGAGGGCTTAACAAAAACGATTGATGGCGTAAAAGTTTTGGATAATATCAGTTTCTTTATGAACAAGAACGATAAGATTGCTCTTGTAGGAACAAACGAAATTGCGAAAACCATACTTTTTAAAATTTTAATGGGTGAAATGGAACCAGACAGCGGTACCTTTAAATGGGGAATCACTACTTCACAAGCATATTTCCCTAAAGATAACTCCGAGTACTTTGAAAACAGTGAGCTAAATTTGGTAGACTGGTTACGCCAATTCTCTCCAAAAGACGAAAGTGAAAGCTTCTTACGCGGATTCTTAGGAAGAATGTTATTTTCCGGAGAAGAAGTATTAAAGAAAGCTAGCGTTCTTTCCGGAGGAGAAAAAGTTCGTTGTATGCTCTCAAAAATGATGTTAAATGGTGCCAACGTTCTACTTCTAGACGAGCCAACGAACCACTTGGACTTAGAATCTATTACGGCACTCAATAATGGTTTAATTAATTTTAAGGGCTCATTGATTTTTTCATCACACGATCATCAGTTCATTCAGACAGTTGCAAATCGGATTTTTGAATTTACACCTAAAGGATTAGTAGATAAACAAATGTCCTACGATGAATATTTAGAAAATGATGAGGTTCAAAAGCAAGTATCAGAAATGTATAAATAAACTATAAGAGGCTGACCTAATTGCAAAGTTAGGTCAGCCTCTTTCTTTTTAACCTTACATTTGTTTTTGTTTTCTTCGTGAAGAAGGCTCAGCTCTTGATCCCGTTTCTGTAGTTGTTGTCCCTTGTCCCTCTACTTGGGGTGAACAAAGTCCAATTGTCGAAGGATCAGCTTTCTTTTTACTCCGTTTACCCATCATTACACCTCCCCTAATAGCTTTTGGAAGATTATTGCTACTTATACCGAATATTTACGGTAAACTTAGGCATGATAATCTACAGGAGGAGGTGTTTTGTATGGCAAAAGTTGGAGTAGAACAATCTCTTACAAATATTCAACAAGCACTACGCGAAAAAGGCTACGATGTAGTTGAACTTAAGCAGGAATCAGATGCACAAAACTGCGATTGCTGTGTTGTAACTGGGCTCGATTCAAACATGATGGGAATGCAAGATACAGTTACAAAAGGTGCAGTTATTGATGCAAACGGGATGTCCGCTGATGAAGTATGTCAACAGGTGGAAAGCAGACTTCAATAACACATTTTCAAAAGACTAAAGGATTAGCTTTAGTCTTTTTTATTTGATTGAAAATTTATTTTAGGACCTTTTTGGGAAGAGGATCTTTTGAAATTATTCTTTTGTTGTTGCTCCCCTTCCCCTTCATCCTCTAAATTTGGTTGGTATTCACTTCCATAAGTTGCTCCAATATTTAATTTTCCTTTAAGTTCTTTAATTCCTAGTTGACCAAAATTATTATTTAATTCGTATTTATCTAAAATAATCTTTTCAATATTTATCTTCTCAATGATAATTGGCGGATCTTTTGTTTTGCCTTTCTCTTCGTGGGGAGATTGTTGTTGGAGGGTTTGTAGCGACTTCTTTAATTCCTCTATGTTTAATTCTAAGGAAGTCAACTTTTTCTTTAAATCCTTTTCATAATCACTTTTGTTAAAGATTAGGAATAAATCTTTTAATGACATGCTCACAAACGCTCCCTTATTTTTTACCTTACTATCATATATATGGGAAATTTAGTCTAACATGTCCACTATTAAAAAGACGACCTAAAATTGAGAATCTCAGAAATCAATTCAGCACTACCTAATCAATTGGAATGCTTTCTCCTTTTTCAATGATTCTTTGATAACTAACAAATAATAATCCATTCCAAAATTTAGCACTCAATTGATTAGGACTAACCGTATCAGGCAACCTAATTTGTCTTTGAAAATCTCCATAAAACCTTTCTGAATAGGTAAGCTTCAAATCAGAATGGTTTAATAAGGCCTTTCCTTTAATCGTTAAGGAATTTCCGTTCAGGCCTAGTTCAAGATTTTCTTTTTTCATTCCAGGAACCTCAATCACCACTAGGACTTCACTTTCACCTTCCAATATATCGATAGCGGGAAATGGGGGTGTATTCTTTTCTTCCCTTCCAGATTGTTTAGCAGTATTCGAATTTGGCGCAGTATAAGGCTGCTCATTCATAAATTGCTTAGCAAAGTCCTGATCAAATATATTGTTCCAAAAATCTCCTCCATTCATATTTTTGGCTACTTCCATCCATTGCTTTAATTTATCCATGTCCATCTAATCCCACCTCCTACTTCGTGTTTTACACAATAGAGGATATTCATTACTATTATCTTACTAACGATATTTATAATTTAATCCAGATATTACTCTTCCTTCATAAACGGACACGAAAGACATATATTATTAAACAAGGAAAAGGAGGAGATATAAATGCCGGCACCAGTTCCGTATATAAATATTAATATATTTATGATTAAAATTAATTCCTTCGAAAATGCCTCTGCCGTAAATATTGGTCAAAACCTTTTGGCCGAATGGCATAATTCCGATAAGAAAAATCAAGGCTACGGACAAAATTTTGGAGATAAAAGTGATTTTATCGGAACTAGAAGTTTTGTCGATGACAAAGATCAGATCGACTCCCCATCCTCCTTTAATGCCCGTCCACATCATTATGAAACTGATTGCCCATGAATTCTGACCGCTTGCAGAGAAAAATAGTCATAACGAAAACTGCCTAGGCAGTTTTTTTATATTCTCATCTTTAACATTCCACCACATTTAGCTATAATAATGTGGTATATGTGATTGCTATTGAGAGGACGTATTGAATGTACAAAAAAATTATCCCTTGGTTGGTGTTTTTCTTTATTTTTCTCGTTTCAGCATGTTCATCCACTGATACTACTGAGAAGAAGAGTAAAATAAATCAGGTAGAAATTACGATCTCTGCTGCAGCAAGCCTAAAAGATGCATTGATGGAAATAAAAACTGAGTTTCAAAAAGAAAACAAACAAGTTATCCCACTTTTCAACTTAGGGGGTTCCGGAGCCTTACAACAACAAATTATTCAGGGAGCTCCTGTTGATGTTTTTATCTCAGCTTCTAAGGATCAGTTTGATGCCTTAACGAGAAAGGATTTAATAGACTCAAAAGAACAAGTGGATTTACTTAGTAATCAGTTAGTATTAATCACAAATAAAAACAATAAAGTACCGATAAAAAAGTTTGAGGATCTTAATAATAATGAAATACATAAAGTAGCTATCGGCACTCCAGAATCTGTACCCGCAGGCATGTATGCTAAGCAAGCTTTAAAAAAATATCAGATTTGGGAAGCATTGCAGCCAAAATTAATCCAGACAAAAGATGTTAGACAAGTATTGACCTATGTCGAAACGCGCAGCGTTGATGCGGGAATAGTTTATATGACGGATGTAAGTATATCAAAAAAAGTAAAAGTAATAGCCATTTCGGAGGAAGGCTTCCATGAACCAATCATTTACTCTGCAGGGGTAATACATGCATCTAAAAAGAAAGATGCCGCCATCCACTTCTATGAATATTTACAAAGCAACACGGCTAAACAAATTTTTAAAAAATATGGTTTTACAGTATTGGATTGATGACCTTGTTTCATGATGAATTTTGGACACCCATAGTGTTATCTATAAAAGTAGCAGCCATATCAGTAACTATAGTATTTTTCCTCGGTATTTTACTTGGCAGATTATTTGCAAGAAAGCAATTCAAGGGCAAAATTCTACTCGAAACTTTCCTTCTTCTTCCGATTGTCTTGCCTCCAACGGTTATTGGGTTCTTATTAATATACCTATTTGGAAGAAATAGTCCATTTGGTATAATTTTAGAAGAAGTATTTGCTCAACCCATTATTTTCACCCCAACGGCAGCAGTGATTGCTTCAACAGTTGTTGCCTTTCCATTAATGTATCAAACTGTTAAAATCGGTTTTCAAGCGGTAGATAGAGGAATTGAAGAAGCGGCAAGGGTAGATGGTGCAGGAGAAATTAAAGTGTTTTTATATATCACTCTCCCATTATCTATTAAATCAATATTTGCAGGATTAATTCTAAGCTTTGCACGAGCACTAGGGGAGTTCGGTGCTACCTTCATGTTTGCCGGGAATATCCCTGGAAAAACTCAGACGGCTCCTACAGCAATTTATATTGCAATGGAATCTGGAAATATGAATTTAGCCTGGTTTTTAGTCGCAACCATGGTTTTTATCTCCTTTTCTTTCTTGTTACTCACAACAATTTCACAAAAATAGCCATGGAAGGTTCTGTACCCTCCATGGCTATTTTATAATTATTAAAAGTTTCTAGTAAATACTTTGCGTCTTCGCATTTTAATTAAAATCGCTGTACATAGAATAATGATTATACCAATTATCGTATTAACAAGTATTAGCGGTGATTCTTTTTTGTTAACTTTCTTACTTATTACAGGTGCTTTTTTGGGCTTAGGCGGTTCTTTTAATTTTAATTGAACCGATTGAATCACTTGACCATTATTATCCTCAATAGAAAGTAGCCCTTCATTATTTATCTTCTTTACATTCCCACTAATGTTCTCTGTAATCAGAATATCTTTTTCAGAGTAAAAATCCTTATTATCTACCTTAAAAATTTCCCCTTGCTTAAGCATTTCATGCTGATATCCTTTAAAACCGTAATCAAACAATGTAGCGGTATCATGATATTTATCGTTTTTTAAATTCGATTTAAGTACAACAGCAGTTAACTTTAAAGTTCCATTTTCTGCGGTCGTTGCCAACGTTTGTTTTGCTTCGGTTGTATACCCGGTCTTCCCTCCTGAAATCCCAGGATACGGCAGCTCTCCCTTGAGCATACGATGATGGGTTAATATTTTTGTGTTCCAAGATTGACCCTGCCAATCGAGTACTTTTGTCCCGAAAATTTCGGCAAAAATAGGATTTTTCATAGCGTAATTTGTCATTAATGCCAAGTCCATTGCTGTTGTATAATGATTTTCATCTTGCAATCCATTAGGATTAGTGAAGTGAGTATTTGTAACACCAATTTTTGTTTTAAGGTATTCGTTCAGGTTATCAGAAAATTTTTCTACACTGCCATCCAAAAACTCTGCGATCGCGACAGCTGCATCGTTTCCTGAATTAACTAGCATACCTTGTATAAGCTTCTTTAAAGGCACTTGTTCCCCTTCAACTAAATAAACCCTCGTACCATCCTGTCTAACTGCATTTGCACTCACCGTAACAAGACTGTCTAAATTCCCTTTATCAATAGCATAGATTGCTGTTGCAATTTTTGTAAGGCTAGCTGGGTACATTCTTTCATTTGCATTTTTTGCATAGAGGACAGCATTCGTTTCAGTATCTAATAAAACAGCTCCTTCACTCTTCAAGTCCAATTGCTCCTGCGTTTCCGTTGCAAAGACATTGGATTGATAGGAAAATAGGAGTAAAACTATCATTATGAGGTACGAAAAAATTTTTTTCATTATTACACCCTTACTATTACATTTAATCCCTATTTGATTTTAACAGATAATTTGAATAAATAAATAGTTTTCCAAGAAAATGTTATGAATTGGAAGGATTTCAAATTATTATGAATAAAAAGAAAAACCGGCTGCGTAATTGCAACCGGTTGAAGCTATGCCCTTTTTTTGGAAATCAATAATGTTATTTGGGCCATAATAATCGGTAATGAAGATTTTCTTCTGTAAGCAAGATATTTTGGTTCCCAAATATTTGTATATTTCTGCTTAAATTGTCGTAGACCTTGAAATTGATAAATAAAGTGACCATGTAAGAATAATTGCGCAGCAATCTTCTCACTTAAAAATGCAAATCGAGATAAACCAACATTAGCCAAAGGGGCCATCCCCATATTAAATTTCTCATATCCTTGTTCCTTAGCCCAATCAATTAATGATAAAAAGAGAAAATCAATCATTCCAGCTGGTGAGTTAGGTCTAAATCTCATTAGGTCTACAGAGATGGTTTGTTTATTATCGTATACATACATAAGACTCATGAAGCCGAGAATCTTCTTTTCTTCATCTCTAACTATTGCAATTGGTGCTTTATCTAGATACTCTTCATCAAAAAAACCTAGAGAAAAACCTTTCTCTCTTCTACCTTGAAGCCACTCATTCGAGACCTCGCGTAATTCTTCAATAAATTCGTTAGAGTATGGTGGTTTAATAAGTTCAAAAATAAAACTTTCTCGATTGAATTTATTTTTTAATGCTCTTAACCCTTTCTGTTTGCTACCAAATAGTGAGAATGTTTTTAGGTCTACAAAGGCCTCTTCTCCAAGTTTAAAAAACGCAAAGCCATGTCCCTGTAAATATGGAAGCATTTCATCACTAACTTGATAGAAAACAGGAGTAAAACCATAAAGATCGGCTATTTCTTGAAATTCCTCAATTGCATTAGAAATTTCACTTTGTTCACCGATAGGATCACCGAGAATAACTAATTTATCAGCATACTTTTGAAAAGGAATTAACACATTTTTCTTGCTGTTCCAAAAGATATATTTATCATGTAAAAAAATAAGATGAGATAAAACCTTTCCATGATATTTTTTTAGATGATTGTAAATTTCCTTTTCATAATCAATTGATTTCTCTAGCTTCCATTTCTTTGGCAAGCTAATTAAATAACCTGTAAATAAAATCATCATAGCAATGACAAGTCCAATAATTGCACTTGTAAACAAATCACGATAATCCAAGATTACATATGGCAGAAATTTATCAGGTATGGTTAATTTCGAGATTGGTAAATTTAAATAACCGATTAAAATATACATTGAAGTGATCACTAGTATCACCGTAACATCAAAAATTGTTTTCCCCCATGTTAAAACATAACTTTCACGGTAGAACTGACCCTTAGAAATTCTAAGTAAAAGCGCTACTATGATTAAAAAAGTAGCTTCTTCATAATCTATCCCTTTAAAAATGGAGAATAAAGCAGCAAGTATTAAAGCAAGCATCGTTAACTCATATGCTCTTTTCACACTGTATTCAATACCGCGAGACAAACCTAATAACAAAAAACCAGCAGCAACTGATAATTGATGGGATACATTTATTATTGGGAATGACAACAACTCCTGAGCAATCTTAAGTCTTGACATAATACCCGGAACACTCGCAGACAAAAGAAGAATTAAGCCAGATAGAAAAACCAGCATCGTTAATATCACGTGACTTAGCCCTTGGATAATCGCTTTTGGAAGTTGATTCCATGATTGATTCCATCTTTCCCAATAAAGCTTTACAAAAAAAACAAGGCTAATAAAAAATGGGACAAAGTAATAGCCCAATCGGTAAAATAACAACAATACTAGTACCTTTTCATCCGGAACATGTAACTCCTGCATCCCCCATAGAAATATCAAATCAAAGGAACCTAATCCCCCGGGAATCATACTAATAATACCTGCACAAGCAGCTACAATATAGACAGGAAACAAATCTTTTGTTGCTACAGGAATCCCTAATAACCGGCTCAATAGTAAAATGGCTACAAACACAGCCAACCATTCTATGACCGAAACAATGACCAGTTCTATACCTACCTTAGCAGTAATCACTGACTCCTTCCTCGACTTCATCATGTGTACACTAAAGAAAATGGGTAGGTACAAACCAACACCTAATACTGCAAAATATAGCCATTTAGTATCAACAAACAATGGAAAATGACGAAAGCCAATGGTTACAATCCATGCGAGCACAGATATACCTGTTAAATAAAAAAGTGAAACTGATGCAATCACACCAAGAAGCTTGCGTTTATCCTGTTCGAGTTTATGAAAAAAGTATGTTCTAAGCATGGCCCCTACTAGACCACCGAATCCTATTAAATTAGAAAATGAATTTGCAATAAACGATTGTTCTAACAGTTCCCTACTAACTACCTTTAACTTTAAAATCCGTACAAGTATAACGTCGTAAAGCAGCATAGGTAAAACAGCAATAAATGTGATCATTAAAATCAGCAATAAGACCCATATATTTAACTGATTAATTTCGTTCTTCAGTAGTTCTACATTCAAATCTCCAGTAAACCTTTTCATTTCTATAATTGCAAAAATTAATAATAATAGCGGAAAGATAAATTTAATTACTTTAACTATCTTTTCTTTCTTCATTCCCAACAATATGACCACCTATTATTTTTTTCCTGACTTAAATATAAACTTTTCAACTGTAAAAACAAAGAAATATATTCTGTGATAGATGATTTATTATTCTTCATTGTAGACATTTTCTTTTAGGTTCAACCGTTTTCTCTGTAATTCAATAGTACGCATCCTATTGTCCTAGCCCTTAGCAAGAAGAAAAGTTTTAAAAAGAAGACAAGTTTTCTGACCTATTATGCATAAGTATTAAATAGGACAAATTTAGGAGGCGGTTATTAATGAAGTTTGTAGTGTTTAAGAAAGAGACCCTGCTCTTTTTTTTAGCGGTTGGCGCCGTAATAGCTAGTATTTCTGCTTGGATGATGTTAAAAGCAGGCGATACCACTGTTTTTAATCAAAAAGCAGATAAGAATATCCGAGAAATCCATATGGTAACAGGTGAATTCAAAACAAAAATGAAAGATGGAAAAGAAATAGAGGCATACCGTTGGGATCCTGGCACAATATTAATAGAAAAAGGGGAAAAGGTCCGTTTAATTATTAGTGGAATCAACGGTGAGGAGCACCCATTTTATATTGAAGGAACTGCCATGAAAGGAAAAGTAAAAAAAGGAGAAGATACAATTGTCCCCCTTCAGTTTAATAAAGAAGGAACGTATCGCCTTATATGTGAAATTCATCCGGACAGAGTTCATAATGGACCAATGATTGCTTATATAGTAGTAGATTAAAAGCAGGAGAAAATCTCCTGCTTATTCCTTTTTTCTGTTGCTCTGTTTCATGGGTTTCCACTATACATACGTTGTTATTATTGAATTCTTCTTGTATAACAGATGTTGTTTTTCTTTATTTTTTTATAGTACAGTTTATAAATTTCTTTTAATCCGTTCATAAAAAGTTCAAAAAATGTCATTGAAAACCCCTAAAAATCCACACTTCACAATATCTTAACATTTAGCTGTTTTTCAGGTGACATTTATCACTTTTAAACTGTTATACTCGATGTAAGATATAAACAGTAAAACAGTTTAATGTTTTCTATAAATTGAAGAGGTGAAAAACGATGGAACAATGGCAAGGATTTGATAAAGGTACTTGGACGAAAGAAGTTAATGTTCGAGATTTTATACTTAGAAATTATAAGCCTTATGAAGGAAATGATTCTTTTTTAGCAGATGCAACTGAAGCTACAAAAAACCTTTGGGAACAGGTAATGGAATTAACAAAGCAAGAGCGTGAAAACGGCGGTGTTCTTGATATGGACACAGAAACTGTTTCTACTATTACTTCACATGGGCCAGGTTACCTTAATGAAGACCTTGAAAAAGTAGTGGGAGTACAAACTGACAAACCATTTAATCGTTCTTTACAGCCCTTCGGCGGTATTCGGATGGCTAAAAGTGCATGTGAAGCATACGGCTACCAATTGAATCCTGAAATCGAAAGAATCTTCACAGAATACCGTAAAACTCACAATCAGGGTGTTTTCGATGCCTATACTGATGAAATGATGCTTGCTCGAAAGGCAGCAATTATTACTGGACTTCCAGATGCATACGGGCGTGGACGTATCATAGGTGACTATCGCCGTGTAGCTTTATATGGTGTTGACTTCCTTATCCAGCAAAAGCAACTAGATAAAAAAAATATAAGCAAGGTAATGAACGAAGACAATATGCGTCTCCGCGAAGAAATTGCAGAGCAAATCCGTGCTTTATATGAACTAAAGGAATTAGGTACTAGCTATGGTTTCGACCTTTCTCGACCTGCTACTAACGCACAAGAAGCATTCCAGTGGCTATATCTTGGCTACCTTGCAGCAATTAAGGAACAAAACGGTGCAGCAATGAGTCTTGGACGAGTTTCAACATTTTTAGATATTTACATCGAAAGAGATTTACAGGCTGGCACAATCACTGAGGAAGATGCACAAGAAATCGTTGATCACTTTATTATGAAGCTTCGCTTAGTGAAATTTGCCCGTACTCCCGATTATAATGAATTATTCAGCGGGGACCCTACATGGGTAACAGAGTCTATCGGAGGAATGGCACAGGACGGTCGCTCTCTTGTAACAAAAAGCTCTTTCCGTTTCCTACATTCACTAGATAACTTAGGACCAGCTCCAGAGCCAAATTTAACCGTTCTATGGTCTCCGCAGCTACCTGAAAACTTTAAAAAATATTGTGCAAAGATGTCGATTAAAACTAGCTCCATTCAATATGAAAACGATGATATCATGCGCCCTGAATACGGCGATGACTATGGAATTGCCTGCTGTGTATCCGCGATGGAAATTGGAAAGCAAATGCAATTCTTCGGTGCACGGGCAAATTTAGCTAAAGCTCTTCTTTACTCCATTAACGGTGGTGTAGATGAAAAATTAAAAATTCAAGTTGGTCCACAGTATTTGCCAATAACAGCAGAAGTACTGGACTTTAAAGAAGTTATGCAACGCTTTGACCAAATGATGGAATGGTTAGCAGGTTTATATATTAATACCCTAAATGTTATTCATTATATGCATGATAAATACAGCTATGAACGCATTGAAATGGCTTTACATGATACAAAAATACTTCGTACTATGGCAACTGGAATTGCTGGTTTAAGTGTAGTCGCTGACTCATTAAGTGCGATTAAATATGGTGAAGTGAAAGTAATACGTGATGAAAATGGTATTGCAGTTGACTTTGAAATTAAGGGAGATTTTCCTAAATACGGAAACAATGATGATCGCGTGGATAGTATAGCAGTTGAAATTGTTGAGACCTTTATGAAGAAATTGCGCAAACATGCAACCTATCGCGATTCACTTCATACCTTATCTGTTTTAACAATCACTTCAAACGTGGTCTATGGAAAGAAAACTGGTAACACTCCTGATGGACGCCGTGCGGGAGAACCTTTTGCTCCTGGTGCCAATCCAATGCATGGTCGTGATACAAAGGGAACCTTGGCATCTTTATCATCTGTTGCAAAAATTCCATACAGCTATGCGATGGATGGAATTTCCAACACTTTCTCCATTGTACCAAAAGCACTAGGAAAAGAAGAAGAGAATCAGATTTGCAACCTTGTTTCTATATTAGATGGCTATGCCATTAAATCTGGACATCACCTAAATGTTAACGTCTTTAATAGAGAAACTTTAATCGACGCAATGGAACATCCTGAGCTGTATCCACAATTAACCATTCGTGTTTCTGGTTATGCGGTAAACTTTATTAAATTAACTAAAGAACAACAGCTTGACGTTATTAATCGGACTTTCCATGAGTCATTATAAAAAAGCTAAATGAGGCCGACTCAAATACAAATGGGCCAGCCTCCCTGATAAATGAAAGGGGATATTATCATGATTGGAAATGTACATTCCATTGAAACTTTAGGCACAGTTGACGGACCTGGAATAAGGTACGTGATTTTTACACAAGGCTGCTTATTACGGTGCCAATTCTGTCATAACGCAGATACTTGGGAAATCGGCTCAGGTAAGCAAATGACTGTTTCTGACATAATGGAAGATCTCATGAGTTATCTCCCCTTCATTCAGGCTTCAGGTGGTGGTATTACTGTTAGTGGTGGTGAACCCTTATTACAAATCCCTTTCCTTACTGCATTATTTAAGGAATGCAAAAAGAAAGGGATTCATACCACTATAGATTCTTCCGGAGGTTGTTTCTCCCATTCTAAGCTTTTCATCGAACAGCTTGAAGAGCTCTTGCTTTACACTGATCTTGTCCTTCTAGACTTGAAGCATATTAACCGAAAGAAACATATTCAGCTTACCGGAATGGCAAATGATCACATTCTTGAGTTTGCGAAATTTTTATCTGATCGAAAAATTCCAATTTGGGTGAGACATGTTCTTGTCCCAACAGTTACAGATGATCAAGCGGACCTGCAGAAACTCGGAGAATTCATCGGAACCCTTGAAAATGTTCAGAAGGTTGAAATCCTTCCTTACCATAAACTAGGGGTTTATAAATGGGAAGCACTTGGACTTGAATATCCTCTCAAGCATATAGAACCACCATCCGAGGCTAAAGTAGAATATGCCTATCAGATGCTAACAGCTCATTGGAAAACACCATTAGAGAAAGAATAACGTTTAACGAGGTTGATTCTTTCATAAAAGGCTGACCCTTCTTAAGGTCAGCCTTTTTGTTATTAATGTTCTTCGTCGAGATTCACTAGTACATCCATAATTTTGGCACGCTCCTTGTCTGCTACTTCATTTGAGATAACATCATCTCTAGATAAATCACTGATCGCTTCGTATTCAGCATACAATGCCTGCCTTAAAAGTAAATTTTTTTGATTTTCTTTTAATTCAATATGATCCTGATATAATTTTTGAATCTGTTTTTCAACGGATCCCTTTTTATCTTCATACTCCTTAACAAGCTCATTAGAAAGTGATTCCGTAATAAAAAGCCTCTTTCTCACTTTGTGAATTTCTTCAATTGCAGCTTCAAATTGATGAATTTTGGTTATTAAATACTCATATTCACTGGCCGCTTCTACTTTTGGGTTTACACCAAGAACTCTGATTAGTGTTTTCACTGATAAGCCTTGAACAACCAGGGAGAAGAAAACCACGAAAAAAGTTAATACTAATAACTCATCTCTTCCCTTGAAATCGTAAGGAAGGCTCAATGCTAGTGCAATCGATAATGAACCCTTTAGTCCACCCCAATTAATGATATGTTTCCAGGAATGAGGAAAATTTTTGATGAATGCTAAACTTGCATAGACTGCCACACTTCTCGCTACCAAAACAATACCTATTGCTGCAAAAATTGTTCCCCATTTATTAAAGATCCCAATTCTTGTTATTTCAAGCCCTACCATTAAAAAAACAATTGAATTCGCTAGTAGAGCGGCGACGTCCCAAAAATTCCCGATATTTAATTTGGTAGTAGGAGTCATTCCAATTCTTGCACCAAAATTACCAAAAATCATCGCAGCAACAACAACAGCTATGACTCCAGAAGCATGTATACTTTCAGCTAAAAGATAAGATCCATAAAATAAAATAATACTGAAAATAATCTCAAGAGGATAATCATCATAGAACTTTGTTAAAATTGAAAACCCATATCCAAGTGCTCCCCCGATTAGTAAGCCAAGGAATATGACTTTCACAAAAGTCCATGCTCCTAGACCTAACCCTTCCCACCCTAAGTCTATATAGGATAATAAATAAAATGCAGAAAGTTGAAAAAGAACCACTGCCATTCCATCGTTGAATAAGCTTTCTCCTTCTACGACTATTGCCAATCTTTTATTTACACCGATGCTTTTAAAAATACTTAAGACACTTACCGGGTCGGTAGCACTCAAATCAAAGCCCCAAATACAAAGGCTGCTGTAATTGTTAAGCCCAAAAGATAATAGGTCGAGAAACCAACAATGAGGAACGACAATAATGTTCCACCAAATGCCAGAGAAAGTATAGGGATCTTATTGGTCTTCAACTCGTCAAAAGGTAGTTTTAACGATGCTTCACCTAACAGGGCTGGTAAAAACAAAGTGACAATGACAAAATGGAATACTTCTCCTTGTGTAATAAAGTTCTTTAATGGCTCTAACGTAGGAAAATTGATTAAACCGATCAAAGCCCCTACGATCACTAAAGCAATAGGGTATGGTTGCTTAAATTTCTTGGCAATCGCCGTAATACCCGCCGCAATCATAACAAGAAATAAAGACATCACAAAAATAAGATGTAAATCTAGATGCTCCACGTGGCACCACCTTACTCTATTTAGAAAAAAGTACAGTTAATCTTACTTAATATTTGTTAAAAGTAAAAACTTAAACAACATCCTCTTAATAAGTTTGAAAAACTTTAGCAAACTCTTCATATTCTGGTATTATGCCAAACAATAAATTGATTCTTTACCTATTCTCCTTTATACTCATATCATTGGCATTTAAAAGAGGTGATTATTTTTGTTTCAATTGCTCATCGATCATTCAGATATTCATGCCTTAAACGCGCTATACGTCAGTATATACGTAGGTATTACATTAAAATTTTTATGGGCATGGGGCGTTGAATATTCATTTAATGGTTCTCAAACTAATCCTGCCGACACAAAAATGATCCAGCCTTTGTTTTTTTACCGAAAAAAAAGCTGTTTAAATGGCAATATGATATTAAATAGAATTGTTAAATATATTCGTAGAAAAGAATGTTCAAAGGATGATTCTGAAGAACCAATTTCCTTCCTATTTTCATTTTAAAAAAACACTAACACACTTTAGGAGGAAATATGAAAACGAAACGTTCTTCACTTATAATTATCTCTATTCTAACTATTACAACATTCCTATTATCTCGCTTGTTCAGCTCAGACTCAAAGCGGTAAAAACGACGGATTTTTCCATACTTATTTTGTGAATCCATTTTCATTTACCATTCATTCAGTAGCAGATTTTTTTGGTGGAAATTACGGATTAGCGATTATTCTTGTAACCTTGATTATACGACTTATCCTAATGCCTTTAATGTTAAAACAATATAAGAATCAAATGGCTATGAAAGAAAAAATGGATGTACTAAAACCTGAGATGGATGTTATTCAAAAGAAAATGAAGGCCGAAAAAGATCCTAAGAAAAAACAAGAACTTCAAGCAGAAATGATGGGCCTTTATCAAAAGCATGGTGTCAATCCACTAAATATGGGCTGTCTACCTATTCTCATACAAATGCCTATTTTAACTGGCTTCTATTATGCGATTAGAGGTTCTGAGGAGATTAAGACACACGAATTTTTATGGTTTAGTCTTGGACATCCTGATATAGTCATTACCATTATTGCTGGGCTAATTTATTATTTTTCAATTTAAAGTATCCCAATCCAATATGCCGACACAACAGCAGGAACAAATGAAGTATATGGGCTTGCTTTCTCCATTAATGATTGTTATGTTCTCTTTTAATGCACCTGCCGCCCTCCCTCTTTATTGGGTTGTAGGGGGTACATTTTTAATTGTTCAAACCTTCATTAGCCGCAGCCTATATCAAAGCAAAAAACCTGAAGTACAAGTTAAACAAAAATAAAAGGATAACAAAAAGATGCCTGGTACTCGTACCAGGCATCTTTTTTCCGTACTATTTCCCCTCTAGTGAAAATGAATCAATTTATACATCTTGAAAGTAATCCTTGTAAAAGCCACCGACTTTACCAGTATTGTCAATGATATAATAAAATTCCTCAGTTTCATTTTTTACATCATAAATCTTCCCTGCTGTCAGTGCATTGTTGACCAGGTATTTCTCCGCCTCTGTATGAACGCATTTTACTTTCTTAACGGTTTCCCGCTCACGCCATGATAAATGAATCATTGTTGCCATCGTTCCTTTCCGTCTTTGTCCAATTATTAGTATAATCAATACAACCCTTGATACGCAACAATATCCCTTCATCTACCCTTGAAAAAATTAATGCTTTGCCACTACATTTCTAGCATTCTCTCGTAACCGGTATTTTTGAATTTTTCCTGATGCAGTCATTGGAAATGACTCTGTAAACTCAATGTAGTTAGGGATTTTATGCTTAGAAATCTTACCAATACAATATTCCTTAATCTCATCTGCAGATGCTTTTTCTCCCTCTTTTAATATGATCCACGCCATAACTTCCTCACCGTACACTTCGTCTGCAACACCTATCACTTGGATATCGAGTATTTTCGGATGGGAATAGAGAAACTCCTCAATCTCACGAGGATAAATATTTTCTCCTCCTCTGATAATCATATCCTTCAAACGACCAGTAACCTTGCAATATCCATTTTCATCCATAATGGCTAAATCACCCGTATGTAACCATCCATCCTGATCAATTGCATCATTTGTTGCTGCTGAATTTTTATAATATCCCTTCATTACATGGTAACCTCTTGTGCATAGTTCCCCCTGCACACCTCGTTCCACTTCTTGGTTTGATCCAGGTTTAACAATTTTCACCTCAACGTTTGGAAGTGCTTTCCCAACTGATTCGACTCGTAATTCTATTGGATCGTCAGTCCTGGTTTGGGTAATAACAGGTGAAGATTCTGTTTGTCCATAGGCAATCGTTATTTCTCTAACGCCCATTTTTTCAATGACAGCCTTCATTACCTCAATCGGACAGTTGGATCCTGCCATAATACCTGTTCGCAACGTTGATAGGTCATAATTATCAAAATCTGGCTCATTCAGTTCTGCAATAAACATCGTTGGCACACCATGGAGGCCGGTACACTTTTCATCTTGAACCGTTTGAAGCACTTTTTTCGGATTAAAATCTTGAACTGGAACCATTGTTGCACCGACAGAAACACATGCCATCGTACCAAGGACACAACCAAAGCAATGAAAAAATGGGACAGGGATACAAAGCCTGTCTTCAACAGTCAGTTTCATGCAATTAGCAATATTAAATCCGTTATTGACGATGTTGTAATGTGTGAGCATAACACCTTTTGGAAATCCAGTAGTCCCAGAGGTATACTGCATATTAATCACATCATCAGGCTCTAGGGAGTCCATCCGTCGGTTTAATTCTTCATCGGTGACCTCTTCACCCAGTAGCATGATATCCTCCCAGGAAAAGGTACCTGGATACTTCTTATCACCAAGAACAATTACATTCTTTAAAAAAGGAAGTCTGCTACTATTCACCTTCCCAGGTTCTGCGTTCTTCAATTCAGGAACAATTTCGTAAATCATATCTATATAAGATGAATCCTTCCAAATATCCATTAAAAGAATGGTAGTAGAATCAGATTGTTTTAATAAATACTCGAGTTCAGCTGTACGATAGTTGGTATTCACAGTAACCAAAACAGCCCCCATTTTACCTGTAGCAAATTGGGTTACAAGCCATTCAGGAGTGTTACTCGACCACGCTGCTAATTGTTCCCCTTTATCTATACCAAGCTTCATAAAGCCCTTAGCCGCTTTTCTGCAAATACTGTCAAATTCACGATAGGTCCATCTTAAATTTCGATCTGAATAGATTACTGCTGTATGGTCTGGATGTAATTCTGCTTTTTCTTCTAATAATTTTCCAATAGTACAATTTAATAAAGCTGTCATTTTTTCATCCCCCTCAATACAAGTAAACCAAGCGACAAATTAAAACGCTTTCAAAAGTATGTTACCATATTTATGAGAATATTCAATATTTTTAAAATATATTTTTCCTTTTTTTACAAGTTTGTGAACCTTAAAAAAAATGATAAATAAGGGTTCTCAAAGTGGATGAAAACCATTACAATAATAAAAACTGAATATTCAATCCACATTCCAAGGAGGACTTCTTAACTTGAAAATTATGAGTAACGAGCAATTGGTTGTTTCGTATCGGGATGCATTAAAGTCAGGTAAGGAAAAGGAATGGATTAAGATTCTAAAAGATGAGATTCAACGTCGTGGACTAAGGCCGATTAAGAAACGTTAGCTTTCTAACATTGAAAGACCGCTGAAACATATTTCAGCGGTTTTTTTTCATTTTTATCCTTGGTATCAAGATTCCCCTTTATTAGCGACGATTGGTATAGAAATACTCACTTTTGTTCCAATACCTTCTTTACTTTCAATTAATATTGACCCATTGTATTTTATTACTAGCTGCTTAGCAATAGAAAGGCCTAAACCCGTACCACCGTTTTCACGAACACGTGCTTTATCTACTCGATAAAAACGGTTAAACACGTCTGGGATATCCTCATTAGCAATCCCAATCCCTTGATCTGAAACAGAGACAATCACATCCCCCTCTTCTCGGACTGCAGAAATAGAGATTATTTTATTCCCATTCGAGTACTTTATTGAATTATCTAATAAAATAATTAATATTTGTTCAAAATGATGTTCTGCAATAGAAATCATTGGTAAATGCTTTTCCATTTTAATTTCAAACTGATAATCCGGATGAATGATTTCAAGTTTACTAATTATTTTTAGAACAAGGTCAACAATATCTGATTTCTCAGCAGTTACAACTCTTTGGTTTTCTGCACGTGTTAACACTAAGAGGTCGTTAATTAACTTTTTTAATCTTGATAGTTCTTGTAATGAAGCATCTAATGATTCTTCTAAAATAACAGGATCCTTTTTTCCCCACCGATTTAATAAGGAAAGGTGGCCCTCCAGAATAGAAACAGGTGTCCTTAGTTCATGAGAAGCATCCTCTACAAATTGTTTTTGGGCCTGGAAGGATTTTTCAATTTCGTCCATCATTTCATTAAACACATTTGTAAGTTCAGTTAAATCATCCTTTTGTTTATAGACCTCTACTCTTCCCTGAAAGCCATCTTCCTTTATTTTTTTCATTCCTCTTGCTAACCGTCTAACAGGCCGGAGCAACTGTTTAGCAAGGATTAGGCCGCTAATAGCACTAAATAGGATTGCTGCGATTCCAAAGATAGTCATTACCCAAAAGAGATTGCTCATCATTTTATGATAGTTATTTAAATGACGGACAACCTCTAGTGTCCCTTTAAATTTGTCTCCATTGATTGGGTATCTTGCTACAATAGCCTCTTTTCCCTCAATTGAAATCCTATCGGTTGTACTAACCCTCGTCGGAACAGGCTCCAGTACAGGAAAGTTACCGTTTTTATCAGATACTAGAATATTCCCCTTATTGTCATAGACTCGAATTAATTGGTCTTTGTCATTCATGTTCCTTAAAAAGTCATCACTATCAATTATATCAGTACGGTTTAACGTTTCCGCCCTTGCTTTATAAAAGGTGGCAATATCCTTAATCGTTCGATTAATAGCCATTTCCTCACGATTCATCATCCATTTCGAAACAGTATGATATTCTAAAAAACTAAACAAGAAGAACGTCAGAAAAATGGCTGATGAACCACTTAGCACCAATTTGGTTTGCCATGGCAATCTATTAAATATTCGTGTTATTTTCTTAATCATCTCATTACATATCCTGTACCGCGTACTGTATGAATGTAGCTTCCATTAACTTGATCATCTATTTTGTTTCTTAAATATCGGACATATACATCTACAACGTTGGTTTCTACACCAGTACTGTAACCCCAGACTTTATTTAATAGGACTTCTCTTGTTAATACAATGTTAATATTACTCATAAAAATAATTAATAAGTCAAACTCTCGCTTAGTAAGACCAATTATTTTTCCTGCTTTTTTTACAATACATGATTCAAGTTCTACTTCTAAATCCTTAAAGGTGAGCGTTGTTAATTCATTTGAATTGATTGCCTCTATTCTTCGAAACAAGGACCTTAATCTCGCCAATAATTCTTCAATAGCAAATGGCTTAACTATATAATCATCTGCCCCACTATCTAATCCAGAAACACGATCAAGTACACTGTCTCTTGCCGTTATCATAATGATGGGAATCGTTTTATTCGCCTGTCTAATTCTACGGCACACCTCCATTCCATTTAATTCTGGAAGCATTAAATCGAGTAGAATGGCATCCCAAGTTTTTGAGAGAGCCAATTCTAATCCACTTCGTCCATTTGCTGAAACGGTGGTGTTGTAACCATCATGATTCAGTTCAAGCTCAATAAATCTAGCTAAATTCTTTTCATCTTCAATAATTAGTATATTTTGCATACATCCACGCTCAATTCATTTTTGATTACTATTTTAACTGATGTTTGTCTTTAAAAAAATCAATAAATGCATGAAGAATTTCAACTGATTGATATGACATGAGAGAAAGTGCTGTTAAAGAGAAAAATCCAACCATAATTAGTCTAACCCATAACATGTTACATTCCTCCTTACTATACATTTTGAAACATACACATGGAATAATTGGTAGGGAAGAAGTAGGTGGATTAAAAGGATTAATAAAAACATTTTACCTTTTTGAAAGGAGACCATGATGAGAGGGAGATTAGAATTTTCTTAGAAAGTATATGATAAAGAAAAGGCAGACTCATTTTCTGAGTCCGCCTCTTCTTAGCCGAGTTTTAAGTATTACATGAATTTATTTGTTTCGATTTGTGCTCGAAAGGATAGGTCAGTAAGCTTTTTTTCAACTTTTTCGGCTGCATCAACCGGGTTATCGGCAAAAATATCGTAGAATTCTCCTTCGTATTCTTGTCTTGCATGATCATAACGAGGGTCGTAATAATGTTCCAGTAGGATTTGAATTAATTCGTGATAGTTTTTTTCATCTAAATAGCCTAATAGTTTGCTTCTTACTTCCAAATCCCTGACTCGTTTTAATACCTTCTCTATATTACTTGATATTTTACTCTCATACCATGGTTCATTCTCATATGGCAGTACATATTCGGAAATTAGTTGCTGCACTCTTTGTTCAAGAGGAGAATGAATATAAATATTTATCCCCTTAAATTTGATATCCATTAGCTCCTCAGGTTGAACAGCTTTTCCAATTCGTTTACTTTCGGCCTCAACAAGAAAATAATTTGATCCTTGTATTTCCTGAAGCCCTTTAAATAAGAGCGAGTCAAAAGTTTTTTGGTTATGACCCTCACCTAGACCAATGGTGCCAAAAATTGACCCACGATGCCCAGCCATCTCTTCAAGATCTAAGATTGGATAACTCCTTTGTTTCAGAAGCTTTAGCACCTCTGTTTTTCCTACACCTGTCATTCCATGGATTACTACTGCATTTTGGGGAATGATTGTCGGTATTTTTTCAAGTATATGGTGTCTATATGCTTTATACCCACCGATTAACCGCCACGCATATATCCCCGCAAATTCCAGGAAAGTCACAACTGCATTACTTCGCATCCCACCACGCCAACAATGGATGACTAATTCCCCATTGGTATGATGGTCTTTAATGGTATGTAACAATTTGGGGATTTTAGGTGAGATGAGTTCCATTGCTCTCCACTTTGCTGCAGCCTGACCTTCATGCTTGTAGATAATACCAATCTCATGCCGCTCTTCATCTGAAAATAATGGGACATTAATTGCTCCAGGTATCGCACCGTCTTTAAACTCAATCGGCGAACGTATATCAATAATAATTGGGGATTTTAGCGTAAAAAGATTTTCAACAGTAATTTCTTTCATCTATATTGCACTCCTACAGAAAATGGGTCATCCCCATAAAATATTTGTTTAGAAACAAACAAAACTTCCACAACGGGAAGTTTCAAACATAACAAGACCTATCGAACGAATAAATTACGTATTCTAAGAAAGATTTCATAATACGTATAACTATATTATATAGGAGTTAGATATCACTATCAAGAAGTAGAATATGCCTATCGTATCATTCCATCTTCAATTAGCGAAATGGTGTACCTGTTAACTTTTCAACTTCCTGACAGAACTTATCCCAATTAGGAGGATAGTATTCTGTCCCTTCACTTTCATAAACCTTTCCTTTTGTTTTTAATTTAACGGACCAGTACGTTCCTCCGAGAATAATACCTGTCTCTTTTTGATAACAAGGTTTCCAATCCCATAAATTCATCGAATAAATTTCTCTTTTGAACACATCTAAACTCCCTGGTTTAGCCAAATTAATATTTGAAAATGGCTGACCATACCTATTGGATTTCCATTCTAATGAAGCAAATCTTTTTTTTTCAAAATTAACACGTACCTGATAAGAAATTCCACTTATGCCCTCTTGAGTAGCAATTAATGATATGGGATTCTTATCTGGATGAATAAACATGACCGTTTCATAAGCCTTCATTATTTCCCCATCCTTATAATAAGGCTGACTTTCAAGATAAAATCATCAACCAAATTATAGTAAATATAGCTTCTTTCGGCTGTAACAAATGACACGTACAAAAAAGAGGCTGACTCATAAGGGGTCTGACACCACTAAAAAAACAATATCCAGACTAGATTTCACTAGGTTTTAACTAGATATTGAATTGTGGGGTCAGACACCTTTGCTTTTGAGTCAGCCTCTTTTTTACTTAAATTATTTTCGATTTTTGTTTAAAGCTGGACATCAACCCTTCCATCTCGTCCAGATTGTTTGTCTCAAATAAATCCACTATTTTACTCCCTACGATTACCCCATCACAGTGTTTGGTTAACTCATTAATTTGCTCTTCACTGGAAATTCCAAAACCAGCAAGCACCGGTATTAGACTTATCTCTTGTACCGAGTTTAGAAATTGATACAATTCAGCATCATATTCATTTCTAACCCCCGTTATTCCCTTTACAGTTACTGCATATAAAAATCCATTACCCTTACTGGATATTAATTTGATTCGCTCCCTAGGAGTGGTTGGAGTGACTAAGCGAATTAATTCCACATCAACATTCTCTAGATTTGGTGCAATCATGTCCTCCTCTTCAATAGGAAGGTCTGGAATAATACAACCATCGACACCTGCATCACTTATCTCTTTAACAAAAGCCTCTATCCCAAAAGAATATATTGGATTAAGGTAGGTCATAAGAATAATAGGTATAGATACAAACCTCCGTGCTTTTGCCACTTCTGAAATGATTCCTTTTAAAGTGGTCCCATTTTCAAGAGCTCTTATCCCAGCACGTTGAATGGTTGGCCCGTCAGCCACTGGATCTGAAAATGGTACACCTAGTTCTATTGCCGTTGCACCGAATTTCTCTAATAATACCATCCGATTAACTAAATTATCTAATCCTCCATCCCCAGCCATTATGTAGGGAACGAAAGCCTTTCTCTTATTTGTCTTTAATAAAGAAAAGGTATGTTGTAAACGATTCATTTTATTTCTCCCCTTCAAGCCTAGTTTTCACAGTATCTACATCTTTATCTCCACGTCCTGATAAACAAACGACAATGTTTTGTGTATCTTGCATTTCAGCGGCAAGTTTTACAGCAAAGGCAACTGCATGTGAACTTTCTAAAGCTGGAATAATTCCTTCTAGCTTCGATAGAAGACGAAAAGCATCAAGTGCTTCATTATCGGTAATAGAATGATAGTTTGCTCGACCGATATCCTTTAAATAGCTGTGCTCTGGTCCAACACCTGGATAATCAAGACCAGCCGAAATCGAATGCGCTTCTTGAATTTGACCATCTTGATCCTGCAGTAAATACATTAATGCACCATGTAAAACTCCTGGTTTTCCCTTCGTTAAAGAAGCTGCGTGATATTCTGTATCCACACCCTGTCCTGCTGCTTCTACTCCATAGAGACTGACCCTTTCATCCTCTATAAATGGATAGAACATCCCGGCTGCATTACTTCCTCCGCCGATACATGCTACCACAGCATCCGGAAGGACACCCTGGGCTTGTAAAAATTGCACCTTGGTCTCTTTACCAATAACACTCTGGAAGTCTCTTACCATCTGAGGAAATGGATGTGGCCCCATAACTGATCCTAATAAATAATGAGTATCATCAACATTTGCTACCCAGTATCTTAGGGCCTCATTAACGGCATCCTTCAATGTAGCACTACCTGATGTAACACTAACAACCTTTGCACCGAGTAATTCCATCCTAAATACATTTAATGCCTGCCTTTTGATATCTTCCTCCCCCATGAAGATAATGCAATCAAGGTTTAATAGGGCACAAACAGTAGCCGTTGCTACACCATGCTGGCCTGCTCCCGTTTCAGCCACAATTTTTCTTTTTCCCATACGTACAGCTAGCAATGCTTGACCAATAGCGTTATTAATTTTATGTGCACCTGTATGGTTTAAATCTTCTCTTTTTAAGTAAATTTTTGCTCCACCAGCATATTTTGTAAGGTTTTCTGCAAAATATAAAGGGGTTTCTCTTCCGACATAGTCCTTTAATAATCGATTAATCTCTTCTTGGAAACTCGGATCATTTTTTGCCTTTTTATAAGCTTCATCAAGTTCAATCACTGCTTTCATGAGTGTTTCAGGAACAAATCTTCCTCCAAATTTCCCATAATGTCCTTTTTCATTCGGTAATGTATATGTGTTCATTTTGTTTCCCTCCCGTTAAGCTACCTTTGACCTTTTCAATAAAGGCTTTAATTTTATCCAGATCCTTCATTCCATTCGTTTCTACTCCAGAACTTACATCTACCATAAACGGTTTGATAATGTGGATTGCCTGTTCTACATTTTCGATATTCAGCCCACCCGCTAGGATTACTTTTTTTCCCTCAATTAATTTTTGATTCACTTTTTCCCATTCAAATGTAGTTCCATTTCCACCTCTATATTTACCTTTAGGACTGTCGATTAAAATATAGTCACTTGGAAAATTAGCCATATCTCCCAAACTATCGTTGTCTTGAAAACTAAATCCTTTAATAACAGGTAAGGATAGTGATTTAGAAAAAGCAGCTGTTTCGTCACCATGTAATTGGATATGAGTAAGTCCCACAGAGGCAGCTATTTTTTCTATTTGCTCTTTTGTTTCATTTACAAAAACACCTACCTTATAAACTTGTTCCGGTAGTTGCAATACAATTTCTTTTGCCCTTTCTACTGGGATCCTTCTTTTACTTTCAGCAAATACGAGCCCTATTGCATCTGCTCCAAATTGGACAGCAGCCATTCCTGTTAATTCATCAGTTATCCCGCAAATTTTAACTTTCATCTTCCTACCTCTTTTGATAAGGGCAAACGGAAGCTTAAAAATGATTGTTTCACATCCGGACTTTTCATTAACGCCTCACCCACTAAGATGCCGTTTGCTCCTGAATCTCTAACTCTCTCAACATCCTCTTGATGGAAGATTCCACTTTCACTTATGAGAAAGGCTCCAGAGCTTTTAACAGCAGATGCCATCTTTTCGGTCACCTCTAGGGAGACTTGAAAAGTCTTTAAATCTCGATTATTTATTCCAATTAGCTTTGCACCCGTTTTAAGTGCTTTTTCTAGCTCAACTTGATTATGAACCTCTACCAATACCTCTAATCCTAATCCTTTAGCATATTCATAAAGCTCAACTAGCCTTTTTTCATCTAATGCAGCAACAATTAACAAGATAATATCAGCTCCATTGGCTGCAGCAAATTCAATTTGTATAGGATCAATAATAAAGTCTTTACATAAAATCGGCAGATTCACTGTATCGCGTACCGTCGATAAATCAGTGAATGACCCTTTAAAAAACGTATGATCTGTTAAAACAGAAATGGCAGACGCCCCATACTCTTCATATAATCTTGCCTGTTCAGCAGGGAGAGTAGTATTATTAATCACCCCTTTAGAAGGTGATGCACGTTTGAATTCTGCAATTATTGAAATTTCATGTGCTGTTTGCAATTTTTTAATAAGAGACCTATGGGGATGTATTTTAGTGTGTAAAGGACGATTTCCTTCACGGAGAAGGAGAACCTCTCTCTTTTTCTGTTCAATAATTTTATCTAAGATGGTCCCCACTTATATCGCCTCCTTCTGTCCTACTGCTTGAGTTCTTTCAATCAGCTTTTTTAGCTTTTCAAACGCAGCGCCGGAATCAATCATTTCTCTAGCTATTTCAATTCCATTATGAATGGTTGTTGCTTTACCAGCTGTATAGATTCCAATTCCTGAATTAAGAAGTACAGTATCACGGTGGGCACCTTTCTCACCTTTTAAAACGTTGATTAATAGTTCAGCATTCTCCTTCGAATCTCCACCCTTTATACAGCTGTTATCATATCGAGGAAGATTAACCTCTTCAGGGGAAAATGACCGATTGGTAATGATGCCGTCCTCTAGGACCGTGATGTAGTTCTCCCCTTGAAGTGAAGCTTCGTCCATAAATCCAGCTCCATTTATTACCGTTGCACGTTTGCGACCTAGTTTATTCAAGACTTCTGCAAATACCGGAAGTAAATCTCTTCTGTACACACCGAGCAATTGGTAATCTAATTCCATTGGATTAGTCAGTGGTCCAATAAAATTGAAAACAGTTGGGATTTTCAATTGTTTTCTAACTGTCATAACTTTTTTCAATTTGGGATGGACATTCGGAGCAAACAAAAAGGATACTCCAATTTCATGAAGAATATCTTCGGTTCTTTCTGGTGATAAATTTAAATTAATCCCTAAGTACTCAAGTACATCCGCACTTCCTGTCTTGCTGGAAACACTTCTATTCCCATGTTTAGCAACCGGAATGCCAGCACTAGCAATAACAAAAGCAGAGGTAGTACTGATATTGAAGCTCGAGGAACCATCTCCACCTGTACCACAATTATCTAAAACACCTGAGAATTTCTTCTTAAATGTCACTGTGTTTGCTTTCATCGCTTTTACAATACCTGTTATTTCTTCCACTGTTTCTCCTTTAGATTTCAAGCCCATTAAAAAGGCTGCAATTTCTGATTCAGAAACTTCTTCTCCTAAAATAAAATCAACGGCTTCTTGCATTTGGGTTTCAGAGAATGACTCCCTTTCAGCTAACTGGAGTAAGTACTTTTTCATTTCCGCTCATCCTTTCTACTTCAAGTAAGAAGTTATTTAATATTTGTTTTCCTGTTGGTGTTCCAATTGACTCTGGATGAAATTGCAGTCCGTAAACAGGATATTGTTTATGTTTTATAGCCATTACTACCTGGTCATCGTTGGAATGCGCGATACATTCAAGCTGTTCAGGAAGACTGACCTCCTCCACGATTAAGGAATGGTAACGCATGACTTCGAAGTGGTCGGGAAGATCGGAAAATAGTTCACAGTCATTATGTGTAACCAGTGATGTTTTCCCATGTTTTATTATTTCTGCCCTCTGAATTACACTTCCGAATGCTGCGCCAATGGCTTGGTGTCCGAGACAGATTCCGAGAATTGGAATCTTATTAAAAAATTCTCGGACCACATCCATACATATTCCTGCATCCTCCGGCTTTCCAGGACCAGGAGAAAGTATAATTGCTTTAGGGTTTAAATCTACAATTTGTGCTGTAGTTAGCTGATTATTTCTATAAACAACCAATTCTTCCCCTAGTTCACCTAAATACTGATAAAGGTTAAAAGTGAATGAATCGAAGTTATCAATCAATAAGATCATTTTTCACCCTCCAGGAAGGAATTTAATTTATTTAATGTCTCTTGGTACTCAGACTCTGGATCTGAATCAAAAACAATCCCCGCACCTGCTTGGATATAGGCATTACCATCTTTTAAGATCAATGTTCGGATAGCTAGTGCAAAATCCATGTTTCCATTTGCAGATAAATAACCAACTGCTCCAGAGTACAAGCCTCGTTTTGATTTTTCCAATTTGTTTATTATTTCCATCGCCCTAACCTTAGGAGCACCTGAAACAGTACCAGCAGGAAGGCATGCAGCAAGTGCATCAATGGCTGATTTATCTTGAAGAAGGCTACCGCTCACTTCTGACACTAGATGCATCACATGACGATATTTTTCAACTGCCATATACTTGTTAACATGGACGGTCCCAAATTCACAAACTTTCCCTAGATCATTTCTCCCAAGATCCACAAGCATCTTATGTTCAGCAAGCTCTTTTTCATCCTGCTGCAATTCCATAGCAATCAATTGATCTTCTTCAGGATCTTCTCCCCGTTTTTTTGTTCCTGCAATTGGATTGGAGATTACTATCCTGCCATTTGTTTTAATTAAGCTTTCGGGTGATGACCCAATAACCGTATATCCGTCAAATTCGATATAGAACATATATGGTGTTGGATTATGGGAACGATGTTTGCGGTAAAGAGACAATGGATTTCCGCTAAAGGTAGACTTCATACGTCTTGAAAGTACGATCTGGAAGATATCACCGTCAAGAATATGTTCCTTTGCAACCTTGATATTGTTAATAAAATCCTCTTTTGAAGTTTCTGAAACATATTCCGATAAATGATAGGGCTCCTCCTCGTGATAAAAGGTAGGTTGTTTTATTTCTGTAATTCTTTGTTTCATCCTATTTTTTATCGCTTCTTTGTCACTGTCAGAAGAAAGTGGAAATCCGCAAATCAATACCTTTTCTTCTAAATGATCAAAGACGATGACCTCTTCATAAAACATCAAATGAACATCCGGCATTTCCATTCCGTTCCGGTATTCTTCACCAATTATTTCGAACTGTCTGATGATGTCATACCCTACAAAACCTATAGCTCCTCCAATAAATGGGAAGGGAAATTCCTCGGAGTTCTGTACCGGGATTAGCTCTTTTAACACCTCTAGCGGGTTTCCGCTTAATATCTCTTTTTCGCCATTCCGTTTGATAATCTCATTATGTTTACCCCTGGAAACAAGTTCGTAGGCTGGATCTACACCAATAAACGAGTACCGCCCCGTGTCATTGTATTTAAGGGAACTTTCTAATAAGAATTTCTTGTCACCTCTTATTTTTTGTAATATTGAGATTGGTGTAAGGGTGTCACCCTTTATTTCATTTATAATAAGACTTGTTTTTGTTTTCATAATGAACCCCTTTCCAAAAAAATAAAAAATCGCCCTCTATATGCGTAACGAATTACGCATATAGAGGGCGATTCTTTGATCGCGGTGCCACCTCCTTTTGAAGTAGAAATACTAATCCACTTCCTCTTTTCAGGTACAGAAAATGAATTCGATACCCTATCCTTTTAACGGTGGAACTCCGTACATCCCTACTTTATTATTCAAGATGTCTCTTACAAGTCCATTCCACAAATCCATTCTTATCGGGCTCTCACCTACCCCGACTCTCTGAAAAGAATAAAACATGTGTACTCCTCTTGTTCAACGATTTACATTATTTAATTTTTTGAATACAAAAAGGCCCCCCATCCAAAAAGGACGGGAGACCCGTGGTGCCACCTTCATTAGCTAAAAATTTAGCTCACTTTACCGATATCGAAGCAGATGCCTGAATATCTGTCTCTTGTAACGACGAGATTTTCGCCAAAGCCTACTACCCATATAGGGGTTCGGTTTGGAGGCTCAGAAGTCCATTCACTTATACGTCTACGCTGATTTGCACCAACCATCAGCTCTCTAAAGAATCCGTAAAAGTTACTACTCTTCGTCAATGCCCTTCATTCATTTTGTTGTTTATTATGTTATTATACATCCCCATCTAATGTCAAGGATATTATTAAAAAAATTTTCAAAATATAAAATATCTTCGCTTAATTAACTTTCCATTAAAAGGATTTTAGTTTCGAGTTTTTTTAATTTAAAAATGAGAATATTAACTGTAGAAAATAATTTAAGGCGGGATAGATGATAAATGGAACATATTGAACATTTATGCCAAGACCCAACAGCTGAAAAGAAGAAAGCAGCAGCTGGAAAAAAGGGATCCAGTGAGGTATCAAACCAAAAGTGGGCAATCATCTCATTGTCGTCTATTCCTTTGGTTATGACCTTAGGAAATTCAATGTTGATTCCTGTATTACCTTCAATGGAAAAAAAGTTATCGATTTCGTCCTTCCAAACAAGTATGATTATTACGGTTTATTCTATTGTGGCTATTTTTTTAATTCCTGTTGCAGGTTATTTATCTGATCATATTGGAAGAAAAAAAGTTATCATACCGAGCCTTATTATTGCGGGAATAGGCGGCATTATCTCCGGTTGGGCTGCTTGGAAATTAGATTCTGCCTATTGGTTAATTTTACTTGGCCGTGCACTTCAAGGGGCTGGAGCAGCCGGAGCAGCACCAATTGTCCTTCCTCTTGTCGGAGATATGTTTAAAAACGAGGATGATGTGAGTAGTTGTTTAGGACTAATTGAAACCGCTAATACCTTCGGCAAGGTACTTAGTCCCATTTTAGGAGCGTTTCTTGCTGGTTTTATTTGGTTTCTCCCTTTCTTCTCCATCCCAGTATTTTGTGCTATATCTGTTATTATGATGTTCTTACTGGTTAAATGTCCTAAAACTACAGAGAAACCGATACCCTTCAAACAATTCTTTATCAATGTTAAGAAAACCTTTACCGAGAAAGGCCGTTGGCTTTATGCCATCTTTTTTATTGGAGGCATCCTTATGCTCGTTCTTTTCGGGATCTTATTTTATCTCTCAGAGGTCTTTGAAAAGGAGTATGACATTAAGGATATTAAAAAGGGCTTTTTTTTAGCCTTGCCCCTTGGGGCTCTTTGTTTGTCATCGTTTATTAGTGGAAAGGTAATTAAAAAGAATAAAGTCTTAATGAAATGGCTGACCTTTATCGGGATCTTAGCTGCAGCATTATCCATTGCAGCGCTATGGTTTTCAATAAACCTATGGTATATGCTCTCGATGTTCTTAATAAGTGGAATAGGAATTGGAATCAGTCTCCCTTGTCTCGATGCTCTAATTACTGAAGGAATTGAAAAAGAAGAACGGGGTACGATTTCCTCTATTTACAGTTCGATGAGATTTATTGGAGTCGCTGCTGGTCCCCCAATTATTGCGTTATTGTTAAAGCAATCAAGTCATTGGATATTTATATTATTAAGCAGCTTAAGTATTTTGGCTGCAATTGTTGCTCTAATGTTCATTAAACCCCAATCAGAAGCGCATAGTTGATAAGAAAAGCGGAAACGCCTTGGTCAGCCCCGACAGGCAAATGTTCTTCTGCAAGAAAAGTCGCTCTTTGACTTTTATTGCAGAAGGTTATTTGACCCGAGGGGCTAGGCGTTGGAGCTGGACAATTCTCAAAGTCGAAGTTTATGCTTTCTTATACTATAACAAAGAAGCGGACTCAATATGAGAGTCCGCCTTCTTTTAAAGTTATTTAATTGGTTTCTTAAGGAAACCGATTAATAATGCTGCTACAATTGAGCCAATAAAAATAGCAAGTGCATAAAGCAGTGCTCCACCTTCAACCAATGGGACAACGAATATTCCGCCGTGTGGTGCACGTAGTCCTATTCCAAATGCCATTGAAAGTGCACCTGCAATGGCTGAACCAGCCATTACTGAGGGGATGACACGAAGCGGATCAGCCGCTGCAAATGGAATAGCTCCTTCTGTAATGAAAGATAATCCCATAACATAGCATGCTTTTCCAGCATCTCTATCTTGGTCATTAAATTTATTTTTAAATAAGGTCGTTGCAATGGCAATCGCTAGTGGTGGTACCATTCCAGCAGCCATTATTGCTGCCATTGGCCCATAAACACCACTTGCCAATAAACCAGTTCCAAAAACATATGCTGCTTTATTTACTGGGCCTCCCATATCAAAGGACATCATAAGACCTAGTACAATTCCTAATAAAACTGCATTTCCTGTTCCCAGACCTGTTAACCAATCTGCAATCGTTCCATTTAACCATGCAACTGGTTTATTTACGACATATAGCATGATAAACCCTGTAATCGCAATACCAAATAGCGGGTAAAGCAGAATACTTTTTATGCCTTCCAATGAACGCGGAAGCCCCGCAAATATTTTCTTAAGAAGAAGTACGACATAGCCTGCTAGAAAACCGGCTACTAAGCCGCCTAGAAAACCCGCTCCGCCACTTGCTGCCATCATTCCGCCAACCATACCAGGAGCAAAGCCTGGACGATCAGCTATGCTAAGTGCAATAAATCCTGCAAGGACTGGAACTATTAGCCCGAAAGCATTCCCTCCACCAATGGTCATTAATGCCTCAGAAATCTGGTTATATGATGGATCATCCGGCTTAAATGAGTTATACCCAAACATGAAGCAGATGGCAATTAGAATCCCACCACCCACAACAAATGGCAGCATATTAGAAACACCGTTCATTAGGTGCTTGTAAAATCCAGAACGTGAACCTTTTTTCTCAGATTCTTGATTACTTTTATTCCCATTTCCATGATAAATAGGTGCATCTTGTTTTAATGCCTGATCAATTAATTGCTGTGGACGACGGATCCCCTCAGCAACAGCTGCTTGTATAACGTGCTTACCTTTAAAACGTTCCATTTCTACATTGATATCTGCAGCAATAATGACAGCAGTAGCCTGTTTAATGTCCTCACTAGTAAGGACATTTTTTGCTCCGCCTGAACCATTGGTCTCTACTTTAATATCTACACCCATTTCAGCCGCTTTTGCTTTTAATGAATCTGCGGCCATATACGTATGGGCAATCCCTGTTGGGCACCCCGTAACAGCTACAATGAAGTTCTTATTATTAGGGGTGTTTGCTTCTTTCTTTTCTTCTTTATCCTCTTTATCATATCTATTAATTGTTTCAATAATTTCTTCCGGTGTCGTTGCCTTTAAAAGTTCGTAACGCACTTCAGCTTTCATTAATAATCCAGAAAGCTTTGCTAATGCTTCTAAATGTGTATTATTTGCACCTTCAGGGGCAGCAATCATAAAGAATAAATGTGCAGGCTTCCCATCAAGTGATTCATAATTAACACCAGAAGCCGATTTACCAAATACAATAGCGGCTTCCTTCACAACTTTAGTTTTGGCATGCGGAATGGCAATTCCATCACCAATTCCGGTGGTGCTTTGTTCTTCGCGTTTTAGAATAGCTGCTTTAAATTCTGAAGCGTCTGATATTTTATCTGCTTTTAATAAAACATCAACAAGCTGGTTAATCGTTTCTTCTTTTTGATTCCCTTCAATATTTAATAGAATCGTATTTTTTGATAATAATTCTGTAATTTTCATCATATTTACCCTCCCCCTACTTTATCTCTCTTATACAAACTTGTGGAAGCAGCTCTTCAACTATTTCTTTTGTACAAAGTCCTAATGAAAATGCGGTTGCACTTCCTGAAGCAACACTATAGCGAAATGCCTCTTCAATATTTGAAGTAGATTGATAGGCAGCTAAAAATCCTGCCACCATGGAATCCCCGGCACCAACTGAGTTCTTCACAATCCCTTTTGGTACCTCTGCAAATAAAACAGTATCCTTATTGATTAAAACTGCTCCATCTCCTGCAAGAGAAACAATTACATTCTTTGCACCCAAATCTACCAGTTTTTGTCCATAGGGCACGACTTCCTCCACGCTGGAAATCACTGTATTAAACAGTTCACCTAACTCGTGGTGATTAGGTTTAATTAAGAATGGTCGATAGGATAGGACTTTTTTCAAAAGATCTCCTTCCGCATCAACAACAAATTGAGCCCCATTTTCTTTACAGATTTTAACTATTTCTTCATATGTGGTTTTTGGTAAGGAGGCAGGGATGCTTCCAGCCAATACCAACAAATCTTTCGAATCCAACTTTTCAATCTGGGATTTTAAAAGTTCGAAAGCATCTTTTGATATGTTTGGTCCTTTTGCATTAATTTCTGATTCTTTTCCTGTTTTTAGCTTCATATTAATTCGAGTATCTTCTGACACCTCAACAAAATCCGTTTCTATTTCTTCTCTTCGAAGAAATTGGTCAATGTAGGTACCAGTAAATCCACCAATAAAACCAAGTGCTTTACTTTTAGTACCAAATTGTTTTAAAACCCTAGAAACATTTATCCCTTTCCCACCTGGAAACTTAGCTTCACTTACTGTACGGTTCAATTCACCTAGTTGAAAACTTTCAAGTTGAACAATATAGTCAACTGATGGATTTAAAGTTAATGTGTAAATCATGCTGTCACTACCTTTATTGATGTTTTATTTCGATATTGCTCCTGAGTTTCATCTTCTAAATCATTGGTAATAATGGCTGCTTCATGTATATCAGCAATTTTTGCAAACGATATTTCAGCGAACTTTGTATTATCTGCTAATATATAGGCCTCTCTTGAAAGTGATATTGCCTTTTGCTTAACCATTGCCTCTTCTTGGTCAGGAGTGGTAAAGCCAAGCTGTGGGTGAATACCATTTATCCCCATAAAGCATTTATCAAAACGATAGAGATCGAGACTCGCTAAAGCACCTCTTCCAATGAAAGCATTGGTATTCGGCTTTATTAGTCCACCAATCAAGTAAGTAGAGATCCCTTTATTAAGTAACGGTGATAAGTGCATTAGTCCGTTTGTTACAACGACAATATTTTTATTAGGTAAAAATTCAATCATTTCCATTACTGTTGTTCCTGCATCCAAATAAATAGTGTCCCCTTCTTCGACTAACCCAGCTGCATATTTTGCAATCTGTCGTTTTTCTTGAAGGTTTTTGGAAGATTTCTCAATCATGCTTGGCTCTTGAAGCTTGCCTTGTAATCTTGACGCTCCTCCATGGATTCTCTTTAGGAACCGTTGTTCTTCTAGCAGAGAAAAATCTCTTCGGATTGTTGATTCGGAGGACTTTGTCAGGTCCATTACCTCTTGAATTTTAACAATGCTTTTTTCTTTTAATAATTGAAGAATAATTCGATGCCGTTCTGGTGTTAACACTTAAATCACCTTCAACTTGTATATTTGTTATTATCATACTGAAAACGATTCCATAAATCAATCATTTTCTTTCAAAAATATTAAAATTTTGGATGTTTTTGAACGTTTTCAGAAAACTCCTGTCATAATTAGTTTTTGAAGAATCAGTTTGTATTCTTCCCAATAGAATTTTTTATACCATAAAAAACGCCAAAATGAGTATTCTGGCGTTTCTCCTTGTATTATTGATATGGGCTTAACCATGAAGGGTCTCGATCCTTACACACATGACATTTCAAGGTTTCAGGGTGAAAGGTAAAAAATGACTGTCCACAATTTAAACAACTTTTTGAATAAAGCCCTACATACTCCTCATTTATTTTCTTTACTTCTGTTCTAATGTGAATAGCATCCTCCGAACAAATATCACTACATGCCTTACATCCTACACATTTTTGATGGTTTATTTGCAGCGTTTGATTGATAATTTGGAATACCTCTTGGGTACAAAACGTAATACAAGCTTGGCAAAGTGTACATTTTTTCCTATCCATCAGGATGGTGTAAAATTGATATTCAGGGTAATAGTTTGCGAGTTTCCACTGATTCACTTCCAGTTTCCAAGATGCTGGTGCCATACTTTTTGCTAACTGTTTCCCTTCTCGTTGCAAAGAGGTAAAAAAGGACCTTCTCGAAAATTTCTCCTCTTCTTGTGCCTTTTGTACTACCTCTATTACAGGTTCACCCACAACTTCTAGAACCTTATTTGTTTCAGTTAGTACCCTTTTCCACGGTTCATTCAGTGGTAAGTTTTGAGTCTGTATGCTCTTTACTCCCCTTTTTATATATATTAATAATTCTTTTACGGTTGGGGTGTAGCTTTCGTTATATAGTAGTGATCCTTTAAAAAAATCTCTTGAATCGACAATTCCTTCGATTGCTGATAATGGACAAGCAATCACACACTCTCCACAGGAGTTACATCCTTCATGATTGATTTCTATAGATTGTGGATTAAGAGATAGTGCCCCCTTTTTACATGCCTCTACACAAAAAGTGCAGGTTGAGTGAAGATTACTTAGCCTGGAACAATTCTCCGTTATCTTCAAATCCCTATGCATACTTTCAAGCAGATGAATGATTAGAGACATACTATCACCTACAATTTGGCATCCTTGTGAGGTGTAATCACAATATTTGGATGGGTAATTGACGCTTTTGGCATGCCTTTTATTCGACTTATACTTCCATACTTTTTCCGTAGCTTTTCTACGGGTCCAAATTCAATAGCTCTCATCGGACAAGTGGAAACACAAACCGGTTCCTCCCCTTTTTCTTGAAGATTCATGCAAAAATCACATTTATCAGATTTAAATTCTTTTGGATTATATTGTGGAGCTCCATATGGGCATGCTTTTACACATAATTGAGCACCTTGACAAACCTTTTGATCAATCGTAACAACTCCAGATTCTTTATTCTTCGTAATGGCCCCCGTAGGACAGCTTGGAATGCACTTTGGATTTGTACAATGATTACAAGCAATAGAATAATAATAGGCTTGTACGTTTTGAACTAGCCCCTTGCTTTGCTGTTGTATAAAGGTGCCATTTTCATAGGAGTATACTCTTCGGAAGTTAATGCCAACATCAAGATTGTTTTTATCCTTACAGGAGACACTACAGGCTTTACACCCCGTACAAAGACTTTGATTTATATAAAATCCTAATTGAGCCAAACTCCCTCACTCCTTATGCTTTCTTCACTTCAACAAGGTTGGTTTGTTGTGGGTTTGCTTTTGCAAGTGGTGTTGGCCTCTGAGATGTAAGAACATTTAATGAACCCCGTTGATCCAATCCATCTTTATCAGGTGTGTACCATGCCCCTTGCGGAATTCCTATCACACCTGGAGTTATACGTGGAGTAACCTTTACATCTATTTCCAAGGTCCCTCGCTCATTGAATACCTTTGCACGGTCTCCGTTTTTTATTCCCCGTTTCTCCGCATCCAAAGGATTCATCCACATTTCCTGCTTTGCAGATTCCTCTAGCCATGATTGGTTATCATAGGTGGAGTGACATCTTCGTTTATAATGCCAGCCGATTAGCTGTAAAGGATACTTTTCTGTTAATGGATCTTCTGGACCTTCCCATGAAGGAATATATTTTGCTATGGCAGGAATCTCATCGTGCTGATTCATGTCCCATAATGCCTTTGAAAATAATTCAATTTTTCCTGAAGGAGTTTCAAATGGCTTTTTTTCAAGGTCATCAATTTGTTCTTTGAAGCCAACAAGTGGTTCGTCAAACTTAAAGTGATGCACTCCTTTATCTCTAAACTCTTCAAAACTCGGGAAATTTGGATCTAACTCTTTTTTTGTTCTTTCCACACTTTCCTTCACAAGATCAAAGGTGGTTTTTCCCTCGGTGAATTTATCTTTGATCCCTAACTTATCTGCCACTTCAGCAAATACATCATACTCATCTCGACATTCATATAAAGGATCGATTGTCTTTTCCCCAAGGACTACATAATCTCCAAAGCACCATGGGACCCCGATATCCCAGCGTTCAAAAAAGGTGGTTCCAGGTAATAAAATATCAGCAAACTTCGCACTTGGAGTCATAAATAGATCACTTACAACAATAAATTCCACTTTGCTATCATCTTCTAATAATGCACGGGTTTTGTTAATATCTGAATGTTGATTGATTAACATATTTCCAGCCATGTTAAAGATACATTTGATGTTGGACGTCAGCCGTTCAACACCTTCTAATCCATCCTTTTCTGTCATTTCAATTCCTTTTTCAACTGCCTTTGTCCATAAGAAACAGGGAATGGAGGCTTTTACTGGATTCTCAAACGAAAAGGGATACACAATATCCGATCGACTCCAATACCCAGTTCCTGCAGCCCAACCACCTAGCTTACCGACATTTCCTGTTAAGCAAGCCAGCTGCGCTCCCCCTCTCATAAACTGTTCACCAAACGCCTGCCGTTGTGCTGCCCATCCTTGAATAAGTGCTGCAGGCTTTGTGTTGGCATAGTTACGAGCAATTTCTCTGATTTTTTCGGCAGGCACACGACAAATCTTTTCTGCCCACTCCGGTGTTTTAGGGACACCATCTTTCACACCTAACAAGTAATTCTTTAATGATTCCTCTTTAGGAATACCCTCTGGCATATGACTGTCATCAAACCCCAGACAATATTTATTCTAGGAATTCTTGATCATGTAGGTTTTCGGTTATAATTACGTAACCCATTGCATCCATCATGGCATTATCTGTTGTAGGGAGAATGGGAATCCATTCATCCGCGAACGCTATAGCAGTATCTGTATATCTAGGATCAATAACAATAATTTTTGCCCCATTTTTTTTTGCCTGCATCAAATACTCTCTGTAAGGGGTTGAAAATATCATTTCTGAAGGATTTTGTCCCCACAGAATAATATATTTGGAGTGTAAGAGTGAATCAAAACTGCTGCCGGAATTGTTTGTACCATACGTGTAAGGGGTCGCTACATTTCCTGCCCCTGAACTATAATCATTACGGTAATTTAAAAAGCCGCCAGTAAGTGATAAAAGCTTTCTGGCTGCATTTTTTCCCCCATGTAACCCCCAGCTCTGACCGGATGCATAGTTTACATATCTTGACTCTGGACCGTAATGGTCGCCAATTCGTTTCACTTCTGTTGCAATGGTTTCGATTGCTTCATCCCAGGTGATTCTTTCAAATTTTCCTTCTCCTCTTTTTCCAACTCGCTTCATCGGATATTTTAAACGGTCAGGATGGTACAGCAAACTTCGGTAATTTCTTCCCCTAACGCAAGCCCGTAATGGTGGGGTGGATAAGTCACCACTTTCCTGCGTGTCCGTGCTAACCCTAACAACTACGCCATCTTTCACATGCGCCTTAATGACGCAGCGTCCGCCGCAATTATTGATACTGCAGGTAGAAACAATCTTTTCTTCTACTTTTGCATTTGCTACTTCCTCTTTTTGTTGGCGGTCCACCAGCAATTTGGTACCTACTCCTCCAGCTATAACAGGAATTCCAATTGCACTAGACCATTTTAAAAATGTTCTTCTCTGCATTTTATTTTTTAGAAGTTTGTTAATCGGGCCATTTTCAGACATCGGCTAATACCTCCTTAATCTCATATAAGGTTGTTAAGTCATCATTGATAAAATCATCAAGAAGCATGGCTGCTCCTAAAAATAATTGACTATTGGTAGTTTGAATTACTCGTTTACAAAAGTATGGAATCCACACTGTTAAATGTTTTTCAAGAAACTGGTGTTGACTAGAAATTAATTCAATAAATCGATCAGGCTGAGTTTCCAGCAAGCATAAATCAATAAGATTAATCATAAACTCCAACTCTATTAATAAATGATCATCTGGCTCATTATTTTCTCTCACATTTTTGAGCCCAAATTGATGATATTGTTCTCTAACTTGATAAGTCCATTCCTCAAATAGGAGTTGCTCTTTACTCCGGTGATATGACTCCCATGGTGGCGCAGGTAATGGTCCCGGCCCAAGGAAAAGGCGTTGATATTCTTCTCGCTCATTCTCTAGGTACTCGTTGGATAGATGTTGAAAAAAATCATTTAATATTTTACCACCCTCATGAATTTCTTCTAATTCTTGTAAATTAACTTTATTTCGAATCTCAAAATATTCATTACCGCAAGTTGGCATTTGAAATAATAAATGAAGCAGTTGATAAAAATTCTTCCTAGACTTTAATAGAGGCTGTAACAACTCCATATGTACTGATGCGGCCATGTTAGCCATTTTACCCTCTCCTATTTGTGAATTATTTCACAATTTACTTGAAAATTTTTTCACCTACTTTTTCCCATTATTCCATATATGTTATATCCTACCTTAAAACTTCTTTAGTTTGATTAACTTTGTGCAATAATTCACAATAAATTCAAATTCCTTAAAGTAATTTTAATGTTACTTAAAATTTGATACACATCTTTTTCTGTTATGACAAAAATTTGTGTATAATAATAAAGCCGAATAAAAAGAAAAGGATGATTCCCTTGAATATTACAGGTCATGAAGTTGAAAAACTTGAAGATCCATTTGGTTTACTTTCAGGTGACCGATATGAATTTTTTATAGAACTTGATGTGGAAGAAGAGGACGAGCTATATTCCGAGAAGGGTGTAGGGTTAAAACTAATTTACGTTTCTGATGAAAATGGAGACAAGATTACTAACTATTATTTCTATGAGCGCGGAAGTGAAAAAGTTCTTGATTTCGAACTGGAAGAAGACGAAGAAGAGCTTGTCTTAGCCTATTGTAAAGAAAACGCAGAATAAAAAAACAGGGAGTCTAGCTCCCTGCTTTGAAAAATCACATAAAATTTTTACTATGGTTATGAATTACCTGTAGTTCTTTCGTCGTTTGTCTCATTTCACTTTTACAAATAGGACAGAGGGGTACTTCAGTACTCTTAAAATTGTCGCGAATCCAACATTTACAAGCATCAGAAGTACATTCCCAAATTTTCGTTTCTTCTAATTTAATTTCTTCGTCATTTTTTCTACCAAATGCCAAAACGATCACCCCTTGTACTTAGTTAATAAATGGTATGAACACTTTGTTTGTTAGCTCTAAAGCTCTTTTTCTAGTGAAAAAATATAGATAAAAAGGTGATGCTTTAGTCGTATGCATCACCCTTTTATTTTCTAAAGATTAAGCTGTTTTTACGTTAGAAGCTTGTGGTCCGCGAGCGCCTTCCACGATTTCAAAAGAAACTGATTGGCCTTCTTCTAATGTTTTAAAGCCTTCTGATTGGATAGCTGAAAAGTGAACAAATACATCTTGACCGCCTTCTGCTTCAATAAATCCAAAACCTTTTTCTGCATTAAACCATTTTACTTTACCGTTACTCATCAATAAAACCCCCAAGATTTTGTTCACTTTAAGTTAATCTGAACATTTAAAAATAATAAAAAAGACGTACTGACACGTTTGGGCAATAGACATCACCCACATTTCCGTGCAGTTACGGCTACTTAAACGAATAAATATTTAACGAACTTATAAGCGTAATTTTAGTATATTACACTTTACACTAATAGTCAATTTATTTCAACTTTCATAAAATACTGAATTAGTTCATCCAATACCTCATTTAAATCAGTAAATTGGTATCCTAAATGGTTCACCCTGTCAGTATTAATCGACCAAGAACCATCCATACCATATGGTGAGGAATTTTCCTTTGTTAATTCTGAAGTTATGTCTGCTGATTCCCCGGTTATTTCCTCTATTTTGCCAAGAATACTCCTTAAGGAAATATCGTCCTTACACCCTGGATTAATAGGTCCTGTGAACACATCACGTCCCATATGTAAAAGGAATTTAGCGGCTTCATCTGAAAGAATAAAACTGTATTTCGCATCCGGAAATTTAATGCCTATTGGCTTCCTGTATAAGACCCTGTCTACATGAAACTTGAGTCTATTCGTATAATCGTCTTTACCTATGACAAGTGGAAAACGAACGGCCACTACATCAAAATCGGTCTCTTGAAATAAATAAGCTTCTGCAGCCCTTTTTGCTTCCTGGTATCCCAAATATCCTGGATAATCCCTTCTTGTTTTAAATTGAAAGTGAAAGCTGAATGGATCAAAATCTTCTTCTACATGCTTGTCCCCATACTCATAAACAGCCATAGTTGAGGTGAAAATATACCTCTTTACCTTCCCCTTCAGTGCTTCCGCAGCATCCTTTGCTTCTTGCGGGGAAAGACACGATTGGTCATAAACAACATCCCAATTCCTTTCACTAAATGCATGGATAAGTGAAGCCCGATCCTCACGATCAATAATTAATCTTTCTACTTTCTCTCCAAAAGGGTCTTTCGATTGTCCTCTTGTCGCAATAGTCACAGCAATGTTTTCGTTAAGCAGCTTTTCCACAAGCAACTTCCCAAAAAATTGTGTTCCCCCTAAAACCAGCACTCGTTCCATTTCTCTGTTCCCCCTTTCCATTCTTTTTTAATATTCACCGTCCAATTTAAAAATTCCTTTTTTTAATTCCGAACATGGAAAACTACCGTTCACAAGAACAAAAGGCAGAAGCGCCTCGTTCAGCCCCGACAGGCAAATGTTCTTCGGCAAGAAAAGTCCGCCTTTTGACTTTTATTGCCGAAGGTTATTTGACCCGAGGGGCTAGGCGCTGGAGCTAGATTCGGACAACTAGTTCAGTTATCCACACTTGAATCTTTTTATAATCTCCTTAACAATAAAGAAAATGAAACCCCAAAAGAGTTTCATTCTTTTTGAAATTCACCACGCAAAAAAGTGTCTGTGAAATTTTGGGCGAATTTCTGTATATCTGCTTCCATTCCAATGTAGTCTAAACTTTCAATTGGTTCTTTGTCAGGTTTTGGGCGGAAATCTGCAATACTTTTTCCTTTTGCATTACCAAACTGCTCTACTCTTACACGCCTTGGGATATACTTTACTAGTTCAGGATTAGTCAAGGCCATAAGGGGGACCACATCATGAAGGGGGGCGCCTTTTATTCCAGGGACATTTGTTTGATAAGCATTAAAATAATAATCAAAGGCTGGTTTAATTAGTGGTTTAAAAGGAGTAGGACTATTCTCTGAGAGGTAATTTATGATTTCAGGTGTAATAATTGCTTTATTCGTGATATTCAATGGATGCAGGTATATATTATGCGCTTTTTCCATGACTGTATACGCCGCGATTGGGTCCACAAAAAAATTAGCTTCCGCTTCTGAAGTGATATTTCCTGGCACCAAAAATGCCCCACCCATTATATAAAATGCAGAGACATCTTTTAAAACATTATCTCCATAGAGAATAAACATCAAAGACAATTCAGTTAATCTACCAACAGAAACAATAATAAGATTTCCTTTATATTGATTAACAATTTCAAGAATCTTGTTAAAGTCAAAAACCTTTACATTTTTTAACGTATCAGGAGGTTTAATGGGGCCTAATCCTTCCTTCCCATGTATTTCTGGATAGTATTGCACGAGTTCTCCTGATAACGGACCTGCCGCTCCGCCAATAATGGGGATATCTCCTCTTCCAGCTAGGCTTAGAAGATAAGCGGTATTTCTGATTGACTGCTCCTTTGGTGTATTGCCATATCCGCTTACCACACCAACTAAATTAATTTTCGGATTAAGTAAGGCGTACATTATTGCAAATGAATCATCTACTCCGGGATCTGCAAACAAAAGCACATTATAAGCCATTGCCTCTCCTCCATTAGTTTCTAATTTTTATAAACCTATGCTTAAAACAGAAATACAAGAACATGGATAGGCACAGAAAAAACTGACTCTTATAAATAGAATCAGCCTATTGTGAATCATTTATTTTATGCTTCCTTCTTTACTTTAGGTACTTTTGTTGCCTTGGTTGCTTTTGTTGCTGCTTTTTTCTTTGGCGCCGCTACTTTGTTTGGCTTCGTTCGGTCTATTGATGCTTGTAAAGCTGCCATTAAGTCTGTCACATTTGAAGGTGCATCCTTTGCAGCCGCAGTAACTGTCTCTTTACCAGTCCGCTTGGATTCAATTAATTCAAGCAGTGCGGTTCGATAATCATCCGTATATTTTTCAGGTTCGAACACAGAAGTCAACTGATCAATTAATAAAATAGCTGTATCTAATTCTTTTTGCGTCACTTTATCCTCTGAAGGGACATTCGGCACATCACCAGCTTTACGAACTTCATCAGGATAATGAATCGTTTCCATCACTAATGTATTTTCATATACACGAATAACCGCAAGCTGTTCTTTTGAACGAATAACAATTTTGGCCAACCCTACTTTTTGGGATTCCTCCAATGCCTTTCGTAACAAGGAATATGCTTTCCCTCCTCCTTCATTAGGTGACATGTAATAGCTTCTATCAAAATAAATCGGGTCAATTTCCTCTATTTTTACAAAATCAATAATTTCTACTGCCTTTTCCTCGTTTTCTTTTCTTAATTTTTCAAGTTCCTCTTGATCAAGAACAACAAATTTTCCCTTTGTATATTCATACGCCTTTACGATATCCTCCGGTTTCACTTCTTCTTCACAAACGGAGCAAATTTTTTCATATTTAATTGGGGCATGACATTTGTTATGCAAGGTGCGAAGCTTTATGTCTTTATCTTCTGTTGCCGTATGGAGCTTGATGGGGATATTTACAAGTCCAAAACTGATGCTTCCCTTCCACATCGTATGCATAAATCATTCTCCATTCTTTTTGTTTTTATTTTGTGTTTCTTCGTTTCTTACATCCATAAAAACAATTGGAAAAGGATGAAGAGATTAAAAATGTAACAAAATAATAAAAAAGGGAGGACGAACTGATATGAAGCCGATGCTGCCTAGTTTGACTTTTGAACTTCCCGTTCGTCCCGATTGGGTGTACGAGGTGAAATACGACGGATTTCGTGCCATTTTAGACTGGACCTCCAAAGGGATTGAACTAACAAGCAGAAATGGGAAGACCCTTTTACCTCAATTTCCTGAAATAAAGGAATTTTTATTGAAGCATGAAGAACAATTTAAACCATATCTCCCTCTTCGTTTAGATGGTGAGCTTGTTTCACTAGAAAATACACACAAATCCAATTTTTCGGCTATCCAAGTTCGTGGCCGATTAAAATCTGAAAAAAAAATCAATGACCAAGCTACAAGCTTTCCTTGCCGCCTTATGGTCTTTGATTTATTGCTCCTTAGCGGAAAACCTTTTACTATTCAACCATTCGAAAAACGAAAAGAAGAATTAAGGAAATTATTTATCAACATGGGTTTTGACTTAGATTCCGACCCGTATACTGCCCAATTACTTCAATTTGTAAATGCACATGAGGATTTTAATGACCTTTGGGAGAAAATTATTTTATATGATGGTGAAGGGATTATTGCAAAGTATAAAAAAAGCATATGGGAGGAAGGAAAACGATCATTACAATGGTTGAAGTATAAAAATTGGAAATATGTCAGCTGTTTCATCACATCTTATGATAAAACAAATGGATACTTTTATGTTGGTGTATATAGGGATGAAAAGGTTTATAGTGTAGGGCAAGTCCTATTCGGTTTTAAACCTGAGGAAAAAAATGCACTGCAACATACGATTAAGCAAAATATGATACGTGAAGATGCACAGTTTATTTATGTTGAACCAGCAATCTGTCTTGAAGTGAAGTATTTGGAACTATACGATAACCAGCTCCGCGAGCCTCATTTTGACCGTTTTCGCTTTGAGCTTGAACCATCCTCTTGCACATATGAACGATTTATTTTTGCACAAAAGAACTTACCAGCAGACCTTGAGATTACCCATCCAAATAAACCACTTTGGGAGAAACTGGCGATTCAAAAAGCAGATTATATTTTGTACTTACGGGAAATTTCCCCGTATATGCTGCCATTTTTAAAAAGTCGGTTATTAACAGTCATTCGGTACCCTCACGGAATGTCCGGTGAAGCTTTTTATCAAAAGAACTGTCCTGAGTATGCACCTGAATTTGTACAAACCTTTACTTCAGAAGGAATTGACTACATACTTTGCAATGATTTAAAAACTCTCGTTTGGCTTGGTAACCAGCTCGCAATTGAATTCCATATCCCTTTTCAAACAACCACTAGCAAGGGCCCAAGTGAAATAGTTTTTGATTTAGATCCTCCTTCAAAGGACTACTTCCATTTAGCCATAAGAGCCGCCCTCTTTATAAAAGAAGTTCTTGATCAATTAAATTTAATTGGGTTCATTAAAACCTCTGGTAATAAAGGTTTACAAATTTACCTTCCCTTGCCGGAGAACACATACTCCTATGAGGATACGAGACTCTTTACCAGCTTCATTGCAGACTACTTGATATCAAAGGATCCCGATTCCTTTACCATTGAAAGAATGAAGAAAAATCGGAGAAATCGCCTCTATGTAGACTATGTTCAGCATAGTGAGGGCAAGACCATTGTTGCACCCTATTCTATGAGAGGCAATGAGCATGCTGGTGTAGCGACACCACTTTACTGGGAGGAAGTAGATGAAAATCTACAGCTGATTTCCTTTAACATGGAAAACGCCATAAAACGTATACGTGAGCAAGGAGACCCTTTTAATGATTACTTCCAAACCAAACAACTTCAACCGTTTGGACCAGTGCTTGATTTTTTAAAAAAAGGTATAGTAAAAAAAGGATAAGGGGGAGCCCTTATCCTTCCATGTTATTCCCAATAAATTGTTGCGCTTGTGTTTGAAGCTTCTCATAGATCCTTTGTTCAGAAAATTCATTCCTAATTTTGGTTGAAAATAATGCATTATCAAGATCAACTGTAACCTCAGTCTTGTATAGATAAGTTGCATTTCCTATTAGATCTATCGTGTATTTCCCTTCCTTTTCATGGACAACACACTGGACCTTACCTCCATTATTATAAACCTGTATAACCTCTTCTAATTTATTTAATCCTGTTAAACACGTCACAAGTGAGGACGCAGACATAGCCGTACCACACGCATTAGTAAACCCTACACCTCGTTCGTATGTTCTAACATAAATGGAACCTGACTCCAAGGATTTGACAAAACTGACATTTACTCCGTCTGGGAACAAATGATTCGGGCCATTTACTCTCTCACTTAGGTTCTTTTGCATATCCCCTTGTATTTGTTCTGTTTCTACAATTGTAATTAAATGTGGGTTAGGAACCGCAAGTGCAGTAAACCTCAACTCATCAGAAAGTTCTTCTATTCGCTCATTAAAAAGTGTTGGTTTTCCTAAATTTAACGGTAAAGCTGATAAATTGAACAATACAGGGGAAATTTCCACTTGATAGGTGTGTATATTTGGAAATATATCATTTTGTTTACTCACCCTTAAATCTGCTTTCATTGTTTCTATTACCGCTTCATTTGAGCCAAGTAATTCACATATATATCTCGCAACAAGCCGTAATCCATTGCCGCACATTGATGCTTCCGAACCATCCGCGTTAAATACACGCATTCTCCCATCAGCATGGTCGCTCTTCATAACAAAAAGTATGCCATCTGCACCTAAATCAGTATTTCTATTACAAAGCATCTGTGCCATTCTAGACCGTTCACTTTCAGTAAATGAGTATTCATTGGATATCTCATCGATAATTAGGAAATCATTGCCCGACCCATGACCTTTTATTAGTTCAATTTGCACTGTATATCCCCCACTTGAAGATGTAAATTTGTTTAATATATCATATCAAACATTAGTAAGGAGGGAAACCATCTGACTCCTTTATCTCTCAATAAAGTATTCATTAATTAATAACGACATTTTTAGCAGCTTGTCCTTTTCTGAAAGAATTTCTCTAAAGGACAGTACAGGAGTATTGGGATCTGGAAATAATGGACTCCACGATACCGGCATCCAACCTCTTCGAAGTCTTCCTAGTTGATGATGACTATGATCTAAAACCTTTTCATCCATAAAAGTAGCTGCTCCTTGGATAAAGCCAATACTTTTTCCTGTTTGATCCAAAAATTCCTTTTTATCTTTTAGAAAACCGTTGTTTTCTCGTTTAAAGCAGCCCAAATATGTCAGCTGTTCATTATATACTTCTATCCTCAGGACGCTTCCACCCTTTACTTTATAGAATCCAATGGGTTCTTCCTCCGAATTGTAAAGTACATACATTTTTCTAAACTTAATCCTATCCAACCACTTTCCATCATGTTTTTTAAGAACACCTGCTAAGTGACCATCCGGAAAGTAAAGAAATAAACGTACTGTAGGTGTACTCATGTAAAATACTAAAAGATTCCTCGCAGAGGCTATAGAGCAAGATCTGTTCTTAGACTTAGCTTCTCCCAAATGTCTGCTAATTGAAATGGATTGCCTTAGTCTAAATAGACAGAATTGAAATGAGATCAAACTATAAATAAGAAATGGAAGGGTCAATAACATAACTTCATTACTTTTAAAAAAAGAGAGATTGCCTGCCACGATTATGATGACTGGTACTAGAGCTGCAATACTACCATTTAAGTTGATATTGGCTGTATCTCGGTAATATTCATGTATTTTCATTAAGATAACTCCTTATCAGTTCTCTTATACTAGTTTATTTACTAGACTGCAAAAAAATGATAGAAGTTTTCTTATATATGAGAAAAGAGAAGTGTCTTCTAGGGACACTTCTCTTACATTTCAATATATTGACGTATGGAAGACATAGATGCTTTGGCGTCCTCATACCCTTGATGATACAACGCTTCTAACCTAGTTGGGTTTCTTTCCATTCTCCCTACCTTTAATGGCTGTAAAGGACGAATGATAAGGACGTTTCCAGCTTTCTCTTCTTTTTCTAAAAAGGAGAGTGTTTCATTGTATATTTGATATCGATTTCTTAAGGACTGCTGTAAGCCTTTATATTCCGGATACTTACGATTCACAAGAAAGTGAAACTTGGAAGGTTTCTTCAAATATCCTTCATTTCTTGTAAGGATGACAATATTCTTTTTAAAACCATCCTCTTGAGCTTTTTTAATAGGAATAGGGTCACTTATTCCCCCATCAAGCAGGACCTTGTCTTTAAACCGTACTTCAGGGGCAATAAATGGCAAGGAGCTAGATGCCCGTAATACGGTAAGAAGATCCTTATCATAATCTTGCTTCTTAAAATAGACAGGCTCTCCCGTTAGGCAGTCTGTCGTCCCTACAACAAATTCAGAAGGATTTTTGTAGAATTCATCATAATGGTACGGTACATGTTTATTGGGAATCTCATCAAAAATAAAATCCATTCCAAAAAACTGACGGTTTTTAAAATAATTTTGCCATGAAATATACCTTGGGTCCGCTGCATACTTTATCGTTACGGTTTTATTTCTCCCTTTTTGCTTTGACAAATAAGAGGCCGCATTACAAGCACCAGCTGATACACCTATAACATAAGGGAAAAATAATTCTTGTTCTAAGAAATATTCAAGGATCCCAGCGGTATAAACCCCACGCATCCCGCCACCTTCTAAAACCAAGCCGACTTGATTGAACATGGTTGCTTCGTCCTTTCTCTTTACCTTTGCAAATTCCAATAATAGTCATTATAGACCATGAAAGAATTTTTGCCTAACGAAAAGACTTCAATAAAAAGCGCTAAAACCAAATGCAAGGAGAGCTTACCATTAGACGGCAAGCTCTTTTTTTCTGAAAACATATACACTTAAAAATAATAGAATAATGATACAAGCGGCAGCGGTCAAACTTGCTGGTAAAGTATAATCTGAAAATCCTTTATGCATAAGTACTTCATTTGCATAGCTTGTGAGTTGCGCTGGACTCCATTCCAAACGATTAGATAAGGTACTGCTTACTATACTTATAACTATTACAACCGCCAATGAACTAAAAGCAGCAATCCCTGGCGTTAAAAGTAAAGCACTAAAGAACAACGTAATTGTTATGACAACAGTAAGCCATAAACCATATAGTAAAAACGATTGGAAAAAGCTTGCAAACGATATCCAGTCAAATAAAATACCAGTATAATACCAAGTAGCCAAGTAACCCATCAAGAAAGAAAACCATATTAAAAGTAGAGCACCCATCCATTTAGAAGTTATAAAGGCAAGATAGGAAACAGGTTTCACTAGAATCATAGCAGCGACTCCACTTTTTCTTTCTGCAGCAATAATCCCCATAGTAGTGAGAACAATAATTAATACGCCAAGTGACGTGTATTCTCCAAGGCTTTGAATTAATACCTCAGCTGCAGAAGGTGTTGGAATTTCGACCTTAGCACCCTCAGGAAGACCTCCAAATGAGTCTAGGATTTGCTCCATATAATATGAAGTTAAAGGTTTTTGAACGCCAAGTAGGATAAAAGTTATCGGTACCCAAATCCATTTAAAATTTCTCCACATTTCCAGCATTTCTTTTTGCAGCAAAATCATCCATTGGTTCATTTCCCCACCACCTTCATAAACACATCTTCGAGGGTCATACTACTAATCTCAAACTTTTCAAGGGGGAGATTATGATCAGAAATTACCTTTAAAAATGCCGATCTCGCATGAACTAAATTTTCAACATAAATGCTCATCTTATTGCCTTCGTTCATAACAGAGTGTGTTACCTCATGGGTTGAAAAAAATGAGGCATATTCCTCTGCTTTACCTTTAAAATACAAATCAATCTTAGCTTGCTGATAACGTTCACGTAATTCTGACATAGACCCCGCTTCCACAATTTCCCCTTTATGTAAAAACAGAATTTCGTCACACACTTCTTCAGCATCACTTAATATATGGGTAGAAAATAGAATAGTAGTTTCTTTTCTTAATCCCTCAATAAGATCTAATACCTCTCTCCTGCCAATCGGATCTAATGCAGAAACAGGTTCATCGAGCATGATGAGCTGAGGACGATGGATTAAAGCCTGAGCAATTCCGAGCCTTTGCTTCATCCCTCCAGAATATTTACCTACTCTTCTATTTTTCGCCTCTACTATTCCTACCAGCTCTAAAAGCTCATTTGACCGCTCCTTGGCCTCTTTACCTGTTAATCCTGCCAATTTCCCTGTATATGACAAAAATTCAAATCCAGTCATCCATTCGTAAAACACAGGAAATTGCGGTAGATAACCAATCAAATGACGGATGTCTTCTCCTTTTTTAGCATCACTGAAGATAATTGATCCCTCTGTTGGGCTCATTAAACCAGAAAGCATCCTAAGCGTCGTGGTTTTCCCTGCCCCGTTTGGACCTAACAGGGCAATACATTTCCCTTTTTCTAATGTGAAATTCAGCCCTTTTATTACCTTCGTCCCTTGGAAACTCTTTTTCAACCCACTTATTTGGACAAGAGACATCAGTTATTTCTCCTTCCAATCACAAAATAAAGAATCGGTCCAATTATATTTACGAACAAGATGATAATTACCCATAACCATTTCGGTCCCTTGGTTTGGTCGATCCTAACCAAATCTATAATTGCAACAACAATTAAAATAAGCTGGATAATCAAGATTGGTGCAATAATTGGAAGATTACTTACGATAGAATCCATTCTTATTTCCCCCTTCCGAGTTTCTTCTTTTCATAAGACTATTGTACTATAATGCAATATAAACCCGACAAAAAATTTTGCCGGGCAGGCTTTTTTATTTAATTAATCTGAATATTAGCGGGAATCGGTACTCATTTCCTTCATAAGCTTTTATAGCCGCAATAATTGTATAAACCAGTAGCATAATTCCTAAGATGGGAGTGGTCACAAACCCTACAAGAATGATCATTAATAATCCACTAATAATCAAGTAAACTGTATAAGAAATTAAGAAGTTAAAATATTCCTTGCCATGATAATCAATAAATGAAGACTGATCCTTCTTTATCAACCAAATGATTAATGGAGCCAAAACTGGAAAAAATAAACTTAATACATAGATACCAGCAGCCAATAATCTCTCTTCACTTTGAGCCATTTTCTTTTCCCCCAATTGGAAATATTTAATCTTACCTTATTATTTACGCTCCATCCTTCTAAATGTTTCAAAAATCATAAGAAATTGGAAAAATATAATAATACAAACTATTTCCTACTTTTCCTTAGGCACATATGTTGCTAAAATAGATAAAATACATTATCACCTAGAAGAAAGGTTCGATTATGACGAAAATACTATTAAAAAACGCAACTATTTATCCAATTACCACCAATCCCCTTCAATCAGGGGATGTGCTGATTGAAAACGGTAAAATTAAAAAAGTGGGTTCAAATATCAATACAGATCCAAGTGTTAAAGTTATTGATTGTCATCAGCACTTTCTTTTTCCTGGCTTTATTGATGTGCATACCCATTTAGGTCTATATGATGAAGGAACTGGCTGGGCTGGAAATGATGCTAATGAAACAGCTGAAGCTTTAACACCCCATATTAGGGCTATGGATGGGGTATATCCATTAGACCAGGCGTTTACCGATGCAGTAAAAAGCGGAATAACAACCGTACATGTCATGCCAGGAAGTGCAAACGTCATTGGCGGGACTACCTCTGTAATTAAAACAACAGGAAAAAATATTAAGAAAATGATTGTACAGGAAGTGGCAGGATTAAAAATTGCCTTAGGAGAAAATCCAAAGCGGATACACAGTCAAGGAAATAATGATTCCATTACTAGAATGGGGATTATGGGGATGCTGAGAGAGGCTTTTTATAAAGCTTTTCATTCCGATACCCCAGAAGATCTAAGAACCGCTCCAATTGTTATGGCACTTAAAAGGGAGATTCCCGTAAGAATTCATGCTCACCGTGCCGATGATATTATTTCTGCCCTTCGCTTTGCTGAGGAGTTTAATTTGGATTTACGAATAGAACATTGTACAGAAGGACATTTAATTGCAAATGAGCTATCCGATTTAAATCTAAAAGTATCTGTGGGTCCAACTTTAACGCGTAGGTCTAAGGTTGAATTAAAGAACAAGACATGGAAAACCTATCAAGAGTTAACCAACCACGGGGTAGAAGTATCCATTACAACAGACCATCCCTATACTCCTATACAATATTTAAATATTTGTGCAGGAATTGCTGTACGGGAAGGATTATCTGAACAAAAGGCTCTTGAAGGTATCACTATTCTACCAGCAAAAAACTTAAAAATAGACCAAAGTGTAGGAAGTATCGAAGTAGGGAAGGATGCCGATTTAGTCCTTTGGAGCCATCACCCTTTCCATTACTTAGCAAAGCCGAAATGGACGATGATCGGTGGAGAAATCGTGTATTCAGAAACGTAGAATTTTGTTGAAAATTGGTAAAAAATATTATCGAAATTCCACCAAAAAAACTATTCCTTTTTTTCTTTTTTTCTTGTATCATACTCTAAGTGAGTCCATTTAGGACTGCAGAAATTTGGGGGTTTTTATAAATCCATTAACAAAAAAAATGATATAGGGAAGGCAAATGGTGCGCCACCAGTTTACTGGTTCTAGTGGGTTCGATTCCCACCCCGAAATTTTTTAAGTAACTTTATAAAAAATTTCGAGGGTGGGCCGCTTCTTCTTCTGACATGGGATCGGTATGCCCTAATGGAGGGATATTCATGCTTAAGAAACGTGATCTTCATGACAGCCACACATTATACGAATTAATGACGCACCCAGATGTCTTCCCTTTTGTACGTCATAAAGCTGATTCATATGAAGAATTCTTATTTATTACAAAACAGACGATTGAAGCTGAAGAGCGCGGTGAATTAATTTCAAGAACGATTCTTGATGAATGGGGCGCGCCAATTGGTACCATTAATTTATTTGATATTGAAGATAACGCTGGGTTTTTAGGCACCTGGCTTGGGAAGCCCTACCATGGAAAAGGATACAATAGCCCAGCTAAAGACGCCTTTTTCAATGAGCTTTTTTACGAAGTTGGAATTGAAACTGTTTTTATGCGCATTCGAAAGGTAAATGTTCGATCAATAAAAGCCGCAGAAAAACTACCTTATGTAGTGCAAGCTAACGAGACAAGAAAAACGATTTATGAACAATTAAATGCTAGTGGCGATATATACGATTTATACGAGATTCCAAAAGATTTATATACTTTATATCATTTGCGCAATGGCTTATCACAAACAGACGACCAACAATTATTGGAAGCATAAAAGCAATCGGTTCAATCCCGATTGCTTTTTTTCACATATTTTAATAATGATATTAGTCCGTCACGTTTTGCTCTATCGTTTCATTCACATCAGTTAGACCCATTTGGAGCAAAAAGTCTTCTAATTCCTCATTTGTTAATGTTTCAAAGCGGCCATCATGAAAAAATATTTGTGTTTGATTTGGATTAATTCTATTCATATTAAAACTCATATTCTTTGCTCCTTTCATGGATGATTACTTTCTATTATCCACAAAAGGAATTGTTTTCATTCCCGAAAATCAAATTGTTCTAAAAATTTGGTTATCAGAAATTTATGATTTTGATACCTTTCCTAATACATCCACTCCACCTGTGACTGGAATAATACTCCCTGTAATAAAATCAGACTTTTCATCCGTTAAAAAGGCAATGACTCTTGCAATGTCCTCCCCAGTTCCCTGTCTGCCAATCGAACCATTATTTGCATCATAAGACTCTTTAATATTGCTTACTTTCCACTCACTTGTAATATCTCCAGGACAAACCATATTAGCAGTTATTCCGAATTCTGCTTCTTCGATTGCAATTGTCCTAGTTAAAGAGGCCAATCCTGCCTTTGCTGCCGCAAAAGCTGAACGATAAATCCAACCAGGTGTTGTTTCAACTCGGTCATAACCTAAGGTAACAATTCTTCCCCATTTTTGTTTACGCATGGAAGGAATAACTAATTTCGACAAACAGAAAACTGACGTTAAGTTCCCACTTAATAGATAATTCCACTCTTCAGATGAATATTCAGTCAACTTTTTTCTTTCATGTATGTAGGGTCCAGCATTATGTATTAAAACATCAATGGAAGTAAAGAAGGAAAAAGCTTCACTTACTATATGTTGACAATCCTCTTCTTTCGCTACATCCCCCTGAACTGCTATATTTTTTGTCCCATAGCTTTCGTTCAGATGCTTTACTAATGATAGAGCTTCTGATTCACTATTTCGGTAGTTGATCACAAGCTGATATCCATTTTCCGCAAGATGCTCTGCCGTTTTTTTGCCAATGCCAGAAGCTCCTCCTGTAATCAAAGCCGTTTTCTTTTTCACGAACATTACCTCTCTATTTTAGAATCCTTCTCTATACTATATGTTAAAAAGATTCAATTATATATGCAAATAATAAACTTTGGAGAATGGAGCCAGATTCGATATGGGATTATCATAAGAAGTAATAACGGATGGGCAATCAGTTGCATAGTATGAGGTAACAACCAATGCGGAGCCCCGAAGATTGTGCTCCAATGGAAAACTAAAAAAGGATGTGACAGGATGCAGACTGTAATAAATATTTTTAGTCTCAAAATAAACAGTGTATCTAACAACGGGTCTGTCAACATCGGGGAAGCCCTTCATAATGCGCATACTGCCAATCAGAAATCACAAGGACAAAATGCATCCTTTGGAGATTTTGCCCCTCCTACTGCAGCCATGGAAAATGTATTTATTGATCCAGATGTAAATGATATGGGGGATATTGCAAATCCAGCAAACGTTGTTTCTAATCAAATGTAAAAGGACTGAAAATCCATGCCTTTTCAAATAAATATTTTTAATATCAAAACTAATTCCTTAAATAACAATGCCAATATCTCTTTAGGGCCAGCAGTCCATAATAGCCATACTGCCAATACAAAATGGGTAGGAACCAACATGGCACTTGGAGATTTTTCCCCAAGCACTTCATTTTCAACAAATGGAGTCGCGGATACAGATATAAGTGATCAGGACCAAATTCTGAACCCATCCTCACCGATTACTAATCAATTTTAACAAACTGAAAGGATGAAATGTGATGTTTCCTTGGAATATTTTCCCCATCAATAAGGATATGAAAGACAAAATGCAGAAAATGAAGCCTGAGGAAATTGATAACTATGTTCAGGATTTATTGGGGAAAATCATGCCTTCAAATATGCGGGGAATGAATCCTCAAGACTTTTTTAGTGGGGTTCAATCATCCGTTCAACAACCGGCAGCAACAGGAGGATTGAATTCTACAGCCTTCGAAACACATGATTTTGTCTTCGTTCGTATACCGATCAAACATGATGAATGGATAAAAAATCTTCGTATTTACCATACAACCAATCAGCTGATTGTTGAACATATCCCACAGCATGACGATAAACATGTCATTACCCTGCCAGCCATTGTGAGAAAAAAGGGAGCAACTGCCAACTATAAAGATAATATGCTTGAGGTAAAAATCCCTAAAAATATTGATATGCAATATTCACAAATCGACGTCACAGAAATTTTGTAAACGTCTTTTTTTTTGCATGTTTCTTATAAAGTTAAATATGATGAAAGTAGGTCCCCTTCATTTTACCTTTCATATTCCAATTCTGAATAGAGGGTTTATATGCGATTCTTCTTTCGCTTATTTAAAGTAAATAAACAATTGACACTGAAAATAGCAGAATTGGAAAAGAAGATCTCTTTCTTAGAAGCGTCTATTACTGAATTTCAGCATACGGCAGAACCAGAAAGCAATAGTGAACCTACAAACTCAAAGGAAAGAGAAAGCCCTCCAACCATTTTAATTGAGCAACTAAAAGTAGATCAAATAGTCATTCACCATGTAGATTACGCCAACAACTTTGGACAGTTAGGAATTAAGGAATTATCAGGGCGATTAAATATTGGAACCAACTATGAGGGTGAACTTTCAGATAAAATTAGCAAAAAGGTAAATGAAAAACTAAACGAAAAACTCAATGATAAGCTAGGGAGAACAGCTAAAGTGAATTTAAGAGCAAAAAAAGAGGAGCCTTCATAAAAAACAGCCCCAAGAGGCTGTTTTTTAATTATGATTTTCTTGTTCCTTCTGCTCCATTTGCATTCCATCCATCGAATCTTTTACATCTGCATCTTCTGGTTCACTTGGCTTTCCAACGATGAATTCCTTTTTAGGCATATTATGCATATCTCTTGCGGTCACATGAGAGATAATATAGTATGTTCCTTCCTGCTGGAAGGCCTTTTTCAGACTATAGATACCATTTTTCGGGTTTTTAATTTCTACTTTTTCATGCTTTTCATCTTTTGAACGCCATATCTCAAATAAGACTTCATCCGCATCATTAACCTTTTCCTTACCTTGTGTAACTTTTGCGTTGAATGTTATTGGTTCATTAATTTCCCCTTTTTCAGGGTTAACAGTCAAGTCTACATCTAGCATTTCAGGCTGTTCTGAATGATTTTCATGCTGATTACTACATGATGCCATAAGACTTAAAACTAAAACTGAAATAAAAACAAATACCAGCTTTTTCATCTTTCTCCCCCTAACTGATCGTTTCCATAATTTCCATGTGAATTTTTATTAAAGCTACTTTTGTTTGATCGGAGACTGAAGAATTTATTATCCTTTTTATCGCAAAAAAATATTTTTCATACTTATTTTTTCTGATTCTTGGATGTGAGTTTTCATCTAGCAGCTCTCGTTTAATTGCTTCGGTTAATATTTCTTCGCTGCTACATTCTCCTTTATGTAATAAACGGTTATTCCAAATCGAACGGTACTCCTCTAATAATTGATCGAAATTTTCTAACTCTTGTTGCAACTCCATTCCTCCTTTAGCCTCAATAGCATTGTTACATATTTACTAACATTATTGCAAAAAATAGTTTTTAATAATTTATTGAAAGGAGAAAAGCAATGACAACTCCCTATAAATGTCCAAATTGCAAAACGAATCGAAGTCGATTTAATATTATTCAGCAAGTATCCCATTCGGTAAAGCTAGATCCTCAGTCTGGAGAAGTGGTTCGTGAATACGAGGAAAGCACTCTAGAACCATTTCATCTCCCCTACAATGGACCAGACTATCGAGTTCAATGCGGTGCTTGCGGGTTAATTGAAGATGAGCGAACGTTTATTAAGTTTGGTGAACAACCTAGATAATTTTAACATAATAAAAACACCTTTATTTGAGGCACTCCCCTCATATAAAGGTGTTTTTTTACTATGGGAGATTGTTCTTAGTTAAAAAATGCTCTGAATCCACTTTCCAGGCATCTGATGGTGAAAAGCGAACTAAATGAATCGTTTCTTTATAGGTCTGTCTTCCCCTATTTTTTATATACCAATCAACTTCAACTGGAACATCCAAACTTATTTCGCTTGTTAAATCCTCTGCTGGTAGACGTTCCATTCGAGCTAATCTAATATTTTCAACTAATTTAAATACTGATCTCCACTTATTCTTTTGCAAGGAAATTTGAGAGGTAATTCTTGTATCATGTTGTTTTATACCTGCAATATAGGCGTCTATAACGTCATAGGGATTTGCTTTACCCAAGTATTCATTTAATTTTCCAGATGCTTTTAAGACCATCAGCATATGTGATAAGTCCATGGAATTTGTTCGATGAGTTGTACTACCATAAAAGTGAATACAAAAATGACCAGGAAAATTATTTTTAAGCGCACCTGCTCCATGGGGCATTCCATGCATCGACGCTCCAATCCACTGATTCTTATGAATAACAATTATTGCCCGTCGTTTCCAACTCCATTTACCCCCATATATTTTTTTCATTATTTTCGTATCCTTTGGAGTTAACGGCTGCACATCCGCATGGTGACTACCTGCTCGCCTTTGCACATGAAATTGTTTTCCGGTCTCTACATCCAAGACAATAAATTTTGAGTACTTTGGTAAAATATGATTGACTTCATTCCAATTTAACATTTCAATTTTATAGTCAATATCAGATTGAGCAAGAACCCATTGTCCATTAAAGAGGATATAGAGTAATACTAAAATACTAGCTGCCTTCTTCAATTGAAATCCCCCTTTTAATGGTTTTTGACTACATTAAAAGAGTTACCTGAAGAGACTTTTATCATTCACTCTAGTTTCATTATTCTTTATTTTTTTCAAGAACGTTGAGCTGTTGTTGAAGCATATTCCAATCGATATTCTCACCAATAAACACAAGGTTTAAGGGTAAATTCATGTTTTCCTTCATGTATAGAGGCATACCATATGAAAATTGAAATAAAGTTGGAAAATCAGATGAACTAAACTTTACATAACCTTTTATTCGGTAAATTGTTTCAGGGAGTTGTTTTAAAAACACTTCAAAATCAGAGTGACTGACTGCGCCTTTAAATTGATAAACGAATGTTGTCAGATTTAGTGGTATTCGTTGGGATTCTTTTTTTGCAGCTTCCTCAAATGAAACGGAGAGCTTTCGAATATCCCCTATCGCTACTTGTGAAAAGTTTGTAAGAAGACATCGTGCATTCGAATTAATGGATTGAATTTCAAAGGTAATACTTGCTTGATCTTTCTCTTCTAATTCATTTATTTTGTTTACTATAATAAAATCCGCATGCCTTACTTGCTCTAAAATTAACTGTTGCAGCTGTGGACTTAATGCCTTTCGATCTTTCCACCTTGCACCGTCTATTGTCGTAATAATCCCCTTAACAAATAACTTATCTGCAAATAATGGAGAAAGGATGGCATCTAATACTTCCACAGGATGGGCCGCTCCCGTTGTTTCTATGTAAATGACATCCGGTTTCTCTTCTACTAATAAACCTTGAAGCTGGGATTCAAGCTTATCTTGAATGGAGCAGCAAATACATCCCCCAAGTAACTCTTTCAACTCGACGTCATCGTCTATCGCATCTGAGTCAATCGAGACTTGTCCTAATTCATTCATCATGACAGCTACTTTTCTACCTAGGCTCCGTTCATCCTCTAGTAATCGTTTTAATAAGGTCGTTTTTCCGCTCCCCAAAAATCCTGATAAAATATAAATCTCTGCTTTTTTCATCTTTCTATCCCTTCTTCTATCTTGTTCCCTTTATTATATATGAATAAGTGGATAAGAATCCAAAAAAAGCGAATGATTCCATTCGCTTTTTTAGTCATTAATTAATCATTGGTTTTTGATCTTTTTCCTCGAAATCACTATTCACGGCTTTTGACTGTTCTTCATTCATTTGAATCAGTTCGAATTTAGTTATAGGATTCATGATGGCTGAGAGACCTATCTCCAATAAAACACCCTTAGCAATATCCGTTTTTACGCTATGTCGCGCTTCATTGAGAAGTGCTGGGAACATTGTAAGCCATTGGTCAGCAGATAGATTTTTATTCACTTCACTTCTTATCGCTGAAATTACACCCACAAGGTAGTCCTCACTATTAGGTAGATCACGCAGTTGATTTAAAAGGTCAACCATTTCTTTCCCCTTCAAGACTTCTGGGTCTGACACATCATGGTCAGTAGCAAGTGGACTCGTAATTCCATTTGGAGCTAGTAAATCAAGAATTCTAGCTGCACCAGAGGAATCAATAATAAAACAATAGTCAATTGGTATGTGATAATTTTTTTCAACCGTTTTTTTTAGAGTGCCAAAGTCCCCTTCATCATTAAAAGGAGGAATTTGAACAGTTCCATAAGATAATTTATTTTTAGCAGCATCACGGCTGATAATAATAGCCAGATTCGGTCTTGAAGAATTATTATTAATCTCATTTTCCGTTATTAAAAAGGTTTCTACTTTTGAATTATCTCCACTTATTTGATTACCATCTGTTTTTACATCATTTTGAAAAAATGATTTCAAGGGACCAAAGCCTAAAAAAGAAAATGCAATAACAGCAATACAAAGCTTTCTCAATTTACTTAACCACCCATCCCATTTATTTATTGTCCATTCTCGGAAAGATGGTAAATAAATATACACAATAAATTCTTTTCAATTAAAAAAATAAACCCGGCTCTTGTGTGAGCCGGGTTTATCTTATTTTTATTTCATTCTTCCTTTTAAAACCTCAATAGCCTTTTGCAGTTGTGTATCACTTGTTTTAATTTTTTCTCTTAATAGCTCCATCAATTTCAAGGTCGATTCACCTTTTAACACGCCGTTTGCAGGGAGCTTTTGTGCCGTTTGTAAAGCAATGACAGCCTGTTTTGTTTTTTCATCAAAGAAACCATCTTCACGACCCGGATCATAGCCAATCGCTTTTAACATCTTCTGTGCTGTTTGAATTTCTGTTGAAGAGTTAGAAAAGGCCAGCTCTTTTTCTGGATCAATAATCGGTAATGTAGCAAATTCAGGAAGTGCTACTGCTACATCTGGCTCAATTCCCTTTTTGTGAATCCAGTTGCCATTTGGTGTTAACCATTTAGCGATTGTATATTTTAGGTTAGAACCATCTTTAAAATCTTCTGCCGTTTGTACAGTACCTTTACCAAAGGATTTCTCACCTATAAGCGGGATTCCTGCTGATTCCTTTACAGCAGCAGCAAAAATTTCAGAGGCACTGGCACTACCCTTATCAATCAATACAACTAACGGTAAGTCAGGATTACCTTGATTCTGAGAACCAATTTCCTTAATCTTTCCATTTCTATCTTCTTCTTTGACGATAATTTTTCCTTTAGGAACAAACATACTTGTGATACTTACTGCCTGATCTAATAATCCACCAGGGTTTTGTCGCAGGTCTAATACTAAACCTTTCATACCCTTCTTTTGTAAATCATTTAGAGTCGTAACTAATTCTTTTGAAGTGTTACTTGAAAAACTAGTGATTTGTACCTTTGCAATAGAGTCATCAACCATTTCTCCGTAGACAGTCTCAATTGGTATCGTATCACGAACAATAGGAACGGTCATTGGGGCTTCTGTTCCTGGTCGTTGAATAGTTAATTCAACCTTCGTACCTTTTTTACCCCTGATTAAAGTAACTGCTTCAGTAGAGTTCATCCCTTGAAGGCTTTTTCCATCTACTGATATAATCATGTCATTTGGCTTTAACCCTGCTTTTTCAGCAGGAGAACCTTTGATTGGAGAAACAATAACAATATGTCCATCCTTTTCTTGGATTTCTGCCCCAATTCCTTCAAAAGATGAAGATATACTACTATGAAAGCTTTTTGCTTCCTCATTACTCATGTAATCAGAATAGGGATCGTCAAGCGATTCCACCATTCCATTAATTGCCCCATTAATAAGCTTTTTCTGATCTACTTCTTTAAAATAACCATTTTTCAAGGTATCAAATGCTTCATAAAGTTTATTGAACTCTGTTCTTTCTGCTCCAACTGTTACCACTTTTTCTTTACCAAATGCAAAGGCAATTGTTGTAATTCCAGCTGATAAGAAAACCATTAAAAATAACAGCATAATAAAGTGAAACTTCTTTAATCGGATATATCCGGATCTGTTCTCAGTCACTTGCTCCTGTTCAACTTTCTCTCCTTCAAGTTTTTCTTGCTCAACGTTCTTACCTTCCAAAGCTTTCACCACTTTCGTTTACCATAAAAATAAGATATGTACTAGCTAGTATTAACAAATGTCTTAAGCAAAAAGCAAACCCTTAGTGATTAGAATAACATCTTTTTATTAAAATTAACAAAGAAAAGTTAATGAAATTAATAAGAAATAAAATAATAGAGAAATCTCACAGACGATAAAAGAGGCTGATTGGTCAGCCTCTTCATTAATTCATAGATTTTTTTATATTTTGACTCGTTTCAAACGAAGGGAGTTAGTCACGACAGATACAGAACTAAATGCCATTGCCGCTCCAGCTACCCATGGAGCTAATAATCCTAGAGCAGCAATTGGAATGCCTGCAGAGTTATAGATCAAAGCCCAAAACAAGTTTTGACGAATGTTTTTCATTGTCTTTTTACTTAAAGATATGGCTTTCGGAATCAATGACAGTTCTCCACCTAGAATGGTGATATCTGCTGCTTCAATAGCGACATCTGTACCTGAACCTATGGCAATACCGATATCAGCAACTGCAAGAGCGGGTGCATCATTTATTCCATCCCCTACCATTGCAACCTTCATTCCTTTATGCTGTAGTTCCTTTATATGATTTGCCTTTTCTTCCGGGAGAACCTCAGCAATAACATTCGTAATTCCCACCTGAGAAGCAATGGCTTTTGCTGTTCGTTCATTATCCCCTGTAAGCATATAAACTTCGATGCCTAATTCGCATAGTTGAGTAACTGCCAGCATAGCTGTCTCTTTTACTGTATCAGCAACTGCAACAAGTCCCATGATGGTTGAATTAATTGCAATGTACATGGCAGTCTTACCTTCGTTTTCAAATTGAAGTAATTCTTTTTCTTTTTCCGTATAAGAAATACCTTTTAAATCCATTAGCTTCCGAGTTCCCACATATATTTCATCATCGCCTATTTTCGCCTCGATCCCATAACCTGGAATAGCCTTAAAGCGTTTGACCGGGAGAGTACTGGATCGTCTTTCCATACCATATTTAACAATAGCTTCAGCAAGCGGATGTTCTGATGATTTCTCAGCAGAAACTAAATATTGAAGGACCTTTTTCTCCTCTTTATATGCGATGAAATCAGTAACAACTGGCTGACCTTTTGTTATAGTTCCCGTTTTGTCAAGGACTATGGCGTTTATCCTATGCGCAATTTCTAAATGCTCTCCACCTTTGAAAAGGATGCCCATCTCTGCACCTTTTCCTGTTCCTACCATTATAGATGTGGGGGTTGCCAGCCCAAGAGCACATGGACAGGCGATCACAAGAACAGCAATAGCCGTTTCCAAAGAGGTTGGAAAATCACCGGGATTCACTATAAAATACCAAATTAAGAAAGTCACGAATGAAATACAAACAACAACTGGTACAAAGTAGCTAGAAATGATATCAGCAATACGTTGAATGGGTGCCTTTGATCCTTGAGCTTCTTCAACAATCTTTATAATTCCCGCAAGAGCTGTGTCTTTTCCCACCTTTGTTGCTTTCATCGTTATCGTTCCATTTTTATTAATCGTCGAACCTATTAAATAATCGCCCACAGATTTCTCCACTGGGATCGATTCGCCTGTTATCATTGATTCATCGACTGAGGATTGCCCTAATAAAACTTGTCCATCTACTGGAATTTTTTCTCCTGGTTTCACTAGTAGCCAATCTGATACTTGCACTTCTTTAATTGGAATTTGAAATTCCTTACCATCTCTTATAACTGTTGCTTCTTTTGCTTGAAGATTTAGTAATTTAGAAATGGCGATAGTTGTTCTACCTTTTGCTAAAGTTTCAAATAATTTTCCTAGTAAAATTAAAGTAATAAGAACAGCGCTTGTTTCAAAATATAGATGCGGCATATAAAAAGGATTGCTAATGGTTTTAATGCCCTCTGCAAGACTGTAGAAATAGGCTGCGGATGTACCTAAAGCTACAAGAACATCCATGTTTGCACTCTTATTTTTAAGTGCTTTATAAGCACCCATATAAAAAGGTCCCCCAATATAAAATTGCACAGGTGTGGCTAACAACAATTGAAACCACGGATTCATCATCACATCAGGCATTGGGAATCCAATATCCATTGGCATATGGGCAAGCATAGTGTACAAAAGTGGCAAAGACAATATCACAGAAAGGGAAAACATGCGCTTCTTATGCTTTATCTCCTCTTCTTTATATTGTTGCTTTGTTTCTCTTTGATCCTCTTCTAAACGAGCACCATATCCGAGGTTTTCAATTTTTGTAATGATTTCATTACTTGAAACTAAATCTTTATCATATGAAATGGATGCGGTTTCCAAAGCCAAGTTGACATTTGCTTCAACACCATTTACCTTATTTAAAACCTTCTCAATCCTGGCTGAACAAGCTGCACATGTCATTCCCGTAATATCAACTTTGAGTAGCTCTTTCATTTCGTACACCCCATTCGCACTATACCCTGTACCCTATTTAAATCAATATAATCATTTAATTAGTCACATATTTTCCTTTTTTGTTTTACATTTTAATTCTCCATCAGGGACCTAAGTTCCTTTTTATAAAAGAAAATACCTCTTCCTATTTGGAAGAGGCATTGTATTCTTTATTACTTAGTGGCAGCCTCTAAAGCTACCTCAATCATATCATTAAAAGTTAATTGTCTTTCTTCTGCTGTAGTTTCTTCTCCTGTTAGAATATGATCACTAACAGTTAGCACAGAAAGAGCTTTACGATTAAATTTGGCTGCTAACGTATATAATGCTGTCGTTTCCATTTCAATGGCCAAAATCTGATACTTGGCCCATTTTTCAAGTTCTGCATTATCATTATAAAAAGAATCTGCAGTAAAGATATTCCCAACTTTTAAATTAAGTCCCTTTTCGACTCCAGCATCATATGCCTTTTTAAGTAAGTCAAAATCGGCACAAGGTGCAAAATCAACATGTCCAAAAGTTAGACGATTCATATTCGAGTCAGTAGAACTTGTCATAGCAAGGATAACATCCCTTACTTTTACATCCTTTTGGATCGCCCCGCACGTACCTACTCTTATTAAGTTCTGCACATTATAGCTTTGCATGAGTTCGTTTACATAAATAGAAATAGACGGAACACCCATTCCAGTTCCTTGAACTGAAATCCTTTTTCCTTTGTAAGTTCCTGTGTAACCAAACATATTTCTTACTTCGTTATAACATTTAGCATCCTCTAAAAAGGTTTCTGCAATATATTTCGCTCTCAGCGGATCCCCAGGCAGCAAGACCGTTTCTGCAATTTCATTTTCTTTTGCACCAATATGTACGCTCATTAAATTTAACCTCCAATCAAAATAAGTACGTTTCACTCCGTACCATAGACAATATATCATAAACCGTTTTTATTGAAAAACACTTCTGAGAAATAGTTATGTTTTTTCTGATTTGTGGGAAGCTATCTTTAGATGTAAAAGGAGGTATGATAATGGGAAAAAAACATAGAAGCCGCATAAATGGTCAAAAGAAAAATAATCATATTCCAGCCGAGGCGATTGTGGCAGAGCACGAAGCACATGCAAAAGAGAACCGCGCAGATGGTGGTAGAAAAAGCTAAGTAAAAATAAACCTAAGGTGTTTCCCTTAGGTTTTTAACGTATCATTATTCTATTAATTGGGGTCCATCCGCCAGTTTGTAACTGATAATAGTGCTGACCGCCTCGCCCCTCATCAATTAATATAATGTCACCGGTCGAGAGAAATCTTCCTTTATAATTTGAAGGTATTCTGTCAGTAACATTAAAGCGACTAAAGGTTTCTTCCAAGCATTGTTCGCGGCCAGCAGCAGGAATGGTCGTTCTATAGACCTGTTTATAACCTTTATTTTCACGGTACTTTGGAGTTTGAAAGATCGTCACATCATATTTAATACAGGGCTTTCTCGTTAATACTCTGATCATCTTGTACCTCCAATTATTAGAATTTATTTTCTATTCTAATAATTAGATGTAGACCTTGTCGAATCCTCTGTAGAATACTAACTATTTTTGTCGAGAAGCCAATTTTTTGTATATTATGAGTATCTTTGTATTACACTCTGGATTTTTTGTTGTAAATTAGGGATATCTGCGTTAGATACAGTTAATCTTACGTTCGTTTCATCCATTCCCATCGCTTCTGAGAATAATCCTGAAAGTCCCTTTGCACGTCGATCCACTTGGAACATCAAATCTAGTGTGCCATTACCTGAAGATAAAAACACCACTTCTAACTCATCTAATTTACCACGAAATAGCCCTGATGTTGGGACAAATTCAAATTCTTGAACGAAGGGTAACCTGCCTCGTAAGCGTCGTGGTGCTTCTTCACAGTCCGCTTCTCTAATTCTAAAGCCTAAATTATCTACCGCGTTAAAAACAGCAGACATTAATTGATTAGGAATTACCTTTAAATAATCCTTATCACTCGGGTCCACCCCGCCTTTTATATCCAGTCCTGTTGTTACCCACACTTTTGACCTGCCAATAGATAATGGTGTATCATACGGCAACTGGAAGGTAAACGGAATTTCCTTTCTTTCATTGGACCTGGTTGTAAAAGGTGTAGTTAGACGAAATCGGTCGATGGTAGCAGTTACGTTATATTTTCGATCATCTGACTCTTTTAAATAAGTTGTATTGAGTGAAAGATAAATCTCATCTATTTGCTGTTCAACCTTTCCACCCTTAATTTCAACAACCCCTTGTACTGTTTCTCCAGGCATATAAGTGTCTTTTTCTAGTTTTGTGTCCACTGATGCAGCACCAATACCTACGCTAGCAAATACTTTGTCAAAGAAAGACATACAATTCTCCTCCTAAATTAAATGAAATTTTTTATATCAGCTCTTATTTGTGCGCATTGATCATACGCGGATTCTATCTGCAAGAGCCTTCTAATGATTTGTTTTGCTTCTACTGTGATATCTAGTTCTTCTTCCCAGCTTTTTTCCTTCCTGTCATCTTCGAAAGTAAAGTTCGAATATAGGAGAAACAAAAGAAAATGGCCAAGCCCATAAAAATCTGCTTGGTAGTTAATTTGCTTCCTAACATCTTCTATTTTTTGTGGATCTCCATCTTTCGGTTTAAGATACCTTCCTAATCCTAAATCTATCAGGCGAATTCTCGTTCCATCAAAAATTACATTAGGAATGCGAATGTCTCTATGAATGATGTTATGGCCATGCAAGAATTCAATGTACTGTAGTAATTCATCTGCAAACTTAAAAGCTTCTGTTTCAGTGAATTTCTTACCTTCGTGAAAAATAAGCTGTTCAAAATTCTTACCATTAATATATTCCATTGTATAATAGGGAATGTTTTTAAAGGTGCCGTCCTCAAAATATTTAGGAAATCCTGGATGATTAATCGAGCTTAATAATTCTTTTTCTAGTTCAAATCCCTTTCTTCCAGATTGGGTTATTCTCTTATGATATCGAAGGGATTTTAATACTTTATTCTGTTTGCTTAAGAAATCAAAAACTAAATAACTATGTCCGTAGCTTCCACTTCCGAGATACTCCACTACCATATATCGATCAGCAATAACCTCATCAATAGGCAGTGGCTTCTCCATCATCTTGGAAATAAATAAAGTAAATTTCCTAAGCATATACACACACCTTACTAGCTGCTAAAAAAACTAGATATAGAACTTCTGCTCTTATATTTCTTTTTATAGTGTTGATGTCCTAAATGACTGTGCTTATGATGTTTATGCTTCTTCCATGCATCGCTTGAGGAACCGTACTTGTGAGTCATCTTACTTTTTAAAATTGATTTAAGGATTTTTTTAAACATTAAATCCTCCTCCTTTTCTTCATACTCCTTAATACGATGAAACTTCACCAAGGTTTCACGATGGTAAAAATATTTCATTTAGTCTATAAAAAACAAAAAGCGAGCACACTATGCTCGGCTTTCGTCTTCTTTTATCATAAAGGTAGAAAATATTTCATTTCTCCCTAAAATATTCGTTTACTAATCATCCTGTACTTCCTCATCGATAATACTCTTTTCAATTAAATATTCAAAAGTAATATCGGCTAATTCCTCTAATTCCTCTTCACTAGGAACGTATCCCCTTTTTACAAGCTCATGAAAGAAAAATTCGGCAATTTCTTCAGTATCTATAAATACTTCAATTTCTCTCATAGCATCGCCCCCTTTTTACAGAATGTATGATGTACATGGCCTTTTCATGCTATTTACTTTGGAAAGCAGTTACCTATAAACCAGTTCTCTTCACTGAAATTGAATAAAGAGGTTTCAATGAAAAAAACATGTCTTTTATCGCTTGGACAAGCATAGGATTAGTAAAAAGAAAACGATGGGGTGAAAACAATGTCTAAATTCCAATTGATGTTAGAGGCATGGGTTGAAGATGTGAATCGGGAGGATAGTCTTACCCTCCAACTATTTGAGAAAATATTGGAAACGATGTTTTTCCTAATTAAATGGGGTGGAATTCCTTTTGTTTTGTATTTATTATTTGAAATAGCTAGGTGGTAGGATTATACAGGGCTTTTGCCATCATTATTTACCAGACTTTCTAATTTTCTAAGAATGACCCGCATAACTTGGTAGTATTCTTGGTCATGAAACAATTCATATAGGATCCGATAATCATTAAATATATCTAAGAGATTATCAATGAGTTCTTTCTTTTCTTTTTTTCTTTCTATTTCTTCAAACTCTGCTTTTCTTATTAAATTTTTTAAGTTTGTATTTTTTACTGCTTGATCCTGTTTATTTACTAAGTATAAAAGACCCAATTTTTGTATAAATGTATCTGCACTTTCAGCGTCCGCTACTAGTGTTAGTTCCTCTTCTCCTGCCTCCAGCCATTCACCGTCACTTACCCTTGAAAGCTCATAAATAACATCTTCCCAGGCGTCTTCTTTATAGCGCCAAATTTCTGTCCGAAAGCCGACAACTTTAAATAAATCAGCACCATAACCGCTTACCTGAACTAAATCACCGAAAAAAAACTTATATTCAATATCAATTTGCTCCTGTTCCACAACAGTACCATCATATTCTGATAGCATTTGTAAGGCCGATTCAAGGAACAATCCATCACTCTTGTTCACTTCATAAACATATTTTCCATCGAGCCATTTTACATCTGTTACCCTGCCAACCGTACCATATATGGTAATCACGACCGTATCACCGATCTTATACTTCGGTTTTCTCCGTTTTGCCATGTCCTCCCATCCCCTCAAATGCTAAGTCGTGAATTTTAATTACAATAGTATATGCATCGGAATCGATATCGCGCATACCATTTGTAAAATGAAAAAATCGCCTCTATATAAAGAAGCGATTTCTTCCACCTGTTTAATTTTTGCTTTCAGCATTAATATAAAGCTGCCATGCCTCATCAAAAATAGACATTGACTCTAAATATTGACCATTTAGTTCTAAGTAGGAACTGAGTTCGTGGTAATCCTTTGAGGATTTCGGAAAGCTATGGTCCATATAGGCATGGTTTGCAAATAAACTAATATGATCTTTTGGTGCCGGATGTCTATATTTCATTAAAAAATGATAAAAGGATTTACTCATCACACAAACGCCTTTCCATGGAAATTCACTTATGTGATATATGATAACGAATACTCACAGTATCGTCCAGCCTATACATTTATGAGGAAAAATCAAAATAATTCCTTTTCAACATCCTTGGTATTTTCATTAAGTCCTCAAAGGTAATTACTTTAGTAACCTGTTTGCAATCAATTAAGAATAAGTGATTTTCTATCTCCTTTACTATTACCTCACTTTGGTAAGTCATAGAACAATCTCGACAGAAATAGGTAGGAGTTTCTGAAATCTCGATTGCTCTCGTCCCATCGGGTAATTCCCAGTATACCGAGTCTACAATTCTATCTACGTTTGGACTAGCACACCATTCACATTCCATTTTCATGCTCCCACCTCTTATTCTTTCATAACATCTACAATAGGTTGCGTTTCACTGCTTCCGTTTTCCTTTTGGGTAACCGCTTTGAATTTTTTTTCTTTTAATTCATCTCGTTTACCCCGCTTATCCTTTAATGAAGTATGTGTAGGATCTTGATTGTAATCTTTACGGCGGTTTAGTCTTGTTAGGCCTTCTGGAACAAGATTAAAATGCTGATCATTCATAATACCAGCAATACCCGCAACAGATCTTTTTTCTTCCATCTCAGGATAAATTTCTTTAAAATAGCCTTCCGCTCTCCCAGGGATGTAGTTTTCCGGCTCAGGATAAGAAGTAATCACACCCTCAAAATTACGTAGGACGACCTTTTCAGGACTTTGAGAAATTAAATAATTGGGCTGTAACGCAATTTTCCCACCCCCACCAGGTGCATCAACAACAAAGGTAGGTACTGCATATCCTGAGGTATGCCCACGGAGTCCCTCGATAATTTCAAGTCCTTTCGAGACAGGTGCCCGGAAGTGTCCAATGCCCTCTGAAAGATCACATTGATAAATATAGTATGGGCGTACTCTAATTTTTACAAGGTCATGCATGAGTCTCTTCATGATTGGAACACTGTCATTAATGCCTGCTAGAATTACAGACTGGTTACCAACAGGAACACCTGCATTGGCAAGCATTTCACAAGCTCTCTTAGAATCTTCTGTAATCTCAATAGATGTATTAAAATGGGTATTCAACCAAATTGGATGATACTTCTTTAGAATGTTACAAAGGTTCTCAGTAATTCGTTGTGGGAAAACAACAGGTGCACGAGTCCCTATTCTAATTATTTCTACATGGTCAATTTCTCGTAAATTCTTAAGGATATATTCTAAAATATTATCATTTATTAATAACCCATCACCGCCAGATATTAATACATCACGTACCTCTGGTGTTTGCCTAATATAGTTAATGGCGGCATCCAGCTGTTTTTTGGGAACACCCATTCCAATTTGTCCTGAAAAGCGCCTCCTCGTACAATAACGGCAATACATCGAACATTGATTGGTGACAAGAAAGAGAACACGATCGGGATAGCGGTGAGTTAATCCAGGGACAGGTGAATCTTCATCTTCATACAGAGGGTCTTCAAGATCATATTTTGTTTTATAAATCTCTTTTGATATAGGGACTGATTGCATTCTGATTGGACAACGTGGGTCATCTGGGTTCATTAATGATGCATAGTAAGGTGTAATATTTAAAGGGATTGTTTTTGTTGAAATTCGTACCCCCTCTTCTTCTTCTGGAGTTAAATTGATTACTTTCTTAAGGTCATCTAAAGTTCGAATCGTATTTGTTAGTTGCCAGAGCCAATCGTTCCATTGCTCTTCTGTTACATCTTTCCAAAGTTCTATATCCTTCCAGTATCTGCTTGGTTTATATAGGAATTGCTTCATATTCATTTCCCCCTATCTGGCTTTACTAAATAATATGCAAGTTTCGTGCCAACGTTATAAAACAGCAGGGGAAGTATATTTTTCTAAAATTTCATAAATTTCAGTTTTTAAAACATAAAAAAATGCCGAAAAATCGGCACTTTTCAATCCATCCATTTCTTAATTTTGTATTGCAGTGTTTGTCTAGGAATCTCCAACAGCTTCGCCGCTTGATTCACATTACCATCACTCAATTCAAGAGCATTCATAATAAGTTCTCTTTCTAATTCCTCCATATTTTTTCTTAACGACAAACTTTCACACTGGTGATTACTCTTACCTTTTAATGGGGAAGCATGATGTTTCAGCATCATCGGCAATTCTTCAACGCATAACTGTGTCCCTTCACAAACATTCATCATGTATTCAAGTGTATGTTTTAGTTCTCTAACATTTCCTGGCCATTGATATTCAATAAAAAACAACTCCAGTTTCTTTTCCAAACCATTGATATTTTTCCCAAGTTTACGGTTAAATTCCTTCATAAAATAGTCTGTTAAAAATAAGATATCATCTTTTCTCTCTCTCAAGGGGAGAAGCGAAAAAGTGAACACATTTAACCGGTAATAAAGATCAGATCGAAGTTTTTGGTCTTGTAATGCAATACTCGGATGCACATTCATTGCTGCAATTACACGTACATCTACAGAAATGTTTTGCGAACTTCCGACCCTTCTAACCATTCCATCCTCTAACACCCTTAACAGCTTTGCTTGTAGCTCAATGGGCATCGTATGTAATTCATCTAGAAACAAAGTTCCTCCATCCGCGAGTTCAAATAAGCCTTTACGATCAACAGCACCAGTATAGCTTCCTTTAGCTGTACCGAAAAGAATACTTTCTAATAAAGTTTCTGGAATAGCTGCACAATTTTGAGCTATAAATGCACCCCCAGAACGGATGGATTCATGATGAATCCCCTGGACAAATAGCTCCTTACCTGTCCCAGATTCCCCATAAACAAGGATAGGAGAATCTGATTTTGCGAGTTTCTTTCCTTCTTCTTTCGTACTGATAAAAACGGGATTTACCGTTTTTAAATCTGCAAATGTATAGTTTAATTGTTTTTTCACCTTTTTCTTGGTAGTCCTATTGACACCTTTTTGTAAGTCTAATAGCCTTTCTGCAAGGAGTTTCATCCGTGAATAGTCTTTTGCAATTTCAACTGCACCGATAATTTCTTTTCCTAAAAAAATTGGTAAAGTGGTATTAATGGTATCTATTCTAGTACCATGGACATTTAGATAAACCTGTGTTTGGTTGTAGATAGGCTTACCCGTTTTAATCACTTTTAATAGAGTACTAGATTCCTCTGTCAGGGAGGGAAATGCATCAATTAAATGTTTCCCTTGTACTTCCTTCACTTCCATGCCATCATGCTTAGCTGCCACTTCATTATAAAAGATGGTTTTTCCTTCTGTATTAACAACATGAATCCCTTCATCTATACTTTTTAGGATAGCTGATAACACTTCTTCTGTTAAAGCTGTTAATTGAACCATTATATCACCTGCCCTTCTTGCCATTTTTAAGGTGCCAAAAATTCGGCATGAGCAGCCGAATTTTTAGCAGGTTGCCAGATTTTTCACCCACATATTCATATTTTCTAACTTATCATAAATATAACAATTATTCATTAATCTTCCACGATAGGTATATCCTAGCTGAAATAGAACAGCATTCATACCGAACGATAACGACCTCGCAATTGAATAAGAACAAAAGATCCCCTTTTTTTTCAATTCACCCTCAAGCTCTTGAAGGATCATCTTCATTAATCCATACTTCCTGTGTTCGGATATGGTAGCACAATCGGTTAATTCTGCATTCTTATAAAAAGAATTTATTTCAGCAGAGGCTGCACTGACAATTTTGCCTTGATGGAAATAAACGTAGTAAATCGTCCCATCTTTCATCGTCTTTTTTACATATTCAGGATCATGTAACGGTGTTGGGTATACCTGGAAGACTTGGCGATACAATGTGGATAACTCAGCAGCACAATTTTCATCTGCCTTCTTTAGCTCATATTCCTTAGGGGGAAGGTTTTTTTCCATGGTGGGGTCTAATTGATAAATACTATGAATCATGCCATCCTCGGTTATCCAATGATCGTTTTTTTTACGGTCCTGTGAATAAAACTTTGAAAAGAAAAAAGCATCTGAACCTAAAAAAAATCGATCAACCACTGCTTCAGGCTGTAGTCCATTTTCCATTAATATCATAAAATCATTGCTGCGTCCCTTCACAATGAGCTTTTCTGCATGTTGATCCTGCACTAGTTCCTCTACTCTTTTAAGAACCAATTGTATATTCCCGCGATAATCATCAACCCGAATCCTTTTGTTAAAAGGATCAAGGTAGACTTCGACAAAAAAGCTGTTTTCCTCAATATAAGTAGTGGATGCAGTCTGATTCATTTTTCTCACTCCTTCACTTCTTCATCTTTTGAAAAAATGCCTGGCTTAAGAAGTAGCCAGACATTTTTTATTTACTCCACCTTAAAGCTAATTAACTTTAATTCTGTCATTTCTTCAACCGCATACTTAATTCCTTCCCTCCCCATTCCACTAAGCTTTACTCCGCCATATGGCATTTGATCCACACGGAAGGTCGGGATTTCGTTAATCATAACCCCGCCTACTTCAAGTTTTTTAGCAGCCCTCAACCCATAATGTATATCATTTGTAAAAATTCCTGCCTGTAGACCGTATTTTGAGTCATTTACAAGGTTAATTGCTTCCTCCATTGAAGTGAAGCGGTTAATATGAACAACAGGAGCAAAGACTTCTTCACAAGAAATCTTCTCACTAACCGGAACATCTACTAGAACAGTAGGTTGAAAGATTCTTTCATTAAAATTTCCACCTGTTTTAAGACCTGCTCCATTGGCAATTGCCTCATCAACCCATTGTTTTGTACGCTCTACATCCGCTCTAGTTATAAGCGCGGATACATCAGTTTGTTCGTCAAGTGGATGACCCGCTTTTAATTTTTTCGTTTCTTCAATAAACTGTGCGACAAACTGATCTATTATCTTTTCATGTACAAAGATACGCTGAATACTTATACATACTTGACCTTGATAGGAAAATGCCCCCGTAACAATTCTTGGAATGATTTTTTCCAAGCTAACACCATCATCGACAATTACAGCTGAGTTGGAGCCTAATTCAAGGGTTACTTTCTTTAGCCCTGAATTTTCACAAATATATTTACCCACCTCAGGACTGCCTGTAAAGGTAATCATCTTAATTCTTTCGTCTTTCATCAATATATCTCCCACTACACGGCCACTTCCTGTGACCACATTTAATGCACCTGATGGCAATCCAGCATGATGAAAATATTCAGCAATTTTATAAGCTGATAATGGTGTCTGGCTCGCTGGTTTTAAAACCACTGTATTTCCTGCAGCAATGGCCGGACCAACTTTATGTGCGACGAGATTCATAGGAAAGTTAAATGGAGTAATGGCTGCAATTACTCCAAGGGGTTCCCTAATCGTAAAAGCAAGTCTGCCTTCTCCGCCGGGTGCTGCATCCATCGGAACTGTTTCTCCATGTATTCTTCTAGCCTCATGGGCAGCGAACGTGTATGTCATGATGGTTCGGTCGACTTCAGCTCTGGCAGCTTTAACGGGTTTTGCTGCTTCCTCGGCAATCAGCCTTGCACACTCTTCTCTTTCGCTCTTTAGAAGACTGGCTACTTTCTCTAAAATCTCGGCACGTTTATAGGCAGGGATTTCTTGCATATCCACAGTAGCCTGATGCGCAGCCGCTATGGCTGCTACAACATCTTCCTGTTCAGCAACAGCAATATCAGCTATATGCTCCAGGTTATATGGATTTTTTAATTTTATATAAGATAGGGTTGGTCGATATTCACCGCCAATCCACAATAACTGTTTCAAAAGACATCCTCCAATCTTTTTGCAAGTAAATCAAATAGCTAATCTCGACAACATACTCCGATGGCATCTTCCAGAACATCAAGTTGGATCGATCCCATTGGCTACCCCCTCTTTTATTCACAAACTTCACACCACTTCATCAAGGTTAGAGCAATAATCTCACTGGCCGCAAACAAATCCTCCAGATCAATGTGCTCATTCGCATCATGAGCTGTTTCGGTAATTCCCGGTCCGAATACCACAACGGGTGTGCCACCAACAGTCGAAAGAATTCCACCATCTGTTCCCCATGGACTTGCTTCAACGATTGGTAGATCCCCTTTCACCTCTATAAAACTCTTAGATAGTTCATTCATTAACGGGTGATCACTTTCTAAACTTCCTGGCAGCCACCTGCCTCCAAACCACTCAATTTGAAGCGGATTTTCCTGTAACCATTCATCCGCTTCATTCAATTCCTGTAGGCATGCCTCCATTTCTAACTTGGCGGCTTGAATCGTTTCTTCTGGTGACACACCCATTCTCCCCTCAATAATGGCGGTGTCAGGCACCGAAGAAGGCCATTCTCCGCTGTTAATCTTTCCAATATTAATAGGGATGGGAATAGGTATTTTTTCAAAGAGAGGGTCAGTAATCTTAGCATTTCTATCTTTCTCTAATTGTTGTAATCTCTGTATGACGAACATTGATTTTTCAATCGCACTTACCCCTTCGTATCTAGTACCACCATGTGCCGCCCTTCCCTTAACCGTTATTCTGAACCACATTGAACCTTGTTGTTTTGGAAAAAGTTTCATATTCGTAGGCTCAGGTATAATTGCTCCATCAGCACTGTATCCTCTCAGGACGGCTGCTAGCGTTCCTGCTCCACCACTCTCTTCTTCTATGACACTTTGAAAAATCACATCCCCTTTTAATTTAATTCCGTTTGCAATTAAGGATTCAATCGCCATTAAAAGAGCCACATTCCCCCCTTTCATATCTGTCGCTCCTCTTCCATAAAGCTTACCGCACTCAATCACTCCACTAAATGGATCATGTCTCCAATTTGATTCATCACCAACAGGTACAACATCAATATGGCCGTTTAAAATAATTGATTTTCCACCTCCTGCTCCTTTTAGAACGGCAACTAGATTAGGATTCCCTTCAAAGCTCTGACGGTCACAGCAATAGGCTGGATGGTTTTTTAGTTCTTCACCGCCAATCTCCCAAATATCAAGGACCAAACCCATCTGACGGCATTTTTCAATTACAATGGCCTGTGTGCTACTTTCATTTCCCCTCGTGCTATTCTCCTGTACAAGGATTTGTAACAGTCTGGCCCCTCTCGCTCGATTCTCCTTTAACCAATGCTTGATACGGCTTTCATAGTTTTGCAAATCACTCACTCCTTCGACCTGCATCCGGATTAGTACGGAATTTTGCGGATTTGTTCTTCAATTTTGAAATGACATCCAGTTTTGCTTTTCACATTAGCTAAACTGTACGGCGCAAACAGCTCTGTTAAAAGTAACCCCTCTTCATTAACCTTGAATACAGCTAATTCCGTGATGATCAGATCCACACATCCTGCTGATGTTAATGGTAAGGAACAAGTTTCAACAATTTTTGGTGTTCCATTTTTATCACAATGATTCATAACAACAATGACTTTTCTTGCCTTCTGAGCAAGTTCCATTGCCCCTCCCATCCCTGGAACCTTCTTTCCGGGGACAATCCAGTTTGCCAAATCTCCTTTTCGACTTACCTGAAGTGAACCAAGGATGGTAATGTCCACTCTCCCTCTTCGGATCATCCCAAAAGCAATAGAACTATCGCAATAGGAACCGCCCTTGTTCAATGTAACGGGAAATCCCCCTGCATTACATAAGTTTTCATCCTCTTCTCCTTTGGCCGGGCTTGCACCCATTCCGGTAATCCCGTTTTCAGCATGGAACATAACCATTGTTTCCTTTGTTAAGTGGTTCGGTACTAATGAGGGGATCCCGATACCAAGGTTAACGACCATCCCATTTTGAATTTCCTCGGCAGCTCTTTTTGCAAGTTTATCTCTAAGATCTATTCCCATGCCCATTTCCAATTCACCCCCTTAGTTGGAATGACATAATCAACAAATACTCCCGGGGTAATAATTTCGTCAGGGTTAAGACTTCCCATTGGAACAATTTCTTCTACTTCGGCTATCGTTAAATCCCCTGCCATTGCGACCAGTGGATTCGTATTGCGCGCGCTTTTGTCATAAATTAAATTTCCATACTCATCAGCCTTCTTGGCATAAACAATAGAAACCTCTGCAGTTAAGGCAGTCTCTATCAGATATTCACTGCCATGTAGATGAATACGCGGTTTATTTTTAGAAACCATTTCATTATCCATCCCAATATCAGATAAAATGGCTGCTAATCCAACACCTCCAGCGCGGATTCTTTCTGCCAAAATACCCTGAGGGGAAAACTCCACTTCAAGCTTCCCTGCATGCATAAGGTCTCCTGCAATGGGATTAGAACCAATATGGGATGCAATGACCTTTTTAGCTCTGCCACGACTAACTATTTTTCCTATTCCTATATGTGGGAAACCTGTATCATTTCCAATTAAGGTGAGCTCACGGATTTCCTTTTCCAAAATACCGTCAATTAAGGTCGGGGGTGTTCCGACCCCGCCAAATCCCCCAAACATGATGGTCATTTCATCATGAAAAAATGTTAAAACAGCCTCTAATGTTGTAATCTTTCCGAACGAATTCTCCATCTACACATCACCAACCATTTCAGCATTTCTTTCATTTAAAAAGGCTGTAAATGTTTCTTTAAGTAAACTCACTAACTCTTCAATTTCTCTTTTTGTAATGATTAATGGTGGTGAAATAATAATAGAGTCACCGTTCATCCCATCAATCCCTGCACCCGCAGGGTACACAATCAAGCCTTTTTCCTTAGCTAAAGCTACCATCTTCTGTGTAATTAATGCGTTTCTTGGATATGGTGTTTTATCAATTTGGTTCTCGACAAATTCAATACCAAGTAGTAGCCCCTTCCCTCGGACATCCCCGATAAATGGAAATAGCCCTTTTAGCTTTTCAATTTGATTTTTTAAATAGATGCCCTTATTTTCTACTTCACTAATAATCTTGTATTTTTCCAAGTATTCTAGAACGGCTAAGGACACAGCACATGATTGGGGATTTGCACTTAATGTATGTCCACTCATCACTGATTTTGATCCGGCCAAGATAGGTTCCATCACCTTTTCACTCGCTACAGCTGCTGCAATAGGGGCATATCCAGCCCCCATCCCTTTACCAAAAGCTACAATATCGGGGATTACACTCCAATACTCACAAGCAAGCATGGTTCCTGTCCGTCCAAAACCTGTCATCACTTCATCAGCTATAAATAGAATGTCATGTTTTTCGCATATCTCTTTAATCTTTTTAAAATAATCCTTTGGAGGGGTAATAGCTCCCCCCGCTGCACCAATAACTGGCTCGGCAATAAAAGCAGCTATTTGTTCGGCTCCTATTCTCAAGATGGCTGTTTCGAGTTCTTGTGCACAAAGAAAATGACAGGATGGAGCCTCAAGATTATAGGGACAGCGATAGCAATAAGGAGGATTAATCACTGGGAATTCTTCTAACAGTGGAACAAATCTAGCTCTTCTCCCCGTGTGTCCAGACATGGAAAGCGCGCCAAGCGTAATCCCGTGATAACTAACCCATCTTGATAACACTTTGTTTTTGGTTTGAATCCCTTTTTCTTGCCAGTATTGAATGGCCATTTTCATTGCTGTCTCAGTGGCCTCTGATCCGCTATTTACAAAGAAGCTCCAGTTAAGGTCACCTGGGGTTAATTCGGCAATTTTTTTGGCAAGCTTCTCCGCTGGTTCACTAGTAAATTGAGATCGATAGACAAAGGAAACTTTTTTAGCTTGTTCTTGCATGGCTTCAATGATTTCCTCTGTCCCATGACCAATATTGGCAGTTACTGCACCTGAGGCAGCATCCAAATATTTTTTTCCGTCCATATCAAATAGATATATGCCCTTGCCATAATCAATAACAGGGTATATTTCATCCAACATTGGTTTGATTAGAAATGAATTTTCCACTTTGACACCACTTTCTTTTACGAAATAAGTAAACCACTAATATAATTGTATGAAGTGATTTTTCATTCTATCTCCATGTGTTGAGATGACAGAAAAAAAACAGGCATTTGAGCCTGTCTTTTACTTTTTATGGGTAATATTATAGAATTACACTTAGACTGCTGAAGGAAATGATGATATGAACACAATTAAAAAAATACAAACAAAATCCAAAGAAATCTCTACTATTCAATTAATTGTTATCTTTTATTTCTCTGCGTTAATTATTTCTACATTATTATTAAAAATCCCATTTGCACACCGTGAAAATGTTTCATTAAGTTTTATTGATGCCATGTTCACTTCTGCAAGTGCGATTAGTGTGACTGGACTAAGTGTGATTTCAATAAAAGATACATTTAATAACTTCGGGATATTTCTCTTATGCGTCATTTTACAGCTGGGTGGATTAGGGGTTATGTCATTAAGTACATTTTTATGGATCATGTTGGGGAAAAAAGTGGGCCTAAAAGAAAGGCAACTAATCATGATTGATCAAAACCAATCTAACTTGTCTGGTTTGGTTCAGCTTGCCAAAAGAATATTCATTATCATTATTTCTTTTGAAATTATCGGTGGGATTATCTTAGGAATTCGGTTTTTACATTATTTTGAAAGCCCGTTGTCTGCATTTAAACACGGATTTTTCGCATCTATCAGCGCAACAACCAATGCAGGCTTTGATATCACAGGTGAGTCTCTAAATCCATTTAATAATGATTATTTTATTCAAAGCACGATCATATTATTGATGGTTGTAGGAGCAATAGGTTTTTCCGGTTATTGTAGAAGTTTTAGAATTTTTTTTAAGTCGAAAGGAAAAGAAGAAGTTTCATTTTACTCTGTTCACAAAATTAACAACGGTCACCTTTATCAGCCTTACCGTTGTGGGAGCTTTATTCATTTACCTATTTGATAGTCGCCACTTTTTTGTGAACAAAGAGTGGCATGAAGCCTTTTTTAATTCTCTATTTCACTCAACGACAACTAAGAGTGCAGGTTTAGCTACCCTGGATATCAACGAATTCACTTCAAGCAACCAACTTTTCCTATCTGTCCTAATGTTTATTGGCGGATCACCTAGTAGTGCAAGCGGGGGAATTCGGACAACGACCTTTGCCATAGTGATTTTAGCCATTATCTTTTACGCCCAGGGGAAAAGTACGGTTAAAATATTCAGACGGGAATTACTTAGCGAGGATATTCTTAAATCCTTTATCGTTATTACAACGGGTGCCTTCCTCTGCTTATTTTCTATTTTAATTTTAACTATTACAGAGGAAGGAACGGTAATTGAGGTTATTTTTGAAGTTTCTTCTGCTTTTGGTACAAATGGTTTATCAATGGGCTTAACACCACGGTTAACCACATTTGGCGAAATTATAATCATACTATTAATGTTTATTGGGAGAGTTGGAATCGTTACATGCTTGCTTATTTTACGGGGGAAAGGCAGCAAAGAAAAGTTCAATTATCCGAAGGAAAAAGTAACGATAGGTTAATTGATCAAAAAAGAGGAGGTTTAATGGATACCCCCCTCTTTCCAATAAAAAACTATTCGTAAGCTGCGGATTAAGCCATAATCGTTTCGCGTTTTTGTTCCATTGGTGTTTTTTCAATGATATCCCTAGCGATCCAAACCCCACAAGCACTAGCCTGAGCAAGACCACGAGTAACCCCTGCTCCATCGCCACCTACATAAAGACCGCTAATTTCCGTTTCAAATCGGTTGTTTAACTTTGGTCTTGCTGAATAAAATTTTGCTTCCACACCGTAGAATAACGTGTGTTCTGACGCAAGACCAGGGGTAACTTGATTAAGCGCCTCTGTCATTTCCACTAAACTTTTTAATGTATTATACGGAAGTACTAAACCAAGGTCTCCAGGGACTGCTTCTTTTAAGGTTGGCTCTAAGAAACCTTCCTTAATTCTTTTTTCTGTCGATCTTCTTCCTTTTAAGATGTCCCCGTACTTTTGTACAATTAGTCCACCATTAGAAAGGGTATTGGCAAGACGCGAAATTTCATGAGCATATTCATTCGGCTTATCAAATGGTTCAGAGAACGTATGTGAGACTAATAAAGCAAAATTGGTGTTCGGACTTCCAAGCTTTGGATCTTTATACGCATGTCCATTTGCTAACATAATCCCCGAATGATTTTCCACAACCACATGTCCCGAAGGATTGCTACAAAAAGTTCGAACCCTAGTTCCCACCGATGTGTTAAATACAAACTTTCCTTCATACAAATGCTCATTAATTTCTTGCATGACAATGTTGGAAGTCTCCACTCTAACACCGATATCCACTTGGTTACTGATCATCCGAAGTCTACGAGATTTTAATAGATCAGAAAGCCACTTCGAACCATCTCTTCCTGGGGTAATAACCACTTTATCTGCATAAATATTTGTGTCCGCCTTCAGTTTTATACCTTTTACAATGTGCCCATTTGCTGTTTTTTCTGTTATTAAATCTTCAACTTCTGTTTTAAATGACATCTCAATCTTTGTTGTTAAGTACTCAAAAATGCTTTTTAAAATTTCTAGATTTTGCTCCGTACCAAGGTGACGAACTTGGGCACGTAACAGTTTTAGCCCCGCAGCATAGCCACGACGTTCAATATCCCTAACCTCATCTGTTAATGGGTCTGTAATGCTTTCTGTCGCACCATGCTTTAAATTAATTTCATCGACGTAACGAATTAACTCAACCACTTGAGAATCTGAGAGATAATCTGTCATCCATCCACCAAATTCACTAGTTATATTAAACTTACCATCAGAATAAGCACCCGCACCACCAAACCCATTGGTAATGGAGCAAGCGGGCAGGCAGCCTGCAAACTCTTTTCTTCCCGAAGCAGGCGGGCATTTTTCAATTTTCTTCTGTAAAATTGGGCAATTTCTCCGATATATATCATGTCCTTTATCCACTAATAGCACCTTTGCGTTCGGCATTTTTAGTGTAAGTTCATAGCAGGTAAAAATCCCTGCGGGGCCAGCACCCACTACAATCACATCATATTTCGCATTCATTGTCCAATACCTCCAAAGTCATTTTACTCATCCACTGGTAAATATATCAGACGATAATGTTGACGTCAACATAAAAAACGAACTATTTATAATAAAATTAAATTAATGTTCGTCTTTTGGTTCTTTTTCAGAAAAATAAGCATATAAAAAAAAGTGACTCATGGAGAACATCCATGAGTCAGTCCTTATCTATTTAGCAAAAGTTCCAGCTTGCTCCGATGATGATTAACAAGATGAACAATACAACGATTAACGCGAATCCTCCAAAACCAAAGCCAACTCCACAACCAGCCGTTGGGTATGCAGGACCACAGCACCCATCAAAACCACCATATCCATATCCGTATCCATGATACATAAACATTCACTCCTCGATAATTTGTTTCTTTTCCCTGTTACTTTATGAACTAGATACTTGACCTGTATGTGCATTCGCCTATATTATGAAAGACAATGATAAAAATTGCAGGTGAAACCATGAAATCAATGATTAAAAGTTTTATTAATGGGATTTTAACGATTGTTCCAATTATTCTCGTTTTCTATGTTATTTATAAGACATTTCTCTTTTTAGACGGATTACTTGGCAATAGCTTGAAACCTTTTTTAAAGGAAGATTATATTCCTGGTTTCGGATTACTAACCACCATCATCTTAATTACCCTATTAGGCTGGCTGTCAACCAAATTTATAACGAGCAAGATCATCAAACTAATTGATCATCTACTGGAAAGAATCCCAATTGTGAAAACCATTTATTCAGTTATAAAAGATACTGTCCAATCCTTTCTTGGTGACAAGAAAGCTTTCTCCAAGGTTGCACTTGTGGTCATTCCCGGAACTGACATGCGGAGTATGGGTTTTATAACTTCCGAACAGGTAGAGGATTTTTATAGTCCTCTAAAGGATCATGTGGCAGTCTATATCCCCCAAACCTTTCAGGTAGCTGGATTTACCTTCCTTATTCCAAAGGACCAGGTGGAGATTATCGATGTTAAGCCTGAGGATGCAATGAAGTTTATCCTCTCTGGGGGAATGACCTCTACATCGAAACAAAAGGGAAAAGAATAATAAAAGCCGCTCAACTGAGCGGCTTTATTATTTTTCTTCAAATAGTTTTACGAATTCCCCGTACCCTTCCTCTTCAAGTTTTTCCTTTGGTATAAACCTTAAAGCGGCCGAGTTTATACAGTACCGTAAGCCTGTTGGATGGGGTCCGTCATCAAACACATGGCCTAAATGGGAGTCAGCAGTTTTACTTCTGACTTCCGTCCGAACCATAAAATGGCTGAGATCAGATTTCTCTACGACTTCTTCCTCTTGGATTGGCTTCGTAAAACTTGGCCAGCCACATCCTGCATCAAACTTATCTAATGAGCTAAATAAAGGCTTACCAGAAACTAGGTCCACATAAATTCCGTCTCTAGCTTCATTCCAATACTCATTTCTGAAGGGAGGCTCTGTCCCATTATTTTGTGTTACTTCATATTGAATTGGAGTTAATTCCTGTTTTAGCTTATCCTTATTTATCACTTTCATCTCCCCAATGCTTTTGGATAAAACCCGCCCTACCCGAGCCTATTTGATAGGACTCATAATGAGCGCGATTTTTCTTATAATACTGCTGATGGTATTCTTCAGCCGGATAAAAGGTCTTGGCAGGCAATAGTGGAGTAACAATTGGTTTACTAAACCTACCACTTTCCTGCAAGGCTTTCTTGGATTCTTCAGCCAGTTTTTTTTGCATTTCGTTATGGTAAAAAATCGCCGTTTGATACGATTGTCCGCGGTCATAAAATTGACCACCAGGGTCTGTTGGATCAATTTGCTGCCAAAATAATTCGAGTAATTTTTCATATGGAAAAACCTCGGGATCAAATGTTATTTGTACAGCTTCATAATGACCTGTTGTATCCGTGCATACTTGCTGATAAGTAGGATTTTCTACAGAACCTCCCGTATATCCGGAAATAGCACTTTTAATTCCAGGCTGTTCATCAAAGGGTTTTACCATACACCAAAAACAGCCACCGGCAAATGTGGCAAGTTCATATTTGTTTTCCATTAATCCCACCCCTTCTGATGCTTTTAGTTTGTATTATAAGTATATAGAAAATTAATTCAAAAATAAAATCTGCTGACTGAAACAAAAAGAGGCTGATTCTCAGCCTCTTCGTTTCTATCTGCTCTTTCGTTGCTTGATTTGTTTATTAATGTTTTTCCATTGTTTTCGTACTTCTGCCTGAGCTCGTTTATCCGTTCTTCTCTCAATATAAGCCAGTTCTTTTTGCAGCTTATTATAGCTAGTTAACCTTTCAATCGAAACGTCCCCATCTTCTATAGCCCTTACTACAGCACAGCCTGGTTCATCCTTATGTTGACAATCACGGAAGCGGCATTGTCCAGCCAATTTCTCAATTTCCGAAAAGGTTTCAGATAAGCCCTCTGAACTTTCCCAGAGCTGTAATTCTCTCATGCCAGGAGTATCGATGAGTACACAGCCATTCGGTAAAAGGATCATCTCTCTATGGGTTGTCGTATGTCTTCCTTTATCATCACCCAGCCTTATTTCCTGTACCAGTTGCTTTTCTTTCCCTAGTAACCTGTTAGTTAACGTCGATTTCCCTACTCCTGATGACCCAAGCAGGGCAATTGTTTTTCCTGGTTTCAGGTAGGGCTCTAAGCTAGCAAGTCCAAGACTCGTTTCTGAGCTGATTGGAATAACAGGTACAGCGCCCAACGCAATAGCTTCCACTTCATTAAGTTTCCCATGGATGTCTGAACAAAGATCAGCTTTGCTTAAAACAATTACCGGTGTTGCTCCACTTTCCCACGATAACAATAAATACCGTTCGATTCTTCTTAGATTTAGATTTTCATTTAATGAATTAACTAAAAATACCGTATCCACATTTGTAGCAACTATCTGCTCTTCTGCTGTGTCACCTGCAGATTTTCTTGAGAATTTACTTTTTCGTGGCAATACGGCCATAATTGTGCCCTTTTCTTCTGCATATCTAGGCTTCAAACAGACCCAATCTCCTACAGCAGGGAAATCCTCACGGTTCTGAGCTTGAAAGCTAAATTTACCCGATACTTCACAAAGCAACTCACCTTGCTCCGTCCATACTCGATACAAGTGCTTATGCTCAAGTGCGACACGCCCCAGAACTAATTCTTCACTTGTTTTAACATGATCAAAATCATTGATTACTTTATCTGTTAATCCCATTGTGACTAAATTCATCTTAATTCCTCCAGCGAGAGTATTTTTTACATAATAAAAAACCATAGGCACTCACAGCCCATGGTTTTACTCGCGTAGTGGAATAAAGGGTAGAAATCTCCCTAAATCGAACCTCTTTGGGCTGTGCAAACAATATTCAGATAATAATGTGTTCCACGATTATTTTCAATTAACATTGCACTTCACCCGCTTTCAATCGTAATTATTTTAAGTATATGTTTACCTTATCCATTTGTAAACAAAAAATGAAAAATTTTCAATATTCCACAAGAGATGGTAGACACCTACCTAAATAAGCATGAATAAATTATCATGTAAACCAATAGATAGGAGTTGAAACGAATGTCTGAAAAAAGAACTTATACCGATTATCTACAAAGAGCGGCAATGTATGATTTGTTGGCACAACACTATAAATATTCACTCCCAAACCTGCACATGCACTATTATGGCAAACATCTAAAATACATGAATAAAGCTTTGCAATTTATGCGGACTCCTCCCCCTCTATCTCAAACTGAGGCGAAAATACGCATCCTTCATGCTTCTCCTGACGCACCCAATGTAGATATTTATATTAACGGGAAGCGAGTAATCAGAGACTTATCATTTAAACAGGTAAGTAATGAACTATCTTTAAAGGCAGGGAAATATCATATTGATATTTATCCAGCAGGGAACATGGTAGATAGTGTTTTAAATAAAAAAATAACAGTAGAGCCAGGAAAGTCCTATACATTAACGGCTATAGACTCTGTAAAAAAATTACGCCTGCTAGTATTTCAAAATGAGCCTTCCACACCATTAAATGAAGCAAAGGTGCGCTTTATCCATTTATCACCAGATGCTCCCCCATTAGATATTGCCGTAAAAGACCGAGATGTGATCTTCCCTAAAGTCTCTTATAAACAAGCAACAGAATATTTAGGCTTAACTCCCATGACAGTTGATCTTGAAGTAAGGGAGGCGGGCAGTAAAGAAGTGGTTCTTTCTTTGCCAAGTGTCTCTTTTAAACCCAATGAAAGCTACACCATTATTTTTCTAGGGTTAGTCAAAGAGAAACCTGAAATCCATTATATTAGCGTGAAGGATTAAATAAATAGAGAGGCTGACTATGAGTCAGCCCCCCTTATTTCACCGGAACTAATATGGTAAATGCGATATCATCTTTCTTTAGGTCAAACTTATCCGCTTTAATCTTCAAATCACTTTTCAACTTTAATTGTTGCATATGAACGTAAACCAAGTGATCATCCGGACGAATATCCACTCCCCTTGGGAGCTTGTAATTGTCACTAATGAATGATAATACGTAAGCAATTGGTAAATGTAATCGGCCAATCGCCATTGATTTTTGTTTAAGAACTAAATCGCCATTTTTTAACGCTTCAGGTACAAAAGTAAGTTTCATATTTAATTCTTCACTAAAAAACGGTATTGTTCCATATAGTTCGACTTCATCCCCGAGTACGACTTGGTACTCTATTGGTGAATCAGCAGCTTCTTCCTTCAAGTAATGATTGATTAACCGATTAAGATCATTCTTATTTGATTTTACATGGAAGGATACATGATCCTCCTTTAAATCTTTTTGTTTGCTTCTTTCCTTATTACTCGTTGGCATCATTATTAAAGATAACATAATAATAGCGATTAATAAGTTGAGTCCTAACAAGAGAAGGAACCCAATCTTCCACTTGTTTTTCATAAATGTCTAATTCTCCTCTGTACTGACTGTATAAGAGTTCCTCTCCAGATCAGGTAATACACTTTCTCCTAGTGTCTGATTCAACCTTTGTGCAATCAGTTCATATCCTTTGTTATTTGGATGGAAATTATCTGTATAGAAAAGGTCTTCGGCTGCATTTAAGAACACATCCTCAATTGGGACAAAATATGCACGAGGATAATTGGCAATAACCATTTGACCAGTTTGGTTCCAATCGGCAACAATTTGATCCATCTCTTTAATATCTGAAAACCATTTGGCGAATGGATTATATAGGCCAACTAAAACGATAGATGCATCCGGATTTTCTTGTGCAATAGCCTCCATTATTTGAGTTAAATGGTCTTTATAATTTTCTCTTTCCTTCATAAAGTCAGAAACCTGAAGATTAGAGAAATGATCCTTTACAACTTTCATAATATCATTGCCGCCAATTGTCAGAATGACTAAATCAGCCTTCTTTATTGCTAATTTCATTTCCGGCGATTGTAGTCTTTTTAAAAGTTGAGTGGTTCGATTACCCTTTACACCAAAATTATAAAAATCAACTTCTTGAATCCCTTTTTCTTTTTCTAGCATTGACTCTAAATATGGTAAGTATCCACCTTTACCAGTACTATCCCCAATGCCTTTCGTTAAGGAATCACCTACTGAAACAATCGTTAGTTTACGCGGATAAAAATCAGCAGGAATTTGTTCAAAAACCTGTGCTGCTACCTTCTTTTCTTGATGAAATTCTAAAGGGTTAGATTGACTACATGAACTTAAAAATAATATCGAGAGAATTAGAGCGGTGAAAAACTTTTTCATCTTTATTCACCTGCTTTCTAAACTAATTTTATTATACCACTACCCAAATCATTCAAAACAAATTTACACTATATCCTATTCTTGGTAAAAAAAATAGACCATTTCATTGGTCTATTGTAACGATTTTATATCAGAAATTATTTCTTCAAACGGGACATTCTTGTAGCCATTATAGGACTTTTTAATATTCCCTTTTTGGTCGACCAAATAGATAGAGGTTCCATGAATCACTTGATTTCCTTCTTCCGGTTTTTTTACAAGAGCCTTATAGTTCTTCAAAGCAAATTCTTCAATAAACTCTTGAGAATAACCCGTTAGTAGCGTCCAGTTTTTAAGATCGGCACCGAACTGTGTAGCATAGTTCTTTAATGCTTCTGGACTATCCACTGAAGGATCGACACTGAAGGAAACAAACTCTACGTTTTCTAATCCTTTGTCTTTTACCATTTTTTGTAATTTAGCCATATTAGCAGTCATTGGCGGGCAGACATCGGCACAGCTTGTAAAAATAAAATCTGAAATCCAAACCTTACCTTTTAAATCTTTTAATCCAACCGTCTTATGCTCCTGACTAGTCGCTCTAAAATCTTTAATAGGCCAATTAACGGCATTTTCTATTTCTTTTTTTCCACATCCGGCTAATAAAAGCATACCAACGATCAAAAAATACAACAAATACCGATTCTTCATCTAATCACCTGCAACCTTTTCTATTCATTTCGTGAATAGTTTAACAAAGAAAGACAAAAGTGAAAAGAGAAAGAGTTTATTCAATCTATTATACCTGTTTTCTCAATCCTATTCTTTACTTGTACATCAAACTCAGCCTTTTTATATAGTTCTCTCCATTTCTCTTTGGATATTTGCTGGCCTCTGTAATGTATTTCATACTCATTCCCAAAACCTATAGGATCAATATCTAGTTCCCTTAGATGATAGAGTAGATCCTCTACTTGCTTTTCCATTGCTCTGTTTAGTTTTTTCTCTAGTAGCTTTACCGTAGTTGGTTTCGCCAAATCTAGTGGCTCTGTCATCTCTAATAACCTTGAATCTAATTTTATTTCCACTTTGAATTTGAGGTTCTGCTTGTCAATCAATTTTATTTTAGACTTGCTCCTTATATTATCAATGGTGAGGTAGATTTTATTATACAAGGGGGTTTGTACTAAACCTTTTAGTATAATATCTTGAAGTTCCTCTTTTTTGAAGCCTAATTCCAGTGTTCCGGCTTTGTATTTATCAACTAAAATCTTCAAAAAGAATAGCTGCGATTGCTTCAGCTCATCAACCAATCGATCCTCTCTGAATAGTCCGACGCCTGAAATAACCACGTCCCCACCTTGCAATTTTAAGATGGGAAGAACGGGATCTTTACCAATATCATAGTAATTATGATTAAATTCTTGTAAGGTGGGTGAGATAATTTGCTCTCCCTCGACATTCTGTTTGATTAAATTATAGATGTATGTGCCAAGGTTAATATTTGTTTTACTATAGTCAATTTTCATAATCTCCTCAGCTGTTTGGTCTGCAATTGTTAAATATACCATATTGCCAATAGCAGCATCACGGTTTAACGTATCAACTAATTGTATAATTCCTCTTTCAGCAAGTTCTCTACTATAAACAACTGACCGAAGCTGTCCTGAGACCAGTTTTTGGTTTGATTTTAGATTTTCTGCTTGCCTTAATCCTTTGCTTGTTTTCGAAATCGCACTTATAACCTTTGTTGCTGATTGTGCCATGGGATCAAACTTTTGTACGACTACAATTCCTTTAATTTGATCCTTGCCTACTAAATCGTATCCGGCAGTAGTAATAAGACCCAACTTTTCAAGTGGCTTTTGTTCCACACATCCTGTCATGATAGTCATGCAACAAGCTAGTAATAAAAGTAATTTACTTCTGCTACACTTCTGCATTCGAGTTCTTCCTCCTTTGAAGCCACTTTTTCACAGAAACAATCACTGAAAGGAGTATTGGATAACAGAACGCTGCAACGAATCCAAGCTTAGCCGTGTAATCAGTTACTACATTCATTTGGTATCGAGCTTTAATAAAAAAGGTTCCTATCCATACTAAAAGTCCAATAATCCAAATCCCTTTTTTCTGTTTCAATTGAAAGATTCGTTTAAGGCCTTTAGATGCGGCCCATAAATAACCGCACATGTTAGGTAAAATAATTAACATCCAGAAGGAAACAGCAATAAATTCAAATCGTTCTAAGTTAGGCAGTTTCACAATCTTGAACATCGATAATACTGGCCAAATGGTTCGTGCTAATCCATTTTCTGAAAAAAAGGCAATACAGACTAACGTAATCAAAGTAAATATGGCAGTGGTATAAAGATTTCCTATCTGTGTGTACAGCATGACTTTCTTTTTGTCTTTTACATAAGGATAAAAAAACATAATTAATTCAAACCCCATGAGCGAGAGTGTGGTTTTGTACATTCCCTTCACTAGCTGCATCATATTAATGTTTATTATGGGAAGAAGATGTTTAAAATCGGAATACCTAATAGGTACAGTGATGAAAAAGTTTAGCCAAAAGGTCCCCAATACGGATAGGAAGGCCACTCCTACAATTATACGAACACCACCAGTTACAGCATAAATAGTCAGAAGGATTAAAACTAAAGAAATTTGCCAGGTGGGTAGGTCTGGAAAAATCCAAACTTGGATAATTTCAATATAATTCATAAGGATAATAAAAAAACTAAGGCTTAAATACAGCATATAGAAAATACTTAATGCATGACCTATCCATTTACCAAAAACATCAACATGGATACCATACAAATCGGCACTGTCATATTTACCAAGCATATGTACCATCATGACCAATACAAATGCAGTAAAAATCCCCCCGAGAAGGACAGCGAGCCATGCATCATGTTTTGCTTCCATATAAACAACTCTAGGAAGTCCTACTATACCTACTCCCGTTTGGATGGCATGGACAATAAACATGACAAGAAATGCTTCAAATAACAGTCCCTCTTTCGGATGTAAATTCACTTTCATCTTGACCGCTCCTATTCATCTACATCCTTCTTTTTTATTGCTTTTTTCTCTTTAAATCGACTACCATCTACCGGATGATTGGATACTGGCCTAAATGGCAAGTATTGAACGGGAAATTTAATGATACTGTATCCTAAGTCCCTCCAACGAAACGGGTAGACTGGCATAAAATATGGACTCCCTAAGGAAGTCAGTTTCAGCAAATGAATAAGAAAAAAGCAAAATGACAGCATGATACCAATACCACCCCATATACCCGCTATCAGAATAATGGGGAACCGAATCATTCGAATCGCGGTACCCATGATATAACTTGGAGAAGTAAAAGACCCAAGTGCACTGAGGGCAATAATAATAATTAATATATTACTCGTAAACCCCGCCTGAACAGCAGCCTGTCCGATGACTATACCACCAACGATACCCATGGTTTGACCCACTTTTGTTGGTAGTCTAGCACCAGCTTCTCTTAAGAGTTCAATAACAAATTCTAATAGCAAAGCTTCAAATACAGGAGGAAACGGAACATTCGCTCTGGATTGCCCTAATGAAACAAGCAAAGCAGATGGAATAACCTCATAATGATAGGTCAAAACCGCTACATATGCTGGTGTTAATAACACAGATAAAAAAATCGCAACAATTCGCAGCATTCTTAAAAATAGCCCCATGTTCCAGCGCATATAAACGTCTTCAGTGGATTCAAAAAAGCTTAAAAATGGGGTTGGTCCATATATCGCCGCAGGTGACCTGTCCATTAAGACCGCTACCTTCCCTCTCATTAATGAAAGGGATACGCGGTCTGGAAGCTCCGAGGACATAATTTGTGGAAATACAGTCCAACTATTATCCTCAATCAACTGCCCTAATACGGTGGTATCTGGAATATAATCAAACTCTAAGTCATTAATTCTTTGTTTGAAGGTATTTATATTTTCTTCATCTGCGATATCTCTTATATAAACAATCTTTCCAGGTGTTTTTACCCTGCTTCCAATGGTTATATCCTCCATACACAACTCGGAGTCCTTAAGGTTACTTCTAATGATATTTAAATTTCCTATTAGCGACTCTGTAAAAGAAATCTTTGGGCCATAGACTAACGATTCTGTTTCCGCTTTTTCTAAAGATCTCTCTACTGTTGTACCGACATTCGCGAGGATTCCGAACGGCTCACCATCAATATATATATAGGCATAACCTTCAATTAAAGAAGAAACGACCTCCTTTAATTGATTGGCTGCTTGCAGTTCAGCAATTGGTAAAATCTGTGCCAGATTTTCTGTAGTCCAATCCATTGAATCTTTTTGCTGTTGAATAGCTAATAAAATAAATTCGTCTAGACTGGTTTTATCAATCAGGCTACTAAGGAAAGAAACAAGAATTTTTTTACCATCTTTTTTTAAGGTTCGAAAGTTAATATCTGAACATGCTCCCAGTTCATTGTTTAACTGCTCTTTCAATTCATCAACATCAAAACTATGCTTTTTAAATTCATCGGACTGATTATTTTTGGATTTTCGCTTAAACATTGTCAGCACCTTTATAAATACTATTTTTTTTAGGTTTACCAAAAATCCTATTTTTACCCATTAAAAGGATACCTTTATTTGCATAGTGGTTTCTTTACAAATGACAATATGATACAATGAATGAGTATTCATTCATTGTATTTATTTGACCAAGGATACAGTTTTCTATTTTGAGAGGTGATTTTAATGGAGCGAATTGGTCCGATTATGATACTGGAAGGTCCAAATTATAGCAAAGTTCCTTTTTCAAGAAGTCTTTATATAGATTGTCCTGAAAAAGTGTTAATCGATAGTGGGGCCGATGCCAATCAACTGTTAGAACTTGATAGGGAATATGGTGTGGAGCTAATCATTAACACCCACTACCACCCTGACCATACTCTCCATAATCATTTGTTTAGGGATGCAACCAAACTAATTAATCCCATTGAGTACGAGACCTCATTAACGATTGAGGGTGTAGCAAGTGTCAATGGAGTTTTTCAGGAATGGGGCAAGGAAGGCGTTGAGCAGTGGAAAAAGACACTTCCACAGGAATGGGTTAAAAACCTTGGCGAGATTTCAGGAACCTATGAATATGAAACAACCTATTTATTTGGAGACGTAAAAGTACAATTTCTACATACCCCTGGGCATACGATGGGTTTATCTTGCCCTTATTTTCCTGAATTGGGTGTGGTGTTCGCTGGGGATTATGACATGACGTCTTTTGGTCCGTGGTATAACGGCAGTGATGGAAATATTGAGGATTTCATTGCCTCTGGTAAACGATTACTTTCCCTTGATGCCGATACGTATATTACTGGGCATCAGAAAGGTATTTTCAACAAAAAAGAGTTTCATCAAGCTATGGAAACATTCCTTGCCATCATCGACAAAAGAGACCAGGTAATTGATCAATATATAAAACAGGGCATGAACTTTGAGGAACTGACAAATATCGGTATCTTTTATCCAAAGAAAATGCTGCAAAACTCGATCCTTAAAACCTGGGAACGCGGAGGAATTCGAAAACATCTGCACCGCCTAGGCTATACAGTTGTGGAGTCTTCTCTCGAGTTAGTCAGTAAAAAATAACAGGATGGTGTCAGGCACCATCCTGTTATTCAATCCTCTATTCAAAATAATACATTAGTGCTATTGTACCAGGACCGGTGTGTGTACTAATAGTTGGACCAGTATAATCAATTTGAACATCCTGGAATCCAGTTAAATCGAAGATGCTCTCTTTTACTTTTACTGCAAGTTCATGGGCACCAGAATGGACTAGACCGACACCACGAATCGTTTTCCCCTTCACATCTTCCGCAAACTGTTTGGCCAAAAATTTAACGACCTGAGAATGGCTGCGAACCTTCGTAACCGGAGTATATTCTGCCCCTTCAAGTGACGCAATCGGTTTGATATTTAATAGTGAGCCAATGAATGCCTTTCCTTTTCCGATTCTACCACCCTTAACTAGGTTTTCTAACGTATCCACCATGATATATAGTTTGGTATGTTCTTGGATTGTTTCTAATCGGGATAAGATTTCATTCATTTCTTTCCCTTGCTCTGCCATAATAGCAGCTTCCTTTACTTGAAAAGCTAGAGCGGTAGAAATAAACTTTGAATCGACTACCGTTACCTTGGTATCTGTCATTTGTGCTGCACTTTCAGCTGACCGCACTGTACCGCTCATTTTCCCTGTCATATGTATGGATAATACTTCATACCCTTCCTTCCCAAGCTCGTCGTAAACCTCTAGAAAAACACCAGCGGCAGGTTGGGAACTTTTAGGTAATTCTTTTGCCTTCCTCATCTTATCAATAAATTCAGCCGGCTCTATATCCACCCGGTCTAAATAGGTTTCATCATTTATCGTAACGGATAAAGGTACAACAATAATACCTAGTTTCTTTGCCATTTCTTGTGTGATATCTAATGTTGAATCGGTTACAATTTTAATTTTACTCATTCAGTCACATCCCTACACTTACTGTTTAGTATTATACAGGTTTCAACAATTGAAAGAAACCATTAGTCATTGTTTTCAAATATCTGCAAAAATAAAAGAGCACCGTTTCCGATGCTCGAATGGAACTATGCATTATTCTTTAATTCTCCAACTTTGAATAGTTGTTCATAATCAGGCCACTTCATGACCTTTTTCAAGTAATCTTTAAAGGAGTAGCATCTCTTAGGTTTGCTTTCCTGATTAATGGACGTTAAAAACGTCTGTAAACGGACTTGGATCATAAATTTATAAGTACTATCTTCCTCCAATACAGGAATTTCCATGACTTTAACCTTCTGTCCAACAACATTTTTGAACTCTAGGCTTTTGAATAACAAAATATCAATCCTCTTTTTCACCCGTTTGACTATATTATACACCTTTTCCGCCTCGAAAAGTGTCTAATTCTGCTTACAGTGAAAAATATTTGTGAATGATTTGCAACAAAAAACAGGACCATTATTAAGTCCTGCTTCTAGTCGAATGATTTGAAAGTGTAAGGTTTAATTTGGGCGTTTAATTGTGGGTTTTCTTGTAGATTACTATTTTTAATAAGAAATAATCGCGGCTTGCTTTGTTTGTGAGTCTCTGCATCTTGAGTATTGAAAATTGTAAGATCATTGTTGCAGGTTGGACAGATCCATGTTCCGGAATCACAGCTACTGAAGGATGATTTGTGGCATTTTGGACAGTTTTTTTTATACATAACATAGGCTCCTGTTGGTTTTTTTCGTTCATTATAAAGAACTTACATTTAAATTATACAACTTAATAAAGAACAGCGAAAGGTATTAATATTATTTTTTTATTTATATTAAATATCAAATTTTTCTTTAACCTTTTTATTATAAAAAAATCCCCCATACAATAGTGTATGGGGGCACCTTTTAGCATATTCTCGGAAACATCGTTCCTGATAATCTAGTTAATAATCGTTTGGATCCTAGTGGAGTTTCTAGTAGTAACTGCCCTTTTTCTTTTCCCAAAATAGAACCGATGACTACAGCATCCTTACCCTCAGAGAATTCTCGTAAAATATCTAAGACTTTCTCTTTTTCTTGATCGGCAACGATAAGAATGGCTTTTCCTTCATTGGCCAGATACAGCGGATCGAAGCCTAGTAAATCACAAACCCCGTGCACTTCTTCTTTTACGGGAAGGTTAAGTTCATTAATTTTCATCGTTAAATGAAAGTCTTCTGCAATCTCAACAAGTGTAGTGGCTAGACCACCTCTAGTTGGATCCCGCATGATTCGTACACCGGAAGTAGAGTTAAGAACTTCCGCTAACATTGTATTTAAGCTAGCACAGTCACTATTTACGGGCGATGATATCCCTAACTCTCCCCTTGCGGCCAATACAGCGATGCCATGATCTCCAATCGTTCCTGACACAATAATGGCATCGCCTTCTTCAAATTCAAGACTGCATCCTTTGTTAGGCTCATAGATTCCAATCCCAGTTGTATTAATATAGACTCCATCAGCGCTACCGCGTTCCACTACCTTCGTATCTCCTGCAACAATGGAAATTCCTGTCCTCCGTGCTTCACTCGCCATGTCACTGACTATTTTTTTTAAATCAGGAATAGGGAACCCTTCCTCAATCACAAATCCGCAGGTTAAATATAAAGGTTTCGCTCCACTAACAGCTAAATCATTAACCGTACCTGCTACGGCTAATTTACCGATAGAGCCACCTGGGAAGAAAATGGGCTTAATAACAAACGAGTCGGTTGTCACAGCAATTTTGCCGATTGTTATGTCCATTGAGGCTGCATCAAATAAAGCTGAATTCTCATCACCAAATGCTTCAATGAAGACTTCCTTGATTAAACGGTGGCTTAACTCACCGCCGTCGCCATGTGCTAGGCTGATAAATTGATCCATTAAAAGCTCTCCCTCATGTATTGATAAAAAGCCGCACAACTTCCTTCTGCAGAAACCATACACGGACCGATTGGCTTCATCGGGTTACAGGCTTTACCAAAAAGCGGACATTCATTTGGCGTAATTAATCCACGAATGACTTCACCGCAGCGACATTTCGTTTTTCTTGGTTCGCCAACCTCTACCGTAAACCTCTTTTTCGCGTTATATTTATCGTATTCAGGTTTTAAGTCCAGCCCGCTGTTAGGAATAACCCCGATTCCCCGCCAGGCTTCGTCACACTTGATTAAGTATTGATCCATCCACTGTTGAATCACTTGATTTCCCGTTTTACTAACAATAGAAGGGTGGTTATTGATTATGGCTGTTTCTCCTTTTAATGCCAAATCAATGCTTTTGTAAATTCCAGACAGCAATTCTGCCGTTTCAAAACCAGTAATCACACCTGAAATCTGATATTCATCAACTAAATACTGATATGATTCTTCACCTAATACAATCGAAACATGTCCTGGCAGCAAAAATCCATCCAAATGAACTTCACCAGCATCAAGCAAGTAGCGGAGAACTGGTTCAACTAGTTTAGTAGTCATCCAAATCGAAAAATTCTCGATTCCGCGCTTTTCCGCTTCTCCCACCATTAATGTGAGGATAGGAATCGTTGTTTCAAAGCCTACTCCTAGAAAAATAACTTGTTTATCCGGCTTGTCTTCGGCTACCTTCACCGCATCTATGGGCGAATAAAGAACACGAATATCCTTACCGGCAATCTTCGAATCCAGTAATGTTTTATTAGAGCCAGGAACTCTCATCATGTCACCGAAGGTACAGATGATTCGATTTTCGCCTTCTGCCAGAGCGATCATGGCATCAATGGAACGTTGGTCCGTGACACACACAGGACAGCCTGGTCCGGAAATAAGGTTGACCTCATCCTTTAGACATGGCTTCACACCTGTTCTTGCTAGAGACATGGTGTGCGATCCACATACCTCCATGAAAGCAGGCTTGCGTCCAAATTTCCGCTGAAATTCCTTAGCTTTTTCTATAACCGCCTCCACAAGTGGCTTACAGACCTCCGAATTATTGGACTGTTTCAGAATTTCGAGCATTGACAAGTTTCCTCCACTCCTCCACACTCTGTCTTGCATACGTTTCATCAACAATACTCATGGCCTGACCAGCATGTACGATGACATAATCTCCAAGCTCCAATTCGGGAACAAATATCGTTCCAACGGTTGTCTGCGAACCCATGACATCTACGACTGCACTGTATTCCATTTTCTTCACTACTCTAGCCGGTACACCTACACACATTGCACAGCACTCCTTTTTGCCTTGGCAATCGCTAATTGCCCATATGATAAACCACCGTCATTGCACGGAACCTGCTCTGGTACGAATACAGCAAACCCTCTTTCTATCAATTCTGAAGTCAATCTCTTCCTTAAGAACCGATTATGGAAGCTGCCACCTGAAAGGACAACTTGTTTATTAGCATTGGAGGTTGTAACAAGCAACTTCTCCATCACTTCTACCGTCGCCTGCACGACTGTTTCATGAAATCTTCCACTAATGAGTGAAACGTCTCTTTCTGCTAAAATTTGCAGTGCGATCTCTTTCAACATTTTTGAAAAATCAATGGTTAGTACATCCTGTTCAACGAAGTCAAATAAATAAGGCTCAAAACTGTTGTTTTCATCAGCTAATTCTGCTAATTGAATGGCTGCTTCCCCGTCATAACTAGATATTTTAGTCACTCCACATAAGGCACTAACAGAATCAAAGAGTCTACCGCACGTGCCAGCGTAAACCGTATTTATATTACGATCAATCATCTTTTTTAAGGTATCAATCTCTGCTTTTTTATCATTGAAGATAGTTTTTGCCAACGTTTCCCCCTCCGCACCAAGCAGAGAAATAAGCATGGCCGTTGCATTCCTCCAAGGCTCACGAATACACTTTTCACCTCCTGGAAGGGGAGTATAGTGTAAATGGGCCATACGTTGAAAACTTTGAGCATCCCCATAGAGAACCTCAAAGCCCCAAATGTTTCCGTCGAGACCAAACCCGGTTCCATCTAAAATGATTCCATACGCCTCACCCTTAACTTGGTGCTCTTCCATACATGCTGCCATATGCGCGTGATGATGTTGAACCTCCATTACTTCTTCAAATGGATATTCTTTTACTAGCTTCTGAATGTGATAGCCAGGATGGGCATCGATCACAGCCAGTTTTTTAGGAATATCAATCCACTTTAGAAGATGATCTAATTCTTGTTTGTAATGATTGATTGTTTCGATGTTTTCTAATTCACCAATATGCGGACCGACAAAAATTTGCTCATTCCGACCAATTGTAAAAGTGGTCTTTTGTTGACCGCCAAAAGTGACGATTCCAGTCACATCTTGGTTTGTCGTAAAAGGATCTGGCACGTAGCCTCTTGACCTGCGCAGAAAGTCGAGCTTACCATCATTGAATTGGACTACTGAATCATCGACCGGATGAAGTATTTCCCGATTATGCACAAGATAATAATCAGCTATTCCCTCCAAGTATCGAAAGGCTTCCTCATCTTTATATAGGATGGGCATTCCTGATGGATTGGCACTAGTCATTACGAGACAAGAGAGTTCAGGCTCAGTAAATAACAAGTGATGAAGTGGTGTATACGGAAGCATCACTCCAATCGTACTCATGCGTGGTGCTACACTTTCAGCCAACTGGTACCGTTCATTTTTCTTCAACACGACAATAGGCGCTTCTGGACTTTTCAAAAGTTCACATTCATCCTCATTCAACTTTGCCAGATGTTCTACTTCTGATATCGAAGCAACCATAATCGCCAGCGGACGTAAAGGTCGTTTTTTCCGTCTTCGCAATTCGGCTACCGCTTTCTCGTTACTTGCATCACAGCAAAGATGATAGCCTCCTATCCCTTTAATGGCTACTATCCTTCCTTCTTTTAAAAGCGTCACTGTCTCTACCAATGGATTCTCTACCTCTACTTGCTTTCCACTTTGGTCAAGTAACCATACTCTAGGGCCGCACTTTGGACAAGCAATCGGCTGAGCATGATGTCTCCGGTTCGTCGGGTCTTCATATTCCCTCCGACAATCCTCACACATAGGAAAGTCCTTCATAGAAGTATAGGGCCGGTCATATGGTAACTCGTTAATGATTGTGTAACGAGGGCCGCATTGGGTGCAGTTAATTAACGGATATTGGTAGCGAAAATCATTCGGATCATTCATTTCATTGAGACAATCCTCACAAACTGCTGAATCAATTGGAATAACAAGCATTGATGTCCCACTGCGTTCACTTGGGATAATTGTAAAGTCTGCTATGTTTTGCGCTACTGTTTCTTCTACTAAAATCTCATTTATTATTGATAGTCGTGGTTTGTTATTTTTTAATGCAAATAGAAATGCCTTAATATGATCTGCGTCTCCTTCAAGATAAATTTTCACCCCATCCATATTATTTTGGACGGTCCCACTCAACTGATATTTCTCGGCTAGCTGAAAAACGAACGGTCTAAAACCAACTCCCTGCACTCTGCCACGGACGGCAATCTTTACTGCAGTACGCATCGCTCGTATGCTCCTTCAATCCAAGAAAACCATTCATGCAGTCCTTCTTTTGTCCGGGCTGAGAGAGAAATTAATATTGATTCCGGGTTTATTTCCGATAAATCTTTTCTTGCTTCCTCCACACTAAAGTCCAAATAAGGGAGTAAATCAATTTTATTTAAAAGCACAAGTTCTGTTCTCATAAACATTTGTGGGTACTTGGGTATTTTGTCGTTACCTTCTGGTACACTTAAAACCGCCACTTTATGATGCTGTCCTAAGTCGTAGCCTGAAGGGCAAACGAGATTACCAACATTTTCAATAAAGAGAATATCAATTTCATCTAAATCAAATTCACCTAGTGTTGCCGCAACCATACGTGCGTCTAGGTGACAGCCACCATGGGTGTTAATTTGGACAGCTTTTGCACCCATTGCACGAATTCGGTCCGCATCTCTTTCCGTTGCCAAATCGCCTTCGATCACTGCGATCCGAAAGTTTTTAGATAATGCTCTGACTGTTTCCTCTAGTAATGTGGTCTTCCCTGCTCCAGGAGAACTCATTAAATTAATGACCAAGGTGTTGGTATTGTGGAATAGCTCTCGGTTGAATTCAGCAGCCTTATTGTTATTTGTTAAAACGTCCGTTCTTAGAGTAACCTTCATTGTGCATTACTCCCTTCGTATGATAATACCTGAAACGTTTCCCCACTTAGTACCTTTCCAGAAGGAACGAGGCAATTTGGACAAAGAGCAATTTTTTGGTCCGGTTTATATTCCATGCCACAAATGACACAACTGGCTTGTGCCTCTTCAAGATGGATAACAAGCTCAGCATTATCCGAGAAGAGATGAAGATTTTGATCTCTCAGAATATCAAAAGCCATCTGTAAGGCATCTGGCATGGCATTTGTGATTTCTCCGACTATCAATTCCACCTTTTCAATTTTCTGAATCCCTTTATCGTATGCATCCTCCTGGACCAGCTGAAGAATATCTCCCATCAATGACATTTCATGCATGGCTCCCACCTGACTCCTTCTCATACTTTTGAAACCCTAAATAATATATATCTTTCTTCCGTTTTATTGGAAAGGAAGCAAGCTGTAACTCACCTGACTGGGTCTTAAAATTGTATTCTTTTTGACAATTCAAACATTTTCCACTTGAATATAGTGTTGTTAGAATAATAATATTCGAACATACAGGACACACTCCATCCATAGCCTGCATGTTCGTTCCATTCCAAATTACTATTACGGGTTTCCCACCTATAAACTTCAATTCTAGCTCCGAAAAAAGTTCACTTTCTTTAATAAATGGAACCCATCTAATCCCAAGAGCGCGATCTGCTGCTGACTGTACTTTTTCCAAATCCTCACTAATAAAAGGCTCATAAACAGATTTCACCGTTTGGAAAAGACTGCTGCCCATTTCCTTTATGAAATCCCCCCGTCTCATGAGACATTTCTCCAGTTATGCACCTGCTCAATCACGGCATTTGCCAGTTCACCCAGTTTCTGTCGGTTGGTTTCCGTTAACTCTACTCCTAATTCAAGTGACGTTGGCTGCATGCCGAACATAACAATTTGCTTAGGATAACGATCCCTCATTTTGGCCGCTAACAAAACCTCTTGGAAGCCTAATTGGTGAATGGACATCTTGATACCAAAATAAGCCGGAATTTCCTCCCCAACAAGTGAGATAATTGTGCCACCCTCTTTCCCGGCATTGATGGCATCAATAATTATAAGATTTTCGGCTTCCTCCACTGGACCCAGAAGTCTCATACCATCAGTTAAACCCTCTATAATTTCTATCTGATCAACTTCCTTTAGTGCTTCCTCTAATAAAGGCAAAAGGTGGATGCCAACACCCTCGTCAGAAAAGAGGGTGTTGCCAATTCCTAGAATTGTAATCTTTGATTCTACCTTTCTATTTGTCATCCTTTTCACCTACTGATTTCTTCGTAGTTGTTTTGTAGCCTGTAATCATGGATGAGATGGATCCATTTCGCTCAAGATAGTCATCGCGGAAAGCCATATATACATGTATAAGGGTAAATAACATAAAGCCCCATGCTGCTAGATGATGCCACGAGCGAAGCGTATAACTCTCTCCACCAAATAAATACGGCACCCAGACAAACAATTTTGCCCAAAATGACTCTTGCTGCGGTTCAAAGTACATATAAAATCCTGTCAGCATGACAATCCAGGAACCAAGTCCAATAAAGATCCAATAACTTAATTGTGCCAGCGGGTTATGACCAACATAATGGGGCTTTTTATTTTTCAAAAATAAATAGAATTTAATAGTTTCAAAAACTTCCTTCCAAAATATCCATCTGAGTGGATTAGAGGTGGCAAACTTATTCCCTACAGCAACCCAATACAAACGGAATAGAAGATTCACTACGAATAAGAAGGCAGCAAAAAAGTGAATATAGCGCATCCAGCCCATCAAATTTGAAAAGTAGGCCTCTTCTGGGATTCCAGCCGATGCAAACGGTTTACCAATGTAAATCCCCGTTCCCATTAATACAATGATGGCGAACATATTTAACCAGTGAAAAATCCTCACCGGTAATTCCCAAACATAGGCTCTGACTTCATTTTTTACTTCTTTATAGACAATTGATCTTTCTGTGTGAAACGAATTCTCGCTGTTGATCACCGGATTATCAGGGAACGGCCCCGGCGTTTGAGTCGGTAAGTTTGGCGCGGCCATTTGTTTCACTCCTAACCTAAACGAATTTCGGTCGTATTATTAGTTTCCAAATCGGTTAAGTGGACAGCACATGCAAGACAAGGGTCAAAGGAATGGATTATCCTCATAATTTCTAATGGCTGTTCCTTATTCAACATCGGTGTTCCTTTAAGCGCTGCCTCATATGCCCCGATATTGTTTTTATGATCACGAGGTGAGGCATTCCATGTGGAAGGAACAACGGCCTGGTAGTTATGTGTTTTCCCATCCTTGATATCAATCCAATGGCCAAGTGCGCCGCGTGGTGCTTCCATCCAGCCTACGCCTTTGGCCCGTTCCGGCCACGTACTTGGTTCCCATTTTGTCCGATCAAAGGTAGTTTGGTTTCCGCTTTTCACATTTTTTAATAATTCATCCATGTCATTACGCAACCATCCGGAAATTAATACCGTTTCAAGTCCCCTGGCAACGGTACGTCCTAATGCTGATTGTAAGGCTGTGATTGGCAAATCCAGCTTTTTCAATGTTTCATCTACGATATTTACAATCTCTTCTTTTCCAGCTGCATAACCTACGATCATCCTTGCAAGTGGTCCTGTTTCCATTGGATGCTCTTTCCAGCGCGGTGCCTTTAGCCAGCTATACTGTTTGTCAGTATCCAATGTTTTAAACGGTGCTTTCGGTCCTGTGTAATTAAAGGTCGTTTCTCCTTCGAATGGATGCTTACCTTTTCCGCCTTCATTTCCATCGTAGGTATACCAGGAGTGGTCAATAAACTCCTGAACATGTTTAGGATCCTTTAAATCAACATCCAACACTTCATTCAAATTGCCATTTAAAACAATTCCTCTTGGCATGCGATATAGCTTTGTATCATAGATGTCCCCTGTAGAGAAATCTCCATAGCAAAGATAATTATTTAAGCCGCCGCCATACGTCCAATCCTTATAAAAGGAGCCTATAGCGAGTAAGTCAGGAATATATACTTGATTCACAAATTCCCGGGCTTGATCAATTAATTGTGATACATGCATGAGTCGTTCAGCATGGACTCCATTATCGCTATCAATATCGAGAGGAGTCGCCATTCCACCAACTACATAATGCGGATGAGGATTTTTGCCGCCAAAAATGGTATGAATTTTAACGATTTCCTTTTGCCAATCTAATGCTTCCAGGTAGTGCGCAACAGCCAATAGGTTTACTTCAGGTGGAAGTTTATAGGCTTTATGCCCCCAATAACCGTTTGCAAAAATACCTAGTTGACCACTTTCAACGAGTTTTTTTACTTTGTTTTGTACATCTGTAAAGTACCCTGGCGATGATTTTGGCCAGCTTGAAATGGATTGAGCCAGCTTAGATGTCTCTGCGGGATTGGCACTGATTGCACTTACGACATCTACCCAATCCAGGGCATGAAGGTGATAGAAATGGACGATATGGTCGTGAACAAATAACGCTTCATTCATTATGTCTCTTATTAAATGTGCATTTCTCGGAATCTTTATTTTTAAGGCATCTTCAACAGAACGAATCGATGCCAATGCATGTACTGTCGTACAAACACCACAAATACGCTGCACATATGCCCAGACATCCCTCGGATCTCGGTCTTTTACAATCAACTCAAGACCACGGACAGCTGTTCCTGAACTATACGCTTCCTTTATTACGCCCTTTTCATCTACATCTACTTCAACACGAAGGTGACCTTCTATTCTTGTTATTGGGTCCACTACTATTCGTTCACTCATTCTTCCTCACCCCGTTTGTCGTCTCTCTTCTTCTTTATTACCGTTCCAGTTGCATGAACAGCAATACCAGCTGCTGTTAATCCAATGGCTGCTAACCCGACCTCATCAGGTTCAATTGTTGTTTGCGTTCCTGGTATTTTCGCTCTTCTTGTATAGAATGGACCATTATCCCAGAAATCTTTTTCTGAACATCCAAAGCAAGGATTACCAGATTGAATCGGATAGCTAACCCCACCATTCCAGCGCATTTCTGCACAAGAGTTATAGGTGGTTGGACCTTTACAGCCCACTTTATATAAGCAATAACCCTGTTTAGCCCCTTCATCGTCGAACGATTCCACAAATAATCCCGCATCGAAATAGGCTCGTCTATTGCATTTGTCATGTATACGGTGACGATAGAAAGCTTTTGGGCGTCCGAATTGATCTAATTCTGGTAATTTACCAAATGTAATAAAGTGAGCAATCACTCCCGTCATTACTTCTGAAATGGGCGGACATCCCGGTACAAGAATAGTTGAAGTATCCTTTACAAAGCTTGTAACTGGCTTGGCACCCGTTGGATTTGGATGTGCAGCAGCAATTCCTCCCCATGACGAACAAGAACCATAAGCGACAATAGCCTTTGCCCCTGCTGCCATTTCTAGGAAGGTTTCTTTTGCCGATTGTCCTGCAACAGTTAAGAACGCATCATCATCAGGGATACTTCCTTCAACAGCTAGTATGTACTCCCCTTTATAATCCTTTAATACTTGTTTCATGGAAGCTTCAACCTGATGCCCTGAAGCTGCGGAAAGCACTTCTGAATATTCCAGTGAAATCATTTCGAGTAAAACGCTTTCAGTCTTTGGTTGTGATGATCGTATGAAAGATTCGGAACAACCTGTGCAATCCTGGAATTGCAGCCATACAACCGGTACTCTTGATTTTGTTTCCATGGCTTTCACCACTTGATCAGACTGCGTGAATTCTAGACCTAATGTAGCAGCAAGTGCAGTACACATTTTTAGAAAGTCACGCCTGCTAAAGCCATGGTCGATCGCGGCTTCGTATACTGTTTTCTGTCTCTTCATCCGCTTTCCCCTCCACCTATCATGAAAATAAATATTACTTGATTTCAAAGAAATTGTAGTATAACACTAGGCCATTCGTCTTGAATTTTCAAAAAAGTACACAAAGTATCCTTAACTGCATTTTTACAATATTTTCTTTTAATAAGTTGAAAATATCGGAAAATATACCCAATAAAAAAAGACCTTAAGAGAATTAATCCCTTAAGGTCTTTACATTTTCCTATGCTTCTATTAATTCATCTTCCTTTTGTTTCTTCAACCGTTTTCGGTAAACAAATTTAGAAAGGTTAATACTAATTTCATAAAGCAGTAACAGTGGCAGGGTTACAACAAAATCGGACATAAAGTCTGGAGGTGTAATGACCACAGCTATAATAATAAGAACAAAGTAGGCATACTTCCGTATCTTTGCCAATACAAACGGGTTAATAATTCCAAGTGAGGTTAAAAACATAACAACAACCGGGAGTTCAAACAACACCCCAAATGGTAATGTCATATTCATAATAAAACTAAAATATCGATCAGCCGTGAAATTGGTAACAAACATATCACCGCCAATATTCACTAAGAATTTAAGAACCATTGGAAAAATAACAAAATAACCAAATGATAGACCAATTAAAAATAAAAAGAATAAGGCTGGTACGTATGAAAGCGTGATTCTTCTTTCTACTGGTCTTAAAGCTGGCTTTACAAACAACCAGATTTGTAATGCTAGAACCGGTATCGTCCCAGCAACTGCTACAACAGTTGCTAACATAAAATAAATCCAAATAATGTCACTTGGTCCAAGTACCATTAATTTCACTTCAAGGTCGCGAACGAACCATTTATAAATATCATCTACATAAATAAAACCGAAGGCAAAAAAGACGATAAAAGCGAGTGCGGAAATAATAATCCGCTTACGTAGTTCTTCCAAGTGATCAACTAAATTTAATTCTTTATCTTCCATGTACTTCCCCTACCAATTTCAAAGGTTGAAAATGTTTCTTGTCTGCATTAATTAACAAGCTTTCGCATGTATTTATAGTTAAAATTCCGAGAAGAAAAGGTGCAAGACACGAAATCTTACACCTTATTTTGTCAAGTTTTTCTTTTCTTCGTCAATATCCTTCATTACATCATCTGTAAGTTCACGTGTCGACTTTTTAAATTCCTTTAATGTTTGCCCAAACGCACGTCCAATTTCAGGAAGCTTCTTTGGTCCAAAAATGATAAGAGCGAGAGTTAAGATCAAAATTAGTCCGGGTACTCCGATATTTGAAAACATGGATTTACATCCCCTTCAAGTGTTGTATATTTCTACTATGATTATAGTATTGAAAAACCAATTTGCGTTAAATATCCAACAAAATTCATAGTAAATTCACAAAATCGTGTAAAACTAACAGCAGAGTGATTTTTAGCATTTCCAACTTTGTTTTATAACACTATAGACAATTTAACAATTACCTCTATTTAAGTCAATGATCATTTTTATGATAGAATTTTTAAAATATTTTGACAACTATACTTTTTTTGCATATAATTTGAACCATAAGGACATATACTAAAGGAAATTATATGGAATGGATGTGATGAGGATGGAATTTTCACTATGCAGTTTTGATGGAGCTCTCCCTGTTGAGGTAACTATTGATGATGACAATGGCAGATACACCATTCGAAAAAGTGATCGAAGTGGGGAATATTTTAATAGCTCAAATGAGTTAATTGCTTGGGTGAAAAAGCACTTTCATGAAGAAGAGTTTTGCCATCCACATGAATTTAGAGGTATGCTAGCGAAATTAGCCGATTACGAAGTCAATGGTTCCTATTTTTAATAGAGAAAAGAAAGCACCAGCAAAAATTGCTGATGCTTATTTTTTATGATTGAAACCTTCTAAACTTTCCTTTTATAAATCCTAAATTCATAATCATATGGATTCTTTTCGTTTTTTGGCCCTTTTTCGCAGGATGTTAGCTCCCACTGACTTATGTCAAATGGAGGAAAGTATGTATCCCCTTCAAATGATTCATGTATTAGCGTTAGGTACAAGCAGTCAACATATGGAAATGCCTTACGGAAAATTTCCGCTCCGCCAATGACAAATATTTCATCGTCCACATCTCGGCAATAGTTCACAAACTCCTCAACCGAGTAAAACATCGTACAGCCTTCGCTTTGGTAGCCTTCCTGACGGGTAATCACAATATTTTCCCTGCCTGGTAGGACACGACCAATACTCTCGTGCGTTTTTCTCCCCATTGCAATTGGGTGGCCCATCGTCACCCTCTTAAAAAATTTCAAGTCTTCCGGTAAATGCCAGGGTAACTGATTTTCTCTTCCAATCGTTCGATTTTCGTCCATTGCAACGATAAAAGAAATCATACACTGACAGCTCCTTTGATATGTGGGTGGGCTTCATATCCTTCTAATGTAAAATCTTCAAATTCAAAAGAAAAAATATCCTTTACATTTGGATTAATTTTTAGAGTTGGCAGCCTCTTGGGCTCTCTTCCTAATTGGAGCTTGATTTGTTCTAGATGATTTTGATAAATATGAACATCTCCAAAGGTATGAATAAATTCACCAGGCTTTAAATCACACACTTGAGCAATCATATATGTTAAAAGTGCGTAGGAAGCAATATTGAATGGTACTCCAAGAAATACATCCGCTGAACGTTGATATAACTGACAGGATAACTTTCCATCAGCAACATAAAATTGGAACATACAATGACACGGAGGTAATGCCATATGGTCGATTTCTGCGACATTCCAGGCATTGACCAATAGTCTTCTAGAGTTTGGATTTGTTTTTATCTGATGGATTAGCTCACTAATCTGATCGACTGTTTTTCCGTCTGCGCCTGTCCATGACCTCCATTGGTGTCCATATACAGGTCCTAACTCCCCAAATTCATCTGCCCATTCATTCCATATTCGTACCCCATTTTCCTGAAGGTAACGAACATTGGTATCGCCTTTTAAAAACCATAGTAATTCATAAATAATAGATTTTAGATGTAGTTTTTTTGTAGTTACTAGTGGAAATCCGTCCTCTAAATTAAATCTCATTTGATACCCAAACGTACTAACCGTTCCAGTCCCCGTTCGGTCCCCTTTTACGGTACCATTTTTTAATACATGCTCACATAACTCTAAATATTGCTTCACTTCGTACACTCCCCTTCCTGTCATTCATATTTTTTCATTTTAACATAAAAGGTTTCCTGAAGTTTAATGAAGTTGGTCATTAGATAGAAATGTTTTCGGTGCATTCCAAAGAAAAGAGGCTTGCACAATGCCCGCCTCTAGTTTTAATATTTATACTTCTAATCCAAAGTTTCTACATAGGGCAGCCAAGCCTCCTGCAAAACCACTACCTACTGCATTGAATTTCCAATCACCATTGTGACGATAAAGCTCACAAATCACAACAGCAGTTTCAACAGAAAAGTCTTCACCCAGATCAAATCTTAGGATTTCACGGTTTGTTTCTTCGTCGACTACCCGAGCAAAGGCATTACTGACTTGGCCAAAATTCTGGTTTCTCGCTTCAGCATCATGGATGGTTACAGTAATGGCAATCCGACTAATATGGGATGGAACCTTACTAAAATCAATCTTAATTTGCTCGTCATCCCCGTCACCCTCACCCGTGCGGTTGTCGCCAGTATGTTCAACGGCACCTGAAGTATGCACCAAGTTATTGTAAAAAATAAAGTCCAGATCTTCCGTCACCCTGCTGTTGGCATCTGCTAAAAATGCCGATGCATCAAGATCAAAATCATTTCCGCCATGATAGCGATTTGTATCCCAGCCAAGTCCGATGATGACCTTCGTTAATCCGGGATTTGTTTTCGTTAAGTCGATTCTTTGTCCTTTTGATAAATTAATTCCCAAATGTATCACCTCATTTTGACAATAATAACAAATTAACTATAAGAACGAACCACTTCACTAAGGCTAGCTGCATTTGTACCGCTACCGATCGCAGCGAACTTCCACTCATTTCCATGTCGGTATAGTTCACCTGTCACAAGACATGTTAATCCACTGTAATTGTCAGTTAGATTGTAATGGATCAATTCCTGGTTATTAGAAGGATTTACTACCCTAATGAATGCATTTCGAATCATTCCAAAATGCTGTTTTCTTTTCACACAGTCATAAATATTAACAACGAATACAAGTTTCTGTATGTTTGACGGCACTCTACTTAAGTCAATCATTACCTGCTCGTCATCACCGTCTCCATCCCCTGTCAAGTTGTCTCCTGAGTGTTGTACACTGCCGTCATTGCTTCGTAAATTACCAAAATAGATAACATCTTTATTATTCTGAAGCTTATCATTCGAACCAAGCATAATAACTGACGCATCACAGTCAACATTTGGAGCACTGCCGCCGCCGAACAAACCGCCAAACAAGCCGCCGCCTCCTCCGCTTTGAACTGGATCCCAACCTAATCCTACCAGGATTTTAGTAAGTCCTGGATTTCCTTTCGTTAAATCCACTCGCTGCCCTTTTTGTAAATTAATAGCCATGTCATTCACCTCAAATTAGATTTTTTTAAATTATCACAATAAAAATAATTATGATTGTTTCAATCTCTTAAAGTTTTCTTGTAACTGCTCTAAACGTTTTGTACCTTCCACACGCAACCGTTTATTTTCTTCTTCAATTGCCTTTGTCTCCTGCATACCCTTGATGATGATATTCCAAGACTCTTCAATTGTTTCAATTTTAATGCTAGGACCGCCTGCCAGCCTTGCAATATCAGTGCTCTGTTGTGAAATATTCTGAGCATTTTTAAGCAGCATTTCATTGGTTCTGCGGTCAAGCTCACTCATAGAATCAGCAACAAGCTTCTGACGCTTCGCTGCAACAGCTTGAATTAATCCATTTTTAAAAATAGGGATCGTCGTCACAAACGCTGAATTAATTTTTCCTATCAGCTTTGTATTCCCTCTTTGCAATAATCGTATTTGTGGTGCTGTCTGGAGCGACACCATTTTCGCCATTTCTAGGTCATATATTCTCTGTTCTAGTAGCTCGATGACATTTTTTAATGTATCTAACTGCATGGATGCTAATTGATCTCCTGATGCCACCCGTGATTCTAGCTGTGGCAGCTGATTGTTCTTCAGCTCCTCTACTTTCATTTCACCCGCAACAATGTACTTTTCAAGTGTCAAATAGTATTGGTAGTTTTGCTCATACATTTGTTCAAGCATATTGGTTGAATCAACCATCTCATGCTGGTATTTGGAGATCTCGATATAAATCTTGTCGATTTCAGAGCCCATCGTCTGGTATTTTCCAAAAAGCTTTTCTACCATTTTTTCGCCCTTTTTAAATAGCTTTCCGAAAATACCACCAGATGTCTTTTGAAAGTCCTTAGCATCAAATTTATCCATGATGCGTCCAAGCTGTTTCAGAAGTTCACCGGAATCTTCTACTTTTGTTGTCCGCATATTGCTGAGAATCTGATCGGAAAAGCGAGAAATTTGCACGGCTGGTTCTTTCCCGAATTCCAACACTTGAATTTGGTCTCGCTCATCAATCGTACGTACTAAATTTTGAACTTCTGGTTCTTTACGGAGTGCTAGCTTAATATCAGAAGCTTTTGTCTCTGATAGTTGGTCATTATCGCTTATTGGCATCATACCGCTAGCTTGATTTGATGGTAAAGTCACTACTTAATCTCCCCTTAAGTTTTTTAGTATTCCTTGAAAAAGCCCCTTTTTAAAAACAGAAGGCTCTTTATATTCCAAATCAAAGACCATTTCCTCAAGCCAGTGTTTATCGAATAATCGTTCATCGATAAAATTTTCAATGTCATTATGGCCTGGTGGATTATAAAGGATGATATCTATCCCAAATTGATTTAAGAGCAGAAGCAATGCTGCATCCGACCTTGAAAGCATGCCGGATAATTCATTATTAAAGATAATCAATTTAGGAACCTGCTGGGAATAATCAAATCTCTCAAGCAATTGAATGATCCTTTTTGGCATAAATAGAGCCTGAGTAAACAAGTACATTTTCACATCTTCTAAACTTTCCATCGGCAAAGACTTTAAACCTGGTTTCTCACAGATTTTCCTAATCGCATGAGCGATTCCCTTTTGTAATCCAGATGCTAAGAATGAATAGGGCCAATAGTGTGCCTGCATCATTTTTTCAGGGACTAGCAAGTCATCCTTCCCAAGGGCATTTCGGTAATGGAAGCGAAAATCGCTGGTACTCTGCATCGTAAATGGTAGTTGTCGAATAAGGTAACTGTGCTCCAACTGACTAAGAGATTGAAGGCGGTCCCAATATTCTTTACGATTCTTACTCACACCCTGGACTTTAGCAAAAATAGAGGGAATCTTAACTTTTCCCTCACCTACCTCAAAATCAGGACGAATCATTGCTATCTCTTTACTAAGGATAAATAGCTCATCATATGTAGTTTTTAACGTAATGGAAGATGGAGTATATTCCCTTAGCTGCCATGGTTTATAAAGTCCCGATCCTTCTTGGTTTAAAATCGTCTCAATCTCTTTTGAGGCCCGATAGGCAACCGTTGATTTCCTGTTCCTTCTTTCCTTAGGAAAGGTCTCTGCAGGAAGTTTATTTGGATAGTGATGAGTGAAGACCGGTTCAGAAACGAAACCTGCTAGTATATCTTTACCCTCTGGATCAAAAACGACGATATCACAGCCAAGCTTTATTAAATAATATAAAAAATATTGATGACTTCTCTTAAACTTGCCATACCACAGATATTTGGGCATGGCCCTCTCAGGATCCGCATGGTCTAATTGTGACTGTAAATGATTGATTGACCACTTCACCAAATCAACGAGAACTCGCCTTAGTTCGTGATTCTTAAGTCCATCCTTCTCAAGGGTAGCGTACAATTCAAGTGTCGCAATCATCGCTTCCCTTAATTTCCGGTGAATGACCGGTACTTTTGACTTTAACAAAAGCTGCTCCCCATCAAGAAAGGCAGCAAAGCGGTTAATTGACAATTTTTGCTCTTGATTAATATTGATCACTTTTTGAATGGACTGAAAATACGTGTTATTTATTGTTTTATCAAGTGAATCCTCACTTAATAACTGTAACCCCCATTCTTCCGAGTTTACATAATCAAATAACTGGTTGTAGTATTCATCCGTGTCAATTGGAATCCCTAGAAATTTACCCAGTACTTGCCCGATCTGGATGGTTCCATTTTCTAATGAAAAATGGGGCCGTTCTGGTAAGGTTTTTTTTAACAGATCAAACCAATTTTCATACGTTAGGGATATAGGACGGACGTTCAATTGATTTAATGGTGGATACATTCATAATCCCTTCCCTCTAGAAGCGAAAGCTTATTTTCCAAAGAAGATCTATATACTTTGTCCTGCTTCAGCACTTAAGCACTTCCGCATAATAATAGAAAATTATGTAAGGTTCCTTATCATCATATCACAGTTATTTAATTGGTTCATTTGTTAATACGAATGTGCTTCAAAAATGTTTCGTTATTAAAGTGATTTCTTCATTTTTCACCTTTTTTCTTGTCCTTACATACTATTTGAGTACTCATACTAAAGTAGGTGACTCGAATGAGATTTCTCTATAAACGTCCAAGGATGGAGCACATTCAAGAGGAATTAAATAATGTAATGGAAGTAATGGTATCTGATATATTTATTTACTTGGACTTATTTATTTTCAGTATCATCTTTACCCTGCTTCTATTCCCCGTTATGCATTCACTTGTCATGTCCATTCTTTTCTTTTTTGCTTTTTACAGTCTATTTGCCTGCCTATACTTTTTTGTTTTTAATAGGTTGATGAAAAAGAATTAAACTTTAAGTGGCAACAGTTCTAAAACCTGTTGGAGAATTTCTTCACCCGCACATATCCCACGACTTTTAGTAAAAATAAGATCACTCGTATCTGTCGCCTTAGCAAGCTCACCATGGTTGGGAACGAACCGATATTGGCAATTTTGAAGAAAATCCCAATCTAATATGGAGTCCCCCGCACCTGCTATTGCTTTGGCCCCTTCTGTTTGACAGATATATTCAAGTGCACTTCCTTTACTAATTGCCAGCGGTATAAAATATAGTTTTCGCCCCTGTAGTGAAATTCTCCAGCCAACCTTTCTTGCTGTATCATTCATTAATTGCAACTCGACTGTTGATGGAAAGCTATTTAAAATAAAATAGAAAAAAAGATTCCCCGCCTGCTTTTTTATCCCATCAAAACGGATTCCCTCTCTTTGAAAAATAGACAGTAGTTCCTTTTCTAAAGCGGATTCCATTCTCAATCTATTTTTCACATACTCTGTCCATCCCTCTACAGGCTTCCCATGTTCTAAAATAACAGCCCCATTTGTAGTTATGGCGTATTTGAATTCAATCTCGTTTTTAAAAATAGATAATCTGCTAAACTGATCTGTTGTCCTCGTTGTAACGGGAATAAACAAACTTCTCTGAGAAATTCTTTTAAGGGCAATAAAGGCTTCTTTTGTCATAAAGGCAACCTGTTCACCATCTTTTATTTCAACCAGCTTCAGTTGCCCTTCAGGTTGTTTTTCTAGATCATCCATTGCTCTTTTTGAATAAATGATGGTTCGGTCAAGGTCAGATGCAAATATCATTTTTTATTCTCCTTCACCGACTTAATTATGCCGCAGCATAAATAACGTAACTCAGGATATTCCACGACCTCAACCCCTTTTTCCTCGGCAAGCATGAGAATGTGTTTAACAAATGGGCTTGAAGGATCACGCATGAGAATTTTCCATGGAACCCTGCGCAGAAGAACCCTCGTTGTTTCTCCTACTCCAGGTTTTATATAATGCGTGTTCTCAATGGCGAATTCCTCTTGGATTTTCATTACATCCTGCATCCCTAAAAATCCCGTTTCTATTTTTTCGTGTTTCTTTTGCGATGAAACATCGGCCGCTTCCTCCCAAATCATAGAAAACTCAGTAGAGATTAGCTGGATAAATTCATTTGACACATCAGCGGGAAGCAAATCCCTGTAGAATTTAGCACCGTGAAAATCGTCTTTTCCAATGTATGATTTATTTAGTACAGTCCTGCTAACAAGACCGGAAACAGTTGAATTTAAACATGCACTCGGAATTAAGAAATCCTCCCTCGTACCAAATAGAGTTGTACAGTAGCCTGGATCTGCAATAACCGCAAGTGTGTCATCAAGCTTGATCCCGTACTTTCGTTCAAATTCCTGACAGGCCTTTGTTAATTCAATCGAAATAGCCCCTTTTCCTGTCCAGCCGTCAACAAATTGAATGGCACCATTCGGATGCTCACTGATAATATACTGAAGGGCTTTTTCATCGATTCCCCGATCTCTGATAATAGAGATGCTATAATGGGGCAAAGATACATTGTATCGGAATTTAAGATATCTCTTAATCAATATTCCTACAGGAGTTCCGGCTCGTGCTAAAGAAACGAGAACAGTCTTATTCTCTTTTATTTGGTAGATTTGTTCCGCCACAATCCCTACACACAAAGCCACTTTTTGTTTGTATTCCATCAATGTTTTCCAGAATAAATCAACATATTCTTCTGGAGGCTGGTACTCGATAGGTAATGATTCGCTATAATGCATCCCTGATTGAACCATCAATTCCCGGTTTGCTGTTGAGTCCTCAAGCTTTATTTCACTTAAATCTTTAAGTAAGAAAAGCACATCATCTTCATGGTATGTCCCCATTTTTGCAGGCTTATTGACTGCTTTTTGCATTTCTTTCACCTCTAACTTTTAGAAAAAAAGACGATCTTTATTGATGGCACCCCTATACGTTTAAGTTCGTTTAGTAAGGGCTGGAGATTCTCTAACTCTACTTCTCTCTCAAAAAAAATAAATATTTCATCATAATAATCTGGTGGAATGTTATAAACAAAATTAGTAATTGTTAAATCTTCAGGATTGGGAAATGCCACGCCGAACTGAGCCCCGTATCCCATTTTGTTTTCTACATGTATTGGACTTCTAGTGGTAGAGTGATAATACACACCCTTTCCCATTTTAGAAGCAAGCTGCATAGGAAGATACATAAACTCCCCTGTACCTAAACAAAGTGTTTTTTTACCTGTCCTTTTTTGCTCTAAGTAACAAGCTGCCTCCGATATTTTTTCATGAAAAGAGTTTTCATAACTACGGAGACCAAACCGACCCGTTTCTAGGATATATGGGGTCTTATTCCCATTCGTCTTAGAGGAAAATGGTACTGGGGTAAATAAAGGAGACAATTGCAGTAATTCTACAGACTGCTCCGCCTTATTATTGCCATTATTTTCGGGAGTTTCACTAATAATTTCTTTATGCTGCTTAATTTGTACATGACCAGCTACTAAACTTACCACGTGAATCTTTATACCCAGTTCCTTCTCAAGCTGCTTAAATCTATTTTTATTTTCTTGCGAACGCCAATCCAATATGGAAACAACTGTATATTCTTCTCTTGGGTAATTTGCATGAATAGACTGGATGATATTTAATGCTGTTTTCCCAGTTGTTATTTCATCGTCTACTAGAATAATTTCCCGTTCGTTATTAATCATATTATTTGGAATGTAGCACCGGTGGGAGGTGGCATGTGAATGTTCTTCCTCAAAAGTGACGTTTGGATTTTCCTCCCGCATTTCCTCTCTTGTTGTATGAAAGAATTCAGCTTTATAGAAACAATCAAAAAAAGCATGACCGAGTGCAGTAGCCGTTTCTGCAAACCCTATTACAACAGGTTGAATCGAATTTGGCACAAACGGAAGATGGGTGTATGTTCCTCCTTCTTTTGCAAATAGTGACAATAGCTCTTCTTTTTCCTCACAATGTAATCCCTTAACCGATTCCATGTATCTAACAGCTAATAAAGCGGCCGTCAGCAAACCCTTATATGGTTGGATGGGTAAATGTTTGCCTAATACTTTGCTTACAAATAGGAACGAGCGCTTTTTATTGATTCTCGCAGCCATCGTAAAAAGCTCATCAATTGGTAAATCGTACATATTTTTTTCTATTTCTACTTCTGTTTCAATCGCATCAAGGATATTAAACGTATACTTCTTTTTTGATAAGGTCAATGGTTGTGAATTCTTCATGTAACACCCCGTAAAGCTGTGATTTTAAGATCATTTTTTTTGCCCAATAATAGTGAGGCTTTATCTCGTTCATTTTATTAGAAAAGTCACTTTTAAACACTCCAATGTTTCCTGTTGCTGCTTCAATTATATTTTTCGCATCCATATATTCTTCATAGGAAACTACATTAAGAGCTTGAACTATTTTAATATGTGATGGATGGATAATCGTCTTTCCTGTCAAACCGTTTGCGATATCCATAAGGACTTCCCGAATGAAACCATCTGTATTCTCATCTATTAATTTGGCTCTCCACTTCAGCCCTTCATCACCATATCTTTCACGGAAAGGGGTTTGCCTTAGCTGAGGCTTTAACATTCTTTTTTTAGCTGAAAAGTATTCCCATACCGGCCCTGATACTACATATGGGCAATCAAATCTCTGAAAAACATTTATTATATCTGAAATGCAATCTCTTAATACAGCAATATCATATACGGTTGTGTCAGCACTCCTCCTAATCCCATATAACCCACAAAAGTCAGTCGCGCCTATTCGAACATTCAGAATATTGTCCTTATACCGGTCGAGTAGGTGCTTAATATTCATTAATTCTTCCATTCTAGTTTCCTTTTGGATGACAGTTGCTGTCTCTAGGATTGGCATTGCATAAAAGGGGTGCTCGTTTGAATGAATTTTTAGGACCTCAGTTAATAATTCTTCACTACGTTCTGCAGTGAACTTTGGTAAAACGACCCCTGTAAGAAGCTTGGTCGCTTCTCCTAATTGTTCGTTTACTCTCCTAAATTGCTCAATATTACGAACCCTAATAAACATCAACGGTAAGTCTACAAAACTTAAAAATCCTTTATTCAATTCTTCATATAGTTTAAGCAACTCCGTCATAAGAAGCATTTCAGCTCTATCAACCTCGTTATCACCCACTGCATCTTCGAGATCGATAACAAGCGAGGTTAATCCCTCATGCTTTTTTGAAAGAATCTCTTGATGGATGTTTGGGCGTGTTGCAGGCATGTATAGGGTTGCTCCTAATCCATATGACAACAGCTCACGATTAGTGTATTTATTAAAGGTTTGGGGTCTTTTATAGAAGAAACGATTAAGCTCCTCCTCATAGAAATAGGTAAAAAAATTCATTTTATTTCTCCTCGTTATAAGGTAAAAAATAAAGGAAACAGACTTTCGTCAGCTCCCCTTTTAAAATTATTATAAAATTAAATTAATTGCCTTTACTTTCTTCTTTCTTTTTATTCATAAAGTGAACGACAAATGTAGCTCCAAATGTCACTAATAAGATTATAAAGAACGTTAAATGTCCCATATCTATATGGAATACAGCTAGAAGCATCTTTAAGGCAATAATTAAAATTAAGATATATGCTGTCGTTTCAAGCTCAGGTACACGGTCTATCAAGGTTAAGAATACACCTGCAACTCCTCGCATCATTAATACGCCAAGCATACCTCCAACTAGTAATACCCAAACCTGTTCACTTACACCAAAGGCAGCTAGAACACTGTCCACAGAGAAGGCAATATCCATTAATTCAACCGCTACAACTGTTCCCCAGAAAGTACCAAATAAGCGAATGAGTAAACCACTTTGATTTAAGCCCTCAGCCTCTTCATCGTCCCCTCCGGAACCTTTTCGTTTATCAATAAAGTACTTGATTGATAACCATGCAAGATAGCCTGCTCCCAATATTTTTACCCACCAAAGCTTAATCAGGAATACACCAATTCCGATTGCAATGAAGCGGAAAGCATAGGCACCTAATAATCCATAGAATAGAGCTTTCTTTCGTTTTTCAGGTGGCAAGTGCTTAACCATTACTGCTAGAACAAGCGCGTTATCAGCTGATAGTAAGCCTTCTAGAATAACCAGTGTACCAATCAAGCCCCAGCTTACAGGATTTGTTAATACTTCTGCCCACATACTCCAATTAAAAAATTGAGAATATGTGTCTAAGATATGATTTAAAACAGACATTAAAAAAATTCCTCCTAGAGTAGAAAAGCATAAGCGCCTTGGATTATAAAGAAGTCTCAGGCGCTTTAGCTCAGTATTTTAATGAAGTATACATTTTGTAAAAAGACCCATGAACACCTGGGTCTTCTACATTCTAATTATCAACCTACAGATAAACCAAAATCAGTTGCAAGCGCTGCTAAACCACCTTGATAACCACTGCCGATTGCACTAAATTTCCATTCACCGTTATGACGATACAACTCGCCAACCACAATCGCAGTTTCGATTGAGAAATCTTCCCCTAAATCATAGCGAATTAATTCTTCTCCTGTTGCTTCATTAAAAATTCGAGCATAGGAATTTGAAACTTGACCAAAATTTTGGTTTCTACTTTCAGCATCATGAATCGTGATTGTAAATGCAATACGCTGAACGTTTGCTGGAACAGTTGTTAAATTAATTTTCACCTGTTCATCATCACCATCACCAGCACCTGTGCGATTGTCACCAGTATGTACAACAGCTCCGTTTGCTCCTTGAGGATTATTGTAAAAAACAAAGTCAGTTTCATTGGTAACTTTTCCGTTTTCTCCTAAAAGGAAAACAGAGGAATCCAAGTCAAAGTCATTTCCGCCGTCATATTTATTAGTATCCCACCCAAGTCCCACTACAACATTCGTTAATCCTGGATTTGTTTTTGTTAAATCAACTTTTTGACCTTTTGATAAACTTACTGCCATTTTTCATTCCTCCATTTTAGGTAATAGTCTATTTACGAGTTTCTCATAAAAAGGTTTCATTTATTATAAAAATTTTTTTCGTACTCATTCGCAATTGCTAAACCTAACTCATCCACTTAGGAGGTGTGTTTTTAGCCCAGTAGATTGATCCTAATTCATGATGGCTTTGATAGTCATCATAAATGGTATGATAATGAAAATTAAACCAATAACCTGCTTGTGGTGGATTGTCACGTCTTACATGGAAACGTAGAATATCCTTCCCTGTTAAACGGCTTTTAATATTAAATATTTTTTCTGAAAGACCAGAACCTGGCTGTTCTGAAATTGTTAGGTTCTTCAGATCCTCTTCTGGGATTTGGTCTGCCGTTTGAGCAATGGCCAATTCAATATTAGGCAAAATAACTTCGCGAAATTCATCTTCAATTACAGGCTTAATTTTTGTTCCAAACTTTTGGTAAGCCTGAATTTCTGCCTGCTTTATTAATTGTTCCATAAATGCTTCCCGGTTAAACTCTGATTCTTCATAAAATTCATTTTGCCGGTTAATACTTCTATCTGCCGGCGCTTCAAATGCATCTATGTCTTTGAAGTTCTGCGCATTTACAGAATTCATTAACTGTGTTGGTGTAACAAGACCAAAGGTTAAAATAGAAATCAATACAAATAACGGTTTACGAAGCCACTTGTTCATCACTAGTTCACACCTTATTCTATCGAAGTTAATATTTACTAGAATTTTTAGTATCTTAAAAGATATTATACTTCTTTTTTTAGAAAAATGGAAAAACCAGTTTCATATTTTTCATAATTGTTATAAATAAAGAACTGAAGCGAAGAGCTTTCAGTTCTTTATTTATGGCTTTGTTAAACTTGTCTGTTGATTTCCGCTCCAGGCGCTTCGCTTTCCGTGGGCGTTTCGGCGAGCCTCCTCGGCGCTTGCGCCTGCGGGGTCTCCCCTGAACCGTACTCCCACAGGAGTCTTCGCGCCTTCCACTCCAATCAACAGTGTATAAAAATCAACACTGTTCTTTAACACAGCCTTATTTATCAATCACACCAAAGTGAAATTTAGACGTTTTTCTTTTAACTACTTGAAAACCGTATTTTTCAAATCGAGTACTTTTATAATGATCCTTTAATATAATTCGAGTTTTAGCTACCCTATTTGCTTCCTGTAACAATTCTTCTGTTAAATCGTCATACACTGCAAATTGACCTAATGCCTTTATTCCATCCGACTCAAGGACACTTTCCTCAAACATCGGATCAAAATAAACACAGTCTACAGAAACATTGGGCTGTTTCTTCAAATAATCAAGAGCAGAATCTTGAACGACCTTTATTCTTTTCATCGCTTCATTCATAGTTTCCAAACCAGAATCCCATGTTTGGAGCCCCTTCTGAACGATGAAAGCCAAATATTTTTGTCCTTCTATTCCTATTACCTCCCCTTCTTCACCAACGAGGAAGCTTGCAACAATCGCATCAGAGGAAAGTCCAAGAGTACAATCCAAAACGGTCATCCCCTTTGAAAGCTTGGCGATACCTGCAAAAGGGTCGTGATCTCCTTGTAACAACCGCTTAATTCTGAACATCGCTGAATTAGGATGGAAGAAAAAGGGCTGCGTGCTCCCTTTTTCAAAAAGTTCAATTCTATCCTTTCCTACCACAAGGCACCTACTGTCCCATTCTTCCTGTAAAAGAGAGATGGATTTCTTTTTTCTTGGCACGTAGGGTACTTCTAAAGTTTTTGCTGTATGAATAGCTTTTTCAATCATTTGCTGATTTGTTCTTCCTGCAGTAGTTATAAACATGTCATCATCTACTTACCCCTTTAAAAAAGAAAAGGATGTCGAATGACATCCTCCTTAGCAATGTGCCTCTAGTGCATTCATTACATTCTGCATAACCATTTCCATTGGCATACCTTCAATATCATGTCTTGGAATAAAGTGAACTACCTTGTTATCCTTTAACAGGGCCATTGATGGTGAAGATGGCTCAATACCCTCAAAGAACTCACGCATTCTAGCAGTAGCTTCTTTATCTTGTCCAGCAAAAACAGTAACCAAATGGTCAGGTTTTTTTTCACTATTTAATACAGCTTGAGTCGCTGCAGGACGCGCTAAACCAGCCGCACAACCACATACTGAATTCACCACTACAAGTGTCGTACCACTTGCATTTTTCATAAATTTCTCAACTTCTTCTGCTGATTGTAGCTCTGCGAACCCTGCTCTAGTCAACTCTTGGCGCATTGGTAAAACCATTTGTTTCATATATTCTTCATATGCATTTGACATGATTGATCACTCCGTTTCTCTTTATCCCTCTTAGAATACAATACTCAATCAAGAGTTTGCAATTTAATCCTATTATTCCTCGTTTTTTCTCGCTTCTGTCATTTGCTTCCAAACAGAACCTCTTGCTTCTTCCCCACCTTCGATACGTTCGATGGCCATTTTAACTTGCAAACTCACTTCAAATTCCTGATCATTCTCAGCAGCTTTTAAAGCAGCTAGTGCCTTTTCATCTCCAACCTCAAATAAAAAACATCGCAGCCCGCCAACGAACTAATTTACTTTGGTCCTTCAGTGCGTTCATCATCTCTTCTTGTGCTTCTTGGAAGCCTAAATCAGATAAACAATCGCCTGCTGTTCGTCTGACTGTTACAGTCTTATCTTTAAGTGCTTTATACAGGAGAGGTAAAACGTCCTTTTCTTTAATCATACCAAGGTATACAGTTGCAAGTCTTCGAATAGATGGTTTCTCATCTGATAAAGCTTTTTCAAGGAGTAGCAAATCCTCCAACTCAGGATCCTCCATTTGTTCTAGAGCCTTGTAACGAATCTGCCAATCAGGATGATTTAAATCCTCAGCCGTTACTTTCTTTCGAATAGGTCTAGTCTTTTGTTCTATCATTGGTTCATTTGCCTTTGCTTTTTCGACTAGCTCTTCAAGTCGTTCCAAAGGATAGGCTGCAATTAATTCTTCTACCACATCCTGTCCAATTTGCTCAAATTCCCCGTAACGAACCCCTTGATTCTTCCATTTTCTTAGTAGAATATAATTATCTTCAGGAAGCTGGGCTTGTTCTCTTGCTTTTAAGAAATATTCAGGCATCCCAAATCTGCGCTCAGTGTTACTATCTGACAACTTCACTTGCAACGGAATATCTTTAAATAGTTGAATTTCAACCTTTATTTCACCAAAGTGTTCATCCGCTTTTCTCGTATTTGCCGCCTCTACATCCAGTTCCCCAAAGGCACCTCGGACCTTTGGCAATAATTCCTTCCAATCGTATTTCGCATTCCTTTCAACAGCCAGAAAATCTGCCACATGATAGACGCCCTTGATGCCCTCAATGTGTAAGATATCCTGTATGATGATTGGTGCATCAGTTGCGTTTTCTTTTTTATAGTTATGACTTTTTCCCATTGGGAGTTCTTGGTTTAGAATTATCTTCATTGTATTTGGACTTGGCGTTGGTTCAATCGCCTTAATTTTCAACACAATCACCTCATTCGTTTTCGGCAAGCTCTGCGAGATACGACCAGCGCTCAATTAATTGCTCTAGCTTTTCGTTTAATTCTGCTTCCTGTTTCATTAATCCCTGTGCTTTTGTAAAATCACTGCCTATATTCGCCATTTGCTCAGCTACTTCTTCTAAGCGTGATTCAGTGTTTGCGATTACCTCGTCAATTTCTCCCCATTCTTTTTTCTCCTTATAAGTCATTTTTTTCTTTTTTTCTTTTTCTGGAGTTTTAACAGGCTGGGTTAGTACAGTATTCGTTTTTTGAACTTCTAGAGCAGTTTCTTTTTCAAGGTAATCTGTGTAATTCCCGTAAAAAGAATCTATAATCCCTTCACCTCGTAAGACAAGAAGCTGTTCAGCTACCTTATCCAGGAAGTAACGATCATGGGAAACTGTTATAACCACTCCTGGGAATTCATCAAGATAATCTTCTAAAACGGTTAATGTTTGTGTATCCAAATCATTTGTCGGTTCATCTAGCAAAAGAACATTTGGTGCTGTCATTAAAAGCTTCAATAGATATAGTCGTCGTTTTTCTCCACCTGATATCTTTCGAATAGGTGTCCCATGAGAATATGGAGGGAATAGAAAACGTTCCAGCATTTGTGCAGCCGAAATCGTCTTTCCATCCGATGTTTCAACAATTTCGGCGGTTTCCTTAATGTATTCAATCATCCGCTTATTTTCATCCATGTCTTCGCTTTCTTGAGTATAGTAAGCGATTTTCACGGTTTGCCCCATGATGAATTCCCCATCATCAAGCGGAATTTTTTTAGCAAGTATATTTAATAGTGTCGATTTACCCGCACCATTTCTTCCAATAATACCAATCCTGTCACCCGGTTTTACTAGTAAATCAAAGTGATTCAAGATTGTTTTATCCGTATAATTCTTAGATGCGTTCTTTAGTTCAAAAACCTGTTTACCAAGCCTGCTTCCATGTAAAGAAATATCAAGCTTCTCACCTGTGGATTTTCCACTTGAAAGCTTATCATCAAGATCTTCAAAACGTTGTATCCTAGCCTTTTGCTTGGTTGTTCTTGCTTTGGCACCTCTCCTCATCCATTCAAGCTCACGTCTGAAAAGATTCTTTCTTTTTTCAAAAGTTGCCGCTTCATTTTCTTCACGAATGGCCTTGGCTTCTAAAAAGGCTGCATAGTTGCCCTTATAGCTATAAAGATTTCCACCATCCAATTCAAACATTCTATTAGCCACACGATCTAAAAAGTAACGATCATGTGTAACCAAAAGGATGGATCCGCTATATCTGCTTAAATAATCTTCCAGCCATTTGACAGAGTCAAAATCGAGATGGTTTGTTGGTTCATCTAATATTAGTAAATCTGGCTCTTCAATTAATACTTGTGCTAAGGCAACCCGCTTTTTTTGTCCGCCGGAAAGCTCACCAATTTTCTTTGTGAAATCTTCAATTCCTAATTTCATTAAGATTGACTTGGCATTCGTACTCGCATCCCATGCATTTAATGCATCCATTTGTTTTTGTAATTGAAAAAGTTCTTCTTGTTTAGACGTGTCGTTAGGATCTTTGTCAAGTAACAACAAGGTTTTTTCATATTCACGCATTAGCTTTAATATTGGTGCTTCGCCATGAAAAACTTGCTCAAGTACTGTTTTACTTGCATCCAAGTCTGGCTGTTGATTTAAAAACGAAATAGTATAATCTTTCCCAGCAATAATCTTTCCCTCATCCGCCTGATCCAAACCAGCGATAATGCTTAGTAAGGAGGATTTCCCGGTTCCATTTATTCCGATTAAACCAACCCGCTCTTTTTCAGTGATTGTAAATGAAATATTGTTAAAGAGTTGTTTCTCGCCATACGTTTTCGAGACATTCTCTACAGTGATCATTTTCATACTTGTCCCTCCCATTCTTGGAAAAATTGTTCTAAAAATAGACCCATCATTTGGTGACGACTCTCAGCCATGCTTTTTGCTGCATGAGTATTTAATAAATCTTTTAATTTTATCAGCTTCTCGTAAAAATGATGGATGCTAGTTGATTTCCCTTTTCGATATTCTTCCAGGCTCATTTTTTCCCTTACTTGAATGTTCGGATCGTATATTTGCTGTCCTTTTTTACCGCCATATGCAAACGCCCTTGCAATTCCAATTGCTCCAATAGCATCTAATCGGTCAGCATCTTGGACAATTTTAGCTTCTATAGACACTAATTCTGTTTTACTGCCGCCTTTATATGAAATAGACTGGATTATTTGAAGGATATGAGATTGTTCTTCACTAGAAAGTGTGATTGATTGAAGAAAAGAATCCAGTTTGGCTTTCCCTTTTTCGACACTTTCATTTAGTTTTTCATCCGGGATATCATGTAGCAGAGCGGCCATTTCAATAATAAATGGATTTCCTTGCTTTTCTTCCTTACATATATGTAAAGCATTCTTTCGAACACGGTCAACATGAAACCAATCATGCCCTGTTGCATCTTCACCTAATTCGTTACGAACAAACGCCTCTGTCTTATCGATGATTTGATTTTTCACTATGTGCACCTACTTTCACCCTAGCTATTTTAACATGAAAAACGGCAAAAAAATAACCCCAATGGCTTGGAGTTATTTTCTTGCATATCAATCCCGTATTATTTCAAAGCATTATGCCAGCTAATTCCAAGCGTGTTTTCTCCTGCGTGTACACCAATGACAGCACCTAATGGACAACAAATTACTGTTAATGCTGGAAACTGTTGTTCTAAATCAATCTTCCAGCTATTTGCCTGGTCTTCATGTAAACCGTACAAAATATAAACTTCTTTAAATTGATACTTCTCATAGGAGGATTTAAAATAATCGAGTATTTTTTCCTTTGCCTTTTTCTCACTGCGAACCTTTTCCTTTACATTAAGCACTCCGTTTTCAATCGATATTATGGGCTTAACGTTTAGCAAGCTTCCCAAGAAAAATTGTACCCCATTCATTCTTCCTCCACGATGAAGCTGCTCTAAGCTCCCTACCAGAACATAGGTCTCATTTGTATCCCTTATTTTTCCCATGTGGTCAAGAACGGATTCTAGATTGCTACCACTATTAAGTAGTTCCATTCCTTCTTTCAGTATGGCCGTCATGGGATAGGTGAGTATTTTCGAATCAAAAGTAGTGACAGGGATATCTACAAGTTTAGCCGCTTGCTCACTAGAGGACACTGTGCCACTAAGTTTACCCGAAAGAAGGACAGTTACGATCTGATCGTATTCTTTTGCAAGCCGTTCATATAGTTCCTGAAACGCACCAACAGAAGGCTGTGATGTTTTAGGTGGAGTATTCAAATGCTTTAATCTTTCAAATAATTCTGCGGGAGATAAGTCAATTCCATCTGAGAATTCCTCCCCATCAAGCAAAATGGTTAATGGTACTGTATATAAATCTGGATGATTTTTTAATTCCTCGTCTAAAAATGCGGTACTATCTGTAACCCATGCCGTTTTGACCAATGTGATCTCCCCTTATAATTAGTATGAGGTCATATTATCTAGGTAATAATATCGTACCCTTTAATTTGAATATTGTAAATATTTAAAACATAAATAAAAAGGCTGTTCTCTAATGAGACAGCCTCTAATCATAATGTACCTCTATTTATTTAGATACTCTGATAATTTTTGTTGGGTGGTAATCATGACATCTGTCATTCCAACTAAATCATCCATTTGGTCTTCGGTTATTAAGCGTTCAAAGTCCACTGTTATTATCCCTTTTTCCCTTTTAGTAGGCTGTAGTGGCTCCTGTTGAATGGATAGTGTAATTGTCCTTGAAGTTCCCCATATACCAAAAAGAATCGTATTTAGTTCATCGTAATCAATTTCAACCTCTTCTATATCAAAGGTAAAATAAAGCTTTACCAAACAGCCGACAAGCTGTTCAGTATGATAGCTTGGCAGAAGCTCTGCTGATAAATGGACAAGCTTGGATTCCAGTTCTATTTTTCCTAAAACAGCTTTTGGCTCTCCTTGTGGAATGGAGAAGCTAATGTTGAACTGACGGGACATTTTAGCCAAATTGATTATGTCATTTCGGTCGGTAATGATTATTTCTCCACTAAGGTCCCTGTCATATAGTGCGCCTTCAACAATTACTTTCATATTATCAAAGGCTGTTGGATCAAACATTTATCATTCGACTCCTTTTAGAAAAGACCTACTGCATTTCCGTTTTCATCAACATCCATATTTAATGCGGCTGGTTTTTTAGGTAGTCCTGGCATGGTCATTACTTCTCCTGTTAACGCAACAATAAAGCCAGCCCCAATGGATGGTTTGAATTCTCTTACCGTAACGATGAAATCTGTCGGTCTACCTAGCTTTGAAGGATCATCAGATAATGAATATTGTGACTTTGCCATACATATTGCCAAATTGGACCAACCGAACTTTTCAAAATCAATTAATTGCTTTTTCGCTTTTGGTGAGAATTCAACATCTTTTCCGCCGTACACCTTTTGCACAATGGTTCTTACTTTTTGTTCAAGTGAATCAGACAATTCATATAACGGATGGAATTTGTTCTCTTCTTTTTCGATGACCGATAATAGCTTATTAGCAAGCTCTATACCACCTGCTCCACCTTTTTCCCACACTTCTGTTAAAGCAACGGCCACGTTTTCTCGTTCACACCATTCCAATAATGTTTGAACCTCTAAATCTGTATCGGTGATAAATTTATTAATGGCAACAACAACTGGTAACCCAAAGCTTTTTATGGTTTCGATATGCTTTTGCAGGTTAGCAAAACCAAGCGTTAAGGAAGCAACATTTTCCTTCGCTAACTCAGTTTTTGCTACACCTCCATGCATTTTAAGCGCGCGAATAGTCGCAACGATAACTACAGCTTCTGGTTTAATACCCGCACTTCTTGATTTTATATGTAGAAATTTCTCTGCACCTAGATCAGCTCCAAAGCCGCCTTCAGTAATGACGTAGTCGGCTAATTTGGTTGCTGCAGTTGTAGCAATTACACTATTGCATCCGTGTGCAATATTAGCAAACGGTCCGCCGTGGATCAGAGCAGGAGTATGTTCAATTGTTTGAACTAAATTGGGCTTAATAGCCTCTTTTAACAACAAGGTTAATGCACCTTCAACTCCCAGGTCCCCAACTGTAACAGGTTCTTTATTATAATTATATGCAACGACCATACGAGATAATCGTAACTTTAAATCTTTTAAATCGGATGCTAAGCATAATACTGCCATAATTTCAGAGGCTACCGTAATATCAAATCCGTCTTCACGTGGGACACCTTGAAGTGGGCCTCCTAGGCCAATGATGACCTTTCGTAAGGCACGGTCATTTAAATCAACGGCCCGTTTCCAAACAATTCGACGCTGGTCAATCTGCAATTCATTTCCCTGTTGGAGATGATTATCTATTAATGCTGCGAGGGCATTGTTTGCAGTCGTAATTGCATGTAAATCTCCAGTAAAATGCAGGTTAATATCCTCCATTGGCAGAACTTGAGAATATCCTCCACCCGTTGCTCCGCCTTTTTATACCCATAGTCGGTCCTAAAGATGGTTCTCGCATCGCAATCATAGCTTTTTTTCCAATACGATTGAGGGCATCCCCTAATCCCACAGTGACTGTCGATTTTCCTTCACCGGCAGGAGTTGGATTAATGGAAGTAACAAGAATAATCTTCCCACTTTCTTTCGTTTTCAGGTTAGAAAGAGCTTCATTGGAGATTTTTGCTTTATATTTTCCGTATAGTTCAAGATCATCTTCTACTAAACCAATTTTTTCAGCGATTTCAACAATCGGCTTCATCTTTGATTCTTGTGCAATTTCAATGTCTGACTTTACTTTCGTCATAACCAAATTAATCCCCCGCATTCAGCTATTAATATAAGACTACACTCTCATTGTATCAAATAAGCTGTTTCATTCCGATAAAAATTATGAACAAAATATTATCTTTTCTGAATTAATAATAATGTTTATAATGTAAATATCGAATTTTTTAAATATTCATTGACATGTATTACATACGGTTGTATTAATGGATTAACTTATAAAAGCAAACGTGGAACTACATTAAAAAGGGGATGGTCACTTGCCTATTAACATTCCAAAGCTATTACCTGCTCGGGAAGTGCTGGAACAAGAAAATATTTTTATCATGGACAACGAACGTGCAACAACTCAGGACATCAGGCCACTAAATATTCTTATTTTAAATCTGATGCCTGAAAAAGAAAAAGCAGAGACACAGTTATTACGATTACTCGGAAATACACCGTTACAGATTAACGTGAATTTCTTAAAAACAAATTCATATGAATCTACACATACTAGCAAACAGCATTTAGAACAGTTTTATACTACTTTTACACAAATTAAAAATCAAAAATTCGATGGAATGATTATTACAGGCGCACCAGTGGAGCTTTTAGAATTTGACCAAGTAAAGTATTGGCCAGAGTTAACGGAAATCATGGAGTGGACGAACACAAATGTTACTTCTACCTTACATATTTGCTGGGGTGCACAGGCTGCTCTGTACTATCAATATGATATTGGCAAATTCGAACTAGAACGAAAATGCTCTGGCATTTATGCACATCGAATATTTGAGAAAAATGATATTTTACTACGTGGATTTGACGATATTTTTTATGCTCCCCATTCTCGCTACACAGATGTATCAATTGAAGCAATTAAAAATAATCCACGATTAAAATTATTAGCTGCTTCAGAGGATGCAGGAGCATTATTAATTGCGTCCCGTGATCGAAAGCATGTTATGATTACTGGTCATTTAGAATATGAATCTGATTCTTTAGCACAGGAATATTCAAGGGATTTAAATAAAGGGCTAGAAATCCATATGCCTGAAAACTATTTTCCTAACAATGATCCTACTCAGCCTCCAATCAACCGCTGGCGGTCCCACGGTCACTTATTTTTTTCAAATTGGCTTAATTATTATGTTTATCAAGAAACTCCTTTTACATGGGAATAGGACTAATAAGCAAACAAGCACTGGACAATAAACCAGTGCTTGTTTTTTGCATTTAACTTTCATTTCGTTTATTATTCATTATTTTTAGAAACACTAGTGCGGAAAGGGGGGAATTTCATATGGAAACAATCGTTGCCCTTCACCGCAATCATTTTGGAGAAATCATCAGCTTTGTGACATCAGAAGGACGAATCATTTCATACCGTAAAGCGTTGATGGAGGCTGAAAATGGTTTAATTCAGGGCATACAAGCTATTGAGGATGGGGAAGGAAGAGTTTCCTTACTGCCTGATCAGAATCAGACCTTTGACCAATTTCCAAATCTATTCTAAAAGAGAGGCTGTCATAGAAACAGCCTCTCTTCACTTTATTCTATTGTTCATTTTGTTTTTGGATTTCTTTTAATGCATCCACTCTGTTTTGGTCTTCTTCAAAAAATTGAACGAGATCACCAATTCGATCAATAGAGTCCCAGCTTAAATGATGTTCGATACCTTCAACATCAACATATATATTTTCTTCTTTTACTCCAATAATTTTTAGGAATTGTTCAAGCAATTCATGTCTAAAGACAAGGCGCTTTCCTATTTTATTCCCCTTTGAAGTCAATCGAAGCCCTCGATACTTTTCATACACTAAATATTCATCTTTATCTAACTTTTGTACCATTTTTGTTACTGAGGAGGGATGGACAGACAGCGCTTCGGCAATATCTGATACCCGAGCGTATCCTTTTTCTTCAATTAATATATAAATTTGTTCGATATAATCTTCCATACTTGGTGTTGGCATCCCGTACCCTCCATTGATAAGAATCATTAAAAGTTTACTATAGAAAAAATTAAGTGACAAGGTTCTTTATCACTTAATTCAAACATTCTTGTATTATTTTGGAACTGGTTCATTAAACAAGAACCTTACTTTTCTATCCTTCTCATCAAGACAAAGTCGAGCGTTAAAGGTTTTCTCTTTGTTTATAAACCCTTCAATCACTTCGGTTTTCCCTTCGGAGAGCAGAAGTTTGATATTTTTTTGGGTAATAGTTTTACCAAGTATCTTTTTTGAAATCGTAAAGTCACACTTGTTTTTTTGATAATTTGAACATCCGTAAAAGCTTCCTTTATCAACAATAGTACCATCACATTTTTTACAAGGGCCCAGTTTAGTATACGATTGTCTTTTATTTTTTTGTTTACCAGGAGTAAATTGATCACGAACATCCTCCGAAAATGACCACTTTTGTGCCTGTTCTAAACTAGATGAAATTAAATGTATAACCATTTTTCTTGTTTGTTCCATGAATTGCTTCGGTACGGCCGACCCCTCGGATATTTCTTTTAGTTTTTGCTCCCACTTAGCAGTCATTTCTGGTGAGGCCAAAATTTCAGGACCAATCGCCTCAATTAATATTTTGGCCTTAGCAGTTGCATACACCAAGTTCTTTTTTACATCAATATATAAACGATCCTTTAACATAGTGATAATGCCAGCTCTAGTTGCCTCTGTTCCTAACCCCTCTGTCTTTGATAGGATTTTCTCTAGTTCCTTATCATCAATATGCCTGCCAGCCGTTTTCATTAACGTAATTAGTTGACCTTCTGTATACCGTTTCGGTGGCTGAGTTTGACTCTCTTTCACTTCTACCTTTTCAGTTAGACCCTGTTCCCCTTTTTGGAGGGATGGTAGTGCGGGTTCATCCTCACGTTCTTTCGAATGTATTACCCTTTTCCAGCCCTCTTCAATTTGTACTTTCCCTTTTGAAATAAAAGAGGCACGACCATCTACAAGTGTGGTCACTGTTGTATATTCTGCAATTGATTTATTATAATGGGCTGCAATTAAACTAGTAACTACTAAATCATAAATTTTCCGCTCGTCTGGACTAAGCTTTTCAACATTGGGTATTTGTTCTGTAGGAATTATTGCATAGTGATCCGTAACCTTCTTTTCATTGACATATCGTTTATTATCAGCAATAGATTGATTAGGTAAAGGAAAATAAGCAGCATAATCTTCCATTTTACTTAATTTATTAAGGATATCTGGGAAAGTATGGGCTTCTTCTTTAGTTACATACCGAGAGTCTGAGCGTGGATAGGAAACATTTCCTTTTTGATAGAGCTTTTGCATGATATCAAGTGTTTTTTTAGGTGAGAACTTAAAGCGTTTATTCGCTTCTGCTTGAAGTGCTGACAGATTATAGAGAAGAGGCGGTAGAAATTCCTTTCTTTCAGATTGTACCTCGCTGACCTCAGCAGGTTTTTCTCTGCAAAAAGCAGCTACCTTTTCTGCTAACTCTTTCGTTTTCACATGGGTTTCTCCGTCATTTTGCCATTTTCCGCGATACTTTTTTCCATTGATTTTAAAATAAGCTAAAACTTCCCAAAATGGTTCAGACTTGAAATTCTCTATTTCTAGTTCTCTTTTTACAATTAATGCCAATGTCGGAGTTTGCACTCTTCCAACTGAAAAAACATCAGAAAATCCCTGCTTCTGAAGTAGCAAGCTATACAAACGTGACGCATTCATACCAACTACCCAATCAGCACAAGCCCTTGTATAGGCTTCAAAATATAAGTTTCGAGTATCTTGTTCCTCTAATAGTTTTTTAAAACCGTCTCTAATAGCATTTGCCGTTAACGAAGAAATCCAAAGTCTTTTCATCGGTTTTCTGCATTTTGTTAACCTAAGTATATTTCGTATGATCAGTTCACCTTCACGGCCCGCATCTCCTGCATGGATAATTTCCGTTACCGCTGGATTTGCCACTAACTGTTTAATGACTTGGTATTGTTTTGCCTTATCTTTTGTTACTTCATATTCAAATTGGTCAGGAATAATCGGCAAATTATCTAAAGACCATTTTTTCCAGCCCGATGAATACTTTTCTGGAGCAACTAATTGACAAATATGGCCGATTGCCCAAGTAACATAAGCTCCTTGTTGAAAAATATCATTAGGGAAAATTTCAATAAATCCATTTTGCTTTTTATGTTTAAAAATTGACGCTAATGTTGACCCTTGATCCGGTTTTTCCGCAATAATTAATTTCATATAAATTGCTCCCTTTTTACAAAGCATCCCAAATTTATTATATCAAAATAAACTAAATAAGGGTTACCTGATTTAGGTAACCCTACAAGAATATATAATTTTTTACTTTAATTTTTTGACAGCGGATTCTTGTAAATACCAATTTTCTTCTGGAACAATATTTGAAACTGTTAATATAAGTGACGGAATTCTTTCTACATCAAAGACTATTGCACCAATTTTTTTTGTAAACATAATAAAGGCATTACCATGTGGAAAGTTCGCTAAATCGTCACCAATATGAAGCAGCGACATCAAGATCACCTGTTTTTCTGCCGCATCAATGAATACTTGTGGTGAGAATCGTAAAATCCATTCCTCCCCCGCAATTGAAAATCGAAACATGGTATCCCCGCCTCTATAACAAATATTTTTAATCTAACATATGAGCGTGCAGGAATTTTATGTTACTCTATCGTTAAAATTCTAAGTATAGGTAAATTTCATTGAAGGCTGATAAAATAACAAAAAAAAACGGTTGCATTTCTTGACTGTCAAATTTCCATATTGTATATTTAAAGCATCATGTAACAACTATATGCGAATGTTTTTTTTGCTGTTTTTTACATGATAATATTTATCTTTGGCACCAGGGGTGTCTTGAAAGGCTTAGGAGGAAGAAGTACATGCAAAACGGTAAAGTAAAATGGTTTAACAATGAAAAAGGTTTCGGTTTTATCGAAGTTGAAGGCGGAGACGATGTATTCGTACACTTCAGCGCTATCACAGGTGAAGGTTTCAAATCATTAGAAGAAGGCCAAGAAGTTTCTTTCGAAATCGTTGAAGGAAACCGCGGACCTCAAGCTGCTAACGTAGTAAAACTATAATCTTTACTAACCATAACCAATCAAAGGCTGACGTTTATCGTCAGCCTTTTTAGCTGTCATCCAATTCACCTTAGTTTCTTTCCATATTCCTGAAGTTTTTCCCCTACTGTACATTGTGTGATACAGAAACGATGGGCTGCCCTTCTTCCACCCTCTTTTTTTACATGCTGATGCAAAAAGCAGCCATCACAGTAATGAACCATTACGTTTTCTAAATGATTTAACAATTCCTTTCTACCAGTGTCTCTCACTAAGCAACCGCGCTCCTCAACTATAATATTAGTGTTTTCGCAAATATTTCTTTTCCTTCTAAGGCTTGGGTGGCTAAGCGATCAGCTTCCTTATTATCTTTTCTTGAAATGACTGTATATTTTGGGGTGAGATCAAGCGTTTTCATCTTTTCCTCAATTCGGTCAAGCCAGCGATTTAGCGCTTCCTCATAGCAAGGCCAGTCACCGTCCAGCTGTTTTAATACTCCCTGAGAGTCACCTTTAAACTCGCATGACAAATGCTGGACACCCAAATCCTCTAAAATATTTAGTGCATAATAAAAAGCGGCGTATTCAGCTTCATTGTTGTTCTCCAATTGCTCTAAGCGTTCATTCGCCCGAATGCGGTATTTCTTTTTTCCTTGTTTAAAAAAAATAACCGCACCTAGTCCCGCGAGATTGGATTCCTTCTGATATCCCCCGTCAAAATAAATCGTAATATCATGTGGCTCTTCCTCTATTTCAGTCAACAGTTTCTTCATTTCTTTTAAAATCCATGATGTCCCTTTTTCATCATAAAAATATAGTTCTGTCACTTTTCCAGTAGCTTCAAGCTCTTCACCTATTTGTATGGCTGTTTCACCCGGTACCAACTCAGATGAAAATTGTACTTTTTCGTTACTTTTTAATTTATATTTCCATTCTAGCCTATAATTCATTGTATTCAGCCTCTCATGAATGATTTCAATAACTCATTTTGATGTAAAATCTGCACCTACTTAAATATATATGATTATCATACCCACTTAAGCAGAAGAAAATATTTTCCTGCATTACTGTGTTAAAATATGATAAACTTTATTAATTAACAAATGGAGGAAACAGCATGATTGAAGTCTATATTGATGGGGCAAGTGCTGGTAACCCTGGTCCAAGTGGAGCTGGGATTTTTATTAAAGGGAACGGTTTGGCTGAAGAATATTCTTTACCACTTGGTACGATGTCAAACCATGAAGCTGAATTCCATGCTTTTATACACGCATTAATAATTTGCCTTGAAAAAGGATTGATGCACTCAGTTGTGTCGTTTCGTACGGATTCGGAATTAATTAATAGGGCTATAGAAAAAGAATTTGTAAAAAACAAACAATACTCGCCTTTACTTGAGGAAGCTTTAGAATTATCAAGAAAAATGGAATTGTTCTTTATGAAATGGATTCCAAGCGCCGAAAATAAGGTAGCAGATAGACTAGCAAGGCTAGCTATACAAAAAAACTCAAGTGAAGGAGCATTTTAATTCAACATGAAAAGACCATTATTTGCAGATTTGAGTTTGCTTTTTGTTACATTAATCTGGGGAACCACTTTTGTTATTGTCCAAAATGCAATTGATTTTTTGGAGCCTTTTGCCTTTAACGGAATTCGTTTTTCTATTGCAGCTGTATTATTAATTTTTTGTCTTCTAGTTTTTCAAAGAAAACAATTGCAGCAATTAAATTTCAAACTAATTGCCTCAGGAATCTTTATTGGTTTTTGGCTTTATCTGGGATATGTAACCCAAACGATTGGTCTTTTATATACAACGACATCGAAGGCTGGATTTATTACGGGCCTAAGCGTGGTCTTAGTCCCACTGTTTTCAATGGTATTACTTAAACAATATCCAAGCAAGAATGCAGTTATTGGAGTATTAACCGCTACCCTCGGCCTGTTTTTACTAACCATGACGGATGTAACATCCTTGAATATTGGTGATGGGTTCGTTTTTGTTTGCGCGATTAGTTTTGCCTTACACATTATTTTAACGGGTAAGTTCAGTAGTAAGTATCCCACCCTTTTATTAACTGTCATCCAGATTTCTACAGTTGCTTTATTATCAATTGGGTCATCTTTCGTTTTTGAGAATGGGAAAGAATCCTTTCAATTAGACATACTTATGTCTAAAGATGTCCTCATCGCTTTAATCGTCACTAGTGTCTTTGCAACAGCTTTGGCGTTCTTTATTCAAACAAATTTTCAAAAATTCACTTCAGCCACTAGAGTTGCATTAATTTTTGCGATGGAACCTGTATTTGCCGCCATTGCTGGTTATGCATGGGCAAATGAGCGATTGTCCTTCAGTGCCTTTTTTGGTTGTATCCTTATTTTTATGGGGATGATATTTGCTGAACTTCCAGCTAATAAGATTCCCTTACTTAGAAAAAATAAAAGCCTAGAAGGTTGAAAATAGATAAGAACTGTACGAAAAAGAGGTCGACTAAGTCAACCTCTTTCTTCTTTATATTGCTAATAATTCTTTTTCTTTGATGAACTTTATAGCGTCTTTCCTAGTGTCTATTTGGTTCGAAATAAGCGTTTCCAATAACGAAACATAAAAACTGCCATCAAAGCATTTCTGTGCTTTTAATGTCAGTTCTATTGCTGTATTGATCATTTCATCGGTAGCATTCGTATAATGTTTCCCGAAGAAGATAAAACCAATGGCATCATCTTGGAATTGAAAGCCTTTTCCTTCCAAGTAATGCAAATACTCTTCCACTGTTCGCACTGACTTAACCAATCCTCTCGCCCAAATCTTTAAACATCCCTTTAAAATCTTACCTTAAAAATGGAGGATTTTCTATTCTTTTTTGTAAAGAGATGACCAATGACCCCTACCAATACACCCATTATAGCTCCACCAATGACTTCTTCTGGTTGATGACCTAACATCTCTTTAAGTCTTTTTGGTGATTCCTGTTTAAACTCCACACTTTCGTTTTTTTGGATTTTTTCAATTAAATCATTCATTGAGTTTACTTTTAAAGTTAACTCCCCTGTTTGCCTGCGAACACCTTGTGCATCATACATAACGATTAATCCATAGACGAGTGAAAGGGCAAAGTCAAACGTTGGCAGTCCTCTTTGTAAGGCAATATAAGTGGTAAGTGTTGAAACGCCAGCCGAATGTGAACTAGGCATTCCACCTGTGCCAAAAAACAGCTCGGGCCGCCATTCTTTCTTTTTAACATAATGTATGGGGATCTTCATGCCTTGAGCTAACCCTATGCTAAAAAGGGCTAGATAAACACCTTTATTCATGCAATCACCTCTACCATTATTGTTAGAAATCCAAATTTTTTTATTCCTTGTGGAAATACTAACTAAATGGGAGGTGAACGTTCATGAGTAAAAAACATAATGCTAATCGTGGGGTTAAAGCACCCGGTGTGAATCCCCAAGGATATGGACAAGATGCTGAGTTCGCTGAAGAACCAAAAAGCAAGCTTGAAAATGCCGCAAAGAAAAAAAACACAAAATAGTATAGGATAAAAAAACTGGCTGCCTTTACGGAGACAGCCAGTTCCCTACTTGAATTAAGAAATAATCGCTTCATTTAGCGGCAGCAGGCGCTGCAATCCACGAAGCTCTACTTCCATTAATTTATTTAAAGCTTTATCTTTTTCAATTCGGAGACCTGTTTCCTCCAAGACATACGTTACTGGAACATCACATTTTATTTCTGCCAGCCTTCTGGATAGGTGCAGCATTTCTAAATCCTGTTCAATCTTAGTTTTATTAGACTTTGATAAGCGATCCAAGTTGGAAATAATCCCCTCAATATGGTGAAATTCTTGTAATAGCTTAAGCGCTGTTTTTTCACCAATCCCCTTAACTCCAGGGTAATTATCACTTGGGTCCCCCATAAGCGCTTTTAAATCAACCATTTGTCTAGGTGTTATTCCTTTTTCCTCAAAAAAGGTTTGAGGAGTGTGCACAAGGTAATTCCCGTAGCCTTTTTTCATTAGAATGACAGAGATACTCTCGTCAAGTAACTGAAGAATATCTTGGTCACCCGTTAAGATTGAAACATGAGCAAAATCCTTTGCTTGTTGAGCAATTGTCCCAATACAATCATCTGCTTCATACCCCGCTAATCCGATATTGGGAATATCAAATGAAGCAACTACATCTTTCACTAAGTCAAATTGTGGAATAAGCTCGATAGGAGCTTCTCCACGATTCCCTTTGTAATCTGGGAATAATTCTGTCCTAAAGGTCTTGCTCCCCATATCCCAGCAAACGGCAAGGTGAGTTGGTTTGAAAGAAGAAACAGCAGTAAATAAATGTTTTACAAAGCCGTGAATTCCATTGGTTGGAATCCCTTTTGAATTAATCATAAATTGTCCTGTTACTGCAGTTGCATAAAAGGCTCGGAATAATAATGCCATCCCATCAACAAGCATTAATGAAGGCTTTTGATTATTCAATTCTAAGTCCCCCTATATTTAAGCGGCAACATCTAAAGATTCAATTTGCCTGCTTTTGAATGGTATTCTAATCACACGCTTTCCATTATATCATAGGTTTGACTTGTCATTTATTCGATTTTATTTCCAGCATAAGAAATCCAGTCACTAAAGCTCCCTACATAAAGCTTTACTTTCTCATATCCAGCTTCTCTTAAAGCAAGGAAATTAGGGGCAGCTGTTACTCCGGAGCCGCAGTATACAATAATTTGATTTTTCACATCGATATTTGAAAACCTCTGTCTTTGTTCCTCAACTGTCTTATATTGGTTAGAATGTAAGCCATCCATCCAAGGCTTATTTAGTGCTCCGGGGATATGTCCTGCTTTTTTATCGATTGGTTCTTCCAAACCAAGGTAGCGCTTTTCTTCTCTGGAATCAATCAAAATCCAGTCTTTTAACCGATTTTGGACAACTTCCTCGACTTCATTCGTTGTAGCTAAAATATCAGGATTTAGTTCAACATGAAATTTCACTGTTTCAAACACAGGAATGTCTGCTGTCACTGGGTAACAAGCTTCCAGCCATTGTTTATATCCTCCATTAAGGACAAAGACATTTTTATGACCTAGGTATTTTAGGAGCCACCAAAATCTGGCTGCATAAGCTCCTTCCCCATGATCATAAGCAATAACTGATTTGCATTCATTTATTCCTGCGTTTTCAAGTTTCCTGATCAATTCCTCCGTATCTGGCAAGGGGTGCCTTCCACCATGTTCCATAACAGGAGCTGACAGATCGTTCTCCAGATCAAAGTAAACCGCACCTGGAATATGGCTTTCGAGGTATTCCTTTTTGCCTTTATGCGGATCCGCTAAGGAAAATCGGCAATCGACAATTATGATATTACTATCATTCATGTTAGTAAACAGCCATTCCCTGTCTTTCACAAAATTCATCCAAGTTCTCCCCTTCTCAAAACCAATCTATTTTGGTAGCTTATGCTGAATCTCCATTAACCTTTGGATCGAAACGCCTCCATCCAATGCAGAGAGAAGACTTAAGTAAAAATCATCCGCTTGTTCCTGTAATTTGGTTACTAAACAATCTGTTTCCTTCAGTAATTCAATTTCATAGTGACTTTTCAAACGATCTCCTGACTGCTTTAAGTAATCGTCAGCAAAGACATTTAGAATTCGATTCAGTTCTTCCACCATGTATTGCTTCTCGTTCTTTTCAAAAAAGGATTTTGGATTTTTAAAATGAGCCAATGCTTTAGTAAATTGCTGGTGATCTATATCTTTAAATGCTAAGAAAAAATCAATTTTTTCATACTTGGATTTTTCAAAAGCCGAAAAGGATAGATCCCCATTCACTTCTTGAAGGTTTCGAATTAGTTGTCCATGATAGTCTGTAAGAATCTTTTCAATAAACCGGTCCAATCTTACAGTAGTTGCTCTCATTTCCTGTGCAAGGTCAAAACCAAGACTTTCTAGAAATTCATCAAGTGCTGCTTGCAGTGCTTTTTTCAAGTTGCGCCCGTCGTCCCTAAGTGTTGACGGATTAAATGCCTCTTTAAAGAAGTCTCCAAACCGTAGAAATACCCTTTGCTTAATATAGTAAATTAATTCTTCCGCTTCCTGTATTAAACGATTTTGTAGGCTTTCCCCGGATTGTTTTTCTAATAACCCCTTAATTTTAGCCTTTTCTTTTTCAAACTCTGTTCGCTTTTGCTCCTTAACCGTTATGTCTTCTTGTGAACTTTGTATTAACTTATTTACCAATTCAACTACACGATTCAGTTCCTTATTTGCAGAAGAAATAGCCATTTCCGTTAAGTCATTGGAGATAAACTGATAAAATGCCTGTTCAAAATAGTTCATCCCTGAATGCGTGCTTTGAGTTTTATTTTGTTTTTCGTTTAATGCAAGCAAGCTTGATAAGGAATACAAGTGTGGATTCCGAATTCCATATTTAATTAATTGGTCCGCCACATATTCAGCCACAAGTTCTTTTTCTTCATTGTTTTCAGCAAGATCAATCGCATTAATGATAAAGAACATTTTATCCATCTGGAAGGATTCTTTTACACGTCCCAGCTGGATTAAAAATTCACGGTCTGCTTTCGAAAAAGCATGATTATAATAGGTGACAAATAAGATAGCATCTGAATTCTTAATATAATCAAAAGCAACCCCTGTGTGGCGCGCATTAATACTGTCTGCTCCAGGTGTATCAACAAGCGTAATCCCTTTTCTTGTTAGCTCACAATCATAATAAAGTTCAATCCACTCTACATAACAGGATTTTTCCTCTTTTGCCACAAACTCATTAAAATCACTTATATCCGTTTCTTTGGTGGTACCTAGCAAAGGTACTAATGAGGCAAAGCCTTTTTTGAATGCCTGTAAAAAGGCAAAATGTGTTTTTTCAAGTACACCTTCTTGGCTTTTATCCAGCAAAATCTGGTCAATCATTTTCACTGCATAGTTGAAATCTACAGCATGCAAATCAAAGACCTTTAAGGAGCGATTTACATCTTCAAGCATGGACCCCTGATCTTTAAATTTCACTAGGACCGTTCCATGCTGCCTTTCAGCTGTAACAGGTTTAATTTTATTGATAGCAGCAGTCGTTGGGTTTGGTGATACCGGTAAAACCTTCTCCCCCATTAAAGCATTCGCAAATGAGGACTTTCCAGCACTAAATGCTCCGAATAACGCAACAGTAAACCCTTTATTCTCCAACCTATTTGCCTTTTCTTCCAATTCCTTTGAAATTTTTTGAAAACCGGCTAAATCTTTTATCAGGTTTGATGACTGATAAAGTCGTTCAACTGTTTGCTTTAAATGATTCTCTGACTGCTCAAACATCTCCCCTGCATCCTTGGAAACAATCTTTGTATTCACTGTGTTTTTAGATGTACTTTCTTGGTTAGTAATAACTTGGGAGCCCTCTTGAGTTTTAATCACATCATATTCTTCATCATGCTGACTAAATAGATGGTTACGATCCTCTTGAAGAATCTCCTGTTTTGTAAATAAGTCATCAATCTTTTTATCTTTTATAAAAATAGTTTGTTCTGCCTTTTTCAATTCTGTTAGGGCATTAACATACCTTTCAAATTTGGTAAATTCCTCTTCATACTGCTGTTGTAATTTCGATGTTTGAATAGTTAAACATTCAACGAACTTACTTTTAAATTCAGAAAGTTGATTTCTTGTGGATCTTTTTATCTCATTAGCCACATCCTCAGTATAACGAAGTACATATTCCCCCGAGACACGTGCTCCAGACTTAACGGTATCCTCTAATAACTGAATAGGAAAAGGGATGGAGAAGGATTGAGCTAACCCTTGCAGCTCTATATCTTCAATTTCAGCCTCCTTTATACTACGGAGTAAACATTCTCGAATATGCCACTCAAGCTGTGACTTTATTTTATCTAGTAAATCTTGATAGAAACTCTCTAATCTCTTATTTTTCTCTTCGTTTGTCTTTTGTTTGGAGAACAAGAACCCAACTTTAAATTCCGGTTGACAGGATTCTAAATAACTCTCCGCTAAAGTTCTTGTCTGAAATGGCATAATGATTGCATTTTTCAGGATTTGTGAAATTTCATTTTCAAAGTTTTTTTCCTTTATTCCCGTACCTTCACTTATCTTTTTGAGATCATGAGAGACTCTTTGATGGGATGCTTCTAAATCTTGTCTTTCCTTCTCCGAAAGTTCATTTAATATTTTTAGGATAGGAATGAGCTCTTCATCAGCTATCTTATGTGATTGATTGATATGATCTTGGGCAATTTTTCTTAAAGAATGAAAAACTGACGGGATTAATAAATGTTCTTTCTCACGCAACTTAGATTGAATGAACTGCTGAAGTTCAGTGAAATCATTGAAAGGATGATTTTCATCCTTTAATGACGTGTAAAAAATCCTTGCTGGTCTTACTCCCCAAGATGCGAAAGAGTCAACCACACTTTGTTGAAAATCGGTAAAACTTAATTCGTCATTTTTGTGTTTATCGATTTGATTAATGACTAAATAAACCTCTTTCCCAGCTTCCGTTAATTCCTTTGTAAACAAGAAATTTAATTCTGCTTGGACATGGTTATAATCCATTACATAAAAAATAAGATCAGCAAGATGCAAAGCTGACTCAGTGGCGATACGGTGAGCATCATCTGCAGAGTCAATACCTGGTGTATCCATAATTACCGTATTTTCTGGTAAACGAGAATCCTTATGGCTGATTTCAATGGATTCTATTTTGTCTCCATCCTTACAATAATTTTTGACTAACCCATAATCATAGGGTGCTAGATATAACCTTGGTTTTTCATTTTTAAAATAAACTTTGGCGTATTCCTCTCCTGCCTTTACTCTTACAAGGTTTGCACTCGTTGGGATTGGACTTGAGGGTAATAAATTCTCACCAACTACTCGATTGATCATTGTCGATTTCCCAGCTGAAAAATGCCCGCAAAAAGCAATGAGAAACTCCCTATTCATTAATTTGTTTGCAAGTTGTTTAACTTTTTCAGCCTGTACTTCATCTTTCTCATCGGTTAATAAATTATATAAAGAAGCAATCTTATTTTTAAGTGTTTCAAAAGTTTCAATTTGACTGGCGGTTTTAACCATTACATATTCCCCTTAGCAACTTAGTAATGTTTTTATTTTATACGATAATTCAAACATTTCCTATCTTGACACACTTTTTCTAGAACAATTTTGTTTTTTTCTTGTTAAACGTAAAGAAAAAAGCCAAGGATTTCTCCTTGGCTTTTGAAAGTATTTTAACTTATTTCATTTAATGAGTTGCATTTCGTAAGACGTGCTTCATGACAAATGCATAAATAACTATTGTTCCTCCAACAAAAGCAAAAGCCATATGTAACACCTTCCCTTTTTAAACTCTGATTGAGAATGATTTTCATCGTTGAAATTAGTTTAACATAGCTGATAATCGTTTTCAATAACGTTTTATCAACTGTCACAATTATTTAACAATCTTAGGGAGAAAACGATTACAATTTTGAAAAGCATCAACATATTCAGTTAAATCCTGAAGTGCTTTCTCCTCCTCTGGAATTCGACGAGACAAAATCATCGCATTAAACATGGTAAACATGATAGCCGTGATATAAGAAGAAAATAATAATGGAACAACCAGTAGCTCGATAGCAACGACAAAATAATTTGGATGTTTTATAAAACGATATGGCCCCTTCCTTATAACCTTCGCATTGGCTAAGACAAGAATTTTTGTGTTCCAATACTTTCCAAGCGAAGTAATTGCCCATAATCTGACTAACTGCGCACCTATAAAAACGGTCAGCAATAAAGGCCATATTGGGGATAATCCACGATTCAGCCAAACCTTTTCGCCGAAAAAAACAATAAAAAACAGAATATGCATACCAACCATATATCTATAATGCTTTACTCCAAACTCAATGGCACCATTTTTCTTCATCCATCTTTCATTACTTTTAGCAATAAGAAGCTCTGTTACTCTTTGAGAAATGATGACCCCAAATAAAACTAGGAATGGAAGAACATTATTCATTTACACCCACCTCATTAGTAGCAGTTCGGAACTAAACCCTGGACCTAGAGCTGTTCCAAGCCCAATAGTATCCTTTGGAATATCCTTCTCCATGATTCGTTTCAGTACATAAAGGATTGTAACCGACGACATATTGCCAAATTGCTTTAGAACCTCTAAGGATATATCTGTCATGGAAGTAGGGATATCTAATGATTTAACATAGGCATCTAGCACTTTTTTACCGCCAGGGTGGGCAATAAAATAGTCTACCTGACTTAAGTTCATGTGATATTGATCTAGAAATTCCTTCACATTTGGCTTTAACCATTCTTCAATAATTCGAGGTATATCTCTCGAGAATACAACGTACAAGCCTGAATTTTTAATCTCCCAACCCATTACGTCCAACGAGTTTGGCATGAGTGTAGATTGTGTCCCGATAATAGATGGATACGCCGCTTTTTTTCTATAACTCTTTGTTTTAGAAGAGTCGCCACAAACCAATGCACAGGCAATCCCATCTGCAAATAGTGAGACCCCTATTAAATTACTCTTTGACAGATCATTACGTTGAAAGGTTAGACTGCATAGTTCGATTGAAAGGACAAGCACCTTTGCTTCAGGAAATGCCAAGCAATACTCAAATGCTCTTGATAATCCCGCAGCCCCACCGGCACATCCAAGCCCCCAAATTGGTATCCGTTTCGTGTGTGGACTAAAAGGCAGTTGATTCATGATTCTCGCATCAATACTTGGAGTTGCCACTCCAGTGGTTGAAATAAAAAAAATTGCATCAATTTCTTCATAAGGCAGTGGTTTTTCAAGAAAATGAGTATTATTTAAGCATTTGGTAATCGCCTCACTACCAAGTGTAACAGCAGCCTCTATGTAAGCATTATTTTTCTCCTCAAACGTATGGTTATCTTTAAACCAATCTAGCCCTTTCACAAAATGCCTTTTTTCAATTTGTCCATTTTGAAAGGCTTTTAAGAGTCTTTCAATATCCTTAAATGAGTCCGCAAAAAGATCACGTGCAAACTCTACTGCTTGATTTTGATTAATTTCATATGGGGGTATTACTTCTGAAACAGAAAGAATAGCGGGCATCATACATTCTCCTTCATCCTATGTACGGGTATTTTTTCCAGTAGTCAGGAGAATTATTCGAATTTCTTTATCACTTCAAAGGCAAAAAAAAAGCCTCCCTACGACAGGGAAGCAAACGTTTTGAAGGTTGTTGTTGTTGTGCTCTTAAATTATATCGCGATTTTAAATTTCCTTCATTACATAATCTTTACCAATTTTAGTGGCTTATTGTTTTTCTGGTTGAGCTTGAACCTCAATCTTTATTTTTTTATTTGCCAATAATCCGCAAACTCCACACTCTTGTTCTGCATTATATAATAATCGACATTGTTCACAATAATATTTTTCCAAAGAAGACCCTCGCTTCCTAATTAAACTAGGCTCTATTAAACTTGTCTGTTGATTTCCGCTCCAGGCGCTCCAATCAACAGGGTATAAAAAGCAACAATGTTCTTTAACACAGCCTTAAACTAAGTCATTATGATATATCTTATTTTTCCTATTTCAGGAATGTGACTTGGTTTCAAAAACATGGATTTTTGCTTGTGAAACATTAATCAATTACTTTTATCACAGGTAAAGTGTGATGGTTCACATTTATGTCACATTTACCCCTTGGTTAATGTGACATAAATCACTGTTATATCAAGTTTTTAACATTAACATAGTAGTTACCTAAGGAATGAACAATTTGTGAACTTCCAAAACTATATAGTTTACTTTCACAATTGTTTTGTATTATGAAAGAGAACTTATTATTTAATCTTTACTTTTCTTGAAGGGAGTGCAAGGGGATGGCAAAAACGGAATTAAAAACAAAACAAAAAACCGAGATCGAAGACAGCTCTTCTCTCAAAGGAACATTAGCGTCCGTTTTCTTTTTGGGATTTTTCATTGTGGTCACTTGGGTAGGTGTCTATTACCTATTTGTAGAACGTTTTTAATGATTGAAGGGGGAAAAAGATTATGCATATGCATAAATTTGAAAAAATATGGCTCGCATTTGGAATAGGTGCCCTTGTAGTATTTTTTAGTCACCATTGGCGTTAGTGCTTTTTATCTAGGTAACAAACCACCTAGTTGTTTAACTACTATAAATCCTGAGAAGGTCAATCAAACAAAACCATTTACAGAGCCAGGCCTTCACAAAGTTGAAGGGAAAGAATGGGACTATGAATTAGTGTATGTGGCTTCAGCCTTCTCATTTAATCCTGCGCAAGTAAAAGTTCCACTAGGAGCGAAAGTAAGGGTCATTGCAACAACAACAGATGTTGTTCATGGATTCGAAGTAGCTGGAACTAATATTAATATGATGCTTGAACCTGGTTATGTCAGTGAATATACGACAACCTTTGACAAGGCTGGCGAATATCTAATTGTGTGTAATGAATATTGTGGTGCTGGACACCATCTAATGAGTTCAAAGATTGAGGTGGTAAAATAATGGTTAACAATACAGCTGTAAAAGTAAAAGTTGACCCTCGTGATGCAAAGCTTTCGATGGCACACTTTTTTGTCGCCTTCTCCGCTCTTGCTCTTGGTGGTTTGATGGGACTTCTCCAAACCCTCGTTCGTTCTGGTAAATGGGAACTTCCGTGGGGAATCGATTATTATCAAGTTTTAACTGTCCATGGAGTATTAATGGGACTTGTTTTAACCACTTTCTTTATTATGGGATTTCAATATGCTGCAGTAAGCAGAACAACTGGAGGACACTCCCCAGCAGCAAGACGTACCGGCTGGATTGGTTTTTGGGTCATGTTGATCGGGACATTAATGGCAGCAACAATGGTTTTGCTTAAAGAAGCATCTGTCCTTTATACGTTCTATGCCCCACTAAAAGCACACTGGATTTTTTATTTGGGCTTAACCTTTGTAGTTGTCGGAAGCTGGATTGATGGTTCTGCTCAGATTCTGACCTATGCAAAATGGCGTAAGAATAATCCAGGACAGCCAAGTCCTTTATTAAGCTTTATGGCTGTAGTGAATACTGTTCTTTGGATCGTTGCTACATTAGGTGTTGCTGCAACCGTTTTATTCCAATTACTGCCTTGGTCACTTGGCTTAGTGGATACTGTTGATGTTTTAGTCAGCCGTACATTGTTCTGGTATTTTGGTCACCCATTAGTTTATTTCTGGTTATTACCAGCTTATATGTGTTGGTATGCCATCATTCCAAAAATTATCGGTGGAAAAATTTTCTCCGATTCCTTAGCTCGTTTATCCTTTATTTTGTTCTTGCTGTTCTCGATCCCAGTTGGTTTTCACCATCAATTAACTGAACCTGGAATTGATCCAGCATGGAAGTTCTTACAGGTTATCTTGACTTTCATGGTTATCATTCCTTCATTAATGACAGCCTTCTCATTATTTGCAACCTTTGAGAGATATGGCCGTTCAAAAGGCGCAACTGGTCTTTTTGGCTGGTTCAGAGTTCTACCATGGGGTGATGCTCGTTTTATCGTTCCATTTATCGGTATGGCCGTTTTTATCCCAGCTGGTGCCGGTGGTATTATTAACGCTTCAAACCAGATGGACCAGGTAGTTCACAATACTATATGGGTAACAGGACACTTCCACTTAACGGTAGCAACATCTGTTGCGCTAACATTTTTTGGCATCTCATACTGGTTAGTACCGCATTTAACAGGCCGTAAATTAACAAAAGCAATGAATAAACTAGGTATTATTCAAGGTTGGGTATGGACAATTGGAATGGCCTTCATGTCCACTTCCATGCATGCACAAGGTTTGCTTGGAGGCCCACGACGTTCTTCCTTCTCAACCTATGGCGGTGCGAAGCAAGCGGCAGAGTGGATCCCTTACCAGATTGCTCAAGCAGTTGGTGGCTCAATCCTTTTCTTAGGTATTATCTTAGTGCTAATTATTTTTATCAATCTAGCATTCTTTGCTCCAAAGGGAGAAGAAGAATTCCCAGTTGGTGAAGCAGAGCGTCCGGAAGAAAAAGCACCAATGGTATTTGAAAACTGGAAATTATGGCTTGGTATTACAGCTGCTTTAATTCTTTTTGCTTACACCATACCGTTTATTGATATCATTCAAAATGCACCACCAGGATCAAAAGGTTTCCAAACTTGGAGTAAATGGTAGTTTGAAATATATGAGAAAAGGCTTCAATCATTAGATTGAAGCCTTTTCTTCGTATAGTTGGTTTGAATTATTTTTTGACCGATTTACTAGCAAAACAGATAAAAGAATCAAGGAAGTACCGATCCCCTGTGTAACACTGAACCCTTCCCGATAAAGAAAAACGCTTAAAAGCGTGGCTACTACAGGTTCAACCGTTGCAATAATAGAAGCTTTACTAGTGTCTATTTTTTCAAGTCCCTTTGTATAGAGTAAATAAGCCAATACCGTTGGAAAAAGCCCCAACCCAATACCGTATAGAAGAACCTCATTACTTATAAGTAATGAACCCTTTTCCCAAATATTTGTTGACGGTAGTAATGTGATGGAAGCAATAACAAACGTATAGAAAGTGACCGTAAAGGGTTGATATTTTTTTAAAGCAAATTTGCCAAAGATACTATATAAGGCATATCCAAAGCCGGCCCCGAGTCCTGTTAAAATCCCGATAAAACTAAAGCTTGTCGCATGAAGGTTTACCCCTGCAACCATTACACACCCTGCAATTGTCCCTAAGACTGATAATAATTTTACCGTATCCATTTTCTCTTTTAAAAATAGAAAGGATAAAGCTGTAACAAAAACAGGGGCTGTATATAATAGTATGACAGCAATAGATAAACTCATCTGATTGATTGCAGAAAAGTAGCACCAATTAAATAACACAATGCTGCAAACGCCGGTTCCTATAAACAATTTAATATCCATCCATTTGATTTTCATCTGGGACGAATATTTACTGATACCAAGGATTCCAAGCAATACTGCTGCAGTAACTACCCTTAATGTGACAATCTCCATCGGTGTAAAACCTAATTCGGTTAGCTTTCTAACAAATATGGCAATAATCCCCCATAATGCAGCACTACTAGAAATGAAAATAATCGGAAGGAGCTTTTTCACTGCAATTGATATACCTTTTGATATTTATCAATGAGATACTCAATTAAATACTCTGCATTTAAGCCCTCACCTGTAACATCTCTTAGAATTTCAAGTGGTTTCTTTAATTTTCCGTATTGATGAATATTTTTCGTTAACCACTCTTTAATCGGCAGCAAATCCCCTTCTTCTACCAATTGGTTAAAATGGGGGATTTCCTCAAGCATCTTATGCTTAAATTGCGCAGCATACATATATCCTAAAGCATAGGAAGGGAAATATCCAAAGCTTCCTCCCGCCCAGTGGACATCCTGGAGAATACCCTCCGCATCATTCTTCGGAACAATTCCCAAGTACTGTTCATACATATCATTCCAAATCTGAGGCAGGTCCTTCACTTGCATGGAACCATCAAATAAGCCTTTTTCAATTTCATAACGAATAATGATATGAAGCGGATAAGTTAATTCGTCTGCTTCGATTCTAATAAGGGATGGTTTAGATTCATTAATAGCTCTGTAAAATCTTTCACTATCTACTTGATCAAATTGCCCATCTGCGTATTTTTTTAGGCAGTCAAAGTTATTTTTCCAAAATGGAAGGCTTCTACCAACAATATTTTCGTAGAATAGGGATTGGGATTCGTGGATGCCCATGGATGCCGCAGAACATAGCGGCGTACCGATTAATTCTTTTGAAAAGTTTTGTTCATATAAGGCGTGGCCCCCCTCATGAATGGTGCCAAATATAGCTGTCCGAAAGTCATTTTCATCATACTTTGTAGTGACACGGACATCCCCAGGATTCAGCCCAATCGCAAATGGATGAACGGTTTCATCCAGCCTTCCAGCCTGAAAGTTATAGCCCATCTTTGCCAGAATCTCTAAGCTGAACTCGCGTTGCTTTTCCTTTTTGAAGGACTTAAAAAGAAAATCTGTTGTTGGCTTATTATCGGCTTCAGAGATTTGCTTCACTAAAGGAACAATCCTCTCTCTAAGTTTACCAAATACATCATCCAGGACCTCTGTCGTCATCCCTGGTTCATACATATCTAATAAGACATCATATCTCTTTTCCGTATGCCCCCAGTAACTAATGAACCTTCTTGTCATCTCTACCAGCTTTTCTAAATACGGACTAAACATAGCAAAATCAGCTTTCTCTTTCGCTTCCTCCCATATACTCTCAGCTTTGGATTGGAGGATCACAAACTCTTTGTATTCTTCCGCTGGAATTTTTTTATTACGTTCATACTCTTTTTTGCACTCTTCAAGAATTTTTTTTGTTTTTTCATCTACTTCAGCTTTTGATAAACTTGCTATGTACGCAGCCATTTCTTCAGAAGTAGACATTTTAAATACTTCCGAAGATAACATCCCGATTACTTCTGACCGCTGTTCTACCCCCTGTTTGGGAGCTCCTGTTCTTAAATCCCAATAAATAACGCCAAGTGCCTCATGATAGGCAGTCATTTTTTTCACATAATCCAAAAACTCTTTTTCTATTTGAATAGTTTTTGTACTCACAGCATTGCCCCCTTTCATAACGTTTAAATTTTACCATATAATTCTGAAAAGTTGCCCTTTTGAGATTAATAATGATAAAAAAAACAACAGAAAGAGTTTTCTGTTGTAAAATATATTCATAGGGAAAAAACTGAAAATTAAATATTCACACGTAAAATGATTAGAAAGAGTTAAGCAGCCTGGAAAATTCTAAGTCGTAAATTCCTAACTTACTTTTTACTGATTGCAACCTTCCATGTTTCAGGACCCTCTTCTAGGTATTCCCAAGAAAATTGTTCAGGTCTCTCCATCATGAACTGGTATAAAAGTGGTCTCGGATCATGGTCGTTAACAATCATCATGGTTTCTCCTGATGATAGCTCATCAAATCCATTAAAGATTGTTGGATGCTTTTCACGTGGTGGGTAGTCTGGCACATGGATTACTTTTGCATATGTTTGCAATATTATCACTCCTTTTATTTCGTTTACTTCTATTTCATTATAAGTAATCCTTTTCTCATTTTTAGTGCATCTTATCACACCCAAGAAATGATTTTATTAATACTCTTTTCTTAGTTAGGAGGTTAGAAAAATGAAGGAATTAGTAGGCTCATGCATGTGTTGCAACAAGAATATATACTGTTTAGATGGCTTTTTTAACGGCATCCATACAGAAAAGAATGAAATACTTTGTTTTGAATGTTACGAGAATCTATTACTTGAAAAAGCAAATCCGCAAAGCTAAACTTTGCGGATTCCCTAATTACTCTTCGTCGATAGAAAGATCTTTAACAGGAAGCTGCTCTCCTTCCTTATGAGTTGGTTTACGTAAGTTAAAGAGTGCCTTTATACAGAATAATACTAAAATTAACACACCAATTAGGAAAATGGTGTCAGGCACCGCACGCCATGTTAGTAGAGTTTGCACAATATCCTTTTGAAGGAATGATGCAGAGCGGCTTGCTGCATAACCATGATAGAAGGCTTCTTTAATTTGAATGAAACCAACTGGTAGTAATGATAGGAATACCATACCTGCAAGACCTACATTTAATAAAATACAGCTAATTTTAATCCATTTATCATTCCATGCCTCTGGCTTAACAATGTTTCTTAGTGAATACAATAGAACTGCTACTGCAAACATTCCGTATACACCCATCATTGATGCATGGCCGTGTGTTGGTGTTAAGAATTGTCCGTGTTCAAAATAGCTTACTGCTGGTAAGTTGATTAAGAATCCAAGTACACCTGCACCAACCAAGTTCCAAATTGCTACAGAGATTAAGAACCAGAAGGTACCTTTATAAGGGAAATTAACTCCACCCTCACGCATCATTTTGTATTGCTCATATGCTTCAAGGATTAACAAGGTTAATGGGATAACTTCTAACGCTGAGAACACCGCGCCAAGTCCTAACCATACTTCTGCAGAACCGTTATAATAATAGTGGTGACCAATACCGATTACACCGCTGCCTAATAGCAGGATTAATTGGAAGTATAATTGTCTCACTGTTGATTTCTTGGTTACAAGACCTAATTGAACCATTAAGAAACCAATGACAACTACTGCAAAAACTTCAAAAATACCTTCTACCCATAAGTGAATAATCCACCAGCGCCAATAATCTGCGAATGTGAAGCTAGTACCAGGATTGATAAATAATGCAAAGATATAGAATGCCGGTACAGCTATAGCTGAGTAGAATAATAGGTGGATAAGTCCGCCGCGATCTGTTTCCCGCTTTAGACCTGCTTTAACGCCTCTAAATACAATGAACAACCAAATGAACATACCAAGAATTAATATGAGCTGCCATACGCGGCCGAGTTCAATATATTCCCAACCCGTGTGACCGAATAAGAACCATTGATTTCCTAAATATCCATTTGCTCCAAGCCATTCTCCAACCATACTGCCGCCCACAAGGACAACAAGAGCCCAGAATAAAATATCTACCAATAAGCCTTGTTTCTTAGGCTCATACCCACCGACTAATGGAGCGACATAAATCCCCATACCTAGCCATGCTGTTGCAATCCAGAATATAGCAAGCTGTAAGTGATAGCCTTTAGTGATATTAAATGGAAGAACGTCATGGATCCACTTCATTCCAAAGAAACTATCAGGTTCAATATAATAGTGAGCAAGTAACGCACCAAACATACACTGAACAAAGAATAAGACAGATACGATGGTAAAATATTTCCCTGATTTTACTTGTGAATTTGTCACTGGCATTTTACGTAAATCAATATGTGGAAACTTGCCTTCTTTATAAGCCTCTTGCATACCAAACTGATAACGATAGAATAAATAAAGAATAATACCAATCATTAAAATAAGTATGGTTATACTTGCACCACTCCACCAGATAGCAGAGAAGGATAATTGATTTCCCGCGTCCTCATAGTATGGCCAGTTATTTGTATAGGTGATTTTATCATTTTCACGAACGGTACTTGAGAGCCACGCCGTCCAAAAGAAGAAATCTGAAATTTGTGTAATCTGGTCACCCTTGGCAACATAGGCACGATCCTTAGTAGGCATATCCTTTTCTTTAATAAGGTTTGCCTTTAATCCCCAGCCGTCACCCTTTGTAAAGATATCTTTATAGTAGGCTCTCACTTTCTCAAGTCCAAAAGCTTGAGCATTTGTTAGCTCCATTGTATCTTTGCTGCTGTCATATCTATTTTTACGCATTTCTTTAATTACTTTATTTTTAATAATGACTTTTTCATCTGCATTTAATTTTGTAAACTCTTTGCCATATTCGTCATTAGCTTTAAAATCCTGCATACCTTCTGTATAGATTTTTAAAGCTTCAGCCGTATAGTCTGGACCCATGTATGATCCGTGTCCTAAAACAGTTCCATAATCCATTAAACCATATTTTTGAAAAACTGCCTGACCTCCCATAATGGAGTCTTTAGTAAATAATACCTCGCCTTTTTCATTTGTAACCTCTAATGGTCTAGGGGCCTGCTCCTTGAATATCCAATAGCCTCCAGCTAATAAGACAGTGAAACTAAGTAAAATGGTAATAATTAAAGTGGATTTCAACAAGGCATTTTTATTTGCCTTTACCACTTTTTTTGTCGGTGTTCCCCGCTGAATTTCCATATCCTCTCATCCTCTCATGTTTCTTTACACTCGTATTGTAACTTTGATAGCCATCTCACAAAGTGAAGCGCCTCATCCTACCCCTGTGATATTTATCACGCAACCGAGAATTATTTTCAAAAAGATCTCTAGCTATGACGGAGGTCACATATCCAGTGTGAAATCCTTGCTACAATGAAGCTAAGTTGAATTACTAATATGAAGGTGATGTTAAATGAAGCAAGAGGATATTATCAAAAGACTGTCCGAGGTCCCAATCTTCAAGGAATTATGTACACAAGAACTTGAACCCATCGTAAAAATTGCACAAACCCGATTTTATAAACATAAGATGTATGTTTTCATGCAAGATGATCCACTTGATAGAGTCTTCTTTATTCATAGTGGAAAAATTAAAATCTATAAGACAGACCAAGCTGGGAAAGAACAAATTATATCCGTTCTCGAACCTGGAGAGATGTTTCCACATGCTGGATTTTTCAGAAAAGGTAATTTTCCCGCACACGCGGAAGTAATGGAAGATGCTCATTTAGTGGTAATTCCTATAGACAAGTTTGAAGAAATATTAATTTCCTATCCGGAGCTCTGCATTAAACTTTTTAAAGTGTTAGGCGAAAAAATTGTAGACCTTCAAGGAAGATTGGAAGCGCAAGTTCTTCATAACACATATGAACAGATCATTTTATTACTTATTAGATTGTGTAAAACTAACGGTGAACAGGTTGGAGATCGATATCGGTTTACTACACAATTTACGAATCGAGAATTAGCCAATATGATTGGTACTTCTAGGGAGACCGTTAGCCGCACTTTAAATCAAGTTAAAAAGAAAGAATACGTTACACAGGACGATGAGGGATATTACTTAATCGACCGTGAAGCACTTCAACAGGAATTATTCTATTAAACTTTGAGGAGTTGTCATAAATGGAACAACGAATTATTGAACTCGATGTCCGCGAGGATTTAAAAAATAAATTGGAACCTTTTCAAAAGATTATGGAGGCCGTTAAGGAGTGTAAAACAAATGATCTCTTTATCCTACATGCCCCGTTTAAACCAGTTCCACTTTTCAGCGTACTAAAGGCAAAAGGTTTTACCCATGAGGAAGAGGAAATTGATAAAAAACACTGGAAAATAACCTTTACAAAAACAAGATAAATAAAGAGCGATAGAGTAAAGAATTTTAATACATGGAAGGTGAATACGGTGATATTAGATAATCGGGGGTTAGAACCCCCACAGCCAATGATGAGAACGTTAGCCGCATTAGAAACATTGAATGAAAATGAGGTTTTAACAATAATAAATGATAGAAGACCCATGTTTCTATACGAACAGTTGGAAGAATTGGGCTACAAGCAACGAACAGAACAACAAAATGACGGAAGTTTCAAGATTGAAATCTTCCGGTAAGTAGGTGATCGTGTATGCTTCCTCAATCTATGGGAAGTGAAACAAATATTAAGCTTCCTATTTCCTTTATCTTTTTTAGTTTGATTGCATTGGTTCTTTCCCAATTGATCCTATTAATAAATGGGCAAATGTTAACCGCTGGAAGCTTTAGAATTCCTGCAATCTGGTCTTCTGCTCATTTATTAGTCTTAGGATGGGCACTGATGGCCGCAATGGGCGCTATGTATCAGCTGGTACCTGTAGCATTTTTAACAAAAATATGGAGTGAAAAGTTCGGTTTTATTCAATTTTCTATCACAGCAGCAGGAATTCTCTCCTTTTCTGGTATGTTATATTGGGCACCGCAAAATGCCTTGATCCCTGGAAGTCTTACACTTTTAGGAATAATGATGTTTTTATTTCAAATGTACATGACATTAAAAAAACAAGCAAAGCCGAATATTCTTACAGCATTTGTTGGCACAGCACTAGTTTGTTTATTTATTACTATCATCTTGGGAATTACAATGATTTATAGCCTGAAAACAGGTTTTGGTACTGCATATTATCAATCTATTTTTAAAAGTCATTTATTAATGGGCGTAACTGGTTGGTTTACATTACTAATTTTTGGATTTTCTTATAAAATGGTACCTATGTTTTCCCTATCTCATGGATTCCCCATGATACATGCTAGGTTTGTTTATGGGCTTTATACTGGAGGTCTTGTCACTTTATTGACTTCCTTCTTTATGGATAATCATATTCTTTTAAAAATGGGGTTCTTTTTACTGTTAGCAGGATTTTCCGTTTTTAGTTGGCATATAAGCATTATTATAAAAAAACGACTGAAAAAGAAGCTGGATAAGCCTTTTACGTTTGCATTAGTTGCGATTGGAATAGGGAATGTTCTACATTTAGCTGCATTCATCCTATTATGGACAAAAGCCATAACCACTCTTGCTGGTCCATTCATTTATTGCTATTTATTTTTATGGGTTGTCCTAAGTATAATCGGGTATCTCTACAAAATCGTTCCATTCTTGTGGTGGACCTATAAATATAGTAAGGAAATTGGAAAAAAAGCGGTCCCATCCTTAAAGGACATGATGAATGAGAAGATTGTAGTTCCTCTCTTCTTGTTTTTCATTCTTTCAGTATTAGTAATCTTTGTTTCTTTTGTATTAAAAGTAACGATTCTATTTACAATTGGCCAGATGATTTTGTCGGTGGTATTTATTATATTTGCAGTTAGTATTTTAAGCGTTCTAAAAAAATAGTGAGGTGTACATCATGAATGTAAAAGAAAAAGTACTAGAAGCATTAAAAAGTGTCTTCGATCCAGAATTAAATATAAATGTGGTTGACCTTGGGTTAATATATAATGTTGAAGTTTCTGATGAAGCTGATGTTACGATTACCATGACATTAACTACACCTGGCTGTCCGTTGCATGATAGCATCACAACAGGTGTCCGATATTGTGTTCAAGGACTGGAAGAAACAAGAAATGTGGAAGTTAATCTTGTTTGGGAACCAGCTTGGTCCCCAGAAAAAATGACACCAGAAGGCCTAAAGCTATTAGGACGGTAAACAGAAAAGCGGAAGTGCCCAAATTGGCTACTTCCGCTTTTTTTGATTTATTGTTCTTTTGCTTCGGTAGGCAATGCATTCTTAACTTTTTGTAAAACCTCAGAATCGATGTTTTCATCTAATAGGATGTGCACCATTCCCTCGTCGGTTTCACTCCTGATTAAACGTCCTATTCCCTGACGCAGGCGAAGGAGCATATAAGGTAAGTCCACCTCTTCAAACGGATGTGCAACTCCCTCTCTTTTTGCAGTAAAAACAGGATCATTAGGTGGATATGGTAAGGAATAGATAAACACGTTTTCAAGTGATCTACCTGGAATGTCAAGTCCTTCCCATAGATGAATAGAACATAGAATTGCCTGCTCTTCATTTTGGAACTTGGAAACAAGCGTACTTATTTCTTCATCACCTTCAAAATAAATTGGATATGGAACAGCCTCTAATAGCTTACTTTTTAAGTAGGTCAGTTCTTCTTTATTATTTAAGAGGATAAGTGCACGACCCTCGGTTTTCTGAATCATTTTTACAAGGTATTTTGTTTTTTCAATAAAATTGCCAGGTGAAAACCGCGGGAGATAGATTTTCATTTTTTCATCATAATTAAATGGCGATGAAACAGAAAATGACAGGTAGTCCTGTACACCAAGACTTTTAGCAATATAATCAAAGGACTTTTGATTAGCCAGAGTTGCTGATGAGAAAATAAACGGTTTCTTCTGTGAAAATACCTCTTCTCTCATCACTTCTTCAACCATTTTTGGCATAATGACAAGTGTCCGTTCACCTCTGTTCTCTTCAAACCAAGTAATTCCGTTTAATTCTTGTAGAAAAAGTGATAATGAGTACGTAATTTGTTCTAAATACTCCTCTACAATTCTTAAGTCATATTCATTAATAACATATAATTCACTTTCAAAAACCAACTCTTCTTCTAGCGCTTGAAGAGTCGAGAGCAGTTTTCTGCAAGATTTCATTACTAATGGATGTTTAGTAATTATTTGTTTTTCTGAGCCTATTGATTGAGAGGAAAATTGTGAAATGGTGTTAAAAAATGCTTCATTCTCTAGTAAAGCCTCATCAATCGTATACAATGTCTTTTCACGTACTTCGTTTTCCATTAACCTAGTTAATAGTGTTTCCAAAGTGTAATCTGTAAAGCGGTAACTTAATGCCTTTTGTGCGGCATATTCAAGTAAGTGCCCTTCATCAAATACAACAGATGAATGTTCAGGTAATAATGGGAGCTGTCCTTCTCGTTTTCGTGATTCTTTCGTCCAAACATGTTCCATATAAAAATCATGGGAACAGATAATTAGATCTGTTGAATGACGATAATATTCACGGTGTAATGTCAGACCACATCGATGGCGTTTTTCACAGGAAAAACAATCTTGCAGGGAATCCCAATTAACATGACTCCATTTGTCATCAGATAGACTTGGAAACTCCCTTCTGTCACCGTATTTCTCAAATGCTTGCATAGAGCTTCCTGTGTGAACAAAATCAGGTAATTTCTCATAGATTTCAGAAATATCATCTGAAAAGTCAGTATTCCTCACTTGATCAAGCTTCTTTAAACATAAATACTGATCCCTTGATTTTGCTAAGCGAACATCAATATTTAATCCAAGTACTTTTTCCAGTTTCGCAATGTCGCCCTCTTTTTTCACAAGCTGTTCAATCAACGTTTCATCTGCACAAGCAATCACTGCAGGTCTATTGGTATATCGAGCGTACATAATCGAGTAAAGTAAATAAACAATCGTTTTTCCTGTTCCTACACCGGCTTCAGCAAACATTATTTTTTTGTCCTTGAACGCTTTTTCAAGTTGAAAAGCCATGAAAATTTGCTCATCCCTTAATTCAAAGCCAGCTTCTGGCAAAATATCATAAAATAAATCGCCAATCCATTCACTTAATTTGTCATAAAAGGATTCTGTTTTTGAGATTTCAAACGGCATTCGATTTTGCATAATATCCCTCCAAAAAAAGAAGAGCGCCTCTATTAGACACCCTAGTTCTAAAGAACTTATTTTTCTTTTTACTATTTAATAATAGCTATTTACTTCAATTCCTCTTGTCTTGGTGGACGCTTTCCCCAGTATTGATATAGGTCTGTTCTAATAAAACCATTGAAAAGCTTTCTTTTCTTTGTAGCTGGTTTTCCGTAAAATTGCTCAAACTCTTCATTTGAAGTCAAAATGTAAATCGACCACGTATCTAACTTACTGAATGCTTGACCCATTTCCTTATACATTTGTTCAACAGCCTTCTTCTCTCCTAGTCTTTCACCATAAGGAGGATTTCCAACTATTACACCATATTCCTTCGGTGTTGAAATATCTCTTACTTGCATTTGCTTAAACGAAATGAGGTCCCCAAAACCAGCCTCAAATGCGTTCTCTTGGGCGATTTTTACCATTCGGTGATCAATATCTGTACCTAAAATATCTAACGGCTGATCATAATTCGCCAAATCTTCCGCTTCACTCCGTGCCACATCCCATACCTTCTGAGGGATCCAATTCCAGCCTTCTGAAACAAATTCTCTATTAAAGCCTGGTGCTATATTTTGCCCAATCATGGCAGCTTCAATTGGAATCGTTCCTGAGCCGCAAAATGGATCCATGAACGGACGGTCAGCTTTCCAATTTGTAAGCATAACAAGGGCAGCTGCAAGTGTCTCCTTTAATGGAGCCTCCCCTTGATCAATACGGTATCCTCGTTTATGAAGCCCCTGGCCACTAGCATCAATCGTTATGGTAGCAACATCCTTTAGCAAAGCAACTTCAATACGGTAAAGAGCACCATTCTCTTCAAACCAGGTACTTCGCTTATAATGTTTTTTCAGCCGTTCGACAACAGCTTTTTTAACAATTGCCTGGCAGTCAGAAACACTAAATAGCTTTGATTTGACTGATTTCCCGATTACAGGAAATTCAGCATCCTCTGGAAGGAATTTTTCCCACGGAAGTGCTTTTGTCTTCTCGAATAATTCATCAAAGGTATAGGCCTTAAATTCTCCAACCTTAATTTTTATTCGGTCTGCTGTTCTCAGCCATAAATTACTGCGTGCAATCGCAGATTCATCTCCAGTGTAGATTACCTTTCCATTTTCAACCTCACAGTCATACCCTAATAACCTAACTTCTTTTGCAACTAGTGCTTCAAGCCCCATCGCCGCAGTGGCGATTAATTGATATTTTTCCATTTTTTCACCCTTAACTTATTACATGTATGTATTGTTAACTTTACAGAATTGACCTATGATTTGCTATCATTATTGACAAAAAACACTTAACGAATGCAACTTACTTAGTAAAATAATAAAAAAGCTCCCCTATCAGGAGAGCCGTTTATATCCAGCATACTTTCCCATTAATAACGTTCTGTAAGCCATGTTCTGTACCATAGTACTGCAAGCGACTGTTAGTCTCGTACTTAGGTGGTAATCATCTATCTACAGATTCATAAAGAATCTGTCCTTCTCCTCGTTCAATTCCTCAGAGAAAGCGCCCCTACCATAATTTGGGTTTCTCGCTCGTGGGGTTTACCCGTTCCACCCTTTCTATTTCTAGAAAGGCTACGTCACTGTGGCACTTTTATAGGTATTCATACCATATCCTAATGGACTTAGGTATTTTCCCGGCCGTCAACTGGATGCTAGACCCAGCTGCCCTAGCTTATGATTTCACTAGGCACGAACACTACGAGCATCGCAGCTCGTGCGAGCATGGACTTTCCTCTACAAGTTGCAAAGCTCCTTGCAGCGATTACCCGAACGTCATTAATGAAGACATTTATTATTATATGTAATTCATGCTGTTTATTCAATGGTTATTATTAGGAAATGACTGTACAATCTGTTAATCGTAGAGTTTATTGCCAAAAACATGTTTTTCTAAGTTAGATAATCGCTTTAAAATATCAAAGTTGGTCGTTCCAGCAGGTTGTGCCACTGGCTGTCTTTTCGAACTATCTTCTACTTGTTTACGAAGTCTAAGATTTTCTTGCTGTAAATCCTCGATTTCCTGATGAAAAGTTTCATAATCCTTAATTATTAAATCTAAAAATTTATCAACGTCTTCTTGTTTATAACCACGTACACCAGTCTTGAACTCTTTTTCTAAAATATCCTTAGCCGTTAACTTAACTTTATCGGAAAGCATTAAAATCACCTCAGTATTCGCCAATCGTTACCTATTATTTTTTCAAAAATATGTGCTTTTGTCAATTTTCTTTTGTTTTGAGAAATGAATGATTTATAAATCATTATAAAAATATGCATTAAGAGTACTAAACATACCCTAATAATCCATTTGTTTTAATTGTTCTTCTTCGACAATCGTTTGTAAATCGTAAAACGTAATTAACTCTACAGGGTACTCGTGATTTTTTTGAAATTGTATAGCCATATCATATAGGTATTTAGGGCTTCCCTCTTTTTCCAGATCAAAAAACAGGAGAATACCGTCGCTCTTTTCAATAAAAAATTGATTTTTTAATCTAAATTGCCATGGTTTTTCATATCCCTTTTTTGTTACAGAATCAATAAAATCCGCTCTAGAAAGAACGGATTCGTACCATTCTTTGTTATTTTCGTTCCAGGATGCTTGCTGGTCAAGGAAAGGGGTAATGACTGCCAGTTTAAGCTCAGGATAATCCGTTTGTAATTCAAACAAAACTTCTGCTGCCCATAATTCAGCTCCCAATTGTCCGCTAATTAATACCCATTCTAATCCTTGTTCCACAATTGGTATTAAAGCCTTCTTAAAAGCCGCTTTAATATATTGGACAGATGGGTGATCCTTCTTAAAAATTCCTAATTCAAATGGTTTATATCCTGAAATCGCAAGCACTTTAATCAAAGAAATGTTCTCCTTTATATAAAAATTTTTTTAAATAGGACAAACATTTTTATAAAGCAAGCATACAATAATGTAAACAAAATAAAAACAAGGGCTAGAAGCCCTTGCAATTGAAACATTCTCCTTAAGGACGAGGTCCCATGAATGGTCCTGGGGCAAAGCCTGGGGCACCTGGTCCAAAGCCCGGGCCTCCTGGCGCAAAACCTGGACCTCCTGGTCCAAAACCAGGGCCTCCTGGTCCAAAGCCTGGGCCTCCTGGCGCAAAACCTGGGGCTCCCATTCCCATACCTGGCACGGCATTCGGAGCAGGCATTGCAGCTGGCATAACACCTGGTGCACATGGGTTACAGCAGTTAATATGCTGATTACATTCCTCTTCGCAACATGACGCTGTTTGTGGGCAGAAGTGTTTATGTTGGTACATATGGTGATTTACAGTTGTAGTGTGTACTGGATGAATATGTGGCACCACCGTTGTTGAAAATGTGTGGTTCACAATTTGTTGTGTCGGATGAATGACTGGCGGCATAAAATTAGTTCCTAAATACATTATAATGCTCTCCCTTCAAATAATCTGTTTACATTAACAGCCTATGTTGAAGGAGTTACTCTTGTACTAAGGAAAACACCTATTTTTTACAAATCAGAGAATCCAAAGAAGTCTAATTGTTTATTAATGTTTAATTGGACAAGCAATCTATAACATCGAATAAAAGCTATCTTTCAAGCTTGTAAAAACAACAGCAGTCAAACATACGACAATAAAAAATAAGAATAAAATTGCTTTATACAATATTACCAGCTCCATAGTTTATAGTCGTTTTTTTTCTCAATTCAATTTCACATTTTACCTTTTTCAACTACAATAAACAATATGGAATTGCTGATTTTTTATAATTAATTGTTAAGAATTTGTGGCAATTAATCGAACCATGTCAAAAATAACCATTTAACTAATAATTTTGACGAATTTTGCGCTTACCTGGGAAATTTCGCAAATTTTCGTTCTAAACGTTTAAACCTGTTTTCAAGCTGCTCCAAGGATATTTGACCCTTCAAAGACTTTAGATTTTCCGATTGATTTCGTAGGTATATCGCTTTTTGGCAATATTCAATTGCACGTCGGTACTCTTTATGTCTATGTTCAAAAATTTTCGCTAACTCTACACAAGCTATTAACATCATCTCTTCCACACCAGATTCGACAACATCCTCGAACAATAACCGAGCTTGCTCCCAATTACGTTCTTTTTTCGATTGGTACGCAAGAGTAAGCTTTGCTTGAAAGGATGTAACATCTCTCTCTGTAGTAAGCTTGGTCAACACTTTTTCAGCTTCTTGCTTCTCTCCTAGGTTGGAAAACCAACGACCCACCTCATATGACTCAGCCCTCGTCTGATTTTTATCGATTCCACATAATTGAAAGGTTAAATGTGTATACAATGTAACGAGTGAAAGAATGTCCACTTCATTATGTTTTAATATACCAAGCATCCCATCAGGTTGATTACTTTCAATAAAATCAAAATAAATCATCGGCGCTAAAAACCCTGGAATATCATCTACTCTTTCAACACCCAATACCTCTTTTTCGACTATTGACAATTTTAAGCGCTCCAATTTGTGTTTCCATAACCTTCTTGCAGCATGGAATAAATCAAAATGTCCAAATTTCGGTAGCTTAGGTACATGCTCTCTCACAAGCATGTGTCTTGTTTTCACCTGTGGCCAATCAAACGATTTTCCATTATAGGTAACTAACGTTCTATAATTGACGTTTTCCAAAAAGCTTTGGTATAAAGGAACCTCCGCTCCCGGATGGGGAAGAATATGTTGCCTCAGAATCAGCTCTTCTCCAGAAAAACTAGCATATCCAAGCAAAAAGATTGTATTCCCCACTCCACCACCAAGACCTGTTGTCTCTGTGTCAAAAAAGAATAATTCCTCCGCGTGATGTCCTTGTGCTGACAAGGGATGATTAATGGACTGTTTATTCCATACATCAACAGCGGTAAGAAAATCACGAAAACAGTAGTGTCCATGCTTCTGGGAAAGTGGATATTTCACTTCTCTAATTAAACAGTAATCCTGATCCATAAAATACGGAAAAACACCTACTTGCTCCCATCGTTCCCTGTAAGGAACTTCTTTGATCGGAATCTCCGTTGGAAGAGGTTTTTTAACCTCTCCTGTTACTCCTGCTGATAAATGAGGTTTTAGCCGATTCAACTTGTTTTTTAAAGACATGACTCCACATCCTTGTCTATTTCCGAAACACGAAGGAATGCTTCAAGAATGTTTAAGGCATCCTTTTTAGCTGTCTCACTTACTGTATCTGTTCCAATACATGATGGACATCCTGATTCACATTGACACCGATTAATCATGTTTTTTGTTTCTATGAACACCTTTGACATGCCAGTATATAATTTTTCACTTAAGCCAATTCCACCGGGATAACGATCATAGAAAAATATGGTTGGCTTTTCATTATGATCCGCTTTTACTTGTGGTATCACATGGATGTCTTGTGGGTCAGCCATTACAAACAGAGGAGCGATAGACCTCAGTGCATGTGCAGTACCAATCAGACCTTGTTCAAGCCTCTCATGCCCCATTTCACCAAGTGATCTATTTAGTGATATCCAAGCCGCATTCGTATGAAGCTCCTCTTCTGGAAGATGGATGGGGCCGGACCCGATATTTTCGTGTGTTTCAAATTTTATTTTTTTAAAGATTGTTGCCATAGCCCTTACACTTACATCACCAAAACCTATTTCTGCCTCCTGTAATGGTAGAAGTTTGTCGACTTCTAATACTTTTAATTGAACGGCTAAATTAGCATCAGTAAAATAGTCTACGTCCACTTCCCTCACGAACGCCTTCTTTTCTTCCCAATCCAATTTTTCCACTTGGTATTGGTTACCTTGATGCAGATAGATGGCCTCATCATGTAGGAGTGTCATGGCCGAGAAACGGTCCATTTCTCCAATTACTTTCACATTTGCGACATCCGATTGATCAACAATTATCACATTCTCTTGAGATGCCGATCGCAAACTAATATTATGTGCAGGGAATGAATCATTCATCCAGAACCATTTATCCCCATTCTGATATAGAACTCTTTCCTCTGTTAAATACTCCAATAGTTCTTCCGTCCCAACAGTACCAAACTGTTCTCCTGCTTTAAATGGCAGCTCGTAGGCAGCGCATTTCATATGGTCAATCAAGATAATCAGGTTATCAGGATTTATCCTAGCTGTCTCTGGGCTCTTTTCCAAAAAGTATGCAGGGTTTTGAATGATATATTGATCAAGTGGGCTTGAACTCGCTACCATAATAACAAGAGCCTCTCCATGACGCCTTCCTGCCCTTCCTGCCTGCTGCCAAGCGCTGGAAATAGTTCCTGGATAACCTGTCATAATGCAGACTTGGAGTTGGCCAATATCAACTCCTAATTCAAGTGCATTTGTGCTGACAACACCATATATCTCTCCTGAGCGCAGCCCCTTCTCAATTTTTCTTCTTTCTGTTGGAAGATATCCTCCTCGATAGCCCATTATGGACTTGTCCCCTAACTGATTCTTTACCAACTCCTGCAAATATGTCAGGATGATCTCAACTCTTACTCTACTTCTCGCAAAAATAATCGTTTGAATTTTATTTTTCAACAATTCTCCCGCTATTTTTCGCACTTCTAGAGTTGCACTTCTTCTAATATTTAACGGCTTGTTTACAATGGGGGGATTATAAAAGAGAAAATGCTTTCTACCACTTGGTGCACCGTTATTATCAATAAGACACATTTTTTCTTCTGTTAATTTCTCCGCAAGTTCTAATGGGTTTGCAATGGTTGCAGATGTACAAATAAAAACTGGGTTGCTTCCGTAGTAACGACAAATTCTCTTCAATCTTCTAATTACATTGGCAACATGACTTCCAAACACTCCTCGATACGTATGGAGTTCATCAACAACAATGAATTTTAGGTTTTCAAAAAGAGACACCCATTTTGTGTGATGCGGGAGGATCGCTGAGTGAAGCATATCAGGATTTGTAATCACTACATGTCCTGCCTGCCTTACCCTTTGGCGAATATTAGCAGGTGTATCGCCATCATACGTATAACTATTAATATTTACCCCTGCTGCATGAATAATTTCATTTATTTCACTTTTTTGGTCCTGAGCGAGTGCTTTAGTAGGGAATAAATACAATGCTCTCGAATTAGGATTCTGTAGAATCGATTGGAGAACTGGAAGGTTATAGCAAAGGGTTTTCCCTGAAGCCGTCGGTGTAACAGCAACGATACTTTTCCCACCCATAGTTTTCTCATAGGCTGATTTTTGATGGGTATATAGTTGCTCTATTCCCTTTGTTTTTAATGATTGTTTCAACACCGGGTTCAGCTCATCTGGGAGTGAAACAGATTGTGCTGGTTTTTCAGGGATCGTATGCCAAGTAACAATATTTTCTTTAAAATCTTCATTTAATTTCAATTCTATTAACATTTCTTGCAGGCTTTTCTTTCCATACATGCTCTTCACCTCGTTACTTACTTCTATTTCAGCGAATGAACGTTCGTAAAAAAAGTATATCATAAAAATAAACTATTGATGGAATTTTTGTTACAATAGAAGATAACTGAAATAAATTTGTAGGTGATGGAATGAAAATAGAAACAATTAAGAAAGTTCTTTCGGAATTCTCGCTTTTTCGAGAATTAAATGATCTGGAATTAACAAAAATAACTGACATCGCTATTGCCCGAGATTGGAAAAAACAGAGCCATGTGTTCCTTCAAGGTGACCCGCTTGAAAATGTTTATTTTATTTATGATGGCAAAATAAAAATTTACAAAAGTGATATTAATGGGAAAGAACAAATTGTAGCCATAGCAAAAAAAGGAGAAATGTTTCCTCATGTTGGTTTTTTTAGAAAAGGAGATTACCCAGCTTATGCTGAAGTAATCGAACCAACAACACTAATTGCTGTTCCCATATCAAAATTTGAATCTGTGCTTATAGAAAACCCTGAACTATGTATTAAAGTGTTTAAGGTACTTGGTGAAAAAATTGTAGATTTACAAAACCGATTAGAAGAGCAAATTTTGAATAATACGTATGAACAGATTATCAAGCTGATCATTCGTCTTGCACAAAAGCACGGTCAAGAAAAAGGTGATGGAACCATTCTATTAAAATCAGAATTCACCAATAAGGACTTGGCCAACATGATTGGTACCACACGGGAAACTATCAGCCGAACACTCACTAAGATGAAGAAGGATGAACTAATCGAAGTAGATGAAGAAGGCAATATGATTGTTGACATAGAAATACTAATGGAAGAAATTCATTTAATTTAATCCTATTAATAAACAAAAACCCGCCAAAGACGGGTTTTTGTTTATTTTACAGCAAGCTGAAGCATTTCTTCCATATCTTCTTTTGCCGTACCAATTAATTTTAAGTTAAATGTTTCTTGGAGGACCTGAAGAACTCCTTCAGAAATAAATTCTGGCGGTTTAGGTCCAATGCGGATATCTCGGATACCTAAGCTGAAAAGTCCAAGAAGAATAGCAACCGCTTTTTGTTCAAACCAAGATAATACAATACTTACGGGAAGCTCGTTAATTTCACATTCGAAGGCATCAGCTAATGCCATTGCAATTTTCACCGTTGAACCGGAGTTATTACATTGCCCAAGATCAATGTATCTTGGAATATTTGTCCCAGGAACAACCCCATAATCCACATCATTAAAGCGGAATTTTCCACAAGAGGTGGTTAAAATAACTGCTTCTGGTGGCAGGGATGTTGCCAGTTCACGGTAATAATCACCTCCATGCCCAGGAGCATCACATCCAGCAATAACAAAGAACCGCTTAATCTTCCCTGCTTTTACCGCCTCTATTACCTCAGGTGCTAAACCTAAAACCGTTTCATGATGAAACCCTGTTAGTAATGTCTCATTTGAATCTACTGCTGCTTCAGGAAGCTCTAATGCTCTCTCAATTAAAGGAGAAAAGTCATCGTTCACAATTTTTTCTACATTCTCTAGCCCGGCCACTTCATATGTGAACATTCTATCCGCATAAGTCCCTTTAATAGGCATAACACAGTTAGTAGTTGCCAGTATAGCTCCAGGAAATGCCTCAAAAAGGCGGCGCTGATCATACCATGCTTTACCGATATTACCTTTTAAATGGGTATATTTCTTTAATGCAGGATAACCATGAGCGGGCAACATTTCAGAGTGGGTATATATATTTATGCCCTTTCCTTCTGTTTGCTTTAATAACTCTTCTAATGCAAAAAGATTATGTCCAGTAACAACAATACATTTACCCTCAATTTTATTTTGACTTACACGGATAGGTTCTGGAATGCCTAGACGATTGGTATGGGCTTCATCAAGCATTCCCATCACACGGACAGCTGCCTGCCCTACTTTCATCGCCATGTCGATATGTTCCTGCACGTTAAAGTTAGAATTGGTTAACGTTAAGTATAATGCCTCATGTGTGGTTGCATCTACAAAAGCATCTGTATATCCCAGTTGATTAGCATGTGTGCGATAAGCTGCAATACCTTTTAATCCAAAAATAATGGTATCTTGTAAACTGGCAATAGTTTCATCTTTTCCACATACTCCAATAACTTTACAACCACCTGATGGTGTTTGTTCACACTGATAACAGAACATGTATTTTTCCTCACTTTCCTAAAACTACTGCCTAGCATACAAACAATCACACAATATTAATGTGATATATATCACAGAAATTCAAGTTGTAATAAATCGTTCAAAAGTTTATAGCCATATTATGGCGGCACCTCCCTAGTTTCATCTGCATATTATATGAAGTGAAATATTGGAGTGAGGAGGAACTATTATGTCATCTATGCTGCCTGAAGATAAAAATAACGGAAAGAAACCATTGCCTGAGCCTTTTAGGGAATTATTTAAATCGATGAATGATTTCTTCACTGAAAAACCAGTAAGGGGATTTTTACAATCAATTGATGATTTCTTTAAAACTCCTTTTCCAGTTGGATCTGGTTTTCATGTAGAAACGGTTGAAACCGGAAAAGAATATATCATCACAGCTGAACTTCCTGGGGTAAAAAGAGAGCAAATCAATTTAAATATTACGGGAAATTACTTAACCATATCAGTAGAAAATAAAGAGCTAGAAACAGAAGAGGACGACATAAATAAACTATATCGCCAAAGAATTACTCGACAGCACACATCCAGGACCATTTCACTTCCACATGCAATCAATGAAAAAATGGTAAAAGCCTCCTACAGGGACGGCTTACTACAAATTAAAATCCCGCAAGAAAAAGGAAAGATGATCGAAATTGAAGATTAAAAAAGCACTAAAAGCAATGAGGCTGACTCACGTAGCTATGAGTCAGCCTCTTCCCTCATACTTTAAATATCCCACCAAATCCTTTTACAAGCGATGATACTTGATTGACAGCATTCATCATTTGTCCTGCAGTATTAACCATTTTCGTAAAATCTACCGATCCATCTTGTGATTTAAAGGAATTTAATAATGATTGTACCCCACCTGGTTGTTTAGGAATCATATTTGATTTTGGATAAGGATTCATCATCGGGTATCCATTCATAGGCATGTAGGATTGGGGAGGATTCATTTCCTCCTTTGGCTGCAACGGGTTCTGGAAAAGAAATTGCGAATCCTTTTGAGAATATGGTTGACTCTGGTATGGCGCATTTTGTGGCACATAGCCTTGTTGATAGTTTTGATTATATGGCTGAAGTGTCTGCGGGTAGTATGGATTTTGTTGTTGATAGGGATTCCATTCATAATTTTGAACTTGATTTTGGTAAGGATATGGCTGGTTTCGATTCATATTCGGTTGCTGCCATTGAGTGCTTACCGGATCTTGGTGCATCATTTGCCCCGAGTATCCATAATTAAAGAAATGATTTGGTCTTTTTCCACTGATCATGGGCAAACATCTCCTCTTTATCATTCTCTATTACACAGTTTATGAAGAACTGAATAAAAAGGTGATTATTTTATAGCAAAGGACATTGTCAAATAAAGAGGAATTTTGTCTAAAGTTTAAATATTTTAAAAACTAGGAATCCTTTCTTTTCGTGTTACGATAATAAAAAGGATGAAGGAGGAGCTAAATATGGACATTCACGAATTAAAAAGCAAATTTATTCAAAGTCGGGACTATCAAACAGATGACGTTAACGCATTAATGGATTTTGCTAAGAAAGCGTATATTCATAACGAAATTAGCATTAAAGAATATCGCCTACTTGTCCGTGAACTTGAAAATCAAGGTGCGGTAATACCTAAGACAGAAAGCGAAAACTCCCTCATCGAAAATTCATAAAACACCTATTAAAGAGATGCCTCAGCATCTCTTTTCTATTTCTTTAATTCTTTTATAACTTCCTGCAAGAAATAGTCTACTGTACGATGCGCATTTAAAAACCTTGTTCTACTAGTTTCAGGAAAGAAGGCTTGAATGGATAATTGTTCAATATGTTCTGATGTAGTGTCAATTTGCTTTAAATGAAGATGTTTATGATCGGTCACTGTCAGCCATTTTTTCATTTCCTTTTTCCACTCGTCATTTATGCCTTTCACTTCATCTGAAAATGGTTTAATTACATCGTTAAATTCATACTTTATGCCTGTATTCCGTCCTTCCTGGTAATATTTCATGAATAATTGGTTATAATTCAAAAGCTTTTCTGTTAAATGGAAAATTTCTTCTAACATTTCTTTTATTCCCTTCTACTAATACAAAATAAAAAAGTAGCAGTTTCCATTGCTACTTTTGCCAGGTACTTTCATTTTAACGGTAATTAAAATCCTAATTCAAGTTTTAGAGCTTTTGCTATTTGTTTGTTGTCTGAGTACCCATCTAATATGTCTGGAGTAGCACTTTGGTTTTCTATTTTATTTTCTATGGCTGAAAGTTTTTGAACGGGTATCGTGAATTTTTCCTGTTCCTCTTGATTTAAACTGGTGCGAAGGTCGGAGAAAGATGCTTCAAGAACGGACTCCAATTCTTCTAATTGATCGTATATCTCTGTCAGCATAGTAAGCAATTTTTCCTTTTCGGACAGCGGCTTATTCATATATAAATCCTCCTCGCATTATTCTATTAGGTATAATTCTCCTTCTTTCATAGGCTTCCTTCCGGCATGACAAAACTAGAAGCAATTCGTCAAAGATAGTGTCAAAACTGCATATTACTAATGTCTATTCGACATCTTTTAAGTTCGCATGAAAAATTGAAAAACCGCACAAGCTACTATTGGAGGTGTTTTAAAAATGGCAAAAAAGACAAACCAAACCACTAAACAAACACAATCAGAAACAGCAAAAAGAACAGGCTATGGTGATAAGAAGCTAGAGGGCCCTAATCGCCCAGCTGAGTAAAAAAACAGCAAAAAAAAGCAAGGGAAACCTTGCTTTTTTATTCCCACTTTTTCAATTGCAATACTTGATGGAGTGACAGCATTAATTGAAGCTGATGTGATTTTTTATAATACCAATCTGTAAGATGTATCGGATGTCGATGGCGGGCAGGGAAATACAACCAAACTGGAGATACTCGCCTCTCTAAGCTCCAGTCCTTGTAAGAATGCTGATGATGTTCAATTACTGGAAAGGTGGCCCTAAGTACTGGAGTCCTTCTCTCTGTTTTATTCTTAAAATACTTTTCATAATCATATCTTGATCCAGTATGCGGTGTTTTCTCAGCAAACTCCAAAAAGTATGGGAACAACCTTGGATGAAAAAGGATACTCGCCAATCTCTTACCTAAATTTATTCTCTTCGATAATGATTTAAATCCATTAACACTTGCACCATACACTTCCCCCCCGCAAGTAGGAAACAGGACACAGCTAAAATGAAGCCAATCCTGAAAAGAAAAAATCATAGAATGAAAGACCTTTTTCTTATATACAGGATGCTCAATCACAGGTGTATGGATCACATTTTGCTCATTAATTATCAAAGCCCTTGTGAGCCTTTCCTTATCATTATTAATCCAGTATCTCTGCCACTCAATTTGTATAAAAGAAGATACATGGAAATAAGGAAGTAAATGAAACATTGGCCGATTTATTTTCGTCGAATATTCATAGAGCAGCAATTGTGGAAAAACGTCATGAAAAATAAGCCAGTTAGCTCTCTCGTACGTAAGGAAAAGCTGTTTCCTCACTTTTTCTGCTAAAAGATGCGGAAATATGTGTCCCTCGAGATCACACATATTCCATCCGCCGTTTCTTGAAACCATGCTTGCAAGAAAGGACCAAATGATATCAGGATTTTTCTTAAAATATGTAAAATAGGCTTCTGTTCTTGATACGTTATCGATGTTTTTCTTATTCGTTTCATGTATAATTTGACGAATGATTGTTTGTTCCTGTATCGTTAGGTGATTCATATTCATTGTTCATCTTCCCTTATATTTTTTAATAGAGAATGAGTCCTATGGATTTACGCCTTCTAAGAAAAATGAATCATGATTATGTAGAACTTTCACGGTACAATTGTTATTAGAGTGTGTTAACAACTATATTTTATACACCTCAATTACTCTAAGATTTGGTATGATAGGGAATAGCTTGAGAGGTGCAAAAATATGAATTTTAACTATCCGAATGGAAAAAAGTACAAACCGAATGAAGAGGAATCTGGAAATACAATCAAAAAAAAGAAAAACAGTTCTTATAGTAACCGGGGTATGACACTAGAGGAAGATTTAAATGAAACAAATGAATACTATCGTGAAAGAAAAATTGCCGTGATTCACAAAAAACCTACACCTGTTCAAATCGTTCAGGTTGACTATCCAAATCGAAGCGCTGCAGTTATTAAAGAAGCTTATTTTAAGCTTGCGTCTACTACTGATTATAATGGGGTATATAAAGGTAAATATATTGATTTTGAAGCAAAAGAAACGCAAAACCCTACCTCCTTTCCATTGAAAAACTTCCACGAGCACCAAATTCAGCATATGGAAGAGGTCATTTCTCAAGGAGGTATTTGTTTCGTTATTCTTCGTTTCACCAAATTTGAACAAGTATTCCTGTTAGAAGCAAAACATTTGTTAATGTATTGGGAACGAATGTTGAGCGGTGGTAGAAAATCAATTACCAAAGAAGAAATTGAAGAAAAAGGTCATCACATTCCACTTGGATTTCAACCTAGAATTAACTATATTAAAGTAATAGAAAGACTTTATATCTTCTAAAAGTGGAAAAGTGGAAGTTAGAAAGGAAGGAATTATAATATGTCTGAACAATACAAATCAAGAGAGGAGCGCCGAAAGAAACTCCAATCCAATGGTAAACCAAAAGCCAAGAAAAAATCAGGCGGACTTTTTAAGAAAATATTTTTAAGTCTTGTTATTCTTGGAATCGTAGGTATTATTACTGGAGTTGGGACTTTCGCCTATTTAGTAAAGGATGCTCCCGAACTTGACCCTAAACTATTGAAAGATCCAATCCCTTCTAAAATATTAGATAAAGATGACAAACCGATTACTGAAGTAGGTGCCGTAAACCGCGAATATGTGAATTATAAGGACATACCAAAGCAAGTTGAAAATGCCATTTTAGCGACAGAAGATTATCGTTTTTACAAGCATCACGGGATTGACCCCATTCGCCTTGGAGGAGCCGTTATAGCAAACTTCCAACACGGATTTGGTGCAGAAGGTGGTAGTACCATTACCCAGCAGGTAGTTAAAAACTCCTTTTTAACTCATGAAAAAACATTAAAGCGAAAAGTTCAGGAAGCATGGCTTTCGTATAAGCTTGAACAACAATATACAAAGCACCAAATCTTTGAAATGTATGTAAATAAGGTGTTTGTATCACAAAACAGTCACGGTATTGCTACTGCGGCAAAAATTTATTATGGCAAAGAACTAAAGGATTTAACGTTATCAGAAGCTGCTCAAATTGCAGGGATGCCTCAAAGTCCTAATAACTATAATCCATTTACACACCCTGACTTAGCTGAGAAAAGACGGAACATCGTCTTAACATTAATGCATCAGCATGGATATATTACAAAAGAGCAAATGGAAGAAGCGAAAAAGGTTTCAGTTGCATCGACCGTTTTACCACCAGATCAGCGTAAGGTAGATGAAGACCCATACGGTGCATTTGTTGATGCTGTTATTGATGAAGTAAAAGCAACTACCGATTTTGATATTTTTACAGATGGTTTAACGATTTATACAACCTTAGATACGAATGCCCAAGATCAAGTAGAAAAAATCCTAAATTCAAGAGAAGGTATTATTAACTATCCAGATGAAGAATTTCAAGCTGGTATTGCCCTTTTAGATACAAAGACAGGAGAAATTCGGGCCATTGGTGGTGGACGGAACCAGCAGGTAAAGCGCGGTTTCAACTACGCAATCGATACTCAGCGCCAGCCAGGATCAACGATAAAACCTGTTCTTGATTACGGTCCTGCGATTGAATATTTAAATTGGGGAACATATGAAATGATTGAAGATAAACCCATTACATATTCAACTGGGAAAAAATTCGGGAACTGGGACCAAAAGTATAAAGGCCCCATGACGATTAGAACTGCCCTGCAATTATCTAGGAACACCCCTGCCGTTCAGGCACTACAACAAGTGGGCTTAGATAAAGCAATGGAATTTGCTTTAGGTCTTGGTATTCCTTTAAAAGAGATATATGAATCCTATGCCATTGGAGGATTTGGCGGCAAAACCGTTGGTGTTTCCCCACTAGAAATGGCTGGAGCCTATAGCGCATTTGGAAATAATGGTCTTTATACAAAACCACATGCTATAAATAAAATAAAATTGCGTGATGGTACAATGATTAGCTCTGAACCTAAACCAAAGGTAGTCATGAAGGATTCAACTGCCTTTATGGTTACAGATATGTTAAAAAGTGTTCTCGTATCTCCTGGAACAGGAACAAGAGCAAAAGTACCAGGACTTCCAATTGCCGGAAAAACAGGAACTACAAATTATACAGATGAAGAAATGAAGAAATGGAATATAAAAAGTAGCAGCTCTGTCCCGGATGCTTGGTTTACTGGCTATACTACCAATTACACTGCATCTATTTGGACAGGATACAAAGACCGCTCAACACCAATTAAAGCAGTCGGAGACAATCAAAGAATTGCACAGCTGATCTTTAAAAATCTTATGGCTTATATCTCAAAAGATATTGAAACACCTGATTTCAAGATGCCTAACAGTGTGCAAAAGGTTAGAATCGAAAAAGGATCCATGCCTCCAGTACTTGCTAGTGAATATACGCCGGATAGTGAAATCACTACAGAATATGCTGTAAAAGGGCATGCTCCTAAAAAGGTATCCGAGAAGTATACCAAACTTGAGGCACCAGCAAACGCAGGTGCAAAATATGATGAAGTTACTAAAAACATTACATTAACATGGAACTACAACAACCCTAAAAACTTACCAGTTACGTTCGAAATTACTGTCAATGATGGTTCTGCTCAAAAGAAATACACACAAGCAGAAACTACATTAATGATACCAGCAATTCCAGGAGCAAAATATTCCTTCTCAATTATTGCAATTGTAGATAATAAAAGGAGTGACCCTGCTACTACTGCCATTGAGATTCCTACCCCTGAAATTGATCAAGGGAATGGGAATGGCAACAACGGTGATGGAAATGGAAATGGAAATGGTAACGGTAATAACAATGGTAATGGAAATAACAATGGAGACGGCAACGGAAATGACGGTGGAGATGGTGGGGACCAAGGTGGTACCACCCCTCCGGCTACACTTCCTGGAACTCCTTCAAGTGGTCAAGGTTCAGGATCGCGTGAACCATTATAATAAAAAAATCGTCTAGGCTAATGGCTTAGACGATTTTTTTATTAATTTCTTTGCATAAAGCTTTTGTTGTTCCAACATCAGTTCTGACAACTGACGGTATGAATGAAACAAAGTAGGTCTTGATTGGATAAACTCCAACCTTTCTACAATATTTACCGGTTTATATTGGAAACTTTCATATGGTATTGGTCCACGGTTGATGTACTCTGTATCATTTGAAACCATTAAAAAATGAAGAAATAGGTTGATCCCCTTTTCCATCGATTCTTTTGTGTTTTTTTGGTCACGTTCAGAAAATAGTTTTTCAAGCTGTCTTTCAATTTGTTTCCATTCACTCAAAATCGTAGAGGCCGCATCGCTTTGTTTATCCATGATTTTCAACCTTTCCCTTCATCCTCTTCCTGCCTTCCCTGCATAGCTCTAACAGCGGGCAGCTTGGACATTGTGGATTTTGGGCTTTACAATGATATCTTCCAAAAAAGATTAACCGATGATGGGTAACGCCCCATTCCTCTTTTGGAACTTTTTTCATTAACGTTTTTTCCACTTCTAAAACTGAATCCTTCCAACGACATATCCCTAAACGCTTACTTACTCTTTCAACATGTGTATCAACCAGCAATAGCAGGGATATTATAGGCAACTGACACAACGACGTTTGCCGTCTTCCTACCCACTCCAGGAAGCTTGGTTAACTCATCTCTGTCTTTTGGTATTTCTCCACCGTATTCATTCAAGACCATTCTGCATAGACTTTGAATGTTTTTAGCTTTGTTTCGATAAAGGCCAATAGACCGAATATCATTCTGCAGTTCTTCAAGTGGGACATTTAAGTAATCTTCTGGTGTTTTGTACTTTTGAAATAAGTCTTTTGTCACCTTGTTCACAAGTACATCTGTACATTGTGCTGAAAGTGCGACGGCAATAACCAGTTCAAAAGGATTGGAATGGTTTAATTCACAATGTGCGTCGGGAAACATAGCTCCCATCTGGTCTAAACAAAAACGAATCTGTGTATTATTTAGCAAAGATATCACCTAACCTGTAATAATGAAATAAAAACGAGAGATGATTCTCTCGTTTGTAAATTATTGCTCTAACCAGTTATAAAAAGGAACGGATGGTTGATGTGTGTCTTCCTTGATATTTCCTTTTTGTACTTGCTTTTGTCTGAATTTTTGTCCATGATTTTTCGCTTGGTCAATGGTTCTAATACCGTTTTTCTTCCACTCAAACAGAATTCTATCTATATATCGAAAGTTTAATTTTCCGGACATAACGGCTTCTCTTAGTGCTGCTTTTATTATGATAGGGTCATGGTGGTCGTCATCCATCCACATACCAAGAGATTCACATTCAAATGGTGATAGAGGGCGGCCAAACTCTTTCTCAAAGCAGGTATAAAGGTCTGTTTCTTCAGACTTTTTATCCAGTTTGTTAACCATTTTTTTGCTTAGTAGGAATTGGTCAACAAGTTTCTCCCATAGTGGATTAACTGAGTATGTTTCATAACGGATACCATCAGTTGAGTAGGAATCAATGATTTCGATAAATCCTCTTTGAATCAATCTTCTTAACATTTCATTACAATCAGCAATGGAAATAGTCATTCGAGCGGAAAGTTCTTCTGGGGTAGGAAATTCTTTTCCTTTTTCTAAAAAGGTTAGGATATTTAATAAAAGAACAAGTTCTGTTTCGTTTAAATTAAGATTTCGATATTCAGAAAATAGTAAGCTAGGAACCGTTATTGTCCCTTCTTGTAGCCATGCTAAAATATTTGTTTTCATCTTTGGACACCTCCTGATTAGTATACCACGAACAATCCTTCCTAGTAAGAGTATTAGGCATCCAGCTTTGGAAAGGAAAAGCAAAAAGCCTGCATAATGCAGACTTTTCTATTAGGTTAATAAATTTATTTTACGAATGTTCTACAATTGAGTTTTCTCGATAACAAATTGTTTCATTCTTTCAACAGCTCTTTCTAATTGTTCCAATGAAGTTGCATAAGAGAGTCTGATGTTATCAGGTGTTCCAAAACCAGAACCAGGAATGACAGCTACTTTTGCCTCTACCAGTAGTGCTTCAACAAAGTCATCCACATGATTAAATCCTGTCATCTGTGCTGCTTTTTTAACATTTGGATACAAGTAAAATGCACCTTGTGGTTTTACACAAGTGAATCCGGGAATGGCCGTTAGCTTATCAAAAATAATCTCTAAACGATCTTCAAAGGCTTTTCTCATTTCCTCCACCGGCTCTTGTGTCCCATTATATGCAGCAATTGCTGCATATTGGGCAGTGGTTGTTGGGTTTGAAGTGCTATGACTTGCTAAGTTAGTCATTGCTTCGATAATCTGCTGATTCCCTGCCGCATAACCAATTCTCCAGCCTGTCATAGAGTGAGACTTTGAAACACCATTGATAATAATCGTCTGCTTTTTCAATTCTGGAGATAGCTCTGCAATTGAAACATGTTTATGATTTCCATAAACAAGTTTTTCATATATCTCATCAGACACGATAAGAATATTTTCTTCAAGGCATACTTTACCTAATTCTAAAAGTTCTTCAGCAGTATACAATACTCCTGTAGGATTGCTTGGGGAATTGATAATTACAGCTTTCGTTTTGCTCGTAATGTTATTTTTTAATTGATCAGGTGTAATTTTAAATTGATTTTGTTCTAACCCGTCAATATAAACAGGAACACCACCAGCTAATTTAACCTGTTCAGGGTAGCTTACCCAATAGGGAGTCGGGATGATTACCTCATCACCATCATTTAAAAGTACTTGAAATAAAGTATAGAGTACATGTTTTGCACCATTGCCCACAATAATTTCATTTGGTTTATATGCTAAGCCCTGATCTGATGCAAACTTTTTGATAATGGCCTGTTTTAACGCCGGTAACCCTGCTGAAGGTGTATATTTCGTATATCCTTCATTCATTGAGATTACTGCAGCGTCTAAAATATGCTGTGGAGTATTAAAATCAGGCTCCCCCGCTCCTAATCCGATGACATCTTCACCTTTTTCCTTTAATTCCTTTGCCTTTGCCGTAATTGCTAATGTTGTGGAAGGTGTGAGTGCCAACACCCTTTGCGCTAATTCCATTACCAATACTTCCTCCATTCTCCATCCCTACTTATAGGTTTTCAATTTTTTTTAGCCACTCACCTGTTTCAAAGTGAACATAATAATAATTTATTAAATTATTTTCAGAACGATAATAAATTTCCCATAATGGGATATTTTTTTCCATTCCTAGGCGAACAGATATAATTTTTTTAGGGTTCTTTTCCTGCAGCAGTTTTTGTACCGCCTCTTCTTTAGAAAGTCCATTTTTAGCCTTTTTTACAAAAACCTTCTTACTTTTTTCAGGAATCCAAACAATAATCTTGTCACCCTTTTTATTTTTCCCCTCAATGACATTAACTGTCTCTAAGCCGTTGTAAAGATGAAAATCCTGTACTTCAGTTAACTGTGCCTTTTTACTTGCCAGTAAAACCGCTTTTTCTTCTGCAGCCTTCACTGGATTCATTGCAGATAAATACACCTTAATCAAAATCCCAATAAGGACTACAAAAAATATGACAATTGATAGAATCCACTTTTTCACTTTTAATTCACTTCTTTATGTACGATATATTGTAAAGATCGCTTTATTTTTATCATCTTGGTCTAGAGCAAGCCCAAACATGAGATCTTTTTGCTTTAAGGTTCGATTTAAGGCATCAACAATTTTATATAAATCAGAGCTGTACTGAATTTTCACTGTAGACAAAACTTCTATTTTACTTTCCATCCATATTTCTCCTTTTTCCACCAAAACTCCGCTTGTGAAGAATCTTTCTAACTATTATAACAGGATAAGTTGAAGCCGTGCTATTAATAATAATTAAATAATTGAATTTTTTAGAGGTAGATTATTCATCTAACTTTACTGGAATCCTAATGACCTCATAATTATTTTCTGTAAATTTAACTGTTACCGTACCATGTTTTTTTGTAGAATAGACCTCTGACCAAATTTCATTCAAATCACGAAGAGTTTTAGTGTCCATACCATTATTCCCTTCGAATAGAATAGATATTTCAGGGTTAAGATATTGTATCAATTGATCTGACAGAGTTCCTTCCATACTGCAGTTGGGTATCTTAAAAACATTAATATTCCTTAAATTTTTTTTCATAAGGACTTGTTCAGCTCGCGGACTGTTGGAGCTCATTAAAAAAATAGTATGGTTAAAAAATTGCAATTTCAAGTCCATACCTTCATTTAATTCTTCTCCTACAAATTCCACTTCTGCTGTCATACCAGGTAGGATTTCCTTTTTAGTCCCTGCTCCCCACGCAAGGGTCGGTATATGATTAATTGTGTTCAACTCATTAGTCAGCTGGGTAGAGATTTCAGAAGTGGTGATAATTTCCTTTATGTTATAGCTAGAGATTAACTGATTGATTTTATCTACCGATACATCGTTATCATCTGTTAAAAAAAGAGTTGAAATTTCTTTTACATCATAAAGAGAAAGCCCTTCTTCTAGTTCTGCCCTCGTTCCTTTGCCACCCATATTGATCAATATATTTTTACCATTTGCGGCTTGAAGCAACACTGCTTCACCTTCTGAGAGACCCAAAAAAGTGACGGCAGCTTCATGGTCATTCAAATGTAAGTCGATGTTCTCCACTTGATTGTCAATTGGTTCCTCAGCCTTAATTAATGTACAAGGGATAAATAGGGCTAATAAAATGAGCAGTGTTCTCATACACATTCCTCCCATTATGAATAGAATGTGTAATTTTCCAAATTTTATGCTGTATTATGCTTATAATCAAATTCTCCTACTTTAACCAAGGCTGAATCCGTAAAACAAGCTCATCAATTGTTCCCTTCTTTATTGGAACTGAAGGTATAGATTGTAAAAATGCCTTTCCGTATTTAGTGGTGATTATTCTTTTGTCAAAAACAAACATAACTCCACGATCATTCTCGGTGCGAATCAATCGCCCAAATCCTTGTTTGAATCGCAAAATGGCTTCAGGCAAAGAGTACTCTGAGAAGGGGTTGCCTCCACCCTGTTCAATTAATTGACATTTTGCCTCCGTTAAGGGTTCATCTGGTGGGCTAAAGGGCAATCTTACAATCACAAGGCAAGATAAATCCTCACCAGGAATATCTACTCCTTCCCAGAAACTGCTCGTCCCTAATAGGATTGCTTTATCATATCGTTGAAAATTTCTCGTAAGACGTGTTCGGCTTCCGCTTGTTATTCCTTGAGCTATTAGGACAAATTCATCTAAAAAACCACTTTCCTTAATCAACTCATAGGTTTTCTTAAGCATGTCATATGCAGTGAAAAGGATAAGCATTCTTCCTTTTGTGGCTTCCGCAATGGTAATAATATGTTCGGTTATTGCTATTACATAGTCATCTAACGTTACGGTATTTACTTCTGGCAAATCCTCAGGAATAAATAGTTGAACTTGTTTGTTATATTCAAAGGGTGATGGAATGGTCATTTGGATAGGAGAGTCGCTATCCATCCCGATTTCCTTCATCATATAATCAAATGAGTTATTAACGGTTAAAGTTGCAGATGTTAGGATCACTGCCTTTTTCTTTTGAAAAAAGAACTTCTTTAGTGATGCAGCCACTGAAGCAGGCTGTGCAATAAAAGTTGTCACGTTTTGAGGTGAACGGGTATCCATCTCAATCCATTTAACGTCTTTCGATTCTTTAATAAAACAATTCATTATGATATCTCTAAGTTCACTAAGTTCTTTTAAGAACAAATAAATTTCATCTAGTTTATATTGCTGCTCTTTTGATAAAGATTCACTATCGTTATTAATCAAATCAAGACGTTCGCTAATTTTAGCGTGTAAATCCTTTAGTAAAAAGGAAAATCTCTCTGCACAATGCTTTAGCCCATTCCCTTCCTTGCCACCGTCTGAATGAGCATATCGGACCTTAACTCGATTAAATCCTTTTTTATTTGAAAGCTTTGTTTTTGCAAACAAAGCAATCATTTTAAAAAACTCATCCATTTCATAATTAATATCAATAACAAGTTGATTCATTTCAGAAGTATGGAAATTTAGCTTTTTAACAGTAGTTTGCGAAAGCAATTTCTCTAGTTCATACAATAGCTGTTTTTGTTCAAAAACGCCAAATTGACCCACAAGCAGCCGTGTGGATAAGTAATCTAATGAATCACCAAAAAATTGTCCCGCCACTTTTTCAAGATGATGACCTTCATCTATTACAACATACTCAAACTTTGGCAGGATAGAGCCGTCTCCCTTAATATCACTTAGTAATAAAGAATGATTGGTAATTATGATATCTGCATCATGTGCGGCTCTTTTCGCTTTAATATAAAAATCCCTTTCTTGCCACTGCTGATTTTGCGAATTCACGGTTGTTTCGTTTTTAATCTTATTCCAATAAATCAGACCCCCAGAAGAAAGATTTAATTCATCCTTATCTCCAGTTTCCGTTTCAGTCAGCCAAACTAGTATTTGCATCTTCGTTAAGGTCGTATCATAATTATCATTTTCGTCCATTAGTGTTTGATAAAACTTTTCCAAACTTAAATAATGGTTCCTCCCCTTCAAAAGAACAGTTCGAATCCTAAAAGGTAGAATAGAAGCCAACAATGGAATTTCCTTTTTTAAAATTTGTTCCTGAAGTTGAATGGTATGCGTGCTTACAACAATTGGATGTTTATGTATTTTTGTAAAATAAGCCATTGGTAATAGATAGCCTAGGGATTTTCCGACACCTGTCCCGGCTTCAATCAGAGCATGTCTTTGAGATTGTAAAGCCTGGTAAACGGTATCCATCATTTTAAACTGGCCTGACCTTTTCTCAAAAACGTCAAAGCCCTGTTTAACAACATCCGTTTTTTCCTCTTCAGTTAATGGGTAAGAAAAGTCACTCTCTGTCGCTACCTCTCGTGACTCAATCTGATTTTTTCTCAAGGCAATATCATAAAATATTTCAATAGTTTCTGGTAATTTATCTTGTTTCTTATCCTTTTTTATCAACAATTCATCTAAAAGCTGTTGCAAATCACTCTTTAATCCCCCTGAAAGGTGTGTGATCTGCCCTTAGTGTTAGTGATGGGAGTGCTGTCAATCGATTCAATAGAATTAAAAATAATTCAGCAGTAACCTGGGCATCACTATCCGCCTGGTGTGGACGGTCATGACGCAAATTCTCTTTCTCTGCTAAATCAGAAAGCTTATACCCATCAGCAGTTGGATAAAGGATTCTTGCCATTTCAACTGTATCTAGTACTGGACCATAAAATCCCTCATGGCCAGCTTGAATGAGCTCCTCTTGAAGAAAAGATAAATCAAATAACACATTATGAGCTACAAAATAGGCTTCTTCCAATAATGATTGGATCTTTTCCGTAATCTCAGAAAATAAGGGAGCCCCCTTCACCATTTCATCATTTATTCCTGTCAATTCTTCAATAAAAGCAGGGATGGCCTTTTGAGGATTAATAAGTGACGAGAATTGCTCTGTGATCGTTCCGTTTTCAATGACAACTGCAGCAAATTGAATAATCTTATCGCCCTTTTTTGGAAGATTCCCTGTCGTTTCCAAATCAATAACGACGAATTTATTTAACATGTTATTTACACCCCAAACCTTCGTTCATTAAACGGTATCACAAAAATAGTAAAAAGAAAACAATTCTACTTTACACTAAAAGTTATCCACTTAATTTTATTATTCATTTTTTAAAAAGAAAAATCCCCAAAATGGGGATTTAGCTACATAATAGTGAGTGCTGGTTCTGCGTGTAAGAGTTCTTTTATGTGATTGTTTTCATCCATAATCGCAACTTTCGGCGTATGAACCCTGACCTTTTCCTCTGGTACAAGGACATAGGAAATAATGATAACAATATCCCCTACCTGGACAAGGCGTGCGGCGGCACCATTTAGACAGATAACACCACTTCCTCTTTCACCAGGAATTATATAGGTTTCAAGTCTTGCACCATTATTATTGTTAACAATTTGGACTTTTTCATTGGCTGTCATTCCAACTGCATCTAAAATATCTTCATCAATAGTAATACTGCCAACATAGTTCAAATTGGCTTCAGTAACTGTTGCCCGATGGATTTTGCCACTCATCATGGTACGAAACATCGTATTCCTCCTCTATGGATGCCTTTACCCTAGTCTTCTATATGAATAATGGAATTGTCTATTAATCGAACCTTAGAGAATTTTACTGCAAGTGCTACAATTATGGTACCCTCTAATTTTTCCAGTGGTTTTAGCTGTGGATAAGAAAAAATCTCAACATAATCAATCATGCCGTTGGATTCACTTGTGATCATTTCAGTGATTTGCTTAACTACCCTTTCTGAATTACGTTCTCCAGTTTCAATGGCATTTTTTGCTTCCAGTAGGCTTTTATATAAAACAGGTGCCTGTTGTCTTTCTTCAGGGAATAAGTTAACATTTCGAGAGCTTTTTGCAAGCCCGTCCTCTTCACGAACGATATCTACAGCAATCAACTCAATTGGAAGATTAAAATCTGCAATTAATCCCTTAACCACTGCAACTTGTTGAGCATCTTTTATTCCAAAATAAGCCCTCGTTGGCATGACGATGTGAAACAGCTTCGTCAGCACTGTTGCAACTCCGTCGAAATGACCTGGACGGGATTTTCCGCACAAGACGTCCGTTCGCTCCTGAACGACTACTTTGACAGATGGGGCACTTGGATACATTTCCTCTACGGATGGATAAAAGAGAAAGTCCACCTGTTCACATTCAGCTAAAGCCCGGTCCCGTTCGAAATCTCGCGGATAGGATGAATAATCTTCTTTTGGTCCAAATTGTAATGGATTAACGAATATACTTAAGACGACGATATCATTTTCTTGCCTTGCTTGCTTTATTAGTGTTAAATGACCTTCATGCAGAAACCCCATAGTGGGAACGAAGCCTATAGACTTAGCTACCGCCTTTTGATTCATGATTTCTGACTGCATGTCCTTAATAGTTGTTATGACCTTCATTCCTTACCTCCATAGAGAACCTTGAGCTCCTGTTCTTTCATTGTGAAAGAATGCTTATTCTCAGGAAACAGTCCCTTTTTAACATCTGATACATACGCTTGAATGGATTCAATCATAAATGGATTGACGGAATGGTATTGTTTCACAAATTTAGGTACTCGCTCGACACCGTATCCCAAAATATCATGGTAAACGAGTACTTGTCCATCTACATCCATTCCTGCCCCTATACCAATGACTGGAATAGCTACGGTTCTTGAAACTTCTTCAGCAAGCTGCTTAGGAACACATTCAAGTACAAGTGCGAAAGCACCTGCCTCCTCCACTTTTCTAGCATCATCCATTAGTTTTCTTGCAGCCTGGGCATCTTTCCCTTGGACTTTATACCCGCCTAATACACCAACAGATTGTGGTGTTAAGCCCAAATGTCCACAAACAGGAATACCGGCACGGGTTAATGCAGTAATGTTTTCAATAACCTCATCTGCACCTTCCAGTTTAACAGCATGTGCGCCCGCTTCTTGCATGAGTCTACCGGCATTTATTAAAGTATCTCTGATAGATAAATGATAGGTTAAAAACGGAAGGTCTGCCACAATAAAGGTTTCTTTGGCCCCTCGTTTCACAGCTTTTGTGTGATGTATCATGTCCTCAATCGTCACAGGAATAGTAGAATCATATCCAAGAACCACCATTCCAAGAGAATCACCGACTAAAATAACGTCAACTCCCCCTTGTTCCGCTTGTTTAGCAGATGGATAATCATAAGCGGTCAACATGACAATCTTTTCATTATTTTCCTTCATTTTCAAGAAATCTGTTGTTTGCTTCATCATTTTCCCTCCTTAAAATATGGGAGAGGCGACAAAACAAGTGTGAAGAGCAAATAAAAAGATCCTTCTGAAGGCAGAGGATCCCGTTACTCTTTGGCATGTTCCATCCCTCTGTCCCGGTCCGAATAACGGATCTAGGCAGAAACCTTTTTAATTGTTGGTACAAAACTTAAGCGGTGCAGTTCCGAAGGATACTGCCCAATGTGTTTATCATACAAAAAGTACTAGATTCGCGCAAGTATTATCTGACAGCTGTTTATAGTTCAATATCGGCCGAATAAATGTGATGAATGACACCTGTGTCATCCTCCAGCTTTAATACTCCTTCATCCGTAATTCCTAATGCTCTTCCCACAATAGTAGAAGTTAATGTTCTTGCTTTTAAGACCTTGCCAATACTGATAGCATAACTTTCCCATAGTATTTTTATAGGGAAAAAGCCCTGTTCTAAATAAAGTAAGTATAGTTTTTCAAAGTGCTTGGAAAAACTTCTAATTAAACCTGCACGGGAGACGACTTCGTCCTTTTCAATAAAAAGAGAGCTGGCTGTTTCTTGAATATCTTCGGGAAAGTCTTCTTTTTTCTGATTAACATTTATTCCAATCCCAATTATGATGGAATGAATTCGGTCTGCTTCTGCCTGTAATTCTGTTAATATTCCCGTTATCTTTTTTCCATTTAGCAAAATATCATTAGGCCACTTAATTTCCGGATTAAGCCCTGTCATCTCTTCAATTGCCTGTACAGCTGCGACAGCAGTTAAAAGGGTTAATTGTGGTGCTTTTGTCAGCGGGATATTGGGACGAAGTATGAGACTCATCCAGACTCCAGTATATTTAGGTGAATGCCATTTCCGGTTCATTCTCCCTTTTCCTGAGCGTTGTTCTTCCGCAATTATTATGGTTCCTTCTGGGACATCCTCAGCAGCCAAGCGATGAGCAATCTTTTGAGTAGATTCAACACTTTCTTCATAATGGATGTTCCTACCTATGAATTCTGTCGTTAAACCCAATCTTATCTCATCTGCTGTTATTTTTTCAGGTGTTTTAATAATGCGATATCCCTTTTTTCTGACAGCTTCTAATTCAAAGCCTTCTTTTCTTAATTCTTCAATATGCTTCCATACAGCAGTTCTTGAGCAGCCGATTAGTTCTGCTAACTGTTGTCCTGATAAAAAATCTTCACGAGCATTCGTAAAGGCATCAAGCAATTCTTTTCTTATTTCCGACTGCACTCTATAAGCCACTCCTTAATCTTCTGTTTATCGTTAACCACTCTTCCCTCTAAAATGGCATTCTCAATTTTAGAAATGGTCTCTTTTAGCCATGGCCCGCCACTTTTATTAAACCAGTTCATTATGTCAGTTCCAGTTACAGTTACTTCTGAGCGCTCTTTAATTGGAAGCTTCTCATAGCGTTCAACCCAGTAACAAACCGACTCATTACCGATTTTATTCGTTATTACTTGGTAGAGTTTTTCAACAGAGATAAGGACATCCCGGCCAGCAGCAAATAACTGACTTAGAGACCATTCATTTTCTAGTCTGATTCTCGTAAATTGTACAATGAGCTGGATATCCCTAATATCTTTTAGCGGAAGACGCCAGTCTCTTAAAAATGACTCGACTTTTTTCCCTTTTAGTTTTAAACAATAAATTAGCAGGGACCACATTTCCTTCCTTCCTAAATGATCACATTGAAAGTGTACCAACTCTTCTAAGTGCTTTTTATTATGGTTCATTCCTGGCAAGTAGGTATACAAATCAGTATCGAGCAAAAGTTGAAAAGCTTCTTTCCGACTTTTCCCAGATAACAGTTTCTCAAATTCTACTCTCTTCCGTTCAATCGCTATATGTTCAAGTAAATGTGTATGTTTGCTTAAAGCATTTAATGTTTCCTGTTCAATTGTAAAGGAAAGCTGGCTTACAAAGCGAATCGCTCTCATCATTCTTAAGGCATCCTCGTGAAACCGCTCCTCTGCAAGACCAACCGTCTGAATTACTTTTCTCCTTATTGCCGACTGACCATCAAAGGGGTCCTTTAAGATTCCATTCCGGTCCATTGCAATTGCATTCATCGAAAAATCTCTTCTCTGTAGATCTTCTTTTAGATTACGAATAAAGGAAACCTCTTTCGGCCTACGAAAATCCAGATACTCTGCTTCAGACCGAAACGTAGTTACTTCATACGATCCACTATTGAACAGAACAAGGACTGTTCCATGTTCTATTCCAATATCAACAGTCTTAGAGAAAATTCTTTTCACTTCTTCAGGCGTTGCAGATGTCGCAATATCCACATCACTAATTTGCTTTTTTAATAGGTAATCTCTAACCGACCCGCCCACAAAATAGGCTTCAAAACCAGCATCTTCTAACATTTTTAGAACAGGAATGGCTGATAAGAAAGGTTCTATCATACACTTCACCTTAATTCATTAATTTAAAATATATTTGTTCGTATTGTTCTACAATTTTGTCGGCCATAAATTTAGTTTTTACTGTTTCCATGGCGCGATTAGAAAAATCAAGATGAAGTCGAGGATCACTTAACAATGAAATGGCTTTAGTGGTAATATCCTCAATATCTCCTACCTCACATATAAATCCGTTTTGACCTTGTTGAATGACTTCTGGTATTCCACCCACATTCGTACCAATGCAAGGCACCCCACAAGCCATGGCCTCTAAAGCCACGAGCCCGAAGCTTTCCTTTTCAGACAACAATAGTTTCAAATCACTAATGGAATACAATTCCTCAAGATTCTCTTGTTTACCAAGAAAAATGACTTGATCTTCCAGTGCAAGCTGTTTAACAAGTTTACACACGATGGATATTTCAGGACCATCACCGACTAATAATAGTTTTGCAGGCATGACTGCAGATATTTTCGCAAAAGTTTTCACGACATCCTGAACTCTTTTAACTGCTCGGAAGTTCGAAACATGGATAATGACCTTTTCGTTCTCTTTTATTTCAAATTCAGCTTTCAATGATGAGGAATCAGTCTTTTTGTAAATTCGCTCATCAATAAAATTATAAACGGTTTCGATTTGTTTATCCGGATGAATAAGTTCATATGTTTGATTCACTAGTGCGTTCGATACTGCAGTCACAGCATCAGATTTTTCAATTCCAAATTTAATCGCATCTGTTAAGGATGGGTCATAACCCAGCACAGTAATATCCGTCCCATGTAAGGTGGTGACAATCTTAATATCTCGATTACTCATTTGTTTGGCTAGTATAGCACAAACAGCATGTGGGATTGCGTAATGGACATGAAGAACATCTAGTTTTTCTCGATTTGCAACCTCCGCCATTTTACTAGCTAAAGCAATATCATATGGTGGGTATTGAAAAACCGAATACTGATTTACTTCAACTTGATGGTAATAAATATTGTGATACATTTTGTTTAGCCGAAACGGCATGCTCGAAGAAATGAAATGTATTTCATGTCCTCTTTCTGCTAGCATCTTACCCAACTCTGTTGCTACTACTCCCGATCCTCCAACAGTTGGATAACAAGTAATACCTATTTTAAGTTTCATTATGGTTAATCTCCTATCAAATCACGATCCAAGAGTACTGGTACTTTTGTTTTAAATCCTTCTGCATAACTTACACCGACCAGTTTCCCAAACATTCTTTCTCTTGCTTCCACCGTTTCAATATATCCATTTACCAATGGAGTATCAATACTTTGATCACTCTGTTCAAACTGGCTCCGGTAAGCACGTAAGGCAGAAAGTTTTTTATCAATGAATGGAGAAATATCAATAGTAAAGTCAGGCTTATGAAACCCATTAATCATATAGAAATATACTTTCTCTACTCGATGTGGCTCCATTTCTATACCTGTATGATATTTTTTTATCCCTGCAGAAAAAACCGCCTCCTCTACAAGACGGGAACAATTACCATGATCTGGATGACGATCTTCAAAATAGGGTGCAAATACAATTTTGGGCTTATGTGTTCTGATTACATTTACTATTTTTTTTATGTAGTCTTCATTTAAGAATAATCCTCGGTCAGGAATTGCAAGGGAAGCTCTGTAGGATACTCCTAAAATCTCTGCTGCACGAGCTGCTTCTTCTTTTCTTAATTGAACGTTCCCATTAGAAGAAAGATCAGCATCCGTCAAATCGCAAATTCCTACCCTTTTTCCTTCTGAAGAAAGCTTCGAAAGGGTACCGGCCATGCCAATTTCTACATCATCGGCATGGGCCCCAAAAGCAAGGATATGTAAATGTTCACCCTTCATTTTCGTCACCAGTCTTTTTTACAATATTTCTCCAATCGATTAACCCTAGCTCCAAACCTCTAATCAGTAATTCAGCCGTACCCATGTTAGTTGCTAGAGGGATAGCATACACATCACATAATCTAACGAGAGCCGTTACATCCGGTTCATGTGGCTGCGCTGTTAGTGGATCACGGAAGAAAAAGATGGCATCCATTTTATTTTTTGCAATCAATGCACCGATTTCCTGATCACCACCAAGTGGACCTGATTGAAAACGTGTTACATGTAAGCCGGTGGCCTCGCTAATTCTTAATCCTGTGGTTCCAGTAGCGAATAAAGTGTGTTTACCAAAAATTACTTGGTATGCCGTGACAAATTGTACTAAATCATTTTTTTTATTATCATGCGCTATTAATGCAATATTCATAATTCACCTCTATTCTAAAATATTTTCAAGTCCATATACAAAGGACGGGTTCTTCATGACTGACTCTACCGCTACCTTTACACCTGACATAAATGAGCTGCGGTTGTAAGAGTCATGGCGAATGGTTAACGTCTGACCATCTGAACCGAATAAAACCTGCTGATGTGCAACCAATCCAGGCAATCGTACAGAATGCACGTGCATCCCATCAAATTCTGCACCGCGTGCACCAGGTAGTGTTTCCTTTTCATTTGGATGTCCCTGTCTCTTTGCCGCTCTTACAGCAGAGATCATCTCAGCTGTTTTTACTGCAGTACCAGAGGGGGCATCAAGTTTTTGGTCATGATGCATTTCAATAATTTCGACATCGTTAAAGTATTTAGCAGCCATCTGCGAAAACTTCATCATTAAAACTGCACCAATTGCAAAATTTGGTGCGATAATACAACCTAATTTCTTTTCTTCACAAATTTGCTGTAATTCATCTAAATTCCCTTTGGAAAAACCTGTTGTACCCACGACTGGGCGGACATTATATTCTAGGGCTGTTTTGGCATGGTACATACCAACTTCTGGAGTAGTTAAATCAATTAACACATCTGCTTCTATGGTTTCCAGACATTTCACAATGTCTGTATATACGGGCACACTTGAAATTGATTGAAACCCCTCAATATCACTAAGCATCATTCCATCAAATTTATGATCAAGTACCGCTACTAGTTCAAACTGTTCTGTATTTGTTACAAGCTTTACAGCTTCACTCCCCATACGTCCACGGGGGCCAGCAATAATTATCTTAACTTTACTCATCTTCTTCACTCCCTATTATCCTGATTAATTTTTGTCCAGCGGTCCTTGTCCCTTGTATTGAATTTATTCATGACCATATCATGAGCCTCTTCTAGATCGATATGTAAGGAATTAGCTAAACAGATGATTACAAAAAGAAGATCGCCAAGCTCTTCCTCAATCGCCTTTTCAGTTTCACTTGATTTTTTTGGTTTCTCACCATAGTAATGATTTATTTCTCTAGCTAACTCTCCTAACTCTTCAGTCAGTCTAGCAAGCATAGCAAGAGGACTAAAATAACCTTCCTTAAATTGCCCAATGTATGTATCAACCTCTTTTTGAAGTTCCTTCATTGACTTTGCGGCCATTTATTTTCACCTCTTTCCAAAACACTAGTAAATCTTACTTAGTTACTATATATATCTTTTTTTATGTTAGCTAAATTAAGGCTGATTTACAAATGTTTTCGTTCGTAACAGGTACTTTTCGCCATCGCATTGCTCTAACCATATTAATTCGCTATAATAAGAACCGCCGAAAGAGAGAAATATATGGAAGAGGAGGCATGATCATGATTTTTGGTCTTAAAATAAAAAACATATTGTTCATTCTATTAGGAGCAGCAATAATGTCGTTTGGACTTGTTAATTTTAATATGCAAAACAAATTAGCCGAAGGTGGGTTTACAGGGATTACTCTTTTATTTTATTTCCTGTTCAAATGGGACCCTTCCTATACAAACTTAATACTTAATATACCTCTGTTTATTATCGGGTGGAAATTATTCGGGAGAAACGCATTTATTTATACCATACTTGGCACGGTTGGAATATCGATTTTCTTGTGGATCTTTCAGAGGTATACATTAGATATGCCTCTCAAAGATGATTTAACCCTTGCAGCTTTATTTGCAGGTGTTTTTACAGGGGTAGGCTTAGGGATCATTTTTAGATTTGGCGGCACAACTGGCGGAGTTGACATTATCGCAAGACTTGTCCAAAAATTCGCAGGATGGAACATGGGAAAAACAATGTTTTTATTTGATGTTTGTGTCATCACTATCTCATTAACCTATTTAAATTATAAAGAAGCTATGTATACCCTTGTTGCCGTTTTTGTTGCTGCAAGGGTAATTGACTTCATACAGGAAGGCGCATATTCTGCTAGAGGAGCCATGATTATCTCTGAAAAAAACGAACAAATTTCCAAAAAAATTATGGAGGAAATGGATCGAGGAGTTACTGCTCTTAAAGGTTACGGTTCTTATACTAAAAACGACCGTGACGTTTTATATTGTGTGGTAGCTAAAAATGAGTTAATCCGTCTTAAAAATTTAATTACTTCGGTTGATCCACACGCATTTATTTCTATTTCGGTCGTTCATGATGTTCATGGAGAAGGATTTACACTGGATGAAAATAAAATGCCGATAGGCGATTAAAAAAGGCTGACAGGAGTCAGCCTTTTTTATTGGTATTAATCATCACTTCTATTCATACCCGTGAAGATAAGTACCAGTCTTAATAATTCAAGTACAGCAACAGCAGCTGCAGCTACATAAGTTAAAGCTGCTGCATTTAAAACTTTTTTTGCTTCCCTTTCTTCGCCATTCCCTACTAAGCCTAAAGAAACTACTTGATCCATCGCCCTGTTCGAAGCATTAAATTCAACAGGTAGGGTGATAACTTGAAAAAGAACGGCTACTGCCATAAAAATAATTCCAAGTAAAAGCATACCACTCAGGTGGGCAAATATTCCTATCATAATTAGAATCCAAGAAAAATTTGATCCTATATTGGCAACCGGGACTAACGCATGTCGAAAGCGTAGGAAGGCATAACCCTCAGAGTCTTGGATGGCGTGTCCGCATTCGTGTGCGGCCACTGCAGCTGCCGCAATGGAGTGACCATGATAATTTTCAGGCGATAGACGCACTGTCTTCGTCCTTGGGTCATAGTGATCGCTTAAAAAGCCTCTGCCCTCTTCAACTGCTACATTGAAGAGACCATTAGAATTTAATATTTGCCTGGCAACTTCGGCCCCTCTAACATAGGTTGAAGAGGGCACTCGAGAATATTTTGAAAAGGTATTTTTAACTTTAAATTGGGCCCAGAGTGGAATAAGAATAATCACTGCAAAGTAAACAAGGTATAACATATTGATCCTCCTAATCAGCTCTTGATGCTTTTCATTTTAGTAAAGCCGATTAGATGCGTCAATCTTTTAGGTCTCTTGAGCGGTTTTTCTTCATATTTTTATCACCCTGATACTTGCGCCAGCCTACATAAGACAATGTCATGATAATAATACTGCCTGTTGAAATAATGACCCACCATAGTGATGGATCTGCTTCATCTTCTTCCATGTTTGCAAAAAGATTTTTCAAATCTGTATCGAGTGCAGTCAGTTCTTGTTGGCTGTCTGTATTAGTTATAACCTGGGAACGATATTCATTAATAAAATCAATTCGGGCATCTAATCTTTGTATATTTTCTACTGGCACATCAATTTTCATACTTGGATATATGACATTATATAATGATAAAAAAGTATTGAAGTTTGAGTGAAAATGGGCCGTATCACCATTTATTGCTGCATCCTTGGCTTGGTGAAACGCAGTCATAATTGGATCTTCCATTTCTGTCCATAAGGGCTGATGACTAGTTGCGATTGCATCAATGACAAGACGGAATTTTGTTAGTTTATTTAATCTTTCCTCATATTTCATATTGGGACTAACAGCAGCTTCCACCGCTTCATCATGGGAGGTGTTAACAATCCTAACCTCGTCCATTGTTAAGGGCTTTTCCGTTCCAGTAATACTGATAAACTGATCGGAAAAGTAATCAAGTAATTTTTTTGCATCCTCATATCTATGAAACTTCACCATTTGGAGAGCCTCATCAGAGATATCATCCAGCTTCTCCATTGGCGATTGCTGTTCGGCATGTACAGTTATGGGAGTGAGCATAATGACAATTGCAAATATTAGTAACCATTTCATTTTCAATCCTTGTCCCCCCTTTCATCACTATTAAAATGTATGAAAAGCTGGACAAGGTTAGACCATGTTTGGTTATTTTATTTCAAGGCTGTACCTTCCAGGTCGAATGACAAAATAATATGCAATGCCTATCGAAACGATTGAGAGCCAAAAAGTGAAGTATCCAATCTGTGGGGTATAGCGATCAAGCATATGATAACTAGGCAACATGAAAAATACGTAATCAATGACATCATTATGTAAAGTCCAAATAGCTGTAACAATTAAATGCCACCATTTAAAGCGGTAAAAAGGCGCATATAAAAGTCCTTGAACAGCCATGGCAAAATGAGAGAAAATTAGCATATAACCAATCCAATCTAAGTCTCCTTGAACAAAGTAAACTAAGATATTCATGACAACGGCCCAGATCCCATATTTAAAAAGTGTGACAATTGCTAAAGCTTCTATTATCGGCCAATTTTTCTTTAATAAAAATGCGATAAGGACAAACACAAAAAATAAACTTGCAGTTGGACTGTCAGGAACAAATAAAAGAAAAATTGATGGTGTTTCTTTAAGTTGCCACCCATACCAATAATATCCATATATTGTTCCTGCTATATTAATTAAAAGCAAGATTTGAAGGATTGAACGATTTGCCAAGATAGGATAAACCCAACGCACAAAATCTCCCCTTTTCAATTTCTATTTTGTAAGGATATGTAATAAAAAAGCTGACGAATCCACGTCAGCTTTTCTGAATTTAATTATTCTTTACCTAATCCAGAAATAAATTCTGAAAGTTTCTTTAACTCTTCATCCGTACCTTTAAAGATACCTGGAGGCATTTTTCCGCCTTTACCTTCTTTAGCAATCTTCGCTACCTCATCAGCTGATAAACCAGTTCCAATTAGCGTTGGTGCACCAGCACCACCTTGAAGATTTTCACCATGACAAGTTATACAAGTGTTTTTACTAGCAATTTGGTAGCCTTCACTTGACTTATCGATTTCCACTTTAGGAACAATCTTACCTTGACGTTCTGCAGCAGCCCAGTCATGAGTAGCAACAGATTCCCAAGTTAAAAACACGATGGAAGCTAGCGCCAGTAACATGAATCCAGTAGCAAGTGGACGCTTTGTTGGGCGGCGTTCCGGTCCACGATCAAGGAACGGTGCCAATAATAGTCCTCCAAAAGCAAGTCCAGGCATAATCATTGCACCAATAACTGTATATGGACCAGATGCAAATGAGTATTTTAATAATTGGTACAGGAACAAGAAATACCAGTCTGGTAATGGAATATATCCTGTATCAGTTGGATCAGCAATCCTTTCAAGCGGAGCTGGATGTGCTACTGTTAAGCATAAATACCCGACTAGAAATACAGCTCCTACCATCCATTCTTTCAAAAGGAAGTTCGGCCAGAATGCCTCTGTTTTACCAGGGTATTCTGAATAATCTTTAGGAAGCATCTGTTTACGTGCTTCAGGTGCTAACACACGAGAATCGCCTACGAACTTCATACCTTTACCTTTATGCATCGAGAAATCCCCTCCTTTTTCCGTAGAGATTAGAAAAAATATACTATGTCAGATTAATCTTATAGTGGGCCAGAAATACCTTGCTTACGAATCATGATAAAGTGAGCTCCCATTAATCCAAGCAATGCACCAGGTAAGAAGAATACGTGGATTGCAAAGAAACGAGTTAATGTCTGAGCACCAACGATGTGTTCATGACCTGCTAGTAAAACCTTCACATAAGTTCCAATGAATGGAGTGGCTTCAGCAATTTGAAGACCAACTTTAGTTGCAAATAACGCTTTCATATCCCATGGTAATAAATAACCTGTAAAACCCAAACCAAGCATGACGAAGAAAATAAGAACTCCGACAACCCAGTTCAATTCACGAGGCTTTTTATAGGCACCTTGGAAAAAGACGCGAAGTGTATGTAAAAACATCATGACAAGTACTAAACTTGCACCCCAGTGATGCATTCCACGTACGATTTGTCCAAAAGCAACTTCATTTTGAAGATAATAAACAGATTCCCAAGCGTTTTTAATATCTGGTACATAGTACATTGTTAAGAACATACCAGATAAAATTTGAATGACAGTTACGAAGAATGTTAGACCGCCAAAGCAATAAACAAACGCTGAAAAGTGATGCGCTGGATTAACATGCTCTGGTACTTCATGGTCTGCGATATCGCGCCACAAAGGCGTAATATCTAAACGTTCATCTACCCAATCGTAAATTTTGTTTAACAATGATTACGCCTCCTTCCGTGGTTGAGCTTTTCCTAAATAAAGGTACCCGTCTTTTTCCTTGTATGGATACAAATCAAGTGGTGCTAACGGTGGTGTACCTGCAATGTTTTTACCGTTTTTCTCATAACGGCCGTAATGACATGGGCAGAAGAATTGACCTGGATGTTCCTTGTCAGTATTCCAGTTAACCGTACAGCCTAGGTGTTTACAAACAGGCGATAAGGCCATAATTTTTCCATCGTCACCCTTATAAACCCAAGCCGTATTCGTTACTTCTGACTCATACCAAGCATCCTTTTGCTTAAAGGTAAAGTCAACTCGAACTGGTTCCTTTGTTATTTCAGAAACTTTTTGCTTTGTTGCGATAAAGTCTCCGCCTTCTTCGGCTTTTAATACTGGATCCACAGCAAAACGAACCATTGGCATTAGCATGCCGGCTGCCATGAAACCACCTACACCTGTTAATGTGTAGCTCAAAAATTGACGTCTTGAAACGCGCTCTTTACTCATGATTATCCCCCCTCTATTCACGAAGTTAAGTCCAGCGGACAATAAATTAAACACATATAAAACTAGGACATAACAATGATATATCAATCTGCAAGCAAGGTCAATATCATACTATTTTAAAAACATATAATATGAATAGTTTTACTCATTTTCATGCCATTTTTGCGTAAAAAGAACAAAAAGCTGCTTTACTTGGCTATCAATCATTTCCATTTTCTGTGAATTATTCATCTGTTCAAGCGGGAGAGTTGGCAGCCAGATTAATGATCCATTTAGTTCTTCTTCCCGATTTCTCCAATCAATGTCGGATGTTATGTAAAACAAATGCTTAAATGATCCTTGTGAAATCGTCTTTTCCCACTCCAGTAAGGTTGTTACACTTTTTTCTCTCTCCTCATTTTTGAGATAAGTAAAAGGCGGGAATAATAATAATCTTCCTGTAAACTGTCTCTCTAAATGATTTGTTAATAAAGTAATAAACTCAGCCGAAGCGGCTGATTGTTTCATATCCTCTCCAACTGAAACAGCATAAAGCGGTATAATAGCAGTATCTACGTATTCCTTCGCAGTTATGTAAGTCTCTATATCTTGTGGAACCCATTTCATTTTATTTACACCAACCTTTTTGATTACTATCCATATATTATCATTATTTTTTAAACACAACAAAAGCAAAATAAAAAAAAGAAGCATGCTTAGCGCAAGCTTCCCTTTTGTTCAACAGCCATTAGTTTATTTAATTTTTCTGTTAACATTTCAAATGCCCTGCGATCTTGTTTGTCAAGAGCTTCATCAATCAATTGAAGTAACTTCTCACGTTGAAAACGTTTTATACTATTCTGTAGAAGTTGTTCTGCAATTACTCCATCCTTTTCATTCACTTGTAAATGTTTTGGAACGAATGGATTTTCTTCTAGGACAGCAGCATATTGATGAGCTTGATTAGAAGCATGAAAGTTTAACTGGATAAATATATCCTCATCCCGATTAAGCCGGATATCATGAAAGGATTTTTCTGCATCGGTTGTCATGACATTTTCCTTATAGAACCGAAATGGTACCTTATCTACACAGTGTGTAGACATAATCAACCCTCTTGGACAGTACTGTGCTTGCTCAACAAAATGAACCTTTTCCATTAGCTGATCGTGGCTCATTAAATAGTTTAGAATCCAAACACATTCTCTCCTCTTTAATTGGTAGTGATTTAAAAACCAGCGAATAAAGTCCTTCTTCTCGTTGACAGAAACAGGGGTTGCCATGATAGTTTCCCTCCTCTGCATAATCAGCATTCTTAATCTTGTAATTCGGTTAATCGGTCGAGTAAATCTAAGTACTCTTCATTTGTTGGATCATCAATTAGTAGTTGTTTAAAAATTTCGGCGGCTCGGTCGTTTTTTCCTTCCTCAATTAGAAAATAACCAAAATCATGTAAAAAGGCTTCATTATTCTTAAAGAAAGTATATGCACTTTCATATTTGTCTAATGCGTATGAATATGCTTCAAGCTTCTCATATGCAAGTGCTGAATCCCATAAAAGCTGAGGTTCTTCATCCTCTACATACTCAATCTGAGAAATTAGCTCAATAACGTCCTCATACCGTTCTTGTTGAAAAAAGAGTTTATTTAAGGTAAGAGCTGCTTCCGTAAACCCTGGATCTAATGCAAGAGACTCACGGAAAAATTCCTCTGATTCATTTCCCTTTCCTAGCTTGATAGCTATTTTACCACCATAAAAAAATAGTTCTTTATTAAATTCGTCTTGTTTAATTCCTTCTTTTATTGCCTCAAGGCTATTTTCTAGTTCCTCTTCCCGCTCATAGGCCTTTGCGAGATGTAAATAAAGTGAATGGTATTCTGGATCAAGGCCTTTTAGTTCATTAAATTTTTCAATGGCAGTCCGGTTGTAACCTGCCTGGAGCGCAGTAAAAGCATAACCAAATAATGTGTTAATTTCTAACTTTTCATCCAGTGCTTTATCATAAAACATCAACGCATCCTCAAAAGCTCCAGAAGCGCTCAATAAGTCAGCCATTCTTTGATGTATATTGACCCCGGCAATTTCGTGTTCTTCCTTTAAAACCACTTCATAAGCATTCATTGCCTTTGTTACTTCGCCTTGTTCACTAAATAGCTCACCTAAAGCAAAATCAATGATTACTTCATTTGGCAATATTTCTTTAGCTTTTAAAAGTTTTCTTTCACATACCTCATAAAGACCCTGGATTTGATAAAGGTCTGCTAGCAATAATAATGACTGTCCATAATTAGCATCTTGTTCTGAAATTTTTTCAAGGACAAGAATGGCTTCTTCTTCCTCTCCTGCCTCAACTAATATTTCCCCTAGCAAAACAAGAAGCTCTCCCTCTTCAGGGTAAATTTTTAACAGATCCTCAATTAAAGCCTTAGCTTCCTCTAGGAAACCGTATTGGTACAACTCTTCTCCAAGTAAATATTTCTCTTCAGGCATGCCGCTATTTAATACAACATTATATTCAGTTAAGGCCTCATTATGTTGGCCGTTTTCTAACAAGCTAATAATTTTATTTACTCTGTCCATTGAATAATACCTCTTCTCCCCCTTGATTTTACAAAGAAAAATAAGATGGGGTTCGCACCTTAACATGTTCTCCATTTCCAGGTTTAAATAAAACATTTCCCGCTGAACGGATCACCTTTCCTTTGTGAACTGTAACTGCAAGTCTATCACCATGATAATGAAATAAATGAAGTTCATCAACCTTCTTGATTTCTTTACCTCTTAAATACAAGTTATAGCTTAACTCGGTTCCGCTCATTAGGCTAGCTTTTTGCGGATATAAACCAATTTTATTTAGTAACGGTACTGGCAAGGGTTGATCTTCAATTATATCCTCGTAGTGTGCAGGTATTTTTTCTTTTAACATGATACCTTTCCATTTCGACAAGACTGCCTTTGGTTCCTTCTTTAATGTGGGAGAAATTATTGGAAAAAGTGGGCAGTTAAAAGGAAATAAGGCTTCCCTTATCCATCCCCAGGGTATTTTTTCTAACTCATCTTGGTTTGTAAGTTCAACGAATATGGCTGGCACTTTATTTTTCTTACAGTTTCTAATAAAGTTTGGTGTTATAAGGCGTATAGGAATCTTCACCCCAATAATAAAATCAATCGGGCAACTTATTAATGAGGTTTTTACTTCATTTATCTTTTCTTCTAATTCATTTTCATAAAAAACATTTGCATAGGTAAATAAGGTAGTACAGCCCTTTAAAAGGAATTGTTCAATCAAACATTTTTTCATCTCTGGAAAGGACCGTATATTTGGGATGGTTGAATTTAAAAAAACAAAAGTAGGGGTCATAAAAAATGGTTCAACATCCATCTTCATTAACCGATAATGAGGTAAACTACCTTGAACTGTAGTTATCCGATCTTCTGTAACTAGGATTGAACATGACGTTAGACGCTCCCCTTTAAGGATATTGGCATTTTCAATGATATACAAGTGCACACCACCCGCTTTTCTCTTTAAGACAAGCTATGCTCAAAATGACAAAACTATGACTTCAGATTGTTTTCCTAACAAAAATAAAGCCGCAACATGTGCAGCTTTATTGAATAAGGTTATTTAAATGTTCAAAGAAGTTAGGATATGAAACGGAAATAGCTTCTGGTTTCTCCAGAAGGACCTCTTCCTTACTCAGGAGGGCGGCTACAGCCAGCATCATCCCAATGCGGTGATCTCCGTGGCTTGAAACAACTCCACCATGTAATTTGGACTTTCCATGGATAACCATCCCATCCTCAGTCGCCTCTATTGATGCCCCTAATTTTTTTAGTTCTTGTACCACCGTATCAATCCGATTGGTTTCTTTTACCTTTAGCTCTTCTGCATCTTTAATGATTGTGTCCCCTTCAGCCTGAGTTGCCATAAGAGCAATAATTGGAATCTCGTCAATTAATTTTGGAATCAAATCACCTTCGATGATTGTTCCCCTAAGCGATGACGACTTGATAATTAGGTCTCCGGTAGGTTCAAACTTGTTGTCCTGATTTTCATGGATTTCTAAATCAGCACCCATTTTTTGCAATACCTCTATAATCCCTGTTCTAGTTGAGTTAAGGCCAACATTTTTAAGGTGAATTTCACTCTCTGATATGATTGCCCCTGCAACTAAGAAAAAGGCAGCTGAAGAAATGTCACCAGGAACATGGATCGAAGCAGCTGTTAGCTTTTGACCACCTTTGACCGTTATTACTTTGTTATCTTTTTCGATTTCGCCACCGAATCTACGAATCATTCTTTCAGTATGGTCACGAGTTTCAGCAGGCTCAATGATCTGACTCATTCCATCCGCCTGTAAACCAGCTAGTATGAGTGCAGATTTCACCTGCGCACTTGCAACAGGGAGGGTATAGTTGATTGATTTTAAATGCCCACCACGAATAGAAAGGGGAGTATAGGATCCATTATGTCTCCCATCTATTTTTGCCCCCATATTTGATAATGGATTGGTTACCCTTGTCATGGGTCTTTTTCCAATTGACTCATCACCAATTAACGATGAAAAAAACGGTCTTCCCGCCAATATACCCATTAATAATCGAATTGTCGTCCCAGAGTTGCCAACATCCAATAGATCATTGGGCTCTGTTAGCCCTTCAAAGCCATTTCCGAAGATCCGTAGTTGGTCATTACTTTCCTCAATTCTTACACCTAGTTTCCTGAAACAGGAGATGGTACTTAAACAATCATCACCCTTTAAAAAGTTAGTTACCGTTGTCACACCATGTGCAACGGAACCAAACATTACCGACCGGTGAGAGATTGATTTATCTCCAGGGATGGTGACCTCACCAAATAAACGGCCAATATCAGTCTTAAGTGTTAATGCTGCCATAAAAATCACCTTTTTAAATCATTTTTTGTTAGAAACCAATGGAGGTTGCGTAGCTTGAGTAGATACCAATACATCGTTCTGCTCTTTGCCGGTCCTCATCGGATTGAAAACTGATAACTAGAACTCCATTAATATCTTCTCTTGTTTCTAGAATTCTAATATTTGTAATACTAATGTTTTCTTTAGCTAGGTAGCCAGTTATTTCAGAAATTACGCCAGGGTAATCTGGTACATCTACAAACAAATCATAAAAGGCAGGAATAGCTCCTTTTTCCTTCTGCGGCAAACCATCACGAAATTCCTTTGCTTGCTTGAAATACTTGAAAATTGCCCCGCTATTTTCACTTTCAAGTAATGCTTTTATCCCATTCATTTCATCCTGCCATTGTTCTAGCAAACTTATTAAAATTTCCCGATTATTAAGTAAAATATCTTTCCACATCTCGGGACTACTTGAGGCGATACGAGTTATATCCCTAAATCCGCCTGCAGTCAACCGGGGAATGAGACTTTCAGATTCTGATAATTTTTCTGTTTGTCGAACAATTGATGCCGCAATAATATGCGGAAAATGGCTCACAATTCCGGTAAGATAGTCATGAGTTTCTGGGGATATCATTAAAAATTTTGCATTAGTCCCTTTTAACCAATTTCTCAATTGGTCTACCTTACTATTTTCAATATGCTTTTCAGGTGTTAGTAAATAAAATGCATTTTCAAATAGTATTTCTTTCGCAGCAGAAACACCACTTTTGTGAGAGCCAGCCATCGGATGTCCACCAATAAAAGTGATACCTTGCTCCTTTAAGCTAGTCGCACTTTCTACTATTTTTGTTTTTGTACTTCCTGTATCAGTCACAATGACATTGGGGTTTAATGGTAACTCTGAAAGCAACTGAATAATTTGTTTCGTCTCATTAACAGGTGCAGCGATAATAATTAAATCCGCATTTATTGCACCAGCAGTAATACTTTCAGCTATCTCGTCAATTACCCCCAACATTTTGGCAAGACGGGCTTGTTCGCTGTTAATATCAAATCCAATAATGGTTGCTTTATGTTCTTTTTGGATACATAAAGCTAATGAACCGCCAATCAACCCTAAACCAATAACAAAAACCCGGCCTTTCATTGATTTTCCCCCTATTATGAAAAGCGCAAGAACATGTTTACTTTTCAGCTAGAAATTCACTTAATGCGTTTAGTACACCTTCGTTCTGATCAGAAGAACCAACCGTAATTCTAACAGCAGTTGGAAAGCCAAGTGGTCTACCGGAACGTACGATATATCCTTTTGTTTGTAAATAATGAAAAACCTCATCCCCGTCTGTTTGACAATCAATTAGTATAAAATTGGTCTGAGAAGGGTAATAGTTAAGATCAAATTTCTCACAAAATGAATAGAATTGTTCAAGACCCTGTCTATTTTTTATTTTACATTCTTCGACAAAAGCCTGGTCCTTCACGGCAGCAGCTGCTGCTAATTGCCCTAAAGTATTCACATTAAACGGTTCCCTAGCAGGTTCAAGCGCTTTGATAATCGCTGAATTCGCAACCCCATAGCCAACCCTTAAAGCAGCTAGTCCGTACACTTTAGAAAAAGTTCTTAGGACAATTAAATTTTCATATTTTCGTGTTAGATTAATGGAATCATAGTAATCATCCGCCACAACGTACTCATAGTACGCTTCATCAAGAACAACAAGAATATGTGATGGAACCCGATCAAGGAAGTTAGTTAATTTATGTTCTGGTATATATGTACCTGTTGGGTTATTTGGGCTACATACCCAAATAATATTGGTCTGCTCGTCAACAGCCTCTAGCATAGCATCTAAATCATGTTCACCTTCTACAAGCGGGATTTCCTTAATAACGGCACCTTCAATAACAGCATTATGCTTATACTGGGAAAAGGTTGGTGTCGCCATAATCGTACTAGCATTGGAATGTAATAGTGCTCTAGAAATAATTTGAATTAGATTGTCTGAACCATTTCCTAAAATAAGTTCTTCCACACCAACATTTAAAAAAGAAGCAAGTGTCTCTCTTAAATGAGTCGCATACCCATCAGGATAGATAGCCATACTAGATTGATGGTCTTGAAGAGCAGCCATTGCCTGTTTAGAACATCCAAAAGGATTTTCATTGGATGCCAATTTGACAATCTGATCCAATTTAAACTCTTTCTTTACTGCCTCAATTGATTTTCCTGGTTGATAGGGAGTCAGTGTTAATAATTGTTCTTTCCATCTCATTTTCCCCACTCCAATCGTTTATGGTAATAACTTTCTTTTAACAGGATTCTCTTATAATGATAACCTACTGTCAAGGTCAGGCCTTAGTGATTTCGCTTCATTTAAATAGATATGCTGGATTTCTTGTTGTGATTTTGATGTATTTACATGCATCATTATTCTTATACACATGTTCAAGGAATTCTGAACTGGAATTTCGCGCATACACATAACAGGCACAAAAGTCCATCCTTGAAACCTCCGTAGTGACTTTGCTGGAAAAGCTGCATTAACATCTTCGGTTGTAGAAATGAATATAGATGCAACTGAATCGGGATGTATTTCATTCATTTCTATCATATTTGTTAGAAGCTCTTCAGTCGCAGAAACGATAGCCTCTTCCGAGTTCTCAGTAACAGTCGTAGCTCCTCTTACCCCTCTGATCATGAAAATCCCCCTTTTTATAACCTTTTTAGTTCTTCTAACAAAACCTTTTCAGATACTTCCTGTAGTTTTGGCTGACCAATTTGTTCCAATAATACAAACCGATACGATTCACCAACTGACTTTTTATCCTGCTTCATTTTTCTCAGTAATTGTTCAAAGGATAAATGACTTGGCAGTTTTATATCATATCCTAGTTCTGTCACCCATTGAACAAATTCGGTTACATTAAACGATAAATTCAAAAGTTGATTGCTGAGTTTTAAGGCATACACCATTCCAATCATTACGGCTTCCCCATGGGTGAAGTTCCCATATCCCATTTCCGATTCAATCGCATGTCCTAATGTATGACCAAAATTCAAATACGCTCGTACTCCTGTTTCTCTTTCATCCTGAGATACAAATTTATTTTTAATTCCTATACCCTTTATTAAGGAATCAGCTAATCGCTCTTGGCTAATTGATTGGATATCAGGAACATTTGCTTGTAGCCAATAAAGAAAGTCAGAATCAGAAATAAGTGCATGCTTAATAACCTCAGCAAAACCAGAGCGAATTTCTTTCACTGGAAGCGTTTTTAACCATTCCAAGTCGTAAAAAACAGCTTCTGGCTGATAAAAAGCTCCAATCATATTTTTCCCAAGCGGATGATTAATTGCAACTTTACCACCTACCGCACTATCATGAGCTAATATTGTAGTCGGGACTTGGATAAACGGAATCCCTCTCATGTAGGAAGCTGCAACAAAGCCTGACAAATCTCCTACTGCTCCGCCACCAAAGGAAAGAATAACAGATTTTCGGTCAAGTCCGTTTTCGAGTGCTGTAGAAAGTGCTTGATAATATACATCAAAGGTTTTTGCCTTTTCTCCGCTTGGAGCTATAAAAATAATAGGGTTCCAATTACCTAGAACCGTTTGTAGTTCTTGTAAATGAAGTTTGGCAACAGTTTCATCCGTAATAATTAATATTCTTGTTAGGTCAGTTAGATGATTGGATAAAAAATCATTCAATTCTTTTCTTACACCTTCACCAACAAAGACAGGATAACTTTTCGACTCCGTTTGAATTTGAATGGTGTCCATTAAAACTCCCTCGCATATTCACGCTGCCTTTTAATTTCATCCATAAAAGTATCAAAACGATCACTATAAAATTGTTCCACTAGTGAGTTGGCTAGCTCCCAAGCAATGACATGTTCTGCCACTACAGCTGCAGCAGGTACAGCACAGCTATCTGAACGTTCTACACTGGCAGCAAAAGGCTCTTTCGTCTCAATATCGACGCTCATCAAAGGCTTATAAAGGGTTGGGATTGGCTTCATCACACCTCTAACAACAATCGGCATTCCTGTTGTCATTCCTCCCTCAAAACCACCCAACCGGTTGGTCTTGCGGTAATAGCCCATCTCTTCATTCCAAGCAATTTCATCATGCACTTCACTTCCAGGCTTTCTTGCTGCCTCAAAGCCAATTCCAAATTCAACACCTTTAAATGCATTAATGCTGACAATGGCACCTGCTAGCTTTGCATCTAGTTTCCGGTCATAATGAACATAACTTCCAATTCCGGCAGGCATGCCTGTGACAATAACCTCTACAATCCCACCAATTGAATCTCCATTTTTCTTTGCATCATCAATTGCAGCCATCATTTCTACTTCCACATTTGGATCTGCTACACGAACAGGTGAAAGTTCTGCTCTTTCCTTCAGTTCATCAATGGATAACGAAGAGTCAACCTTGGCTGTCACTCCGCCAATTTCTACTACGTGAGCAACGACATCCACACCAACTAAGGATAACAATTTCTTTGCAACTGCACCTGCTGCCACCCTTACAGTTGTCTCACGGGCTGATGAACGTTCAAGAACATTCCTCATATCTCGGTGGCCATATTTTATTGCTCCATTTAAGTCAGCATGACCCGGCCTAGCACGCGTTATTTTACGCTTAATTTCGTCTTCCTGTCCTTCTTTTAAAGGTTCAGCACCCATAATATTCGTCCAGTGCTTCCAGTCATTATTCTTAACCACAAGGGCAATTGGTGAGCCAAGTGTTTGTCCATGTCGAACACCTGATACGATTTCTGCCGTATCTTTCTCGATTTGCATTCTTCTCCCACGACCATGACCTTTTTGACGTCTTGCTAGTCCCTCATTAATATCCTCAGCTAATAATGGCATCCCAGCAGGAAAGCCTTCTAAAATTGTTGTTAGTTGCGGTCCATGAGATTCTCCCGCTGTTAAGTATCTAATCCCCATTCTCTTTCCCCCTTCAACTCATTAAAGAATTATGTATCAATATAACATATCATGCTCAATAAACCTAGTATAACTATTCAGAAAATAAGGAAAAATATTTTGTAATCGTATACAAAAAGGCACTCGTATAATGCTATACAAGTGCCTCTAAGTTATTTAGATTAGTAAATCCATTCGTTTACTAATTTTGTGTACTCAACTACTCCAGTATCCTTAAAGAATAAGCCGATTTCACGCTCAGCACTAGTAGGAGAATCCGATCCATGAATAACATTTTTACCAACTGTTAATCCAAAGTCTCCACGGATTGTTCCTGGCGCTGCATCCTTTGGATTAGTAGATCCCATCATTTGGCGGGCAGTAGCAATTACATTTTCACCTTGCCAAACCATTGCGAAAACAGGACCAGAAGTAATAAAGTCTACTAATTCTCCGAAGAAAGGGCGCTCCTTGTGCTCACCATAATGCTCTTCCGCAAGTTCAGTAGGAATGTTCATTAACTTTGCTCCAACCAATTGGAAGCCCTTTCTTTCAAATCGGGAAACGATTTCACCGATTAAATTACGCTGTACGCCGTCAGGCTTTACCATTAAAAATGTTTTTTCCATGAATTCCACTCCTAATTAATTATGTATATTGATTGTTAGTCGAAAACAATCCATGAAAAATGTTACCATTTTTTCGAATATTGCGCAAGTTGATATAATTAGATGAATGCATTTAAAACTTTCTTCTCCCAATAAACTTTGCAATATCACGAAGTGTTTTTTGTGTTTTGTTTGCAGGTAATTCTTCCAGTACAGCTAAAGCTTTATCTAAGTAGCGGTCACTTAGTGCGATTGATTTCTCGATAGCACCTGATTGTTTAATTAGAGAGATAATTTTAGTAATTTCGGTAGAATCCATTTCTGCATGTACCTTTAGGATTTCTTGCCGAATTGCAGCGTTTTCCATTGCGTAAAGTGCTGGTGCAGTGATATTTCCTTGGAGGAGGTCACTTCCTGCAGGCTTTCCAAGTTCTTTTTCTGTACCCGTAAAATCTAAAATATCATCCGTTATTTGGAAGGACATACCCACATAATAACCGAAACGATACAGTTTTTTATGAACAGATTCTTCAACACCAGCAGCTATCGCACCTAGTTGACAACTAACAGCAATTAATAGGGCAGTTTTTCTCTTAATTCTGCGGAGATAATCTCTGAGATTTTGATTAAAACGATATTTATCTTTTATTTGCTGAATTTCCCCTACTGTCACTTCTACGATTGTATTGGCTAGTATTTTGTGGGCAGCGGGATTTTTAATATTTGTCATCAATTCTAATGCAAGAGCGAAAACAAAGTCACCGGTGTACATTGCAATTTTGTTATCCCATTTGGATTTAACGGTTGGTTGACCACGGCGAAGGTCAGCATCGTCAATCACATCATCATGAACAAGTGAAGCCATATGAATAAGTTCAAGGGCAACAGCAACATTTTTCATCACATGTATATCATAATGTCCAAATTTACCTGCAAGCAAAACAAAAACAGGACGAATCCTTTTTCCTCCGGCTTGTAATGTATGCATAGAAGCTTGTTTGAGTAAACGAGACTCGGTTTGAATCGTCTCTTCAAGCTTTTTTTCTATTAAGTTAATATCCGAATTCAAAAATGAATACATCATTTTTAATTTCATTGTATTCACCCTGCTTTTCATCCTGTCTTCGATTTCAATCCGTTATTTCTTTTTACCAATATGAACAGCAGCTGCTCCACCACTATAAGGCTTGTATTTCACCTCGGTTAATCCGGCTTGTTCAAACATACGGGCAAGCTCCCTCATCCCTGGAAAATCCCTTGCTGATTCATGAAGCCACGCATATTCATTATAGCTCTTAGCGAGTAATTTACCGAACATCGGCATAATAAAACGGAAGTAAAAATAGTAAAGCTGTTTATAGCCGATCAAGGTTGGCTGCGATGTCTCTAAGCAAACAACAATCCCACCAGGTTTTACAACTCGTTGCATTTCTTTTAACACCTGAAGGTAATCAGGTACATTTCTTAAACCAAAGCCAATTGTTACATAGTCAAAACTATTATCTGGGAAAGGAAGCTCCATGGCATTTCCATGAACTAGTTCGACCTGCTTTAACCCTAGCTCTTTTACCTTTTCAACGCCTACTTTAAGCATATTTTGACTAAAATCTAAGCCAACAACTTTTCCGTCAGGCCCAACAGCATCTGCTAAGGCAATCGTCCAATCAGCTGTTCCACAACAAACATCGAGTGCTTTTGAACCGGGTTGTACATTCATTTTTTTCATGGTGTCTTTGCGCCACTTGATATGCTGCTGAAAACTAATAACAGAGTTCATTTTATCATAGTTATCAGAAATTTTTTCAAAGACATTGTGAACTCGCTGTTCTTTCGATTGCTGCATGTTTTTACCCTTCTTCCACAAAAGTTTTTGCATATGGCTTATTTTCTTTTAATAACGTTGAAATTCTCGTTTCTAGCACATCATTTAAATAAGGAAGCTGGTTTAATCCTTTTTCAATAATTTGTCTTGATAACTCAATATATTGATCACAAATCATTAGTAAATGATTTTGTTGTTCACCCGAAATCTCTTTTAATCTGTATTCATTAATTGGGAAAACAATTTTTTTCAGCGCCTCAAATAATAATGAACTTTTTGTCTGAATAAATTGGTTTTTTTCTTTTATTAATCGTTTGAATAGAAATAAATGTGCTAAGAAATCATTCCATAACTCTACTTTAAAAACCTCTGATAGTTTAATTAGTAAAGCACTCTCAATTACTTTTATACTTGCCATTAACTTTTCGATACCATCTGATTCTTTTTGATAAACAGTGATTTTTTGTTCATTCACTTGTTTGATTCCTTCAGAAAGTGTCTTAATAAGCGTTATATCATCTGAATCAGCCAGTAGCTTATAATATAGTCCGCTAAAATAATCCCCAGCTAAAACCGTTAATTGTCGGCTTTTTTCATCTTTTGAAAAGTTTGTTATATGTTCATGGGTGTCAAGGGCAATTTGTATAAGCATCGTTGACATGGTGTAATTTTGCATTTTACTATACGACAATTCGATACGGTCCATGATTGAAATAAGGATAAGGAGCTTATCTTCATCAATGATGGGCGTCTCAATATAGTCGAGCAGGTATGCGTCAAAAACTTTTTTTCCGATCTGCTCTCTAATATTTGTAAATTTTTGTCGAATGTCCTGCAATTTAATCACCCTTGCTTCCCCGAAGTAATGTCTTTATGTATTCTTATTTTCTATTTAAAAAGGAAAATTCATGCCCATAAAATAAAGAAGATCCTATTCATATCTTTAAAAACAAGGCAGACACCATTATATCATAAAAGGTATCTTATGGGCAGGAATTCACAAAATAATCATTTAATCAATTTTAACTTTTCAAACACCTATTTCTTTATTTCACTTTCCACTTCACCATACTGTGTGAGAATTTGGGCATTTCCTCTAATTTTAATGGCTGAAGTATGCTCAGTGAATTGGGCAATAAGCACTTCTCCCTTGTCCAGCTTTTCTGAATGATGAAATCTAGTATCAGTGCCTCTCGTTAAGCCTATTACACTTACTCCATCTTCAATAGCCTTTATGACCACATACTCGTTATTTTGCGGATTGCGCTTTTCCACTTTCTTCACTCCAATAGTAAAAATAATTCACCTTAATATTTTATTAAGGAAAGCACTTCAGACCTAGCAATTGCATCATCGGCAAGAGTTCCACGGACTGCAGTGGTAACAGTTTTCGAGCCAGGTTTTTTTACTCCGCGCATAGTCATGCACATATGCTCTGCTTCAACAACTACCATAACACCATGTGGCTCTAGTTTTTCCATCATACTATCAGCAACTGTTGAAGTGATTCGTTCTTGTAATTGAGGTCTTTTTGCAACAGCTTCAACCGCTCTTGCTAATTTACTTAATCCAGTGACGCGACCATTTTTAGGTATATACGCTACATGAGCTTTCCCATAAAAAGGCACCAGATGGTGTTCACACATAGAATAGAATGGGATATCTTTTACTAATACTAGTTCTTCATGGTCTTCACTAAATATTGTTTCAAAATGTTGCTTAGGATCTTCATTTAAGCCACTAAAAACCTCTTCATACATTTTTGCTACACGCTTAGGTGTATCAAGAACACCTTCCCTGTTTGGATCATCACCAATTGCTTCTAATATTAAACGTACCGCCTCTTCAATTTGGGCACGATTTACTTGTGACATTCTAAATTCCTCCTAATGTATATCTGTTAAGTATATATGACAAATACATATTAGCACAATTTACAGTTCAAGCAAAAACAAAGTATTTCAAGGAACCTATCTTTACAATAGGTGAAAGAAAAAAGGCCATGGAATTTTCCATGACCTTTTTGCTTAAGCCTATTCGCTTAAAGCAATAAATTATGTAATTATTTTACTGCATCCTTAAGCGCTTTACCTGGTTTGAAAGCTGGAACTTTGCTTGCACCGATTTCGATTTCCTCACCAGTTTGTGGGTTACGACCTTTACGTGCTGCACGCTCGCGTACTTCAAAGTTTCCGAAGCCGATTAATTGTACTTTATCACCGTTTTTCAAAGCATCTAAAATCGCATCAAAAACAGCATCAACTGCTTTAGTAGCGTCCTTTTTAGAAAGCTCGCTAGCCTCAGCAACTGCATTAATAAGTTCTGTCTTGTTCATGCCTTTCACCTCCTCCCAAAGAAATTATCAAGATTAGTAAATAAGATTACTTATCTACATTTCTAAACAATTTTTGTTATTTCTATACGTTATAGTGCGGTTTTATTAGGTTTTATTACTAAAGACATGCAAATTAGCCACTTTAGTAACTTAAATCTATTTTCTGATAAAAACCCCATTAAATTAAGGTTTTCAGCACAATAACGTAATTCTGTTAAAAGATTATCACAATCAATTCCGCATATCAAGAAGATTTCATGAAATAATGGTAATCTTTTCTTTTGTTCAACAAAAATCTACTATATTGGACTTTTTTTCTTACAAATTCTGAGAAAACAACAAAAAAAGACTCCAAAGGGAGTCCAGTGCTAGCTAAAGGATGATGGCAATCAAGCCGCCTGATCCTTCATTTATAATTCTCTCTAATGTTTCTTTTAATTTATATCTTGCATTCTCTGGCATTAAGGAAAGCTTTGCTTGGATGCCTTCTCGAACAATGGAACTCAGGCTTCGTCCAAAAATATCAGAATTCCAAATGGATAATGGATCATCTTCAAAGTCTTGCATTAAGTAGCGTACAAGCTCCTCACTTTGTTTTTCCGTCCCGATAATTGGAGCAAATTCTGATTCTACATCAACCTTAATCATATGAATAGATGGTGCTACAGCACGTAATCTTACTCCAAATCTCGCTCCTTGACGGATGATTTCTGGTTCTTCAAGGCTCATATCAGAAAGTGTTGGTGATGCAATGCCGTAACCAGTCTGCTTTACCATTTTTAATGCATCCGCAATGTGATCATACTCTGCTTTTGCATGAGCAAAATCCTGCATTAATTCAAGCAGATGATCTTTTCCTCGGATTTCAACCCCGACAATTTCTTTTAAAATATCATCATATAATTCGTCCGGAGCGAATAAATCAATTTCGGCAACTCCTGAACCCATTTCAATTCCAGCTAACCCAGCCTTATCAATGAAGTCAAAGTCGCTGAATTGTTGAACTACCCGATCCACATCTCTTAATCTCTTGATATCTTTTACTGTCTCTTTGACAGCCTCTTGATAGCTTTCACGAAGCCAATGATTTTCACGTAATACCATTACCCAACTCGGAAGATTTACATTGACTTCAAGTACTGGGAACTCGTAAAGTGCTTCACGAAGAACATTTAGGACATCACTGTCGCGCATACTTTCTACACTCATAGCGATGACTGGGATGTCATATTTTTCAGCTAAACTTGATCTAAGCGTTTCAGTACTTGGATGGTATGGTTGAGCGCTATTAACGACCATAATAAACGGTTTACCAACTTCTTTAAGTTCGTTAATGACTCTTTCCTCAGCTTCAATATAGTTACTTCTTGGTATTTCTCCAATCGTTCCATCTGTTGTCACAACAACTCCGATGGTTGAATGCTCTTGAATGACCTTTCTCGTACCAATTTCTGCTGCCTCATGGAACGGAATAGGCTCTTCATACCAAGGTGTTGTAATCATTCTTGGGCCATTCTCATCCTCGTACCCTTTGGCTCCTGGTACTGTGTAACCCACACAATCTACGAGCCTAATATTAACATTTAAACCCTCATCTACATGAACCGTAGCTGCCTGATTAGGCACAAATTTAGGTTCTGTTGTCATAATTGTTTTACCTGCTGCACTTTGTGGCAGCTCATCTTGTGCCCTTGACCTCTCCGCCTCACTGTTTATATTCGGTAAAACAACAAGCTCCATAAATTTCTTGATAAAAGTTGATTTTCCTGTACGAACTGCTCCTACTACTCCTAAATAAATATCGCCTCCAGTTCTCTCGGCAATATCTTTAAAAATATCTACCTTTTCCAAGTGATCCCCTCCTGATCATAGAGTAAAGTGGGATAATATCATCCATTTTAGGTATTTTTGGACAGTATATGTTTATGACGTTGTCCTACATTCTTATGACACTTTTCTAAAATTTTTTACCCCCCTTATTAAAAATTCACTTGATGCTCTGATATCTGTATTTCTCTGAACGTATGATGTTATGGAGGGTTTCTAACTATTGTCACGGATACAGAAGCTAATTTCCATATCACGATAAATTTTTTAGCAAAAAAAACCCTTCTCCTACAATATATTTCTTAGGAAAAGGGTTATGACTAAAAAAAATATTAGCAGCTATATCCTTTAGGACTATTTGCACAACTTGAGAGTAGGAAAAACCAATCTACTCTTCTAGGAATATAGGCTCTTTCGTTTTTGTATCAATGGTGTACGGTAGTGAATAGGCTGGAACAAACATAGAATCCTTGACCAAAATAGACCGAATATCTTCACCTGGTTTGACCACTATGTCACTTTTCTTTAACTTTTGATATAGATCAGGGCGATAATCTACATATACCTCCGCACTCCCCGTTATCACCAGGGATAGATTTTGATTGGTATATGGACTCACAACAAACGGAGCCGTCTCATAGCCTAGTTTTTTATAATCAAGTGAAAACACATTTTTTGCAATTTGTGCTTTATATGGTGGATAGCCCTTCGTTTTAATCCTTAGTTTAAGCTCTCGAATGGTTTCTGTCATCCTTAAGTCCAATAACTTAACGGTTGGGTTTGTTTCCACATCAACAAGGACGTATTGAAAAATCCCTCCGTTTTCATAGGCATTTCCAGGTGGCTCTGCGATATACTTAGGAGATATTTTCTTAAACTCAATGGGGTATTTCTGATAAATAGGCGTTTCTGCTTCCTTTGTTTTTATCGGCAAAATTCCACCATTGTCCCTTTTAAAGTCATCAACGGCGGTTTGTACTGCCTGAACTTGATCTTTATATGGTATTTGATTTTGGGTTAATTCCTCTTTAGGATACATACACCCTGATAAAACAGCAGCGGTAATAACAAGTATGAGGCCTAACAGTTTTATTTTCATAAAATCACCTTTAGATTTATGTATTAGGATATTAAGTAAAGAAAACGATAAGCAAAGTCAAGCCGGCGACGATCATAAATAAATAAGCAAAAACAGCTGTAATAACTCGTAGAACTCCTTTTAACTTATACCTACTAAAATATATGGTAATAATTGCGAGAAACATCAAACCCATTCCTGCGATTGAAATCCACATTTTAATCATTGCTGGTGACAACTCTAATTCCCCCTTTTTTCAAAAATTAATTATAACATACCTTGTCCTTATCTAAATAACTTTCGGACAGAAAAAAACTGAAGTAAAGAGGGGCGAATTCTTTACTTCAGCCAATTGGACTAAATAACCCAAACTCCAGCGTCATACTCAGGTTGCTTCGTTGCATTGTATGCAATCTACATAGAAAGCGTATCATCGTACGCCTATTTTCTTTATAAAAATGCACATTTTTCCACAAGAAAATAAATCATTCAAAATTATTTATATATCTAGCCAACTATCACTAATGAGACTGCTTCAAATAGACTATATATTTCGTTCATCTAACACATTTACTAAGTCTTCCATCTCATGGGTTTTACCACGAGCCATTAATACATCAACTGCGTCCTTCGCGTTTTTCCCATTAAATAAGACATCATATAGGGCAGCTGTAATGGGCATGTTTACATTGTACTCCTTAGCTAACTGATAAGCAGCCTTTGTTGTTCTAACACCCTCTACAACCATCCCCATGTTATCAAGGACTTCATCCAAGGTTTTGCCTTTACCTAACAAATTTCCAGCTCGCCAGTTTCTCGAATGAACACTGGTACATGTAACAATAAGATCACCAATTCCTGTTAATCCAGAAAACGTTAGCGGATTAGCACCCATTTTGGTGCCTAGACGAGCAATTTCCGCCAATCCACGAGTCATTAATGCAGCTTTAGCATTATCTCCGTACCCTAGACCATCTGTAATTCCCGCAGCTAATGCAATAATATTCTTTAATGCACCACCAATTTCAACTCCGATAATATCTGAGTTTGTGTATACCCGGAAATTATGATTGATAAAAAGATCCTGAATTTTTTCAGCTGCAGCCATATTTTCAGATGAAACGGTAACGGTTGTGGGGTGTCTAAGGCTTACCTCTTCCGCATGACTTGGACCAGAAAGAACAACCACATCACGCAACAGTTCTTTGGGCATTTCCTCATTAATCATTTCTGATATCCGTAAAAGTGTATCTGGTTCAATTCCTTTACTAACATGCGCAATGGTAATTGGACTTGAAATGACTCCTCGTATTTTCCCTAGTACTTCACGAATTGCTTTGGTTGGGACTGCTAAGATGACAGTGTCAACTCCGTCCAACGCTTCATGTAAGGATGCATACCCAATTATTAAATCTGGGAGAACAATTTCAGGTAAATATTTTTTATTTGTATGACAGTCATTGATTTCCTTTACTTGGACCTCGTTATGGCTCCACAAACGTACCTCATGTGAGTTATCGGCTAAAACCATCGCAAGTGCTGTGCCCCAGCTCCCTGCGCCTACAACAGCTATTGCTGCTTTCTGATCCTGCATATATTACACCCACCTTATCTTTATTTTCTTTCTCTAGCATAAATTTTGATAGGGGTTCCCTCGAAACCAAACGCATCTCTAATCCTGTTCTCTAAGAAACGTTCATAGGAGAAATGCAATAATTCGGGTTCATTGACAAAAACAACAAAAGTAGGAGGCTTTACTGCAACTTGTGTTGCATAATAAATTTTCAAGCGTTTCCCTTTGTCAGTTGGTGTTGGATTCATAGCAATTGCGTCCATAATAACATCATTCAACACACTTGTTTCTACACGCATTGAGTGGTTCTCACTCGCTGTGTTAATCATCGGAAGGAGGGTATGAATTCGCTTCTTCGTCTTTGCAGATAAGAATACAATTGGAGCATAACTAAGAAATAAGAAATGTTCTCTTATCTTTTGTTCTAGTTCCTTCATCGTTTTCTCATCTTTTTCTATCGCATCCCATTTATTAACCACAATCACAATGGCTCGTCCTGCCTCATGTGCGTAACCTGCAATTTTCTTGTCCTGTTCAATAATACCTTCTTCGGCATTAATAACAACTAAGACTACGTCGGAACGTTCAATCGCCCTTAGCGCGCGAAGCACACTATACTTCTCCGTGCTTTCATACACTTTTCCTTTTTTCCTGATTCCTGCTGTATCTATTATGACATATTTTTCTCCATTATACGTATATGGTGTATCGACAGCATCACGCGTTGTCCCAGCAATATTGCTGACAATAACACGTTCTTCACCTAATATCGCGTTAACAAGTGAAGACTTCCCAACATTCGGACGCCCAATTAAAGAAAACTTAATGACATCATCATCATAATCTGCTTGCTTATTTTTCGGAAAGTGTTTTGCTGCTTCGTCCAGTAAATCTCCTAGTCCTAGACCATGTGAGCCAGAAACTGGAATTGGTTCACCAAATCCAAGTGCATAAAAATCATAGATTTGCTCACGCATCTCAGGATTATCGATTTTATTTACACCTAATACAATTGGCTTTTTAGACTTATATAGTATTTTTGCTACTTCTTCATCCGCAGCTGTTACTCCTTCTCGACCATTTGTTAAGAAGATAATGACATCCGCCTCATCGATTGCCACTTCTGCCTGCTGACGAATTTGCTCCAAAAACGGTTCATCACCAATATCAATTCCACCTGTATCGATTACATTAAAGTCATGTGTTAACCACTCACCAGAACTATAAATACGATCTCTTGTAACTCCAGGAATATCCTCTACGATAGAAACTCGTTCACCAACGATTCGATTAAAAATAGTAGATTTACCGACGTTTGGCCGTCCTACAATAGCAATAACAGGTTTAACCATTTTGATCGCCATCCTTTCTTTTTCTTATATTAAAAATATATTTTATTATGTTAGCAACATTTATAGAGTTCTTATTAAGTAAAGAAACCCTTCTGTTATGTAGAAGGGCCTAACTTTATTATTTTAACAAATGTTAATCCTTTCCTCAATGGAAAGCTTGCCATGAATCTAATTCATGACGATTTTTGTTTCCCTTTTTCAAGAAAGTGAAGATGATTTTGTAAAAAAACACCAGCATTTTCAAAAATACTCCAGCCAACCAGTAAAGCAGATATTAATGCACATACATCTAAGTATGCAAAAGCACCAATCGTATATGGAAACTGATATTTACTTAGGATATAGGCGTATAAAAATTCCCCCTGCATTGTACCAGCTAATATAATGAGTAATCGTCCTTTTAGTGTTTTTTGCAATAGAATGGCTAAATAACCAAAGCATATTCCCATCATCCATTCTTTTTTAAAAATAATCCAAATAGGATCAAAAATCTCAAACAAATGAAAGGTCACATAAGCCATTGAGACAATAAAGGAACAGATAAAATAATAAAAAATAGCTCCTATTTTTTCCTGACTGATCAACGCATAAGATAAAATCAATAAATAAAAACCACTAGCATAAAATTCAACTTCGACAAAAGTAAAATGAAAATTTGAAGATATTATTAAGAGTAGAACGAATACCGAAAGCTTCAAACGATATGGATGATGTTTTTCTAAAATGAACGTTAAGTACACCCAAAATGACCAACAAATCCAATAAAACATTGCCCCTTCCATTTCCACACACCTCCTATTATTTTCATTATTGGTAATCTTTATGTACTTTCATACTTCCCTGAATAATATTTCCAATGTGTATCATCTTATTAAGAGGAGGTGTGAATCATGGGAAAAGACCGCCAAGAAAAAAAACTAAGAGAAAGTGGAAGAGTTGAATCTGATCGTGACCAGGCATTACACTATCCAGGTGCAACAAAGCTATCCACTCCGGAAGAAGCACGGGGACTAAACGACGGGAAAAGATAGCCAGAAAAAGAAAAAGCTCTCGCAGATGCGAGAGCTTTATTTTATCGAACGCTGGCTAAAGTGTTTCGTTTCTATTCCCCTTTGGCTAAGCCAATGGAAGGTTTCACCTGTAATCATGAGAGGTGCTCTTTGTAAGTCTGAAATAGACTTAGCTCCTAAAGCAGTCATAATCAATTTTAATTCGTAATGAAGGGATTCCACTTCGTTATTCAAGGATTCAATTCCATTTTCTACAAGAATGCGTAAAAAATGACCAGCAAATCCGATTGCGTTCGCACCGATGGCTAACCCCTTTGCTAAATCACTAGCTGATAAAAACCCACCAGAGCCTATAATTGATGCTTGATGCACAGTAGAGGCTTCTATGATTGATACCGGTGTTGGAATACCCCATTGGTGGAAAAACGGCAGGGCTTTTTCTCTGCGTTTATTTTCTATCTCCGCAAAATTCGTTCCTCCGGCCCCTCCCACATCCACTGCAGCTACCCCTACAGAAATAAGGGATTGGACCGTTTCTTTAGCCATACCAAAACCAACCTCTTTTACAATCACAGGTACATCAACATGTTCGACAATTGTTTCAATTCTTTTTAAGGCACCAGAAAAATCTCGGTCTCCCTCAGGCATGGTTAATTCTTGAATAACATTTAAATGTATTTGTAATGCATTTGCTTCAATCATATCAATTGCCGCTTTAGCATTTTCTACTGTTGCTTCACTGCCGAGATTAGCTATAAGAATCCCCTTTGGATTTTCTTTTCGGACGATTTCATAAGTAAACCGCTCACTTTTATCTTTCAGTGCAGACATTTGTGAACCAACTGCCATAGCTAATCCCATCTGGCTAGCTATCATCGCCAATTCTTGGTTAATTCGATACGTTTTTTCACCGCCGCCGCCAGTCATCGCATTGATAAAAATTGGCGAACTTAAAGAAAGTTCGCCAATTTTGTGATCTAATCGTACATCGGACACACTGATATCAGGTAAGCTTTGATGAATAAATTTAATATCATCAAAAAAAGGTAAGCTGTTTTGCCTTTCTTGTAGGGCAAAGCGAATGTGATCCCATTTCCGTTCCGATCTAGACACTTAATATCACCATTATTTTCCTAGATTCTTTAATTTATCGCCAATCATTTCACCTAATTGGAAGCCTTTTGACTCTTCTGGAAGCTCATAATCAAAGTTTTCTTCAAACTCTTTTTCGATTAGCTCTTTAATACTTAGTGATAATCTTTGATCCTGTTCATTTGCATCAAGCACTTTTACTTTTACTTCTTGACCTTCTTTTAGTACCTCGTGTGGTGTACCAATATGCTTATGTGCAATTTGAGAAATGTGAACAAGTCCTTCTACACCAGGGAATACCTCTACAAAGGCACCGTAAGATACCAATCTTTTTACTACACCATCTAAAATACTTCCTTTAGGTGCTTTTTCGGAAATGTTTGACCATGGTCCAGGTAGAGTCTCTTTTATTGATAAGGAAATTCTTTCATTATCTCTATCAACACTTAACACTTTCACTTGAACTTTTTGCCCCTCATGGACAACGTCTGTAGGTTTATCTACATGTTCGTAAGATAATTGAGAGATATGAACAAGACCATCAATACCACCAATATCGACGAAAGCACCAAAATCAGTAATCCTTTGAACCGTACCTTCGATTACCTGGCCAACTTGCAATGCTCCAATACGATCTTGCTTTGCTCTTCCTTTTTCTTCTTCTACAACAGCTCGGTGTGAAAGGATTAATCGATTTTTTTCCTTATCGAGTTCAACAATTTTAAAAGTAAGTGTACGTCCTTTATAATCGCTGAAATCCTCTACAAAGTGCGCTTCCACTAGGGAGGCAGGTACAAAACCACGGACGCCTAGGTCAACTACTAGGCCACCCTTTACAACATCCTTCACTTCAGTTTCAAATACTTCGCCACTTTGGAATTGTTTTTCTAAGTTTTCCCATGCCTTTTCAGCATCTACTTTTCTTTTTGAAAGGATTAGTGCTTCTTCTTCAACCTTTAAGACTTCTAGTTCTAATTCTTGACCTTCCGACACAGCATCAGTTGCTTTTTCAATATGCAGACTTGAAAGCTCACTAATTGGAATGATCCCATCAAGTTTACTGCCTTGAATAGCCACTAACACTTGCTTTTCCTCGACTTTTGTAACTTGTCCTGTTACTTTGTCACCCACTTCAAAGCTCTTCACTTCTACTTGATTTAGTTCTTCAGTCATTATGTATTCCTCCTTAATCCTTTTACTGAAAAAGTCTATATATGATCTGGTGAATACCACGCAGTAAACACCACATATAAAACATACTTAAAAGAAAAGAATTTTCAAAAAAAATCCCTTTTTAATAACTTCTTACAAATAGACTATTTTGTCAAGCAGAACCTATTGATGCGCATCTTTTAGTTTTTGAATTTCTGACATAATTAATTCAGTCACTTCATCTGCTGAAGCTTTTGCCGCTCTCATTTCACTCATATCAATTGGTTCCCCATATACCACCTTCAGTTTACTGAAACTTTTATATGGACCAATTACTGCACATGGTAACACAAATGCTTCAGACCTTAAAGCAAAAAAACCTGCTCCTGAAAGTCCTTTTCCTAATTCTCCAGTCTTACTTCTTGTTCCCTCAGGAAAAAGACCGAAGACATTCCCTTCCTTTAAGACCTTTAACCCTGACCTTAATGCCTCACGATCGCCAAACCCTCTTTTTACAGGAAAAGCATTACATTTTCTTACAATGTTCCCTAAAACAGGAACACGAAAAATTTCTTCTTTCGCCATATAGTGAACAGGACGTGGTGCCATAATTCCTACGACTATAGGGTCAAAATTATGAATATGGTTAGAGCAAAGTAGAATTCCCCCTTCTTTAGGAAAGTTCTCTACCCCAATAGCTTCAATCCTGTACCAAGGTTTAAAAACCCCAGAAACTACCGACTTTGCAAAATCATAAAACGTCACACTTATCCAATCCTTTCGAGCACCAAAGTCATTATTTTTTCAACCACATCGGGAATGGTCAAAGAAGTTGTATCAATTTCAATTGCATCGTCCGCTTTTTTCAAAGGTGCAACTTCTCTCTCTGAATCAATCTTATCTCTTCGTGAAATTTCTTCCTTCAATTGTTCTAAGTCTGATGGATATCCCTTTTGCATGTTTTCATTATGACGACGGACTGCTCTTTCCTCTACACTTGCAAGTAGGAATACTTTTACTTCAGCATTGGGTAGTACGTGAGTACCAATATCCCGTCCATCCATTACTACGCCACCACCGACAGCGAAAGCTTGCTGCCTTCTAACCATTTCATTGCGAACTTGCTCATGCTTTGCAACATAAGATACAGAGTTAGTTACTTCTGCAGAACGAATTTCGTCTGTTACATCCTTATTGTCTAAATACACTAATTGCCCTTTTTCTGATGGCTGTAAATCAATTGTAGTTGATAAAAGCGTGTCCAATAAAGAAACCTCATCTTCTAAATTAACATGGTTCACAATAGCTTTATATGTTAATGATCGGTACATTGCCCCAGTATCAATATAAATGTAAGATAGTTTTTCAGCTACAATTTTTGCTACGGTACTTTTTCCGGCTGCAGCAGGGCCGTCGATTGCAATAGATAGTTTCTTTTCCATAAATCCTCCTATATGGCCATCATGATCGTCTAATTTCTCTTCTACTTATTTTACCACAAGATGAAGAAATGCCTCTTTTTTTTAACATTTTAAAAATGAATTATTTAATATAGAATCTTATAGAAATAAAAAAAAGCAGGGTTGCCTGCTTTCTTACTTTCCTTGGAAGGTTTGGAGGATTTCTGTGAATGTATTTTCATTTACACCTTCATATTTAGTTAATTGCTTAATTTGAGGAAATACATCCATTTGATGAAAGATTAGTTGTGATAAAAACAGAAAAACAAACTGAATGATCACCACTTTAATTAATATTTGCTCAATCTTTATCATACCTACCACTCCAGAATCCATATAGTAATAGTATGGGAGCGATTATTTTATTTTATTCATAAATTGAAAAGGAGGAAAAGCAAAGCTTTTCCTCATAGTACGTCTTTGTAAATAGCCTCTGCATTTTTTAGCTTCTCGACTTCTTCTTCAATTCCAGTTACTGCATTGATAAATATCCGATACGTATCGTTTCCAATCGTTCCTAGGAACTCGTAGCACAGCACCTCTTTATTAAGGTCATTAACAATGATTGCTTGCCTGTCCTCCATGACCTTAAAGTTAGGATTCACCTTACTACGCGCCTGCTCCACAGTAATAGCTGGTTTTCCTATTTCCCTGGTTTGAAAGGACTTTAAATATTCATCTGCGGATACACCAATAATATCACCATTATCTAAAGCCACTTTTACTTTAACTGCCTCAGGATAAATTCTAACTCTATTAACATTCGTAACAAAGGTAAAGACGCCGATATTATCATATTGAGTACTTTCAAACACTTCCAAATCTTTAAAACCAGTTTCCTTTAAAAAGGCAGCTGCTTTATTATCAGCTTCATTTAGACTTATGACCTGTTTATTAATATCCCGATTATTAATAAACCAAATTGGGTGTCCAGCCTTTTTCGTTATATCCATACTAGCTTCTTGGCCTGTTTGGTTATTTTTAATAGAAACACTGTAAAAACCGTAATTTGAACCCTTACCATTTTCCGTTACTTTGACCTTTGCATTCCCATCGAAATTCATATATCTTTTCGCTATCTTAACGGCCTCGTCACGTGAAATAGTTTTTCCTTTAATCTTCTTAAAGTTCTCATCCTTTAATTGCATATTAGCAAAAGAAGGACCAAGGTTAGATTCATCATAGCCTGAAACAGTTTTTTCGACTGCTTTAAAACCATCAATAATCGTATTGTCAGTTGTTTCTTTCCCTGAAGCAAGCGCTAACTCAACATCCATCCAACGAAGATTATTTTTTAGGACCATATGCTGAACATTTCTTAGCTCATTCTGAATATCACCTGATTGCTCATATAACTTCTGTAATGTTGCATATTCACTTTTTGATAACGGTTCTTTATCTAAATCTCTGACAGCTGTCCGATAACTAAAGTCACCAATTTTCGCCAAGAACTCCTCTGTTTTATTAAACGGAAGCAGAGTTAACGGAAGTTGTCCTACATCACTATGTGCTTCTGAAGTAATTCTCCATACATCTGCTAATGATGGGGATAGAGATTTTCTAGAGTTCATCGCCAAAGTCGTTCCGATTTTATCATGCAATAAGTCAACTTGATAGGTAAGTTCATGGAACGCTCGTTGATAGTTGTTTTCCGCATTTAAAAGGATGGCATTTTTCTCTTGGTGTTCTTGGTACCCCCAATAACCAGTACCGGCAACACCCACGACGAGTATTCCTATTAATATTCCTCTAATCAATTCTATTCACCTCTACTTACAAAAAATATGCTTCCCGATTCGTTTAATTTGAGGTCTACCCCAAATCCATCCACTTGTGGCTGTGTCTGGATTAAAATAGTATAGCGCTTCACCTGTAGGATCCCATCCATTTATTGCATCCATAACAGCTTTCTTAGAACTCTCGTTAGGTGTCAACCAAATTTGCCCGTCAGCAACTGCAGTAAATGCACCAGGCTCAAAGATGACACCAGAAACGGTGTTAGGAAACGTTGAACTATTTACCCTGTTTAGGATAACTGCCGCTACTGCAACTTGACCGATATATGGCTCTCCCCGTGATTCACCATGGACCGCATTGGCAATTAAACGGATATCATTTTGCGAAAACCCATTTGGTGTGTTAGCTGCGGTTGGTTTCTTAGTTGCCGCTGCTTTTGGTGCTGTTGCCTTAGGTGCAGGAGACTTGGTTGTTCCATTATTTGCCGGGGCCTTTTTGGCTGGTGCTTTTGGACTAGGTGCCGTTTGCTTACTTTGATCAACCCCACCATAATGGGTAAACTTTTTACCCGTGTTGATTTGTTTCTTCACAAACTGTTCATTATATTTACTAGCTTTGGCGAGTTTTGCCTTTGTTTCTGTCCCTGCCAATCCATCAATTGGTAATCCAAATTCATATTGAAAATTTCTTAAAGCCCAATATGTACTCCATCCAAATACTCCATCTATTTTCCCATTATAGTAGCCAATATACTGAAGCCTGGACTGCAACTCAATGACATCATCTCCTACAGCTCCTTTTTGAATGACCTGGCCGGAAAAAGCATGGGCCTCATGATTTACCATTAAAGAAAATGGCATAGTAAAGAAAAAGATAACTAAGAAGCATTTGTTTAGGATTTTTTTCTTTAACATGGAATAATAACCCCCATAATGAATCTTTTTAACAGTAACCCTATTTTTTGTTATCTTGGTGTTTTTATTCCATTTTAAACAAATAATTAAAAAAACCCCTCACGAGTGAAGGGTTTTCTGAATTGAATACTGTTTTTTCATATGTGTCGCACTCAATACTTTTGCTTTTTTTACTTTCCTTAAGCCAAACCACCATAGGAAAATCATGAACGGAAAAATAATAAACAACCAATGTTCTTGTGAAATTAATATGAAATCATATGATCCGTGGAGGAGAAATGGCAATAATAACGAGAGAATCACCCATTTTACTTTCATCCCCTCAGTAAACTTGGCTTTTCCAATATAAAATCCCATAATAACCCCAAAAAGGGCATGACTTGAAACTGGTAAAAGTGCACGGGTGACTGCATGTTCAATTCCGTTAGCCAATAGATAAAAAATATTTTCAACTGTTGCAAATCCAAGTGAAACAGCTACTCCATATACAATTCCATCAAAAGGTTCATCAAACTCAACGTGCTGGTAAACAGCATAAAAAAGAATAAACCATTTAAAAAATTCCTCGAAAAGACTGGAGCTAAGAAACGCATTAATCAAATCAGACTTTAATAAATGTTCCGTTTCAAGCACATGTTGAACAAACATAATTGGAAACACAAGTAGTGCTCCGTATAGAAATGTCCGAAGAACAAAGGAAATCGGCTCTGAGTCGTATTCATCTTTTAAATAAAAATAACTTAGTAAGGCCAGTCCGGGGGCAATCCCGGCTGATAATATTCCAAGCATGATGAACCTCTTTTCAAATCCGTTTTCTTTATCGTATCATGGAACCTTTATAAAGAAAATGATAGTTTAATTTTTCAAAAATGAATATCCTTCAATCCACTAGCCATAGCGACTGCCAATTTAATCCTTGCCTTTTTAGAGTCATTGTCACTGCCAAGAATTATCCCTTTTTTATAAAGGTCATAGGCACTTCCTTCATAATCATAGGTCGTATAAACTGCTCCTTCTTCCGCACTAGTTGTGACCACTAATTTTATTCCTGCTGCTATCGACTTTTCAATTTCTTCCATCATTAACGGAGCTACCTGACCTCGTCCTACTCCTTCAAGTACAATACCCGCAACACCCGCTTCTCGAGCAGCCTTAACAAATTTCCCATCAGCTCCAATGTAGCATTTAATAATTTCAACCTGCGGAATAGTTGATTGAATGTTAAAATATTCTCTTTTAATTGGTTTTTGAAAAACCTGTACTTTATCATTATCAATAATTCCGAGATATCCAAAACCAAATGCATTAAACCCTTGTATATTTGATGCATGTTCCTTTTTCACATATCTAGCAGCAAAGATTCGTTCATTAAAAACCACAACTGTTCCCACGTCAGTCAAATCACTAGAACACGCGGAATAAATAGCATGCCGCATATTTATATATACATCACTACCTTGATCTTCGGGGGAACGTTGTGAGCCAGTAACAACAATAGGTCTAGAATCATTAATAGTTAAATCAAGAAAATAGGCAGTTTCCTCCATTGTATCCGTACCGTGTGTTACGACCACTCCTGAAACAGCTTCATCCTTAAAATATTCTTCGATTTTATTCTTTAGGACTATTAAATCATCAAATGTAATATGAATACTTGCTTTTTGAAAAACAGATTCGACTATCACTTCAATATCATTCGGTAAATTACACATAGATGCCAGTTCTTCTCCTGTTATAGCACCCGAAGCTAATTTACCTGAATCCTTATTCGGTTTACTAGCAATTGTCCCACCAGTTGTTAATAATACCACCTTATTCATCTGCACTCACCCTTTGCCTTCTTTTTCTACTATTGACTGTGCAATTTGCCCACCATGAAATCTACCATTTTCAATAAAGATCTCATTCGCATTATTTCCTGCGGCAATGACACCTGCGATATAAATTCCCTCTATGTTTGTCTCCATTGTGTCCGGGTTAAAAAGCGGCCTTCCTGTTTCCTCATCAATTTGAATGCCCATTGTTTTTAAAAACTGATGATCCGGATGGTACCCCGTCATAGCAAAAACAAAATCATTTCGAATCTTGTGTAGATTTCCATCCTTTTCATAAACAAGATGGTCCCCTGTAATTTCCTTTACATGAGCCTGAAATTCCATAACAATTGTACCGTTTTTAACTAATGAATCAAATTCTGGGAGAATCCATGGTTTAATACTTGGAGAGTAGTCCTCCCCTCGATAAAGAACGGTCACCCTTGCACCTGCTTTAACAAGTTCTATAGCAGCATCCACACTAGAGTTTTTTCCTCCGATAACACAGACGTCTTGGTCAAAGTAGGGATGAGCTTCCTTAAAATAGTGAAAAACCTTTGGCAGGTCTTCCCCCGGTACTTTCATATAATTCGGATGGTCATAGTAACCAGTTGCTACAACAACATACCTAGCACTATATGTCCTCACATTTGTTTCAACTAGAAATACTTCTCCGCTGTTGGATACTTTAGTAACAGTCTCGAATGAATGAATACGTAATTGTTTTCGTTTGGCGACTTCTCTATAGTAAACTAGCGCTTGATTCCTTTTGGGTTTGTAGCTATCTGTTATGAAGGGTACTTCACCAATCTCTAATTTTTCACTTGTACTAAAAAAGGTTTGATGTGTCGGGTAATGATAAATAGAATTAACCAGATTCCCCTTTTCAATAATCAAAGGCTTTTTCCCAATTTGTTGTAATGAAATAGCTGTAGCTAATCCACAGGGACCCCCACCTATTATAATTACATCTTCAATTTCCAACTTGGTACATCTCCTTAAAATTTCAAATATAGGAAGTAGATTGTATTTTCACATAAAAAATCTCCTACCGTATAATGATAGGAGATTTTTTTAAGTGTTTCAAGAACAAAAGGTTTCTATTTAAATCCAGCCTCTAAAGCGACTTGCTTCCGCCATTTTTCTAACCCCAACCATATAGGCTGCAAGACGCATATCGACGCGACGCGTTTGAGCTGTATCATAAATATTTTTAAATGATTTAACCATTACTTTTTCAAGTTTTTCCTCTACTTCTTCCTCAGACCAGTAGTACCCTTGGTTATTTTGAACCCATTCAAAATAAGATACTGTTACACCGCCTGCAGACGCAAGGACATCTGGAACCAGTAGAATTCCACGTTCTGTTAGGATTTCGGTTGCCTCTAAAGTGGTTGGCCCGTTAGCCGCCTCCACTACTATGCTTGCACGAATGTTATGTGCATTTTCTGCAGTAATTTGATTTTCAATTGCAGCAGGTACAAGAATATCACATTCAAGCTCTAACAATTCTTTATTGGTGATGGTATTATTAAATAATTTTGTAACCGTACCAAAACTATCGCGTCTATCTAATAGATAATCTATATCCAAACCATTCGGATCATACAAGGCACCATACGCATCAGAAATCCCCACTACGATAGCCCCTGCATCGTGCATGAATTTTGACAAGTAACTTCCTGCGTTTCCGAACCCTTGAATAACTACCTTGGCACCTTCAATTTGAATGCCTTTCTTTTCAGCCGCTTCACGTATACAAATGGTTACACCTTTGGCAGTTGCAGATTCACGTCCATGTGATCCACCTAGGACAAGAGGTTTACCAGTGATAAATCCTGGAGAATTAAATTCATCTATCCGGCTATATTCATCCATCATCCACGCCATGATTTGCGAGTTAGTAAACACGTCTGGCGCTGGAATATCTTTCGTTGGCCCAACGATTTGGCTGATTGCTCGTACATATCCTCGGCTTAGTCTCTCAAGCTCTCTAAATGACATATCACGTGGATCACATACGATACCACCTTTACCACCACCGTATGGAAGGTCAACTATTCCACACTTCAAGCTCATCCAAATGGAAAGAGCTTTCACTTCTGTTTCAGTTACACCTGGATGGAAACGGATTCCACCCTTTGTTGGACCAACCGCATCGTTATGCTGTGCACGGTAGCCTGTAAATATTTTAATAGAACCGTCATCCATTCTTACTGGAATTTTCACTGTCATCATACGCAACGGTTCTTTCAAGAGCTCATATACTTCTTCTGGATAACCTAACTTTTCAAGGGCCTTATGTATAACCGTCTGCGTTGATTTCAACACATCATGATTTCCCTCTTGATTAGTCTTTTCATTAGCTTTTTCGGCTACCATTTGTAATCCTCCTAAGAAATCGCTTTTACGAATGTTGTCCGCTTTCAGAGACAAGTATACACGTTTAAATGATTTATGCAAGAAGAAAAATGTACATGTAGATCATTTATTACGCAAACTTGTAAACGCTGTCATCCCTATTTTAATAGGGAATCTTAAAAAATTCTACTCCTATTTTGTTATTCTTAGTCTATAAACAGAGAGAAGGGACCGAAGCCCCCTCGAAAAAAATGTTACTATAATATTTCACTTAAAATATTGAAGTATGGTTTCCACTGTTTTATTTTCAACAATTACTTTTCCATATTCAGCGAGAACGTAAGTACTAATGATAGATGGGTTTCCGAATTCCGATAATATACACGCAGCTATTTCTTTTTTTGTTGTATCCACCTGGTCCATCAGAAGATAATAACGGTTATTTAGGATATATAAACTGCCTCCCCTTATATCTGCAATGGATAACCTTTTTGAAAGGTCTATGATATCCTCAAAGTCTTTAAATTCATATAGAAGATCCTCACAGCCTTCAAGCCTTACCTGCATTTCAATAAATCCATCATACAATAAATCCTCATCATCATCTTTTACTTCGTCAACTGTAATGATTAATATCATCCCTTGAGCTTGTAGGGAGAAAATCTCAACTGCCACTGAACCTTGTATTTCTACATCAAACTCCTCACTTGCCTCTTCAAGCATATCATGAAAGAGCTGGTTCCATTTGCTTGAATCCTTCCATATATCTTCTTTCGATAGCCCTCTTTCAAATAAATCATCAGAGGTTAAAAATATTTTAATCTTATTGGCCGTTAAGCGTTCTAAGCGCATGCTTTTGCCCCCTGCCGTGACATAACTCTTGTTTTCAGTGTATGCCTCAAGGGGTTATTGGTGAATTGTCTACATATACCTATTGTTTTTGCTCCCTGCTTAGCGTTATTAGGTGTGTTTCAGCGGGTGCCCCTAATCTTAAAGGAAGAGCTGTCGTTCCATATCCGTTACTAATGAGAAGTATGGTATTTGCTAACTTTTTAATACCGCCTCTTTTGTAGGGACTATAACCAAAAATATGTATTTGTCCCCCGTGAGTATGTCCGCTTAACACTAGACGAATTCTGTGTTCTGGAACTATCTTCTCAGTAATGTTTGGATAGTGGCATGCTAAAATTTTGAAACTACTTTCCTCAGCATCTTGAAGGGCGTAATCAAGTCGATCTCGGTTTTGATTTAAATCATCTACACCCAATAAACATAATTTCTCTCCCAGTCTGGATTCAAAGGTAACTGCTGTATTATCTAACACTTTAACACCTGCATCTAGCAAAATAGCATCTAATTCATGATAATCCACTTCATAGTCATTGTTTCCCCAAACAAAATATACTGGACCTATGCGCTTTAACTTCATCAAATTGGCTTTAACCTTATCAAAGGATACACCTTTTTCAGTTAAGTCTCCCCCGATTACGACCAAATCTGCCTTTCCCATAACTAAGTTAATAATGGTATCTGATATCTCTCTCCTATGTATATCTGAAATAAAAAACAGCGAAACATTTCCTAAGGATTCCGGAAAGTCTGGAAAGACCAGCTTATGTTCCAATACTTTATTTCCAAAAGCTTCCAATAACATATATGCAAGGAGGCATGCCCCAAGAATACATAGGGCTACCAATAAAATAATCATTATCATTTTTCCCCTTTTCTGTCTTATTGTTTTACGGAAATAATACCATAAACCATACTTAAACTAAAAAAAACAAGCGAGTGCTCCCAGCCCAATTGAAAAAGTATGAATAATACTACTAAGAGTCCTACAATTTTGGAGTAAAATAAAAACTTTAAATGAAAGTCTTTTTTCCAGGTTCTTTTAGTTGTATGTAAGATCATTCGAATTTGACTTCCCGCACAGAGGATTCCGATAAAAAAAGCTAAAGAAGCAGCAAAAAATTTTATTGGATTCACAACAAGACTAATAAAAAAATCAGATAAGACGAACGGATGTGTAATTGGTATCCATTGGATTGTTAAATAGCCGCCTAAGAAAGTGACTAGCAGCATGCTTACATTAAAAAACATGAAAATCCCTCCCATATAAATGTATGAGAGGGATTTTATTTCTTTACCTATTTGAAGTTAATTAGTCTTCTTGGATACTCAAGATACGGAAACCATGCTCTTCTAGTTTTTTTGTAAACTTGTCAATATTGTCTTTCTTTTCAATCTTCATAACGATTCTTCTCACTAATTTATCTGTTTCATCAAATGTTACAAGTGAAATGATATGTTCATGGAAGTGATGGGCAATTTCAGATAATCGGGCAATTCGACCTTCCGTTTCAACTGAAGTGAATGCAATCCTAACACCAGGACGATTAACTCCAAAAGCACTTTCAAAAGAGCTTATGACATCAGAACGAGTCACCACTCCAAGGAATTTTTTTGTTGAATCCACTACTGCCAACAAAGGAAAATCCTTCAAGTCAATGAGTGTTTTCTCAAATAGTTCCTCACCTTGCAAAAACTTATCCTGGTGTGTAACAACATCTTTAACAAAAGTCGAGGTTAAATACTCTTCCTTTTGTTTATTAGAAAGAAAATAGCTTTCATAGATCTTATATCTGGTCGCTACCCCTAAATATTGATCTTCATGTAAGACAGGTAATCCGTCAATCTGATGCTTCTCTAACATGTCCAAAGCATCCTTCAACGTTATATTATCCTGTGCGGTATAACACTCATGCTTTGGTATCATTATATTTTTTACGAACAATTCCCATCACCTCAAAATAATAATCCATTCTTCTCATTATACTTCTACAAACAGATAATAAAACCCTTTAATATCTTAAAGTTTTATGTCATGAAACGATATTTTTTTCATAAGATTAAATGATGTTGAATATAGGGAGGGCTACAATGAATACTCATTTTAAAACATATCATCCTTACGTGAGTCCGTTTGACCCTTGTAAGCCAATACTAGAAAAAACCTATTCCACGCCACCCCATTTATATATGGGATTCCAGCCACCGAATCTTCCACAATTTTCTCCACTTGAAGCACTTAAAGCTGGCACGCTATGGAAGGACCTTTATGATCCTTACTTTAATTCCTCTGAAAAAGCGCAAGGGGGATTACCAACATGAAACAGGTACCCGCTGAATATTATCAATTAATGGAACAGCTCCAAGCAGTTGACTTTGTTTTAGTCGAGCTAACTCTATACTTAGACACACATAACGATGACCTTGAAGCTATTAATCAATTCAATCATTATGCAAAAGAAAGAAAACGATTAAAAAAAGCGTTTGAAAGTCAATTTGGCCCGTTATTACAATATGGCAACAGTTACTCAGGCTATCCATGGAATTGGGACGACAGCCCTTGGCCTTGGCAAGTTTAAAAGCGGAAGCGCCTTGGTCAGCCCCGACAGGCAAATGTTCTTCGGCAAGAAAAGTCCGCCTTTTGACTTTTATTGACGAAGGTTATTTGACCCGAGGGGCTAGGCGCTGGAGCTAGATAAGTATAGAAGGAGGGATTTTCATTCATGTGGATTTACGAAAAGAAACTACAATATCCTGTACGAGTGAGCACATGTAATCCAACATTAGCAAAGTATTTAATTGAGCAATATGGAGGTGCAGATGGAGAACTTGCCGCTGCCCTCCGGTACTTAAACCAAAGATATACTATTCCTGATAAGGTAATTGGGCTTCTTACAGATATCGGAACAGAAGAATTTGCTCACCTCGAAATGATTGCTACAATGGTCTATAAATTAACGAAAGATGCAACACCAGATCAATTAAAAGCCGCTGGACTAGGGGAACATTATGTCGATCATGACAGTGCCTTGTACTATCATAATGCTGCAGGAGTACCGTGGACAGCAACATATATTACGGCTAAGGGTGATCCTATTGCTGACTTATATGAGGATATTGCTGCAGAAGAAAAGGCACGGGCTACTTATCAATGGTTAATAAACATAAGTGATGATCCGGATATTAATGATAGTCTTCGATTTTTACGTGAACGTGAGATTGTTCACTCCCTTCGCTTCCGTGAAGCTGTGGAGATATTAAAAGAAGAACGCGACAAGAAAAAGTTCTTTTAATGAAAATAAGAAGCAGAAATGACTCTGCTTCTTATTTTTTTTCGTGATAGAGGTTAATATCGTATTTTTTCTTCATAGTTTCAAACACAATATGACGATTCTTCCATTCCTCTTCCTTTTTCCATAAATCTTTGCTCCGATCGACAATCTCACATCTTAGTTCCTGATATTCCTTTTCCTTTTTCTCTTTTTGTTGTTTCAATACATTCATGGACCCTAGTCCAATAAGCACGAGTGATAAAAGCGACACACTGTATGAATCATTGATAGTTGCGGATAATACAGCTAAAAATGAATAAGAAAAATGCAGATAAATAGTAAAATAAAAATACGCAATAAAGATTAAAGCAAGGGAAAGAGTCGCATATATCGAAATATAATGCCATAGTTTTGTATCATCAAATTTTTTTTTCCGTTTTCTCACGTTTTCTAACATTTGTTTAGTTGCTTGGTCGGTATGTTCAAGTAATTGGATTGGAGAATCCATTCATATCCCTCCATTTCTCCATATATACTTATGAACTTGTCCTAAACAATATGTTCTTTTCCATAAAAAAACCGACCAAATGATGATCGGTTAGTTTTTTAATGGGATTTTTAATACTTGACCAGCATAAATATTTTCACTGGTTAAATTGTTCGCCTTTTTAATAATGTCTACCCCTTTTTGAGACCGATAATAATTCATTGCAATTCGGAATAGACCCTCTCCAGGCTGGACCGTATGATATTTTACTCTTACAGTGGGCTCTGTTTTTTTTGTTACTGTTTGTGTATTACTATTTTTGTCTGTTTGTTGTTGATCAGCCGGTGCTTGATTAGAACTAGCAGGCACACTTTGGGTGGTTGGCTGACTACTATCAACAGTTGATTTCTCTTCTACCATAGGCACTTCACTTTGTTCCTCTGGACTACTCACATTTGAATCGTTTTGAATATGATCCTCAGTTTTTTCAGAATCCGCCTTGCTTTCATCTTCATTATTATCGAGATTAATGGTTTCATATCCGATAGAATCGCTTGAGGTTTTTTCTGTCCCTATGGTTTTTTTACCGCTATCACGATATGAGATAACACTAAAGATAATAATAGGCAAAAGGATAAAGCATAAGACTAATAATCGAATTACGGGAAATCTTAACTTCCATTTTGTTTTCTTCTTTTTTTGCCGATGGATTTGTTCTCGTGGAGGTAATTCATCACCGTACTCCACTTTTTCATTTATTTTTTGGATCCGTTGTTTTAACCTTTCCGCTTGGTCCCTATATGGTTCTTCTTTATTCATGGAGACCCCCCTCTTGTTGGACATCAAATGGTGCACGTTTAAATTTTATATATATACCTAAAAGAAAATCAATGACAAAATGCATAAAAATTGTAACAACTAAGTTATTTGTAAAAGCATAAATGCTACCGATTAAAAAGCTAAGGACAATAATATTTAAAAACAAGAACCAATTAAAAAGGTATCGATAATGAATAATAGCAAAAATAATACTGGCTAATAGTAATCCAACCTTTGTTTGTATGATCCCTCTAAAAAGTAATTCTTCACTAAATGCGACAAATGCCGCAATGAAAAGGATATGAAGGATCGATTTATTCCTAAAAATTCTTTCATTCAATCCCCCATCATCATAAAAAGAAGAAGGCAAAATTCTCATTAATATTATATCTAAAATAACTACTGCCACCCCTGCAGGAATACCTATTGCAATTATGTTCCGATCCATTAAATTGAAAGACTTTAAATAAGAAAAATGGTCAAATAAAAGTAGCCCTAAAATGAAAGAAATGACTAAAAGAATGACCTGTGTTAAATATAAATGTTTAAGTAGCTCTTTATCAGTTAAGCTGGCGATTAATTCGATATACTTCTTTTTCATTCACTCATCTCGCTATTTAATAAAATTTGGGCTAAATAATCCTTCCAGTCTCCCTCACTGTGTCTTCCTAATGAAAGATTTCCGTTTGATTCATAGCTCTCTAGATGAATCCCACATCTATCGCAGCATAATGAAACCTTGGAGGTGAGTGTTTCTTCAAAATATTTCAGGATCAATTCACGCCGGCACGTCGTTGATTCAATCCATTTTCTCATTTGAAATATATTACTTTTTTTGATCCTTATTCTTTCTTTAACAAACTCTGAAATTGTATCTTGTAAAGTGTTAATACTTATATCCTGTTTATATCTATGGTGTATTAACTCCTCCATTATTCTCCACTGTATTTCAGTAAATCCTCCGAAATCTCTTAAGTCACTATGGAGATTAATTCCACCATTGTCTAACTGTTGGGTTTGCATAATTTGCTGGAACAACCAATCTATTTGTTGTACTGATGGAAGCTCTCCCTCTGCAAGCTGGATTGGTAGTTGTTCATCACCTGGAGAATATAGCAGAATCGCAATACTCGGACTGCCATCACGCCCTGCACGTCCAATCTCCTGAAGATAAGACTCCATTTGCATTGGCATGTGATAATGAATAATAAACCGAATATTTTCCTTATTCACTCCCATTCCAAAGGCACTTGTTGCACAAATTACATCTAGCTGGTCATTAATAAATTGTTGTTGGATCAGAACTCTTGTGTTTTGCTCCAGTCCCCCATGATAGGCCATAGCCTGACAGATTCCTTTTTCAACTAATAAAGAAGCCACTTGTTCGGCAATTTTTTTACTTGAAAAATAAATGATTCCAGGTTTCTGCAGTTTAGAGACAAGTTCAACAACACGATTCTGCTTTTCATCGAAATTAGCCAATTCTTCAACATAAAAAGAAATATTCGGACGATCAATCGTTGATTCAATTTTATTAACTACTTCTAACCCAAGTGATGCAATAATATCTTCCCTTACCTTCATAGTAGCAGTAGCCGTAAGTGCTAATGTTAAGGGATTTCCCAGTTTTCGGCGAATATCCCCTAGTTTTGAATAATCTGGTCGAAAATCAAAGCCCCATTGTGAAATACAATGAGCCTCATCCACCACGAACAATGAAACGGTAAGCTGTTGAAGCCTTCTAATAATAAATGGAATCCCCAGCATTTCAGGGGAAATAAATATATATTTATAATTGTTCAACCGATTCAGCACCTTGTTCCTTTCTTCTACAGGAAGAAAAGAATTCAATGCCACGACCCTTTTTTCTCCAAACCGATTCATTTGCTCTACTTGATCCTGCATAAGGGATAATAGTGGAGAAACAATTAAAATCTGACCTTTTAGGATATAACCAGGTAGCTGGTAACATAATGATTTCCCGGTACCTGTAGGGAGCATGGCCAATGTGTGTTTCCCTTCAAGTAAGGAGGTAATGACTTCCTTTTGTCCTGTTTTAAATGAATGGTATCCAAAATATTTCTCTAAAAGTATTTCTAGTTCCATGATCTATCACCATATTTCGCTAAGACTAACCTTATTTGAAAATATGTTGCTGTATTCAATTTGTCCCTAATCACCTTTAGTTGTCTTGTTCCCGATTTTCGAGAAATGGATAAAATCTCCTCTTGTAGATTTTTGCTTACATATGAATCAATGGAAAAATCATTTACATGTAATGCAAATTCAACAAGATGATCTTCAATCGTACTCATTTTCAACTGTCTAAGATTGGCAATGTGATCGAGCGGATATCCCTGATTTAATAAATCCCATGTTTTCCTAGATGATAGAGTTAATTCATTTGTTTGTTTAAGGCCGCGAATAAGTAAAGGTAATATGCTAAATTGACCTGCTTCCTGCCCAATCTTTTGTATTAAATAATGAAGTGTTTGAATAAAAGCAAGGTGGTATTCATGCTCATCCATCTCTAACTTTCTAGCTGTCTGTTGTGGCGTTAAACCAATCTGTTTAAAACCAGTCAGCCGAAAAACAAAAATGGATGGGTCCACACCATTATAATGGTCAAAACAACTGACCAATTCAGCAAAAACCAATTCACCTACCTCTTTCTTTGGGATTTTTATCTCTTTTACTACGCTCTTCAACCATTGGTGGTGTTCTTTATTTTTTTGTATGGGAATATATCTTTTCTCCCCATATACAAGATTTGAAGTAACCTGAATGAATAACGACAGTCTTTCCCAAAATAAATTTGTAATTGAATGATAACTCCACCCATCCAAATAAGACGTTGGTGGATTGTTTTCAAGGAGTGTCTTCCCATGAGTGGTAAGATGGTATCGCTGATCACCATGAAAGGAGATTTGATTTTGGTTTATCATGGATTGGATAATCTCTTCAAAAGCGTCTCTCTTTAGGGGTTCATAAACACCAAAAAAATTTTTCAAAGAAAACAAATGGGCATCCTGAATCGTTTGAGATGACTTTTTTCCATTAAGTAAATGAAAGATGGAATAAACTGTTCGCTCGCAATTTAGTTGTTTTAAGCAATAAAGAATAATGGATTCTATCTGCTTCATTCCACCTCACCACTTTTTCTTGTTTATATTCGACAAAATATCCATTTTTTCTATTATTATTTTAACATGAAATGGAGGTACTTGTTGCTGAAAATTGTGTAACTTTAAGAAATTCAATTTACCGATGGAAGGCTATAATAACATTTTTCTATTGAAAAGTTGCCCATACAGTTTTACAATAGAATTGAGTTATGCGTTTCCATTTTACAATGGAAATTAGCAAGAATATTTTTGTTAATTTACTGGGAGGTTTTTTTCATGGCAAAGTACACAATTGTTGACAAGGAAACATGTATCGCTTGTGGTGCATGTGGCGCAGCAGCACCAGATATCTATGATTACGATGATGAAGGTATTGCATTTGTAACACTTGATGATAACGAAGGTATCGTTGAGATTCCAGATGTATTAATCGATGATATGATGGATGCATTTGAAGGTTGCCCAACTGATTCAATTAAAGTTGCAGACGAACCATTTGATGGTAATGCAACTAAATTTGAATAATATTTTGCTAATAAAATATTCTTAAGCTACTACCCCTCCTAAAATAGGAGGGGTTTTCCATTATTGCAAATAAAAAACAAAGGCCCGAAAATGGACCTTTGTCTTTTTTATGCCCCTTTTATTATTGAAAATTTATGGATCCATGACTGCATCCGAATAAATAACAACATGAAAATGAATGACATCATGACACCCTTCAATATATTAAAAGGCAGTATAGCTGGAACGACTAGGTTTCGCATATCTGGAAATCCCATTAATACAGTATAGGCCGGTAAAATGATGATGTAATTTAGGATGCTCATAATCACAGCCATTGTGATGGTTCCAACAACTAAAGCTAGTGTCATCCCTTTTTTTGTTTTTAGTTTGTTGTATACATAATATGTCGGAAGAACAAACACAATACCAGCTAGGAAATTAGCAATATGACCTACAGGAATTCCTGTTTGGCTTCCAGTCGCAAGATAATTAAGCACATTTTTGAAAAACTCAACCAATATACCCGCAATCGGGCCAAAAATTAATGCAGCAATTAAAGCGGGAATATCACTAAAATCAACAAATAAAAAGTTTGGAAACAACGGCAGCGGAAAGTTTAGTAGCATTAACAAATATGCAATACTACTAAGCATGCCAATTGAAACATAAGCCTTAACATTCATTTTCTTCGTTTTCTTCATTTTTTCCATCTTCCTCTCTCCTTTTTGATCCATCACGTTAGGAAGAGAGGTTCAGCAAAAAGACGATCTCAAGAATAAAAATACCCTCAAGCAATTAACTTGAGGGAGTTTACAAAGGCACGCTTAATAAACGTCCATTGAGATATCATTTTTGAACGTCTGCAGAACCTCCATCTTCTCCCATCCAGACTATACTGTCGGCTTTGGAATCACACCAAATCCTGCCCATACAGGCTCGCGGGCTTAGAGCAATGCTCAATACCGCCGATCGGGAATTTCACCCTGCCCCGAAGATAGATCGATATTAAATTACAAATTTAATTATAATGGAGAACAAAGATTTTGTTAAGTAAAAGGATTGCTATTTTTCTTTTTTGTAACATTTATAGAAAAAACCTGCAGAAGTAAATTCTGCAGGTCTAGTTATTTTTGGATAATTAATATTTGTTTTGGCCTAATCAAATCAGAAGTCAACTGGTTTAATTCTTTAATTTTATTTACAGAAGTATTACTTTCCTTTGAAATAGAGTACAAGGTATCACCTTGTTTAACGATATAAGTGTCCTTCATTGACGGTTCAATTGTTTGCAGTTTGCTATTATCATCACTCGTGTGAAAATGTGAACTAGCCACTAGTATATGATCACCTATACTAGCCACTCCCCCTTGAACTGTTTCACCCACATCTGCTTTCCCAAGTAGAACTTCCGGGTCCAACGCAAATTTCTTATCGTATCTCCACTCTAATTGATGTGTTTCAAAGTGAAGGTGTGTTCCTGTAGCTTGTCCTGTTTTTCCCATCTTGCCGATCATATCACCTTGCTTAACGCTTTGTCCCACCATAACACTTCTCCTGTTTAAATGAGCATACACTGTTACAAAATTACTTGGGTGTTTTATAAATACCACATTACCATATGTAGTAGAAAAATAGGATTTTAAAACCACACCATCTTCAACAGCAAGAATTGGGGTATCTAAGTTCCCAGCAATATCAATTCCTTTATGTTTTCCCTTTCTTGTTCCATAGGTATCAGATATAATCCCATCTGACGGCCAAATCCAGTGCTCTTTTACTTCAGCCGTTTCAGATGTACTTGCTGCCTCTGTATGTCGTCCACCTAAAAATAATAAACTGACACAAAGCGCCATAATTATGGCAATAAGAAACCTCTTTATGTAGTCACGCATTCCTTTCTTTTCCTCCTTAAACTTGTCCTCTCCTCCACACTATGTTAAAACCCTTCTATTTAGAACATATTGGTTTTTGAAGAGGGAATTGCACATACTTGTTATAATTTGGAGACCATTGTTATTTTATACAAAAAAAATCAACCTAAAACGGTTGACTTTTTTCGTTTATTGGATTGAACGCAAATTTGGAGCAACTGGTACTTGGTTTTCCTTTGTTAAATCAAATGGACCTAATTGCAAAATCGGAGAATCCTTAACAACTACTTTTTCTAAACCGAACTCTTTAGCAGTTAGTAATAAGGCTTCAAATGCAGATACTGTCATTTGATTATCCTGTAACATAGTATTCCCCTTAAATGATAGAACTAAGGTCTTATCTGCAATTGAAACGTCACTAACCGGCAACAGCGGTGAAAGAGAACCCGTTAGACCTAATTCTGTTTGATCAGTTTTCATTGCATCTAAAGCTTTGTTAATATCAGAATAGGTAGTTGTTGACGGTGTTAGGAATGGAACATCACTTCCTGTAGGATAATAAAAGAAAAAGCCATGATTCTTTACCACATTAATATCTACTTCCTGTTTATTACCAAAATTACCCAATTCAATTCCCGGTTCACCATTCGTCGAAAATTTCACTTTTTTTATGTCACTGTTCGAAGATATATCCTTATTTATCACATTAATAAAGTTGGTTTCATTAGTTGAACCTTGTCCGTACTGATGATTTAGAGGAACATCGACTTGAATGGTAGTGTTATCAGAATTAACACTCATCGTAACATTTAGTGGATAAAAATCGGTAAGTCCCCATTCTTCTTCTTTTAAGTTTGCCATATTCTCATTATATAGTGTCAGCCATGATTCATTATCAGCTTTTGCTACAACCGTAGAAACGGGTATTAGGATCTGTCCTTGTGGGTCTGGAATCCAGTACGTTAACACCTTTCCGTTACCAACATCATCTGCATAGATGGCTGTTTTTACAGTACTCGTTGCCATAACCTCATTTTTAGGAGTTCCTGACAGTGCCTTTTCTTTTGAAGAAGATTCACCTTTATTCAAGGCAAAAGTCGAATTTTTCTTTTGATCGGCATCTTTTGTTTCTTGGTTGAACGAGGTTATTTCTGCTTGTTTATCAGAAGAAGAATTGGCCCCATCCATTAGCTTAGGGACTAAAATGAAAAATAGAAGCAATGCAGCTGCAGTAGCCAAACTCGGTAACAGCCATGTTTTAGTTTTTCGCCTTTTTAGAGAAAGATTTTGGTATATATCACGAGGATTGCGATGATCCTTTATTTTTGGCATTTGCATTAATAATTCTTCGAGCTCTCTATCGCTCCACTCCGACTTTTTCACTAATTAATCCCTCCTTTTCATAAAACATTTCCATATGCCTCTTTAATACCTTTAAGGAGCGGTGTTGTGTGGTTTTAACCTTACTTTCCGTCCATCCTAATGCTTGGGCCGTTTCTGAAATGGATAAATCCTGTAGGTAACGCAAAATAATAACTGCTCTTTGGTCAATCGTGCAATATTCAAGACATTTGTATACCCATTTAATTTCTTCTCGTTGAACTGTAATTTCTTCTGGTATTGGGAATTCGTCTTTAACTTGACTGGTTGACCAATCAAATTTTTCGAGTAATCTTTCCTTCCAGCCCTTTTGCTTACGAAAAAAGTCGATGGCAACATTTCTCGCAATCGAGTATAGCCAAGTCTTTTCGCTACTTTTCCCTTCAAAACGATTATAGGACTTAAATACCCTTATATAGACCTCTTGGACAAGATCTTCAGCATGCTCTTTATTTCTAACCATATAAAATAGAAATTGAAAAACGTCATGATGATATTTTTGATAAAGTTCATCGAAAACGGAGTCCATCAATTCCCCTCCCCGTTCATTAATATTAGTCGATAGATATGTATAAAAGGTTACACCTTATAAATATAGTCTTTTTCGGGGTAAAAAGGAAGGAATTTGCTGGAAGTTAATTTTATGGAGTAAAAATTAAAAGATGCCCATCAATTAGATGAGCATCTTCGTTTTTATTTAATTACTCTCACTTAAAATGTTTCCCGTGAATCAAGATGAATCGGCAAGATAGTTGTAAATATTACTTTTTTCGAGGGAGAAGGAAGGAAAATGTCGTTCCTAGTCCCATCTTACTTTGAACAGAAATATGACCGCGATGGGCATCGATTATATTTTTAGCAATTGCTAAGCCAAGGCCTGTGCCCGCTCTTCCTCTTGTTCTTGCTTTATCGGCTTTATAAAAGCGTTCAAAAACAAACGGTAAATCCTCTTCAGGAATTCCAGAGCCTGAGTCTTTGACTTCAATTTTTATTGCCTGTTCTTCATTTGAAACAGTTAACTTTACTAGTCCGCCTTTTGGAGTATGTCTGATTGCGTTATCAATTAAATTGGTTAAGACTTGTTCAATTCTATCAGGATCAAAGGAAACAGTTGAAATTCCACTGCCTATTTCTACAGTCAATTGAATTTCATTATCCTTCGCCAATCCCTGAAATTTGTGAATAATACGATTGATAAATGAAGAAAGATCTACTTCTTCAAAGGTTAACTGAAGATGCCCCGCTTCCATTCGTGCAAGGTCAAGTAGTTCATTAACAAGGCGTCCCATTCTTAATGATTCATCATAAATGACCTTGGCCATTTCCTTTTTCTCTTCCTGGGATTCAGCAATGTCATCGACAATAGCTTCGCTATAACCTTGTAACATGGAAATAGGTGTCCTAAGTTCATGTGAGACATTAGCAATGAAATCTTTTCTCATCTTATCTAACTGTCTTTCTTCAGTCATATCCCTTAGTACCGCAACTGCTCCACGAATAAATTGATTACTGTAAAGCGGACTCACTAATATAACCCAGTGACGACCTTGAAGTGAGATTTCACCCACCTGTTCCTTTTCAGTATCTACCGCTTTTTGAAAGAGATTCATTACCTGTGATGGAATGGCCTCTACATCTGAAGAACTTCCTCCTTTTTCATAATACCAATATTGGAGGAATCGATCTGCAGGAGGATTGGTAATTAAGATGGTACCGTCACGGTTAAAGGTAATAACCCCATCAGCCATACTGCTTAATATACTGGCAAGCTGCTCTTTTTCCTGACTAAGAGCATTCATATTAAACTTTAATTGCCGTCCCATTTGGTTAAAAGCAGTGGCCAGTTCTCCGATTTCATCATGAGTAAGAATGGGAACCTTTGTATCAAATTTTCCTCTCGCCACTTCAAAAGCAGCTTCTCTCATTTTTCTTAATGGAGCGGTAATTCTGGTTGATAGAAAAAAAGCAAAAATAGTTGTTAAAATGATTGCCACACCTGCAACAAGCAGGATAAATTTTGTTGTGGAATGGGTAGTTTCCTGCATCACCCGTAGTGATTGATAAATAAATACAGCTCCATGTTCATCACCAGGTAAATGCAATGGTACACCAATAATCGAATAATCTGATTCATTTCTTCCCATATTTTCAGATAGATCGGAGACTTTTTCAACCGTCTTTTCTTGGAAGACTTTCGCTAACTCTTTGTCATTTTTAATGTATGACAGAGTTAGTTTTTTTTCTTTTTCCGTGTTCGGAGAGTAGTAGATTTCATTCTCATTTTTAACAATGACCACTTTGGTTACATCGTCTATAATTTCCCATGAAATTTCTAACCCCAGTGGGAATTTTTCATTTGGATGTTCTTCCAAAACATTTGCAATTTTTTCAGCAGTATTGGTAAGGTTATCTTTTGTCTCGTGAATGTTGTAATTTTGGAAAAACTCTAGGAGCATGACAGTTAAGATAAACAAAATAAAAGATACTAATAGAAGAATGGTAAACCAAAGTTTACCTACAACACTTCGTAAAAAGGTCATTCATTAATTACCTCAAATTTGTAGCCCACTCCCCATACGGTTACAATCATTCTTGCTGCTTGCTCAGAAACCTTGTTTAACTTTTCACGGAGACGTTTCACATGTGTATCAACTGTCCGTAGATCACCAAAAAATTCGTAGTGCCAAACTTCTTTTAACAACTGTTCGCGGTCAAATACTTTATCCGGTGCTTTTGATAGGAAATATAATAGTTCATATTCTTTTGGTGTTAAACTTACTTCCTTACCATCAGCAGTTACTCTGTGAGCGTCATTATCAATTGTAAGGTGTGGAAATACAATGACATCTTTAGTTGTGGTTTCAGTTTGCAGATAACTAGTTTGTGATGACCTTCTTAGTAGTGCTTTCACACGTAAGACTACTTCCCTAGGGCTGAAGGGTTTAACAATATAATCATCTGTGCCGACCTCAAAGCCTTGAACACGATTGATTTCTTCACCTTTTGCCGTTAACATAATAACAGGAGTTGCCTTCTTCTCTCTAAGTTCCCGGCAGACTTCAATTCCATCTTTACCAGGCATCATAAGATCGAGCAGAATGACGTCATAATCATTAGCAAGGGCTTTTGTCAATGCCTCGTTACCATCCTCTGCTTCATCAATGCTATATTCTTCACGCTCTAAATACATTTTTAGTAATCGGCGAATTCTTTCTTCATCATCTACGACTAAAATTTTTACGTCTTTATCCATTATTAATCCCCCCATGAGGTTTATTTTACAAAATGGTATCGTATTTTGCTATCTTTTCGTAGTAAATACTCCTCTAAAAGTGTCAATTATTTGACAATCCATCTATTTTTAGTATTTATACAATTTTTATTTTAAAAAAGCCCTCACTTTGTAGTGAAGGCTATAAAATTAATTATAAGTCTAGTCTTAGTGTTTTAACCAGCATATGAATGGAGACCTGCTATTACCAAGTTTACGGCAACTAGGTTAAACATGATGATGACAAATCCGATGACGGCGAGCCATGCTGATTTCTCTCCATGCCAGCCTTTAGAAAGGCGAAGATGTAAAAATGCCGCATAGAAAAGCCATGTAATTAAAGCCCAAACCTCTTTTGGATCCCATCCCCAGAAACGAGACCATGCCATTTGTGCCCAAATCATCGCAAAAATGAGCGCACCTAAGGTAAAAACAGGAAAACCAATTAATACTGAGCGGTAGCTAATCTCATCAACAAAATCAAGTTTGATATTCTTGACAAGAGGCTTAAGTGAAGCACCAATTCGCTTTCTAATGATTAGTCTAATTAAGCTATAAAGCACCAGACCAGCAATTAATGACCAGATAACTGTATTTAATTTTTTCGCATTGATGAAGACCGGTACTTCAAATAGAGGCTTAAATCCACTCTCTGATACTAGTTCTCCTTTATGTGGACCAACCAGAGCAGGCATTGTATATTCAAGGACTTGCTCGGTATCGTGTTTATCAATCCAATTAAATTTCTCATGATATCCTGTTCCTGAGAATACAGATGACACTGCAACAAAGCCAAGTACTGTAATTAATGCAAACATAACCATTTCTAGCCAAAAGGTTTGTTTATTAGATTTTGTTTGGTCAATTGCCTTCACTAAATAAATTAGTCCGGCTGCAAAGCTAATTGCCAAAATAGCTTCCCCGATAGCCGCAGTGGTCACATGAATATGCAGCCAATAGCTTTGAAGAGCTGGTATTAATGGCGTAATATCCCTTGGAAACATACTCGCATAGGCAATTACCAATATAGCTACAGGCATGGTAAACAATCCAAGTAGAGTTGTACGATAGATAAAATAAATAACAATAAATGCACCAACAAGAGCCATTCCGAAGAAAGTGGTAAACTCGAACATATTACTCACTGGAGCGTGTCCAGCTGCAATCCATCTAGTGATAAAATAACCTAGTTGTGAAATAAAACCAACAATTGTTAAAATTACAGCAATTTGCCCCCACCTGTTGGTTCCCTTCTTCCCATTAAACTCTTTCTTTGATTTAATGGAGCCGCCAAAAAACAACGTTGCTATTAAATAAAGAATAAAAGAACCAAATAATAAATTACTACTTATTGTTGCCAACTAGACTCCCTCCTTATCTATATTTTCTTTTTGAAGTTGGTCTTCTGGAATGCCAAGCTTGGTATCTGATAAGACGGTTTCAATTTCCCGTTTTAAGCCATACCAATTTTTATTTGTGTGAGCGGCAATCCAAACTTGTCCGTTTTTCTTTTGTACCCAGATTCGACGGTGATTCCAGTACGCCCCCTGAATGACACCAATCATAAATATAATTCCACCTAAAATAATGGCCCATAATGACGAATCTTTTCGAACAATAAATCCAGAGACGTTCTTTGTCTCTATACCCTTAAATGCGATTTTATACTTATTTTCACCAAATGGTTCAATGTTTTGTCTAATAGCAATAAAGGCCGTTTCTCCCTTTGGTTTATCAGGAGTAATCATCCGAAAAACGAAAGCAGGATTATTGGGTACTCGGGATTTTGTTGTAGGTTCCCCGTTTTTATCAAATTCAAAATCCGGGAAAAAGTTAAGAATCTCTACTGAATAACCATTACCTAAATCATATTTATCTTTTGGATCTAAAAGATCCACTTTAAGGTCACCAAAAGATTGGTTTGTGCTTTTATCAATTAATGAAAATGACATCGAATTCATTTCAGACCTAAACGAAGACTGAAAAATGGAGTATCCTTCATAGGATAACGGTTTGTTTACTTGTATTTTATATTCTTTTATTTTTTTAAGCTCTGGTTTCTCACCAGGAAGATTCTTTCCGACCCGTTTATATAGGACAACGTTTGATTGATAATTTTTTACCACTTCACCCGCACGATTGATTGCTTTTTCAAATGTTTTGTCTTTATTTTTATCATAGTGTTGTAGAATGAATTGATTGTTTTTGATAAAAAATTGTCCATTTGTTTCTGGTACTACAGCCGTTTCTCCTTCACGAACCCAAAGATCTTCATTTATATAAAATCCAGGAATAAACCGCAGCATCCCGCCAAATAAAAAGATAATTAAGCCTACGTGGTTAATATAGGGACCCCAACGTGAAAAGCGGCCTTTTTCAGCCAACAAATCCCCATTTTCTTCACGAACATTATATCTTCTTTCTTTTAGATGCTTTTTAATCGTAGTTATATCATCTGTATCAATGTATTCATTGACACCAAAAACCCTCTGACGCTTTAAAAATCCCTCATGTCTGGTAACTCTTTGGGCTTTTAAAGCCTTATATAAGGGCACAACCCTATCTAGACTACAAATAACAAGAGAAATCCCAATCATAGCAATTAATAAAAGGTACCACCAAGAGCCATACAAATCATGAAAACCTAAATCGTAATATAATTCTCCAAACCAGCCATACTCTTGTTTATAATAGACTTCTGGCGGCAGATTTATATACATTTCCTGCGGAAGAATGGTTCCTAGTGTAGAAACAATTAAAGTGATGATTATAAGCCAAACTCCAACCTTTACAGATGAGAAGAAATTCCAGATTTTATCTATAAAGGTTTTATTATAGGTTTGTGAGCGGCGTGCACTTCCTTCATAGCGCATATCGAGAAGCTGTTTATCATTCTCTTGCTCATCGAGAACTTTACCACAAGCTTCACATAGTACAGTACCGTGTGGATTTACATGGCCGCATTCACATTTAACATCTTTCATTGTAAAAACTCCCTACAACCTTAAGGTTTTATTTTCTCCATAAATTCCCTGATTTTATTTTCAGTTAGTTCTCCTGTATGATATTTAACTACCTTGCCATTTTTGTCAATCAAAAAAGTGGCTGGAAGAAGGTCTATACCATATGTACCCATGACTTCTTTATCTGTATCAATCATGATAGGAAAATCAAGCTTAAGGCGTTCAGCAAATTGTTGGACAGCAAGCTCGGGTTCCTGTATATCTACAGTCAAAACCTGAACCCCTTGGTCCTTATACTGATGGTATTGATTATTTATATATGGCATTTCTTTTTTACAAGGTGGACACCAGGTTCCCCAAAAGTTTAAGAACACTCCCTGTCCCCTATAATCAGATAAGCGGTGTTTATTTCCTTGCATATCTACCAAAGCAAAATCAGGAGCTGTATCTCCGACCGCCACTTTCTGTTTATTATCTTTTGTTAAATTTGCATATAGTGAATAGGCAACGGCAGCACCTAGAACAAGTAAAATAAGGGATCTCATCACTAATCGCCGTTTCTTCATAAAAAAACCTCCAGTTACTCCAATTACACAGTTTGTCTAATTATAGCATTTACCAACACTCGCATAGTGCTAACGTAGAAAAGTAATTGTGACGATATTATGAATTTTTCTTAGATGTATCCATTGCAAAGGCTCTTAGCTGCTTTACCTCATGCGGGGTCAGTTCTCGTGCATCTCCTGCCCTTAAACCGTGTAACGTTAAGAATGCATATCGTTCACGCTTTAGCTTTAATACTTCATGGCCAATCGCTTCAAACATTCGTCTAACCTGTCTATTTCGTCCTTCATGAATAGTAATTTCAACAATAGCGGTTTGCTTTTTCTTATCTCCCGATAATAATTTCACTTTTGCTGGTGCGGTTTTTCCATCTTCAAGTTTGATTCCTTTTTCTAATTTTCTTAAGTCTTCCCTTAAAGGAACTCCCTTTACTTTTGCTACATACACTTTATCAATCTCATTCTTTGGATGCGTGAGCAGATTGGAGAATTCTCCATCATTTGTTATTAAGAGTAGTCCTGATGTATCATAATCCAGTCGGCCTACAGGAAAAATTCGTTCTTTTAGCATGGGGAAGAAATCAGTAACTACTTTTCTGCCTTTATCATCACTTACACTAGAGATGACACCCCGCGGTTTATATAAAAGGAAATAAACTGGTTCTTCTTTCTCAATTTGTATTTCATTTACTTCCACTCGATCAGTAGGAGTGACTTTTAGACCAAGTTCAGTAACAACCTTTCCATTCACCTTAACTCTGCCTTCTTTAATTAATTCTTCAGATTTTCTTCTTGAAGCTATGCCTGCTCGGGCAATAACTTTTTGTAATCTTTCCATTTTTCCACCTCAAATTTCTCAATCCTAAATCTATCTTAATGAATTATGACACAATTTCTCCACTTTTCAAAGCAACGGATTTTTAAAGTGAAATAAAAATAAAAAAGTATGTTCTTTTTAGAACACACCTTCTACTTAAAGCTATTTAGTTCCAAATATCAATACTACAACAACAATGGATACAATGATTCCAAACACATCAGCAATAAGCCCTACTTTTAAGGCATCCCCCATTTTTTTAATCCCAACAGCACCAAAATACACTGTTAATACATAAAAGGTGGTATCTGTACTGCCTTGCAAAATAGAAGCAAGTCTGCCTATAAAGGAATCAGGCCCATAAAAAGCGATTAAGTCACTCGTCATGCCTAGGGCCGCCGTTCCAGATATGGGTCTTATTATTAACAATGGAACAATTTCAGCCGGTACACCCATTGATTGCATAAACGGGCGAATCCAATTCATTAGTGCATCTAATGCACCAGAAGCACGAAATATTGAGATTGCAACAAGCATACCTACTAGAAAGGGAATGATAGAAACGGCAATCTTGATGCCTTCTTTTCCACCTTCAACAAAACTTTCATAGGTGGGCACCTGTTTAAATGTGCCGTATAGAAGAATGAATCCAATAAGTAAAGGAATAAATGTTAACGAAATAACTGAAATTAGCTGCATACATGTTCATCCTTTTCGGCTTCTACGGTAATAAAAGTACCGATCAATGAGGATTGCACCGATTGCCGATATAATAGTTGCAATGATAGTTGGGACTACAATTTCTGTAGGGGATACAGAATGATAGTTTATTCGAATCGCAATTACAGTTGTTGGAATGATGGTAATACTGGCTGTATTTATCGCTAAAAAAGTAACCATCGACCGACTTGCTGAACTTTTTCCGCCATTTAATTTTTTTAATTCCTCCATTGCTTTAATGCCCAGTGGAGTTGCAGCATTTCCTAATCCAAACATATTAGAAATCATATTAGACAAAATATATCCCATTGCTGGGTGATTTGGAGGAACCTCAGGAAACAAAATTTTCACAAGCGGACGAAATAGCCTTGAGAGACGTTCTAGAAGACCCGACTCCTCAGCAATACGCATCATTCCGAGCCAGAAAACAAGGACACTGATCAGTCCTATACATAATGTTACCGCTTCTTTAGCACCATCAAATACAGCTTTGTTGACCGCCTCCATTGTTCCATTGAATAATGCAAAGACAACCCCGATAACGGTCATAAACACCCAAACATAATTAACCATGAGCATTCACACCAATAGCAATGAGAAATATTTCTTTTATAAAATCAAACAAACCTTTCTTTTTCTTGACGGTGTTTTGATAATAGATCGGAGTTTCTTGTACCACTTTTCCATCTAAGTAAACGGCAGCCTTCCCAACAACCAGTTCCTTACTCTTTGTACTTTTGGTACTTTTAGACTTATTTAACTTATATTTAACTGAAAATAAGTTCATTTCCTCGCTTGTTGCCGGGTAGACAATTGACTTTTTCACATACAATTTGTCCTTGTAATCTTTATTATTTTCAATCTCTACTTTTCCCTTAGGTATCACTTCTGCCATATCAAACCCTTTAAATCCACCTTCATACATGGAAATATGATCATTCCAATCATCAGGCCCATTTAAGGTTACAGCAATAAGTTTCATGTCCCCTTTAGTCGCAGTAGTTACCAGCGTCCTTTTCGCTTTTTTTGTATATCCGGTTTTCCCACCGGTGCAAAACTTATATTTTGAGAGCAAACGATTCTTGTTTTTCCAAACTCGATCCCATTTCTCCGTTGGATTCGGGGCACGATGTACTTTTGTACCTGAGATTTTTTCAAAGGTTTTATTTTGCATAGCATAACGCATCAGAATAGCCATATCATAGGCAGTTGAATAATGATCTTCGTGATCATCAAGACCATGTGGATTGGAGAAATGAGAATTATACATCCCAATCTCCCTTGCCTTTTGATTCATTAAATAAGCAAAACCATCTACACTGCCCCCTACATATTCAGCAATAGCCACAGCCGTATCATTTCCTGATCGCAGCATCAATCCATAAACTAAATCATTTAGTTTAATTTTCTCTCCAGGTTTTAAATAAACGGACGATCCCTCCGCACGAGTCGCTTTTTCACTAACGGTTACGTATTGATTCATTTTTCCCGATTCAATCGCAAGAATTGCCGTCATAATTTTAGTTATACTTGCAATTCTTCTTTTGGTGTGTGCATCTTTTTCAAAAAGGACTCGACCAGTTTTCTGTTCAATCAGCACAGCACTTGCGGCACTTACGGAAACGGATGCTTCCACCTTCTGAGGAATGTTTGTAACGAACAGTGAGACCAAGAGGGAAAAGATAATTAGTTTTAAAATCATTCTCATTAGATCAACCTCGTCTCCTTCTATACTTCTACTTATTTAGCTTTGTACAAGTTTATGCAGGACAAGGATGAATATGATAAATTTTAAGCAAAGCAAAAGCACCCGACCATGCCGGATGCTTTTTAATCCCTATTAAAACGCAGGCCATTTAATATCTGCTGCCTTTTCAAACCTCATCTCCACATCATGCCAATTCACTATATTCCACCAATTATCCACGTATTCAGCCCTGTTGTTTTTATATTGGAGGTAATAGGCATGCTCCCATACATCCAACACTAATAAAGGAATGGTATCCCACTGTGTTAACAGCATATGTCGCTCTGATTGTAGTATTTCCAAATGTCTCGCTCGCGGCGCCCAAACCAAAACGGCCCAGCCCACTCCCTCAACTTGCTTTGCAGCCTCGGTGAACTGTTTTTTAAATGCGGAGAAGCTACCAAAATAACTATCAATCTCCTCCTTTAGTATACCTTGAGGGCTGCCACCGCCATTCGGACTCATATTTTTCCAAAAAATCGTGTGCAGATAATGTCCAGATCCATGAAACGCTAGCTCTCTTGACCAATGCTTAATCAAAGAATAATCGTTAGTCTCTCTGGCTTTTTTCAGATTGAGTTCTGCTCGATTTAATCCATCTACATATGAGCGATGGTGCTTATCATGGTGCAGTTTCATAATCTCCTCAGAAATATAGGGTTCTAATGCATTATAGGGGTAGGGTAGCTCAGGTAGAGTATGACCACCTGGTGATAGTTTTTTTTCGATTATCCAAATATTTCCCATTTCCTGTTTTCTTTTGAAGTAATCCTCCAATTGTATATGGATATTCTCTGCTTTCGTTTGGAGTGAAAGAAGTTCTTCGTTTGACAACTCGCGATTTGTACTTTCAATCAGTTCAGTAAAAGCATCCAGCTGATTCCACAATTCAGAATCCTGCCCCACCTTTTCTGACTGGAGAAAATGTTTCATTTGCTCGTTCCATTTAAACAATTCGCTTACATATCTGCTAAACCGATCCACTATATCCCTCATTTCTAACTACCACAATTGCGTGCGGTGTCATGTAGTTACCTAAATGGTATGAGGTGGTTGATAAAAAAATGATAGGAAAAGGCTGTCCTCTTAGAGAGGCCAGCCTGATTTACCTATTACTTTGATTGAATCATTTTTGTTCTGTAGTCTGTTTCGTAGTACTCAAGTTCTTCCCTTACCCGCTGGAAGTCACCCTCTAAACTTTTGACTAGCTGTACGATGCTTTCAGATACACTACGGTAAAATTTAATCGAATTTCTGCCCGTATAGGCAGAGCGACTATCTTCGTACCATGCATCATTTTTCGGTGAGAAAAACTCTTCAATGCATTGGTGGTAGATTTTGTAGAGTGTTTTTTCCGCAGCCGCTTTTTGAAACGGTTCGCTTTGTAAAATAATCGAGCAGGCTTCAAAACTTTCCTCGCTATAGACAATTAACTTTCTTAAACTTGAAAAAATTAATTTATTATACTGACGGTCTTCTTCATTCTCTCCATTCATTTGTGAGAGGGTTGTTTCATTAAGAAAGTTTTCTAAAGTTACAATTGACTTACTTAAAAATTCTTTCACATCATTTAGTTGTGATTTTACCAACGAGTTTCCCATAGTTACCTCCCTAATTTAACATCGAGCCATCTTTATTGCGGTTGCAAAATGAATTCAAGTGGTGAATGGAGTTCGAAACCCTTCTTTTCTTTAAGAGCACGAAAAACTTCAGGTAATTTTTCAAAATTAATATCCTGAAAATAAGAAGTAAATTCATTCTTTGAATTAATATATAGACGTTTCCTGCTTCGCAGACCTGGATTCTTAATGAGGCAACACAGTGCTACGATATCCCTAAAAAATATCTCATTTTCATTTAGAACCAAAATGGGGTCCTGTTTAAATGGTGTCAATTCCTGGAGAAACTCATCAAAATACCTAACGTATAAAACATGAAGTGTTTTTTCTTCCCCGTTGTCGATAAAGGTTACTTCACTTCTGTTAAAAAAATCCTCAGAAGTATTTGATTTTTCTTTTTCTAATTCAATACCTTTACACTCTTTAATCTGCAAGATGATCCCGCCCCTTATTGAAATGCTCAGTTAATACCAAGTATTACTGATAAATCATTTTGAAAACGTATATTTATTTTAGCATAAATTGGTCCATTTTGATAGCCATTTTAAGAGTTAATCGTTTCTTGAAATTTCTCGAAAAATAAATCGGCTTCCTCTTGGATGTATTCATCCTCTACTTTTTCCGGAAGTTGTGGAAGTTCCTTAAGACTTTTAAGCCCAAAATAATCAAGAAATTCCTTCGTCGTGCCATATAAATAAGCTCTTCCTGCTCCCTCTGCACGGCCAACCTCTTTAATTAAAACCTTTGACATTAATGTATGCAGGGGCCTTTCTGTTTTCACCCCTCGAATTTCTTCTATTTCTGCCCTAGTAATTGGTTGTTTATAGGCAACAATAGCCAATGTTTCTAACGCAGCCTGTGATAAGGTGGAGGTATGTGGAGAATCCACCAATTTTTTTAAATAATTTGCGTTTTCCTTTTTTGTAGCTAGTTGATAGGTCCCTGCCAACTGGACAATCATGACTCCCCTATTATTGTTTTGTTCGTATTCTTTCTTTAAGTCCTCAAGGATCTCACTTGCTTTCAGTTCATCCACATCTAGTACTTCAGCTAATTGTTTTAACGAAAGCCCCTCATCTCCAGCTGCAAACAAAAGGCTCTCAACAATGCTTGTCCAATTAATAATTTCCACTTCAATATGCCCCTTCCTTAACAGCTTCAACAAAGATTTCACCAAAATTTTCTTGCTGTTCCACGTCGATCTCTTTTCTTTTAATCAGCTCTAAAACTGCTAAAAAGGTCACTACAATATGTTCCTTAGCCGGATAGGGAAACAAATCATTAAAGTTTTTCCTTCCTTTTAGCTGTTTTAATTCATCCATAATTTCTATCATTCTTGTCTCAATAGAAATTTCTTGTCTGGCAATTTTAGTTGCCATCGGACGCTGTAGTTTTTTTCTACGTAATAATTTTTGAAATGCAGCTAACATATCATACAAAGAAACATTTAATTCTGTTCTTTCAGGGTGTTTTTCCTTTGCAAAGTCAGAAAGGTCACTAGGTGGCTTTGTAAACATAAGCCCTCGTTCTTCTTCCATCGATTTAAGGTCCTGTGCTGCCTCTTTATACTTCCGATATTCAATCAATCTTTCAACCAACTCGTCTCTTGGATCCTCTTCGAAAGACATGTCTGGATCCGCGTCTACGTAGGCCTCTTCATGTTTAGGCAAAAGCATCTTACTCTTAATGGCAAGTAAGGTTGCAGCCATAACTAAAAACTCACTAGCTACATCCAATTTAAGTTCAGTCATTGTTTTAATATACATAAGGTATTGCTCAGTGATTTGAGCAACCGGAATATCGTATATATCAATCTCGAGCCGGTTAATTAAATGGAGAAGTAAATCCAACGGCCCTTCAAACGCATCAATTTTCACCTGGTATGGCATTTAAATTTCACCAAAATTCTATAAAGATAAATTCGTTACCCGTCATTACGACTAATAATAGTATAGAGTATTCATTTGTGTTATCCAATAGAAAAATCAACCTTACGTTGTTTCTATCCAAAATAGATGTTTGCCCATAAACAATGGACAAATATCCTACATATGATGACAAGGAAAAGAACAAAAACATTTTAGGAGGTATTTGATTATGTCTGATGGCGGCTTTGGTACTGGTTTTGCATTAATCGTCGTTCTATTCATTTTGTTAATTATTGTTGGTGCTTCCTGGGTTTATTAAAAAATAAGCCGAGGTACTGGCCCGTCATTTTTGACGGGCCTTTTCTTTTTTCTAGCTTCAGATTCATTTTTAAGAAGGTCTATCTTTGAATGTGATAAACTTACTATAGTATGTTGTTAAGGGGGGATATCTTGTATCCTAGAGCGTATATTCAATTTTTAATCCATTTTCATGGGGATCGTGATTATTTCGAGTGTCACGAAGTCCTAGAAGAATATTGGAAAAAGACAGACTCTAAAAACAAAGATTCCATTTGGGTAGGTCTGATTTTATTGGCGGTTTCCACTTATCATCACCGGAGAAAAAACTTTAAAGGGGCAATAAGAACATTACAAAAGGCCTTAACCATTCTAAAAAAACAAGAAGATAGTGTAAAGAAACTTGGATTGGACTATGTGCAACTGCTTCAAATTGTACAAGAACGTTTAAGCCTCATTACGTCAGAACAATTATATAAAAGTTTTAATATACCAATTAGTGATCCTCATTTATTGGACCTATGTTTTGCTACTTGTGATCAATTAAAATTTCAATGGGGTAAAGATAGTGATTTGACCAATATTAACCTCGTTCAACGCCATAAATTACGTGATCGAACAAATGTGATTCAAGAAAGAAATCAATCTTTAAAAATGAGAAAAGAGGCTGACTTATAAGGGTCAGCCCCATGTTTTTTCAGCAAACATCACATTTTTCGATAAATGGTGCAGTGTTTTCATTTGGAATAATTACTTTATCTGAATACATCTCTCTTAATGCTTTTACCATTCTTTTACCCACACCTTGGTAGCGATGGGAAGGGTTAACAGAAATATGCTGGATCTCGAGAGTATTTTCTTCATCATGATAAAGAACTCCTAGCAGTCCAATAATATCTTCTTCTTTCCATAAGAACAGCTGCCAGTTTTCTTCCGTCTCATATTCCTTCATGGTTAACTGTAGCTTTTTTAAGTCCTTTTCATTTGGCATAAAAGACAATAGTCCCATGGCAATTTTTTCGAATGTTTTCTTATACCGAATTAACATTTTGATCCCTCATTATATTAAATAAACCATTGGTAATTTGGTTTAGCAATAGTATATTTTTACCAAACAACTCATTAATAAACCTAATTTTATTATATGTAATTAAATTTATAGTGTTTCACTAATGACCATCATACATAATTAATGGGCAATCATCAATGATAAAAATTACTAAATCCTATTGCTTTGGTCCAATAAATAGCCAGTAGATTATTCCCCAAATGGCAGAAACTCCAATTAGTATACTAAATAACACCCAATTTCTTTTCATAAAGGCTTCCTCCGAAACAGTTCATTCATGACACTCATTCTACACCAAATGACAGAAATAATCTATTTCCTCTTACAAATATTACATATTATCACTAAAGTTTTAAAACTATGAAACTTCTTAATACATTTATTCGTTTATATTAAGGGTTTCGGTTATATTATAAAAGAGCATATATTTATTAAACTGCTTTAAATTTCAAGGAGGCACAAAATGAAAAAATTTTTCACCCTTTTATTAGTAACTTTACTTTTCTTTCAACCGATCAGAAGCTTTGCAGATCTAGCTGAAGGGGATATGATTGTCACTTTAGGTGAAAATCTTACCAAAGATCAAAAGGATAAACTTCTAAAAGAAATGGATGCCCCTCTGGATGTACAAATAGTGACTGTGTCCAATCAGGAAGAACACCAATATTTAGGGAAATATGTAGCAAAGTCTCTTATCGGAACAAAGGCTATCTCTTCTTCTGCCATCACCATTGCTCCTAAGGGGTCTGGCATCACAGTTAAAACCAATAATATCAATTGGGTTACAGATGAAATGTATGTGAATGCATTAATTACTGCCGGTGTAAAGGATGCAAACATCTATATCACAGCTCCTATTTCTGTTTCTGGAACAGCTGCCTTAACTGGAATCATAAAAGCATATGAAATTTCGGCGGATAAAGCTATACCAGAAGAGGTCAAGCAAGCAGCTAATCAGGAAATGGTTGAAACTGCCAAACTTGGCGATTCGATCGGAGAGAAAAATGCTGCGGCATTAATCGCGAAAGTAAAAGAAGAAATAGCCAAGAATAAGCCGCAAAATGATGAAGAATTACGAAAAATCATTGATCAGGCTGCAAAGGATTTAAATGTTAGTCTTACTGATGAGGAAATGCAACGTCTAATTGATTTGTTTAATAAGTTGAAGAATTTAGATATCGACTGGAACCAAGTGAGTGACCAACTGAATAAAGCAAAGGATAGGATTTCTAAATTTCTTGAATCCGATGAAGGTCAAGGATTCTTAGAAAAGGTTAAACAATTCTTCATTTGGTTAATCGACGCTATTAAATCAATCTTCTCTAAATAAATTAATAAAGCTGCCACTTCTATGGCAGCTTTTCCATTATTTTAATGGCAAATCATGTCTCACTAGATCTTCATACGTCTCTCTTTTAACAACAAGAGTGGCTTTGCCGTTTTCAACAAAAACAACAGCTGGCCTTGGAATACGGTTATAATTATTTGACATGGAATAACCATAGGCACCCGTACAAAATACAGCTAGAATATCTTCTTCCCCTGCTTCGGGAAGAGGTAAGTCCCAAATTAACATATCACCCGACTCACAGCATTTCCCAGCAATAGAGACGGTTTCCTTTGTTTTTGCTAAGGGTCTATTAGCAAGAACGGCCTCGTATTTTGCGCTATAAAGAGCCGGTCGAATATTATCGCTCATGCCGCCATCAACAGCTAAATATTTCCTCACACCTGGGACCTCTTTTGAAGAGCCTACTTTATAAAGGGTGATTCCTGCATCTCCTACAAGTGAACGCCCTGGTTCAATCCAGATTTCAGGCATTTCCATAGAGTAATGCTCTGTCAATTTTTTTACTTCTTTAATGATTTCACTGACATATTGTGCAGGTGGGATTGGCTCATCCTCTTTTGTATAACGGATCCCAAAACCGCCTCCTAGGTTTAACACTTTCGCTTTAAATGAAAGTTCATTTTCCCACTCTGCCATCTTTTCAACAATTTTCTTTGCAGCAAGTAAAAATCCTGTTGTTTCAAAGATTTGCGAACCAATGTGGCAATGTAGCCCGAGAACATCAAAATAATCAAAATGAAGAGCTGTTTCTAACGCCTGTTTCGCCTGTCCATTTTGAAGATCAAATCCGAATTTTGAATCCTCCTGCCCGGTCAAAATATAATCATGGGTATGCGCTTCAATCCCAGGGGTTATTCTTAATAAAATATTAACTTTCGTTTTTTTCTCCTGGCAAATGGATTTTAAAAGTTCGATTTCATGGAAATTATCTACAACAATACAGCCAATTTGATGATCCAACGCCATCTCCAGTTCTTCCCGGCTTTTATTATTCCCATGAAAATGAATTCTCTCGACTGGGAATCCTGCAACTATTGCGGTATATAACTCCCCACCCGAAACGACATCAAGGGATAAACCTTCCTCTTCTGCCAGCTGAATCATAGCAACTGTCGAAAATGCTTTACTTGCATATGCCACTTGAGCTTTCATATTTTGTTCTTCAAAAGTTCGTTTAAAGCCTCGAGCTCTTTCTCGCATTAATGCAACATCATATACATATAAAGGAGTACCATATTCTTGAGCCAATTCAATGGCATCGACTCCACCTATTTCTAAATTTCCGCTTTTATTAACTCCTGTTGATCCATAAAAATACATTTCCTTCCCCACTCTCCATAACAGCTCACTATAGTTTATGTAGACAATGTTAAAAGATATAAAGAAATAGACAGAATCTACATAAGATACTGCCTATTCATAATCCTTTATCACTCTATTTAATTAAAAATTACTTTAGCATACCTGAAATAAAACCGCAATTATTTCTCGTTTGCTTTAGGTGGCTGTCGGAAACGGTTTCGCGGATGAACAATGCTTGGTCTAAGTAGTGACCCAGGTATAGCTCTTCGAACGAGAATCTGCAAAAATCCTTTAGGCTCAAACGGAAGAAAAGGCCATAGGTAAGGTGTGTTAAGGACACGCATCTTAACAAGAAAAATAAACATTAAACTTGCACCAATAATAAAACCTGGTGTATGGAATATGGCAACTAAAATGGTCAATACCATTCGGAGCATCTTATTAGCTACACCTAACTCATAACTTGGTGTGGTAAATGAACCAATGCCTGCGACAGCAACATAAAGAATGACTTCAGGAACAAACAAACCAACATCAATTGCAATTTGACCAATTAACACTGCTGCAATTAAGCCCATTGCCGTGGATAATGGTGTTGGTGTATGTATGGCTGCCATTCGTAAAAACTCAATCCCAAAATCGGCTAATATTAGTTGAATGACAACGGGAATATTGGTTTGTTCGTTAGGTCCAATAAACGATATTTTTTCAGGTAGTAAAGAAGGCTCTAAAACAAATAAAAGCCATAACGGAAGCAATAAAATCGATGTTAATACACCTAAAAAACGAGTCCACCGTACAAAGGTCCCCGCTGCTGGTGATTCCCGAAATTCTTCTGCATGTTGCACATGATGAAAATAGGTTGCTGGTGTAATGATTACACTTGGGGAAGTATCACAATAAATGACAATATGCCCTTCTAAAATATGAGCAGAAGCTACATCCGCTCTCTCCGTATATCTAACCATTGGGAAGGGATTCCACCCTTGTTTTACAATAAATTCTTCCAGCGTTTTATCTGCCAAGGGTATGCCATCTACTTGTATAGCATTGATTTCTTTTCTGAGAATATTTAGTAGATCTGCATCGGCAACATCCTCTAAGTATCCTAAGGCCACATCCGTTTTCGACCGTTCTCCAACCTTTAACATTTCAAAGCGCAGTCGTTCATCACGAATTCTTCTTCTTGTTAACGCCGTATTTAATATAATATTTTCTACAAATCCATCACGAGAACCACGAACTACTTTTTCTGTGTCAGGTTCTTGAGGAGACCTTCCTGGATAACTTCTAACATCTACTGCAAGGGCTGTATCTACCCCATCAATTACTACAACAATTAACCCTGATAATACAAAGTCTACCAATTCATTTAGTGTTTTAATCGGTTGAACAGATTGGTTTAGGAGACGATTATATATGAGTTTATAAATGTCAGTTGAGAGTTTTTCATGGTCATTGAGTTGCACCAGCTCTTCAATTAACTCAATAACGAAACGAGTATCACATAATCCATTACAAAAATAAATTTGGACATCTGTTTTAAGGACTTTAAGTTTTCTAACTCCTAGATCAAAACTTATTCCAAGCCCCACCCGTTGTTTCATATAATTTTCAGTCTCATGGACCGATTCAGGGATAGGCCCATTTTTGCTCATTACTTCTTGCCATGGAAGCCGCTCCTTTCTAATATAAGTTCAACTGCCTTCTTTGTTATTGGGGAACCATGTTTATAGGAGTCGTGCTTTGCCATTTTCCCTACATCACCCACTCCTACGATAATAGGCACATCTAACTCATCAAGACAGTAAACTGTATCTCCATTTATTCTGCCGATTTCAAGTTCGGGTATACCAAATTTATCTACCCCATAGGGAGTTAACACTCCATCACGATCAATACTTACATCCACCCTAGCCCATTCTTCGTGTCTCGATTTTGCGGCCACCGCAATGATGCCTAGAACTTCAATGTCTTTATGGGTAGCTACATATTTTAATGCTTTTTCACCCGCCCCCTCCCCTACTATGCCACTGTCATCAAACATGACTAATACTGGATCATGAGGTGCTTCTTTTATTAAGCGAATAATTTGAGGCCCTGACAATTTAGACGGATTTCCTTGAGATTGGGAAATACATCGACCGCCAATCTCTCGAGCAACGTGCTCGATGGCTCTTTTTGCATATTCATCACCATCCGTTACTAGAATGACTCGTCTCCGATTACTCATTCTTTGATGTCCTTTCATTGAAAAGCGTGGAACTAGCAAGTCATTTATCATTTATACAACCTACTAGGCTTCATGCTTGACAGTTTATTATCATTAATGATGTACAAAATAAAGCCATTGAAAGAGTGACCCAAAAATTTTCCCCAGTACGATCGCCATAATTAAAATGACTAATTCCCCATCCATTCGAATTCTTTTTACAAGAATTGGAAAGACATTTAACACTTCTGTGAGTGCAGCAGCTAACATGCCAACAAACACTCCACCGTTTACTCCTAAGAGGATTAGTGTATAAGGCCAAATATGTAATACTGGATCTCTGAGACTGGCTATTACTCCAGTAAGTGCACCGATAACTACCGCCCATTCATATTGTTGGATCATTTTCATTGTTTTGGTAAGCTGCGTTAGCCTTGGAATCACTCCTAATACGGTAAGGAAAGCAACAAATCCTGAGCCTACCGCTAATCCACTTGCTATTCCTAAAAAACATACGGCAAGAATTTTAATCGTTATCATGGAGATGCTTCATACTTTCTTTATTTTCATGAATAATCACGTAGTTATCTAAATCCATTTGATAATTAAACATTTCTACTTCAAGAGGACTGGGCTCCTCATTGATTCGTTTCTTAAATACATGATTAAAAAAAAGAATCATTCCAAGACCTAAGCCAATGGAATAAGGTATTTGAAATAATAATGGTTTTGCTTCCTTTTTTCCTGTAATAATGGTATATAGCTTTTCTTGTACACTTCTCATACTTACATCATCATGAAAATTCATGATTGCCATTGCTGAACCAAAAAATAAGAGAAACCAGATTAAAAGAAAAAATGGAATGTTTAATCCCTTTTTCTTTACCATTACTTCTATGATGGTTTGAGCTGGCCCAATTGTTTGGACCTCCAGGGCCTCAAACTTATTTGTTATCAAATCGATAACTTTCATTACATCAATCACAACAATATTACGGTCCATTTCTGTAAGTTGATAGATCATCATAGATTTTAGAGCCGGAAGTAGGGTGTCTGGTGCGATTATTTGGGCTACATCTTTTAATAATATTTCTCCATCAGGTTGGGCTTGTACACGATTCCGCATGCGGATGTAGATTGTTTTATCCAAAACATTCACTTCCCACACATTTATTTCCTCGTATGTGTAGTATGTTTAAGAATCAAGCATTTCATGTAGGAAAAATAAAAAGACCGTAGGATCACAGATCCATACGGTCTTTCATTTGTTGTAATATCTTTTTCTCAAGTCTTGATACCTGAACCTGCGATATTCCAAGTCTCAGTGCCACTTCTGACTGTGTTTGATCTTTATAATATCTTAAATAAACAATCAGTCTTTCACGTTCATCCAATTCGCGAATGGCTTCTTTTAAAGCTATTTTATCAAACCACTTTCCTTCATTACCGTCATCAATTTGGTCAAGTAATGTAATTGGGTCACCATCATTTTCATACACTGTTTCATGAATAGATGAAGGGGTCCTGCTTGCCTCTTGAGCAAGGATGACATCCTCCGGCGAAAGCTCCAAATGGGCTGAAATTTCGTTAACCGTTGGAATCCTTCCAAGTATTTTAGATAATTCATCCTTGGCTTTACGGATTTTATTTCCCATTTCCTTCAGTGACCGGCTGACCTTAACTGTTCCATCATCGCGAATAAATCGTTGGATTTCACCAATTATCATTGGTACAGCATATGTGGAAAACTTAACATCGTAGGAAAGGTCAAACTTATCAACTGATTTTAATAGACCGATACATCCAATCTGAAACAGGTCATCAGGGTCGTATCCCCTATTAAGAAACCTCTGAACTACTGACCAGACAAGACGCATGTTTTTTTCAACTATTAAATCTCTTGCCTCTTGGTCCCCATCCTGGCTCTTTTTAATGAGCTCTTTCACTTCGTGATCCTTTAAATATGTTTGACTTTTATCGTTCTTGACCTCCACATCCATCGGCAAGTCTCCTTAATTGCAAAGCATTTTGCGGGATTGTAAATGCTTTCGTAATCTAACCTCGGTTCCTCGACCTGGCTGTGAATGAACCTCAACCTCATCCATGAAATTCTCCATGATGGTAAAACCCATACCGGAGCGTTCTAAGTCCGGCTTCGTTGTAAATAATGGCTGACGAGCTTCTTCCACATCAACAATACCTAAACCACTATCTTTTATGGTCATATCAATTAAGCTATCTTCAATAATTACTTGAATCACTACGATTCCATTCGGATCATTTTCATATCCATGTATAATCGCATTTGTCACAACTTCAGAAACAACTGTTTTTATTTCAGTTAATTCATCCATTGTTGGATCTAGCTGTGCAATAAACGCGGCAACAGTTACACGGGCAAACGATTCATTTTGACTTAAAGCACTGAATTGAAGATTCATCTCATTCTTCACTCAGGCCACCCCCAATCTTTGCAATGCAAATTCCTCAGTCGGTTCCATTTTGATAATTTTAAATAAACCAGACATATCGAATAATCTTTGTATTGCAGGGGAAATTGCACAAACGACCATTTCACCGTGCACCTGTTTAATTTGTTTGTATCTTCCTAGAATAACCCCTAATCCAGAGCTATCCATAAAAGAGAGATGTTCTAAATTTAAGACAATATGACGAATCTCATTCTTTTCAATAACCACTGTCGCTTGTTCGCGTAAGTCATCTGCTGTATGGTGATCCAGTTCACCACTTAAGCGAATGCATAATACGTCATGTTTTGTTTCCATATTAATGTTAAGACTCACTATCCCCGTCCTCCTTAATCTGGTATAGTGAGTCAATTCGCTTTTTTGAAGGTAATATCCTTCTTCAATTACAAAACTAGTCGTATTTCGCTAAAAGTAGTTATATAATAGGTTGTTTCGACAGCAGATTCTATTTACCCGCTTTCGTGAACATTCCAAAGGAACGTTTATAAAGTGTCCACCATCCGGCTTCCTGAACAGCCTTTTTTGCCACTATAGGACTTTCAAGAATAACCTTTCCATCTTTAATCAATTTGATTGTACCTACTTGATCCCCTTTGGCAATTGGAGCCTTAAGATTTTTTGCCATCACAACTTTTTGTTTGACATTCTCAGTCTTTTCGCCTTTTTTTGTCAGTAAGGAAAGGGGTTCACTTGTAACTGCTTCAACCGTCTTGTCTTTCCCTTTACTTATTTTTGCTTCACCAATGATTTGATTACGCTTAAACATTGGGTGTGTTTTATATTGACTAAAGGCATAATCAAGCATTTTAGTTACCTGTGCATTTCTTTCCTTTGATGTAGGAGCACCAAAAACGACAGCAATTACACGCATACCATCCTTTTGTGCGGTTGCGGTTAAACAATACTTTGCTTCAGCCGTAAATCCTGTCTTTAAGCCATCTACACCTGGGTAAAAACGAACTAATTTATTTGTATTAACAAGCCAAAATTTCTTATCCGTATTCTCACGTAAATATGCTTCATACATTCCTGTAAACTTGGTTATATCTTCATATTTGAGCAATTCCTTTGCCATGGTTGCCATGTCAGCAGCTGTGCTGTAATGTCCACTCACAGGAAGCCCTGTTGTATTTTTAAAGAAAGTATGCTTTAATCCTAGTTCTTTCGCCTTATCATTCATCATGTCGACAAATGCTTCTTCAGAACCTGCGATCCTCTCAGCCATAGCAACCGATGCATCATTTCCTGACCCGATTGCTATACCTCTTAACATTTCCTTAGTGGTCATTTCTTCGCCAGGTTCTAGGAAAATCTGCGAACCTCCCATTGAAGCGGCGTATTCGCTTGCACGAATTTTTTCATTCCATGTCAGCTTGCCCTTATCAATTGCCTCCATAATTAAGAGCATAGTCATAACTTTAGTCATACTTGCAGGTGGCAGTTCATCCTTACTATTTTTCTCATATAGGACCGCACCTGTATCGCGTTCAATTAATATAGCAGATTTAACATTACTGACAATATCAGCACTTTTCTTTTCTTCTGCAGCAAAAGCAGATGGACCCCACATACTTGTAAGTAATAAAGATGTCACTAATAAAGAGACAAATCGTTTCATTCGCATAACCCTCCATTCTTTATAGCCTCCATTTTTTCCAAAATAAATTACTTTATACAATTTTTTCCTTCGATTGGATAAAAAAATAGAGGCTGCTCCGTTGGAGTCAGCCTCTATTTGTATAAATTGATTATTGAGTGATTTCTTCATGTACTAGAATTGGTGCTTCTACCTTTGAAGATGAAACTTTGATGTTCTCATAAAGTTTTTCTTTTACTTCGTTTACATCTTCAAAATTACTATAGATTGTTACTAACGATTCACCTTTTTTCACTTGATCCCCAATTTTCTTTCGTAAAACAAGTCCAACAGCAAGATCGATTATCGATTCCTTTGTTGCTCTTCCCGCTCCAAGTAACATCGCAGCCGTTCCAACCTCATCGGCAACAATTTCTGAAACATACCCATCTTCTTTTGCTTCTAATTCAATAACATACTTAGCCTGTGGCATCTTAGATGGATCATCAACAATGGAAGCATCTCCACCCTGTGAACGTAAGAACACTTTTAATTTATCAAGAGCAGAACCATCCTTGATGACTTTCTCTAGAAGAGTACGTGCCTCTTCTAATGAACTTGCTTTTTCAGCTAAATAGACCATATGGCTACCAAGAGTTAAGCAAAGTTCTGTTAAGTCTTCTGGCCCTTCCCCTTTTAAAGTATCAATCGCTTCTTTTACTTCAAGAGCATTCCCGATTGCATATCCAAGCGGTTGACTCATGTCAGAAATTACTGCCATTGTTCTTCTTCCAACATTGTTTCCAATGCGGACCATTGCTTTAGCTAATTCTCTTGAGTCATCAAGTGTTTTCATAAACGCACCGGCACCTGTTTTAACATCAAGTACAATCGCATCCGCACCAGCAGCAATTTTTTTACTCATTATTGAACTTGCAATAAGTGGAATGCTATCAACAGTTGCCGTTACATCTCTAAGGGCATATAACTTTTTATCTGCAGGTGTTAAGTTCCCACTTTGACCAATAACCGCAATCTTGTTTTCATTTACAAGATCAATAAATTCTTGATTTTCAATTTCTACATGGAAACCTTCAACTGCTTCTAATTTATCAATTGTTCCACCCGTGTGGCCCAATCCACGACCAGACATTTTAGCAACTGGTACACCTAGTGCAGCCACAAGTGGTCCAAGAACTAGAGTAGTTGTATCACCCACGCCTCCAGTGGAATGTTTATCAACTTTAATTCCCTCAATTTGTGACAAGTCAATCTGATCACCTGATTCAACCATTGCCATTGTTAAATCGGCTCTTTCTTTTTCAGTCATTCCTTTAAAGTAAATAGCCATCGTTAAAGCACTTACTTGATAATCAGGAATTGAACCGTCTGTATATCCGTTTATAATAAACTTAATTTCCTCTGTTGATAATTCCTGACCGTCTCTTTTCTTCTCTATTAAGTCAACCATTCTCATGTTTATCACCACTTCTTTATAGTATCTATTTTTATTTAGCCATACCTTTTACTATTTCTTTTAAATAGCGAAGGAAATCAGCTTTCACTCTTTCTGTTGTTTCAATTACTTCATCATGTGTTAGCGGTTGATCAAGAATTCCTGCAGCCATATTAGATATACATGAAATACCAAGAACCTTCATCCCGCTATGACGCGCTACGATTACCTCAGGAACTGTGGACATTCCGACTGCATCTCCGCCCAATACTCGTGCCATACGAATTTCTGCAGGTGTTTCATAAACAGGTCCTGGATTTCCAAGATAAACCCCTTCTTGAACCTTAATATTTAAACGGCTAGCGATTTCTTTCGCTGCAGCACGCAATTCTTTTGAATAAGCTTCGGACATATCTGGGAATCGTACACCAAGCTTTGAATCATTTGGTCCAATTAATGGGTTTGTCCCCATATTATTAATATGGTCAGTAATGATCATTAAATCTCCTGCAGAGAAGCTTTCGTTTACACCACCTGCTGCATTTGTCACAATTAGCATTTCAACGCCTAGTTCTTTCATTACACGAACTGGGAATGTCACTTTACCCATACTATATCCTTCATAGAAATGGAAACGGCCCTGCATAGCTACGACCTCTACTCCACTTAATAAACCAAAAACAAGTTGTCCCGCGTGTCCTTCAACTGTAGAAATTGGAAAATCTGGTATTTCATTGTAAGGGATTTTAACTGGGTTCTCAATTTCATCTGCTAATACACCAAGACCAGAACCTAGGATTAACCCTATTTTCGGTGTATTTGCATATTTTCCCTTTAAAAAAGAAGCCGCATTATTGATTGTTTCGAAGTTCATCCTCTTACTCCTTTTTAAGCTATTAAATATAGCCATTTTTTTATTCTACTCATTTACTTCAATTCATTTAAAAAGCTTTTTCCATACTTAGGCATCTCTACACTGAAGTTTTCAGCGACAGTTGCTCCAAGATCAGCAAAGGTTTCTCTCAATGGAATTTCTTTACCCTCAGTCATACTCTTTGAATAGACAAGAAGTGGAACATATTCACGCGTATGGTCTGTACCTGGGGCAACAGGATCGTTTCCATGGTCAGCTGTTATCATGAGTAAATCGTCTTCTTTCATTTTTGCAAAAACTTCAGGCAAGCGTGCATCATACTCCTCTAATGCTTTTCCATAGCCCTCAGGATCACGGCGGTGACCATATAATGCATCAAAGTCTACAAGGTTTAAAAAGCTGATACCTGTAAAGTCCATATCAAGGGTTTCAACCAACTTATCCATTCCGTCCATATTAGATACCGTTCTAAGTGACTTTGTCACGCCTTCTCCATCATAAATGTCGGAAATTTTTCCGATGGCAATCACATCTAGACCCGCATCTTTCAATTCACTCATTACAGTCCGGTCAAATGGTTTTAAAGCATAATCATGACGATTTGCTGTACGTTTAAAGCTTCCTGGTTCCCCCAAGAATGGACGGGCAATAACACGACCAACCATATATTTCTCATCAAGTGTCAATTCACGAGCAATTTTACAAATTTTATATTGTTCTTCAATTGGTATAATATCCTCATGAGCCGCAATTTGTAGTACTGAATCGGCAGAAGTATAGACGATTAAAGCGCCTGTTTTCATATGTTCTTCACCGAGTTCATCTAGAATTTCTGTTCCACTTGCCGGCTTATTCCCGATAATTTTTCTACCCGTTCGTTTTTCCAATTCGGAAACAAGTTCATCCGGAAAACCTTCAGGAAACACACGGAAAGGTGTTTGAATATTTAAACCCATGATTTCCCAGTGCCCAGTCATGGTATCTTTTCCATTAGAAGCTTCCATCATTTTAGTGTAGAATGCTAATGGCTTATCCGCTTTTTCTATGCCTTTCAGTTCACGGATATTACTTAAACCTAACTTACCCATGTTGGGCATGTTCAGTCCATTCATTCTCTCAGCAATATGGCCCAGCGTATCTGAGCCTTTATCTCCAAACCGTTCAGCATCTGGCGCTTCACCAATCCCTACTGAATCCATTACAACAATAAAAATTCGTTTATATGTATTTACAGCCATACGATTCTTCCTCCTTTTATCTATAGAAACCGTTTGCAAATAGTAAAATTACAATACTATGTTTCCCTCTTTAAATTAGGATTATGAAACCTAATAATTTTCTATTTGTCGGAAGTCTGACATCTCTATTTTACTAGATGTTTAGGAAATTACAAGAAAAAGCTACCGAAAATTTCGGTAGCTTTTTGACACTTTTGTGACTTACATACTATTAATCTCTTAAGCCCTAGGATGAAATTTACTATATACATCTTTTAGTCTTGTTTTTGTTACATGAGTATAAATTTGGGTTGTGGAAATATCTGCATGCCCCAACATTTCTTGGACTGCTCTTAAATCTGCCCCATTTTCCAATAGATGGGTAGCAAAAGAATGTCTGAGTGTGTGCGGAGTCAATTCCTTTTCTATGCCAGCCTCTTTTGTTAACTTTTTTAATATTTTCCAAAAACCTTGTCTCGTTAATCGGTTTCCCTGATGATTTAAAAACAATGCCTGCTCCCGGTGTTTTTTTGAAACAAATTGTGGTCTACCAGTATCTAAATAAAGCTTAATGGAATCAGAAGCTGTACGCCCGATAGGTATGATACGTTCCTTATTTCCTTTGCCAATACAACGGACAAATCCCATGGTTAAGTGGACATTTTCAATATCTAAACTAATTAACTCACTAACACGAATCCCTGTTGCGTATAAAAGCTCAAGCATCGCTTTGTCTCTGATTCCATAGTGGTCTTTCTGCTTTGGTGTTTCTAGAAGAACTTCTACTTCCTGCAAACTCAATACCTTTGGCAAAGATTTCTCTAACCTCGGTGTTTCGATTAAAACAGATGGGTCTTGATCTGTTGCCTTATCACGTAATAAAAATTGATGAAAGGCTCGAACCGAGGCGATATGCCTTGCCAAAGTCTTAGAGGACTTCCCTTGTTCCTTTAAAAATCCTAAAAAATGTACAATATGAATGCGTTGCACATCATTTAATGATAGGAAGGATTCAACATTTTTTAAATAATGAAGATAGCTTTTTAAATCCCGCTCATAAGACACAATCGTATTCTTAGCCAGCCCTTTTTCCACTATTAAAAAATGCATAAAATCCTTTAATTGATCTTCCATCACATTACTCCCCATTTAAATAAAACAACATCAGCCGATCTAACAAGGAAGAACTTTCTTCTTCTACTGCATTGGACACTTTTAGTGCAGATCCTTCCGGTTCATCATAGCGATGATAATTTTGATATTCTTCAGATACCCACATGATACCATAATAAAAGAGAATCGTGCACCCAGTGAAAAGGATAAAAACCTTTATTGTTTGCAGTGCTACTTTAATAAAAGACATCTATCTTCCCCCAATTAATGATTACTAGTAAAAGCTATGCCAGAATGTACAAGTTTTATACCTAGTCTCTATTAATAGGGGGAATTATTTCATCTTTTTAGGTAGTCCTCTATAAAAAGAAAAGCCCCTTTCAGTAAAAAAGGACTTTTTTATGTTATTCAGTTTTTTCTTCTTTTTCTTTATCTTGGCAACGGTAACAGATTCCATGGAAGGTCAGTCGATGGTCTTTAATTTTAAAATTCCATCTGCGTTCTACAACCTCTTCCACATCTTCTAATAAATCTTCCTGAATTTCGTCAACAGCTCCACATTCAATACAAACAAGATGATGGTGAAAATGTGCCGCACCTTCCTGACGAAGGTCATAGCGGGAAACACCGTCACCAAAGTTAATTTTATCAACAATTTTTAGTTCTGTTAGCAATTCGAGTGTTCGGTAAACAGTTGCTAAACCAATTTCAGGCGATTTTTCTTTTACGAGGAGGTACACATCTTCTGCACTTAAATGATCCTCTTCATTTTCTAGCAAAACTCGAACGGTTGACTCACGCTGAGGTGTTAATTTATAACTCGCTGAATGCAACTGTTTCTTTATTCTCTCAATTCTAGTTTCCATCCTGAATGCCCTCCCTCGCCACTGTTAATTCTCATTATAACAGATGAGAAAAGAGAGTCAAAATAAAATTATTATAAACAACAGTTTATAATAATTATTAATTAGTTATTATTTTAAAACTCCTGAACTCACCACAGTTTTCATTAGCCAGGGAGATAAGAAGGCTTCGATTCCTGAGGCAGCGGAAATAAAGATGACTGCTGCAATCAAGGCAATAATGTATCTTTTAAAAAACGGCATAATAGGCTGGGCATATTTTTTCATAAATTGTTTTTTGATCATTCTAAGTGAGAAAATCACTGATAAAGCAGCCATCATGATAAACACTGGAATGATAATCAAATTCTGCGGCAGGATAGAAACAAAGGCTAACATAAACCCATTCCACCCCATTTGACTAACTAGAAAACCAACCGTAAACCCAACAACCATCCCCTTAATAAATAAGAGAATGAGAATGACCGGTAAACCAATAATCGAGATTCCTAATATCCACATAAGCCCAATAAACTTACTGTTATGAAAGAAGCTTTGTAAAAATAAATCATTGTCTTCTGATACTTTACCATCAGAGACTTGTCCAAAAAATTGTGATAAATAATAGAATAAATCTTCCTTTTGTGTAATACTCATGCTATTTACGACAATTGCTCCAAAGATAACTCCCATTAGAAACAAAATGACAATAAATAAAAAAATTGAGGAGTGCTCACGGAAATAACTAGCGGCATCGGACTGGTACAATCGTTTTTTCATCTGCGTTCCTCCTACTACTTGACTCAATTAATACATTCTATGCCAGTCTAGTATATCTATGACCAAATTTTAATAGATTTAATGTAAAAAACCGTCAGCCTCTAGCTGACGGTTTCACCTCGTTAATCTGCAATCTTTCCGTATTTTCCGCCCCCGCCGGCAGCAAGGTTTATCTTTCCTTCTCTAGCTTTCATAATCAGCTCGGCGATTTTTGGTGTGACAATCTCTTTTAGTGCCTCGTAAGGAACTTCATGCAAAATCGCCATTTCACTCCCAAAATGATTCACAAGCTTCTCGAGTAAGCGGGGCCCGAGACCGGGAATAAATTCGAGCGGTACTTGATGGACGTACGGAGGCCGCCACACTGGACTTCCTTCTGCAGTTTTAAGCTCAAGAATCCGATCAGCAACTCCTTTGATGACCTTGTTACTCCCACATTGTGTACAAAGTTGCTCGTCATTTTGGACAGAATGAAGACATTCCACGCAAACTGTTTTATGATATTTTCCAAGTAATGGATCCAGCCCGTAATTGGCGACAATTTTCCGACCGTCGATACCTTTTAATGCTTTTTGCAACTCTTGGAAAGTGGGCTCCTCCATCGCGATTACTTGATATTCACGTGCAATTTTGGCGAGCGAATGGGCATCAGAATTTGTTACAAAGGTATAATTGTGTAATTCCTTTAATTGATCCGCCATGCTGGTATCTGAGCTTAATCCAAGTTCGATTCCATCAATCAACTCGGAATCCAGCACCTCCGTTAATGACTGGGTTACTCCTTTACCATATAGACTTTTGAATGGCGTAAAAACATGAGCAGGAATAAAGATTCCACCTAACTCTTTTACCTTCTTTTGCAAAACAAGACCTGATACATAAATTCGTTGGGAACTTAACTGAATATTTTTCAAGTGGCCAGAAAGCCACGAAGAGAACTCCCTCATGACAGAAAGGTTTGGAAAATAACAAAGCAAGTGAATGGGGCCTTTACATTGTTCATCATAAATCTCCAATTCTGAACCAGGGATAACGGTTAAATCCCCAAACACTAAACCGCCTTCAGGATGTTCAATCACATCTCCACTTTGTATAAGACTTTCCATTTCAAGAATCACTTCGGGTGAGTGACTATCAATAATTCCAATCATATTCAGTCCTTTTTCATGTCTTGCATGTTCAATGATATTCGTAAACGTAAGCGATTTAGCACCTGTAATTTTAACAGGCTTCCCCGTCCACGTTCGCCCGATATGAATATGTAGATCTACATAGTAGCGGTTCATTTAATTTTCAACGCCTCTTGTAATTGTAAGTATTGGACAGCAAAAATTGTTTTCGCATCAAAAATCTTTTGTTCTTGCACATATTGTTGCGCTTCTTCGAGCGTCAATTCTTCTAAATTAACAAATTCATCCTCGTCAAGGGCCGCTGAATTTTCCTTTTTGGTTAGTCCTGTTGCAAGATATACATGAACAATTTCATCCGCAAATCCTGGCGATGTATAAAAGGAAGTGAGTAACTCCAAGCTTTCACATTCGTACCCTGTTTCTTCTTCTAACTCTCGACGAGCACAAAGAGCGGGTTCTTCTCCCTTTTCCAGCTTTCCAGCTGGAATTTCCACAATGGTTCTTTCTAACGCTTTCCGGTATTGCTCAACCATGACTACTTTCTTGTCATCCGTAATTGCTAGTATTGCCACAGCACCCGGATGTTTAATAATTTCTCTTTTGCTCTGCTTGCCGTTCGGAAGCTCCACATCCTGCAAATGAAGACTAATTACTTTTCCTGAAAAGATTTCTTCGCTATGGAGCGTTTTTTCTTCGAGATTACTCATAAAGGTCACTCCTGTTCTATTCCTATATTCTGCTCATACATTTTACCATACTTTAATTGGGGGAGTATGGAATGAAAGTGTATGTGCATGAAAAGGGAATCATTCTTGTTGGCAAAGGCTGGGAGATTGTACAAAAGCTAAAGGAGTATAACAAGGAATACCTCACTGTATCTGATTGGGTTAAAAATGTTCCACAAAAATAGTACCTGTCGTTTGTAGTCTGTCCTTTTCTTTACTAAAATGATAGAAAAGGACGGTGTGATTTTTTGAAAAAAAGGCAGGTAGGAAAATCCGATTTATTTGTAACCGAGCTTGGTCTTGGCTGTATGTCCATTGGCACGGAGGAGAAGGCTGCAAGATCTATTATTGAAGCGGCACTTGAAGAAGGCATTAATTATTTTGATACAGCTGATTTATATGATTTTGGCGATAATGAGCAACTAGTAGGCAAGGCCTTAAAAGACGTCCGCGAACAAATAATTATTGCAACGAAGGTTGGTAACCGCTGGCACAAGGAGCGAACTGGCTGGTCATGGGATCCTTCTAAGGCGTATATTAAGGAAGAAGTAAAAAACAGTCTAAAGCGTCTAGGTACAGATTATATTGATCTCTATCAATTGCATGGCGGTACCCTTGATGACCCGATTGATGAAACCATCGAAGCATTTGAGGAACTAAAAGCAGAAGGCTTCATTCGCTATTATGGCATATCGTCGATTCGACCGAATGTGATAAGGGAATACGTAAAAAAGTCTAGTATCGTGTCTGTGATGATGCAGTACAGCATACTTGACCGCAGACCGGAAGAAACAGTATTACCTCTTCTTCATGAGAATGGAATTAGCGTTGTCACTCGCGGACCTCTTGCAAAGGGACTGTTAAGCGATAAGCTACTTGATAAGGCTTCTGAAAAAGGGTACTTAGACTATACTCTAGAAGAACTACAGGATATTTTGCCATTGTTGAAGGAGAAAGTGGCTTCGTCTCGTTCATTTACGGAGGTTGCCCTTCAGTATAATCTAGCTAACCCGGCAGTTGCCTCTGTTGTGGCTGGTGCCAGCAGCACCGACCAAATTAAGAGAAATGCAAATGCAGTTAGAAGCCAACCGCTGACAAATGAAGAAATAATGATGATTAGAGAACTAGCAAAAGCTAATATTTATAATGAACACCGTTAAAAAGGGAGAGCATCCGCTCCCCCTTTTATTTAAACTCCTTCCAATTCATCCCGCTCTCATTTAAAAGTTCTTCAAACGATTTGTTTTTTTCCTTCAATCTACGTTCTTCCCGTTTCCGCTGTTCTTCCTCTTCCTTTCTTTTTTCTTCCTCCGCCTTCAACTGATCCTGCTGTTCTTTTAACTGCTTTATTAAATTGGGATTAATTAGATCTTTTAATGTTACGGCTGAATCATCTTTTTTTGGAGCAACTTGTCTTGTTTGTTTTGCTTTCTTTTTCATTCTAACTTCCCCTTAATTAAGATTTAATTTAGTAATAGTATATCATCACTTTTTAAATCCCTACAAAAAAGCAGGCTGTCCGTTTGAACAACCTGCTTCCACTATTAATAAGCCTCTAGTTTCACATTTTCATCCACATGTAATGTGGCTTCTGTTGAATTAACAACATCCTCGACAGTAAACCCTTCGGCAACCTCCATGAGCCTTAGCCCGGAGTCTGTTACATCCATGACTGCGCGCTCAGTAATAATCCGGTTGACTACCCCTTTTCCCGTTAAAGGAAGAGTACACTGTTTTAAAATTTTCGATTCACCTTTTTTATTTACATGCTCCATGATGACGATAATCTTTCGAGCCCCATGAACAAGGTCCATGGCTCCACCCATACCTTTAATCATCTTTCCAGGTATCATCCAGTTTGCCAGGTCCCCAGTTTCAGATACTTCCATTCCACCAAGAATCGCTATATTGACATGACCACCGCGGATCATTGCAAATGATTCAGCACTGTCAAAATAAGCTGCACCAGCAATTGCCGTTACCGTTTCCTTGCCTGCATTAATTAAATCAGGATCCACCTCTTCTTTATGTGGATATGGACCGATACCAAGCAGTCCATTTTCTGATTGCAGGACAACCTGTTTATCCGCTGTCATATAATTGGCTACAAGGGTAGGCATTCCGATCCCTAGGTTTACATAAAAGCCGTTTTCTATTTCTTTCTCTGCCCTAATCGCAATTCTCTCTCTGACAGAGACCTTTTCATTCGCCATTCAAGTTCTCTCCCTTCACCAACTCTAGTTTCTAACGGTTAGTCTCTCTATTCGCTTTTCTTGAGTTCCTTCAATAATCGTTTGAACATATATACTTGGGGTATGGATGAAGTTAGCATCCAATTCACCAATTTCATATAGGGTTTCCACTTCTGCGATCGTCACTTTACCCGCTGCTGCGATCATCGGATTAAAGTTTCGTGCTGTCTTGTGGTAAACAAGATTCCCCATTTTGTCCCCTTTCCATGCCCTAACCAAGCTAAAATCTGCTGTCAGTGCTTCTTCTAAAAGGTACTCTCTTCCGTTAAAAACCTTTGTTTCTTTTCCATCAGCTATCGGTGTTCCTACCCCGGCAGGAGTATAGAATGCTGGGATTCCAGCGCCCCCCGCCCGAATTTTTTCAGCTAATGTTCCCTGTGGTGTTAGTTCTACCTCAAGTTCACCTGTTAACACTTGTCTTTCAAACTCTTTATTTTCCCCCACATAGGAGCCTATCATTTTTTTAATTTGTCTATTATTTAATAGGAGTCCTAAGCCCCACTCATCAATTCCACAGTTGTTAGAAATGACCGTTAAATCCTTCACTCCTTTTTCAGCTAAGGCTAAAATGAGATTCTCCGGAATTCCACACAGGCCAAATCCTCCAACCATTAACGTAGCTCCATCATGAATATCAGCAACCGCATCCTGGAAGGATGTACAAATTTTCTTCATCTTTGCTCTCTCTCCCTCAAATGTTTTACGCTAACTCTACAATTGTTGCTACCCCTTGACCCCCACCAATACAAAGCGTAGCTAAGCCATTTTTCGCATTTCTTCTTTTCATCTCATGAATTAAGGTGACCAGAATTCTCGCGCCGCTTGCCCCAATTGGATGTCCAAGTGCAATAGCCCCGCCGTTCACGTTTAAAATTTCTTTATTAAAATGAAGTTCTCGGTCTACAGCCAGCGATTGGGCTGCAAAGGCTTCGTTTGCCTCAATTAGGTTCAAATCCTCCATTGAAACGGAAGCTTTTTCAAGAGCCTTTCTCACCGCTGGTACTGGTCCAATTCCCATAATACTTGGGTCTACCCCTGCACTTGCATTGGCTTTTATAGTTACTAAAGGTTTAAGCCCTAGCTCATCTGCTTTTTTCTTACTCATTACTACAACAGCTGCTGCTCCATCATTGATTCCAGAAGCATTCCCTGCCGTTACACTGCCGTCCTTTTTAAAAGCTGGACGTAATCCCGCCAACTTCTCTGCAGTTGTTCCTTTTTTTGGGTATTCATCTGTGTCAAAAACAATAGGTTCCCCTTTGCGTTGCGGAATGACAACCTTTACGATTTCATCTTTAAATCTACCTTCTTCAATAGCCTCAACTGCCTTCGCCTGACTCCACGCCGAAAATTCATCCTGTTCTTCTCTTGTAATCGAATATTTACTCGCTAAATTCTCAGCTGTAATCCCCATGTGATAATCATTAAACACACATGTAAGACCATCCGATGTCAAGGTGTCGACTAGCTTTTGGTCACCCATTTTAAAGCCATCTCGGGCATTTTTTAATAGGTATGGTGCCTGGCTCATATTTTCCATTCCACCTGCAACCACAATGTCAGCGTCTCCCGCCAAAATTGCCTGTGTTGCTAAGTGAACTGCCTTTAACCCCGAACCACAAACCTTATTAATCGTCATCGAGGAAACGCTTTCAGGAATTCCCGCTTGAATAGCCGCCTGTCTTGCTGGGTTTTGCCCTAGCCCTGCTTGGAGCACATTACCCATAATCACTTCATCTACTAGTTCAGGCTTAACTCCTGCCGCTTCAAGCGCCCCCTTAATCACTGTTGCTCCAAGTTCAGGTGCGGATACATTTTTTAAACTACCGTTAAAATTTCCTAATGCGGTACGTACAGCACTGACAATTACTACTTCTGTTTGGCTCATTTCCGTTCTCCCCTCTACCTCTTTTCATTTACTATTTCTAGTTAAATACAGAAATTCCTCTTATTTTGTCAAAATTTCTATTATTCTTGATTTTTTGATTTTAACACCTCTACAATGAAAGTATGAATTGTTTGGAGGGAAAATGATGCTAAGTTTACCTAAAAAAGTGACGATTATCGAGGTTGGTCCTCGAGATGGACTGCAGAATGAAAAGTTATTTGTACCAACTGATATCAAAAAACAATTTATTTCTGGACTGAGAAATGCTGGACTAGTGGAAATGGAGTTGACTTCGTTTGTGTCTCCAAAATGGGTGCCACAAATGGGAGACGCCCCAGAAATTGTTGCAGACTGCCTTGATGGAAACGCGAGAAACTTTGTCCTTGCTCCAAACCGTAAAGGAATTGATCGGGTGTATTCTACTGATTGCAAAGCTGTAGCCGTATTTGTTGGTGTCAGCAACAGTTTTAATCTAAAAAACATCAACAAAACAACGCAGGATAGTATGGCAGAGCTAAAACCGATCATCCAGGAGCTAAAAGAAAAAAACTATTTTGTCCGTGCTTGTATTTCGACCGCCTTCTATTGTCCGTATGAAGGGAAAATGGATGAAAAAGAGACAATAAAGCTATGTCTTGAATTTGTAAAGGCCGGAGTGGATGAATTGAGTGTAGCGGATACCATTGGCATGGCCGCACCGAATGAAGCGTATTCCTTGTTTTCACAGTTAAAAGATGCGTTTTCTGAAACCATGCTAACAGCCCATTTTCATGACACACGGAAGCTTGCACTCGCGAACATTTTCGCTTCCCTTCAGGCAGGAATCGATCGATTTGATACATCGGCTGGCGGTCTTGGCGGCTGCCCATTCGCTCCTGGTGCTGCAGGAAACGCAGCCACGGAGGATGTAGTGTATATGCTTGAACGGATGGGAATTGACACAGGTGTAAGCTTGGAGAAACTCCTTGATGCTATTGAGATCGTGCGTCCACATCTTTCAAGACCCATCGAAAGCAGTTATTATCGCCTTCATGCTCAAACTGTCTAAAATCTAATCTCGTTTTTCGTGAATAATCGGTCTTCTGGTAATCCATCTTAATAATTGAGACCACCTTGAAGGGAGACTAGATTTTATGAGCCAAAAGCGGGACAAAGGTAACAGTCAAAGCGGGAAAAATTATGCAGATACAGCTGGTGGCGGCAAACGGATGATTGCTGCCGAGGAACTCGAAAAAGCCCTCCATCCAACGAAGAGGCAGAATTCCGAGCAATAATGATAAGCAAGCCGCTTATTGGTGTGAGCGGCTTTTTTTATGCTAAAATTAAAACTGTTAATTTATGGGCACTAAAAACGTGACTTTCATATTTTATAGTAATTACTTCAGGGGGTGCCAATTGTGAGGAAGACATTTCGGACTTTGTTTATTGTGTTATTTTTCTGGTTATCTCTTGCTCTATACTTTACCAACCGTCTGATGTATATGAAGAAAAAGGATGAAGAATTAATCTTAAGGCGCGAAAAGGAAGCCGGCCGATATAAGCCTGATGAATTCGAGTCTTTGCCAAAGCAGGAGGTTGATATTCCTTCACCATTTGGTTACATGATTAAAGGTCTTCTTATTGAACCACACAAGACGAACCGATATATTATTATTTCTCATGGCGTAACGGAAACGAAAATTAATTCGATTAAATATGCGAACCTCTTTCTAGAAAGAGGGTTTAATGCTTTCATATACGACCATCGCCGACACGGAGAATCTGGTGGAAAAACAACCAGCTTTGGTCACTATGAAAAATTCGACCTCAAAACGATTGTCGATTGGCTAAAAAAAGAAAAAGGACCGAACCTTGAGCTAGGGATTCATGGGGAATCCATGGGAGCTGCTACTATGCTGCTATATGCCGGGCTTCTTGAGGATGGGGCTGACTTTTACATTGCAGATTGCCCATTTTCTGATTTTAAGGAGCAGCTTGCCTATCTCATAAAAAAAGACTTTAAGCTCCTACCCGGACTGTTGCTCCCGATTGGTGATATCCTTTTGCGTGTTCGAGACAAATATTCTATTCGTCACGTATCACCCATTTCGGTTATTGAAAATATTAAACACCCAGTTCTGTTCATTCACAGTCAAAAGGACGATTTTATACTCCCTACCATGTCAAAGGACTTATTTGAGCAAAAAAAGGGCCCTAAAATGTTATACCTTGCTGAAAATGGACGGCATGCCCAGTCCTTTAACGAAAACCGTGCGGATTATGAGCGAGTCATTGATGAATTTTTGGAGACATATGTTCATCAGGGTTTATCAACCTTATAAAAAAACAGACTGTCCATTTGGGATCAGTCTGTTTTTTCTTTAATCATTAGGCTCATGTGTCCATTTAAGATTTGCTGTGGACTTTTTAGTTGAAAACAATTGGTGGTTTGAGAAAAATCGATTTTCATTTCTTCATCTAAAAAAACGGTTTTCGCTTTTTCTACATATACCGGTCGGTCATTTGTTTCGATAGCCAAGTCATCTTGATCTAATGCCGGTACAAACCACAGGGCGATTACCCCATTTACCGCGCACCCACAGCCATCTGTATCGTATTTTAATTTTAAAAACCCTTTGCGGCCTGCTGTTCTTTCATTTATTTTTTCTATTGCTGCCGCTGTTATATTGATTTGCATGATTAAATCCCCTTCTTTAAGCATATCGTGATTGTAACATAGGTTTTACGGCATTTTTATTTTTTTGCTCGTCTTTTATTGCATTTTCCTTATATTCCAGTTATTCTCAAAGTTAATATGAAATTCCAAAAGGGGTGTTTGTTTTGTCAAAAGTACAAATCAAGGTAAATGATAACGGTTCATTACGAATTACAGGTGATGTGGAACTGCTTGATGGCGAAGGTAATGTATATCCATCAAAACCAGCCTTTTCCCTTTGCCGCTGCGGTTTATCAAACAATAAGCCATACTGTGATGGCTCACATAAAGGGAAATTTGATTCTCAAGTTCGTGTTCCTAAAGAGGAATAGAATTAAGATGGCGGCCTTCCACAGGGGCCGCTTTTTTGTTTTTCACAAATCCGTCAGTCTGATATCAGCAATATTCATAATGGGAATGCGGTGTATCTCTTCAAAGCGGTCAACGATATGAAGTCTTTGCAGCAGTTCATCCCAGTAATGGATTTTTCCAATGACAATTTCATAGTTTCGATTCTGATAGTGAGTAACGGTTACGAACTGATCAAACTCGATTGCTTCCGAAAGGGTCTCATTCATGAGCTCCAGCTGCTGTTCATCCATTTCCCTTTTTTGTTCGAACCCATCTTCCTTCACCCAATCCCTAAGCAATTTCACATGCTCAGGAAGCATCATCGAGGTCCACTTGATCCTCCCACGGTCGCGAATCATACGCTCTCCTTCTTTCGTTACATTTTATGTCCCCCAACCAATGTGGCACGATGCTTGGCGGTTCCTGCAGCTGTATAAGAAACTGCGCGCAACAGAGAGCCTGCACCGAAGCGTCTCCGGACAGCATCAACCACATAGCCAAGCTCTCGTCTCTTATAGGCACCCCTGTCAAAAAGATCAAGCTGCAGCTCACGGTCATCAACAATGTTGCTGATAGCAATAGAAATTTGCCGTACTGTCTTTCCTGAATAGTACTCGTGAAATAATTCCAGACAGATACGGTAAAGCTCCATCGTTACATTTGTGGGCTGATGAATAGTTCTTGAACGATGAAAACCGCCGCCAAATTCATCTTGACTGTATCCTACTCCAAGGCTAATCGTTCTCCCTGCCTTTCGATGTGTTCTTGCTCTTCGTGCCACCTCTTCACATATTTCTAACATGACAGCCTTAATCTCATCTTCCTCTTTATAATCTCTTAAGAGAATTTGGCTTTTTCCGAAGCTAATTTGCCCTTGGATAATGGGTGCTCCCAAATCAGAGAGGTCCACTCCCCAGGCATGATAATATAACTGATTTCCCATAATTCCGAATTTCTTTTCCAGCTTTTCTAAGTCATAGCGGGCCAGCTGACCGACAGTAAAAATCCCCATACTGTTTAACGTTTTTTCCACACGTCGGCCAATTCCCCACATTTCTCTAAGCGGTGACACCTTCCAAAGCTTTGTTTGAACATCGTCATATGTCCACTCTGCCACGCCTTTTTTCTTTGCATCAAGATCAAGGCAAAGCTTTGCCAGCAACATATTGGGACCAATCCCTACTGCGCAGGGAAGCTGAAACTCCCGCTCAATATCATCCTTTATTTTTTGAGCAATCGTCTCAGCATCTCCCCACAAATCATTAGCACCATCCACCTTTATAAAACTCTCATCGACGCTATACGTATGAATGGCTTCTTTTGGTACATAACGGTTAAACACACGCGAAATTTCTGTAGAAATGCGTAAATAGGTTGCCATTTTGGGCTCAACAATTTGGATTCTTGAATCATTTGGAATTTCAAACATTCGCGATCCCGTTTTAATCCCAAATTCTTTTTTCAATCGCGGCGAAGCAGCAAGTACTATGCTCCCTTGACGTTCCTTATTGCCACAAACAGCTAAATAACAATTCAAAGGATCAAGGCCAAGCATGACAGCGGAGCAGCTTGCATAAAAGCTTTTCATATCCACACATAAGATTTTGTTTTGAGGCAGCGTACTGTAATCTACCATAGCGTTTCCCTCACATTTATTTTTTCGAACATTTGTTCCTTTTTATTATATTCATAATCATAAGCGAATATGCGTTCGTATTCAATGGGGATTTTTTGACAATTTTTCTTATAAGGATTAACTAAAAAAGCGTTATAATAATGGATGAGGTGTTATTGGTGGAAAAAAAGCTAATAAAAAAAATGATTTTAAACTGTCTAAAGCAGTATTATTCAACTGAATTCATGCCTATTGGCGAAAAAGATTTAGAGGATCTAATCAATAGGATTTTGCTAGTAAAAGTAGAAGAACCAACAGCAGATTTACACGAAATCATAAATGACACAGTTTATGAATTCTTAACCGAGTGAAATCTAGGCAAAATAAAAAGCCTCAAATCGAGGCTGGAAGAATTACAATTATTTTGAGTTAAATGCCCGCTTCCCAAGGCGCTCAAACAACCGTGGAAAAAGAACATAAACCACGCTTCCCATGTTCATCCACCGTGGCAAATTGATTTCTCTTGTTTTCGTCAGCATGCTGTCAACCACCTTACTTGCCACATATTCAGGCTGAAGCATGTAGCGCTGTACATTTTTTACATATGTGCCTTGTTCATCTGCAATGTCAAAAAAATTAGTAGCGATTGGCCCTGGATTAACGGCTGTTACGAGCACATTGTAATCCGCAAGTTCCATTCTTAGTGCATTCGTATAGCCGAGAACGGCATGCTTAGTAGCTGAATATACACTTGATTTTGGTGTAGCAATCTTCCCTGCCTGCGAGGCAATGTTGATAATATGACCAGAGCGCCTCTCCCGCATTTTCGGCAGTACCATGTTCGTGCACGCCATCAGCCCCAGTACATTCACATCAAACATACCCTTGATTTCAGCCATTGTTGCTTTATGCGCTTCACGAAAAATGCCGAAGCCTGCATTATTGACAAGGATATCAACCTGACCAATCGTTTCAAAAATCTGCTTAAATACCTTCTCTACCTGTACTGTGTCAGATACATCAAGTTGAAAAACATTCACATTAATATGATAGGTTCCCTGCAGTTCAGATTTAAGATTCTCAAGCTTATCAATGCTTCGGGCCAATAAAACAAGGTTGGCACCACTCTGCGCACAAAGCTTAGCGATTTCTGCACCGATTCCTCCCGATGCACCGGTAATCACAATATTTTTTTCTTTTAGTAGTTCCCTTCCCACATGAACACCTCTACTCGCTTACTCCCGTTACTCAATCTTCAGATCGCCTTGTAGAGAACGGGCTGTTTATTATTACTACTAATTTCGCCGATAGAGGATAAATAGTCAAGTTGAGCAACCGTTTCTGATATGGTTAGCATGAGTTCACGCTGATAGACAGTCGGAAAAAGACGTTGACAAATTTCAAATACAGTGAGTTCCTCTTCTTGCAGCCAGTTTTTAACAGTCATCGCCCGCTCATGCTGCCGTGTGAGTCGTTTTTCAATAAGCGATTCTAATTCATACACTTCTTCACCGTGCCCGGTGTACACACCCTGAATAGGATACGCCAACAGCTTTTTCATCGAATCATTATGCTGAAGCTGTGGCTTTGGTCTTTCTGTTTCACCAGGTGCAGGCGGCTCAAGCAATGGATTCGGTGAAATATGAGCCAGAATTAAATCACCACCAATTAATACTCCATCCTTTTCTCGGAAAAGAGCAACTTGACTTTGAGCATGACCTGGCGTTTCAATTACCTCCCATTCACTAAGCCCTAATGGCCTCATTCCCTCAGAGAGATGTCCCGTTAGTGAACGATTACAAGAATATTTCAGCGTTTTTCTTAGCTTGGAAAGGAACGGAAAATACTCCTCAGGAAGCCCAAATTCTTTAAAATATAAGCGGAAGAAAGCCTCTTGTTCTTGAAAAAAGGCTTCTGTCGGGTTGACCCACCGTTCATTCAGCAGATGACCATGAACCTCCAAAGAAGCAGGGAAAAAGTCAAGCCCTCCTGCATGGTCGGGGTGATGGTGGGTTAAGATTACTTGTTCAATATCATCCGGATGTAAATGTAATTCTGCCAATTGTTCTTTCAACGAATTCCAAGATTCCTCTGTTTTCACTCCCACGTCAACGAGTGTCAACCGCTCCCCTTTAATCAAAAAAACATTCACATCCCCAACTGGAAATGGTGTTGGTAAGGTAATTTTAGCAATTCCATTTTTCCATTCTGTCATAATGAAAACTCCTTAATATTATTGTTAAATAAAGAAATGAAAATAGAAAGATATGAACAGTATTGTCATTTAATATATAAAATAAAGTGTAGCGATTTATTCTTTAATTGTCATTATTTCTGCATAATTTTTTAGAAAAAATAAAAAATTCTTACAACGTTTCACTTGACAGACAACCTATTTCTCTTGCATAATCACAATTAAAATTTGCTACGTTAAAGCGATGAATAAGGTCAGCCTTTCGTCCTTTATGGATGAAGGGTCTATTTTATTTTTACGGAGAAAAAGGAGGAAATAAAGTGAACAAAATAGCGATTGTCGGTGCAGGTTCAATGGCTGAAGCATTCATTTCAGGAATTGTAGAAAATGAATTAATCGATAAAAAAAATGTATGGGTAACAAACCATTCAAATGAAGAAAGGCTAAGTAGTCTTAGAGAGCGTTATGATATTAGAAGCACATATGATTTAAAAGCCCTTTTTGAAGGGGCAGATATAGTCATGTTAGCAATGAAACCAAAAGATGCCGCAACTGCAATTCAAGCCATACGCAACTATTTAACTGAAAACATGCTAGTGGTTTCAGTCTTAGCAGGCGTATCAATGGATACGATTGAAACCTTGGCAAAAAAGTCACTTGCCATTGTAAGATCTATGCCAAACACTTCAGCGGCGGTAGGCAAGTCAGCCACTGCAATAGCTGTAAATAAGCGTGTCACGAACGAACAGATAGAAACAACGCGTAACCTCTTTGATACGGTTGGATTAACTTCTTTTGTGGAAGAAGAACAATTAGATGCTGTCACAGGACTATCTGGAAGCGGACCTGCTTATATCTATTATTTAATTGAAGCAATGGAAAAAAGTGCGGTTGAGGTTGGCCTTGAAAAAGAAATGGCAAGTCAACTCATTGTTCAAACACTGATTGGAGCAGCAGAGATGGTTAAGAATTCAGCTAAATCCTCCACACAACTGCGCAAGGACGTAACTAGTCCTGGTGGAACAACGGAAGCCGGTATCAAAGTGCTCGAGGAAAATGAAGTGCAGCAAGCATTCATTTCATGCATTAAAGCAGCTACTGCCCAATCTAAGAAAATGGGAGCTGCCTTACGTTCTCAACTTGAGACAGCGGATCAGCCTTCCTAGTTGGATGTTTGACTCATTTACTATAAACTAGGTGGAAAAAGGTCCAGGAAGTGTGGTTCATGCTAACAATATTATTTTCATTAGGAATTCTCGTTTGGATTGTTTTTCTGATTGATGCACTGATTGGATTCCGTCAAGTGGACTCGCTTGAAAACGAGGAAGGTTTAGAAACAGGACCCATGTTATCGGTGATCGTAGCAGCTAGAAACGAAGAAAAACAAATAAAGACGAGTATCCTCAGCCAACTGCAGCAAACATATAGAAATGTGGAATGGATTTTAGTAGATGACCGCTCCACGGATGAAACTGGAAAAATTATTGATGAATTGATGAAGCAAGATCCTCGGGTGAAAGTTATTCATGTGAAGGAATTACCTGAAGGTTGGCTTGGAAAAAATCATGCATTGTATAAGGGCTACTTGCAAGCATCAGGAAAATGGCTATTGTTCACCGATGCAGATGTGAAGTACGAAAAAGAAACATTCGCAAAGGCACTTCATTATGCTGAGCGACACCAACTCGATCATTTAACAGCAGCGCCCAACTTACATGCAAACCATTTTTGGCTAAAAACTTTTGTTGCTTTTTTTCTATTTGGATTTTCCTATTTTAAGCGGCCATGGATGGCAAATAATCCAAAATCAAAAATTGGAACAGGAATTGGGGCATTCAATCTTGTTTCTAAAGAGGCATATGAATCATTTGGCACACATGAAAGACTAAAAATGCGACCAGACGATGACTTACAGCTGGGGATGAAAATGAAAAAGGCTGGCTACAAGCAAAGAATAGTCACAGCACTAAGGCTAATTGAAGTCGAATGGTATGGGAGTTTAAAAGAGGCATTTATCGGTCTGGAGAAAAATACGTTTGCAGGCCTAAATTATCAAGTCAGGATGGTGTTTTTTTCGATTTTCGGAGTGTTTGTCACCAATGTGCTTCCGTTCCTGACGATTTTTTCTGCAAACAAAACCGTGGCCTTTCTAAGCTTAGGTAATATTGTTACGAGTGGTATTCTTTATGTGTTGATTATAAAAAGAATGACGGTCTTTTCCCCTGTATTATTTCTCGTTTTTCCCATTACCGCTTTACTTTTTATTTATTCGATTATTCGGGCAAGCCTGCTGACCTTTAAACGCGGAGGGATCGTTTGGAGAGGAACTACTTACCGCTTGAGTGAGCTGAAAGATCACGACTGAAGCAGTATTGTACATTATATTTATGCCCTTTGCTATACTAAAGAAGGATTAGTATGAAACAGGAGGGATTTTTCAAATGACAACCAAATTATTTTCTCCCATTACCATAAAGGGAGTGACATTAAAAAATAGAATTGTTATGGCTCCAATGTGTATGTACTCCAGCCATAATGAAGATGGGCATCTTCAAAACTGGCACCGCACTCACTATACTAGTAGAGCAGTCGGACAAGTTGGTCTAATCATCGTTGAAGCAACAGCAGTTACTCCACAAGGCCGAATTTCTCCACAGGATTTAGGTATTTGGAGTGATGAGCACACAGATGGGTTCAAAGAGTTAGTAAACCTAATGAAAGAACATGGAGCGAAAACAGGCATCCAGCTTGCCCATGCTGGCAGAAAAGCAGTATTAGAGGGTGAAATTCTTGCCCCATCCGCGATTGCTTTTAATGAAAAATCGCAAACTCCAAAAGAAATGACAATAGCAGAAATTAAAGAGACTGTGGAAGCATTTAAAAAAGGGGCGGAGCGTGCTGCCAAAGCTGGTTTCGATGTGATTGAAATTCACGGCGCTCATGGCTATTTAATTAATGAGTTTCTGTCGCCACTTTCCAATAAAAGAACGGATGAATATGGTGGCACTGCTGAGAACCGTTACCGCTTGCTGCGTGAGGTCATTGAAGCTGTGAAAACCGTTTGGACAGGTCCATTGTTCGTAAGAGTTTCTGCTCATGATTATCACGAGGATGGTTTAACACCTGAAGATTACATAGTGTTCGCAGATTGGATGAAAGAACAAGGTGTAGACTTAGTGGATGTAAGCTCAGGTGCCGTGGTACCCGCACATATTCATGTGTATCCAGGTTATCAGGTAAAGTATTCTGAAACGATTAAAAATGGGGCTAGTATTCCAACTGGCGCGGTTGGCTTAATCACTACAGGAATTCAGGCTGAGGAAATTTTACAGAATGACCGAGCGGATTTAGTTTTCCTAGCTCGTGAGTTACTGCGCGATCCATACTGGCCGCGAACAGCAGCCAAAGAACTTGGGGTTTCCATCGAAGGACCGAAACAATACGAGCGAGGATGGGTATAACAAAAGATAAAGCACTTCCCCCGATTGGGGTAAGTGCTTTTTTCACCTAATCGGAATATGAATCTCTTTAAAATCCTCCGCTATGTCTGTATTAGGAAAGGTTTCCATTGCCTCGGCCACTAACTCACGCCAATCATTCCGATCATATCGTGAACTGATGTGGGTCAAACATAATTGCTTGCAACCAGCCTTTCTAGCAATATGTGCTGCCTGATAGGTCGTTGAATGAAAGTAATCATAGGCTAATGTTTCCTCACCCTTTGAAAAGGTAGCTTCGTGAATTAATAAATCTGCCTCTTTAGCCAGCAACAACGCATTTTCGCAGTATCGTGTGTCCCCAAGAATCGTAACCACTCTTCCCTTTTGCTCAGGACCAAGGAACTCATTCGGATCAAGCACCCGTCCGTCTTCCAGAGTAATTGATTCACCATTTTTTATCTGCCTAAAGATTGGCCCAGGTTGAACACCCGCTTCGATTAGCTTATCAGCAAGTAAGGTCCCTGGTCTGTCCTTCTCCATGATTCTATATCCATACGAAGGAATCCCATGTTCAAGCAGCCGAGCTTCTACAATAAACTGGTCATCTTCAAAAATAATTCCTTCGCTAATTTCGATGATACTCAAGGGATATTTTAAATAGGTCTGACTTAAGGACAGACTCATCTCAATATATTCTTTAATTCCTTTTGGTCCATAAACCGTAACCTCTGACTCCCCGCCTTGAAACGAACGACTGGATAACAAACCAGGTAACCCATAAATATGATCACCATGCAAATGAGTAATAAAAACTTTTTCAATCCGCCGCGGTTTTAAGGATGTGTGTAAAATTTGATGCTGTGTCGCCTCCCCCACATCAAATAACCATACTGCTCCCCGTTCCTCGAGCAATTTCAAGGCTATAGATGTGACATTTCTGAGTTTCGCCGGCATTCCTGCCCCCGTACCTAAAAAAAACAAATCCAAGTGTTATTTCCCCTTTCTTACCGTTCCTTTAGCCAATATTGATAATATACCATAAACTCGCTATGATTTCTCAATTGCTCCTTCAAATAACGAAAAGGCATATTTCTTACATGCAAATCAATATATTTGCGAAACCTAATAAAAACCGCTAAATTAAATACTTGAATGAAGGAATTGTAATTTAAACTACATATGCACACTCATGCTATTAGGAAAGAGGTCTTTAACCCGTGGAACAAAATATGAATTCATTAATTATGATCTTCGGAGCAACCGGTGATTTAGCACACAGAAAATTGTTTCCTTTCTCTTTACCGATTATTTAAGAAAGGAAGATTAGATAAATTTGCTGTCGTTGGGGTAGCAAGAAGATCATTATCAAATGATGATTTTCAAAAATCTGTAAAGGATTCAGTATTGTCCGCTTTAGGCGATCAGGACAATCTCGATGTATTTGCCTCTCATTTTTATTATCAATCACACGATGTAGCTGATTCAAACTCATACGCAGAATTAAATAAATTGGCACATGAGATTGATGAGAATTATCAACTTGAAGGAAATCGCATCTTTTACCTTGCGATGGCACCAGAATTCTTTGGACCAATCGCTCTCCATTTAAAATCAGATGGGTTAACCAATGTAAAAGGCTACAAGCGCTTAGTCATTGAAAAACCGTTTGGACATGATTTAGAATCTGCCAAAGAGTTAAATAAACAAATTAGAACTGCCTTTTCTGAAGAAGAAGTGTATCGAATTGACCACTATCTTGGAAAAGAAATGGTTCGCAATATTGAAGTCATACGATTTGCCAATGCCATTTTCGAGCCGCTGTGGAATAACCGATATATATCTAATATCCAAATTACGTCTAGCGAGACACTTGGTGTCGAAGAACGAGGGCGTTATTATGAAACAAGCGGGGCTTTACGTGATATGTTGCAAAACCATATGATGCAAATGGTAGCATTGCTTGCGATGGAGCCTCCAATCAAACTGACAACGGATGAAATTCGTTCCGAAAAAGTAAGGGTATTTCGTTCACTCAGAACAGTTGTAGGTGACGAAGTAAATGATTACTTTGTCCGCGGACAATATGGTGAGGGAATGATGGCTGATAAGACTGTTCCAGCCTATCGTGATGAACAAATGGTAGACAAGGAATCGAACACAGAGACCTTTGTCGCAGGGAAAGTGATGATTGATAACTTCCGCTGGGCTGGTGTTCCGTTTTATATTCGAACAGGTAAACGAATGGCAGCAAAATCAACAAAAATTGTTGTTCAATTTAAAGACATTCCAATGAATTTATACTATCAGACGGAAAAAATGTTGAACCCAAACCTTCTTGTTATTCATATCCAGCCGGAAGAGGGAATTACCCTTCACCTTAATGCCAAAAAGGCTGGCGGCCATTTAGACGCACAAGAAGTTAAGCTAAGCTTTGCTAACACAGGAATTAATGCTATGAACACTCCTGAAGGCTATGAGAAGCTGCTTTACGATTGCATGCGCGGCGATGCGACCAACTTTACGCATTGGGATGAAGTAGCCTATTCTTGGGCCTTTGTAGATAAGATTTCGGAAGTGTGGGAAGGAACCAAGGCTGAATTCCCTAATTACGCTTCAGGTTCAATGGGACCACAAGCTGCAGATGAACTGTTAGAAAAAGATGGCTTCTTCTGGTGGCCTGTTACAGATTTAGATGTAGATAATTGTAAATAAGAATAAAACAATTAAAAGCTCCACTTTGTTTCCTAGCAAAGTGGAGCTTTTTAGTCTTCTTCTTTATTTTTCATAGGAAAGGTACGTAAGAAATCTTTATTGAAGCTTGTCCCCGTCCCTACATTGTGTGAAGGATCTACCTTATGGGAACCAGCATTTTCAATTATATTTTTACCGTATTTCTCTCGGAGACTAGAAAGTGTTTTAAGCAGTGGCTCTTTTTTCGCATCGTTTTCAAAGGAAAATAAATCTAATTGCTTATATGCATGGTCTTGATCCACTAAATCATTGCCAGTAATCCCTAATAAACGAACGGGGTCCCCATTCCAAGATTTTAAAAAGAGCTGTTTTGCAAAGACAGAAAGGTCCTCTTTATGATTGATAGGGTTAGGAAGTTTCTTACTTCGTGTAATCGTTCTTCTGTCCTTATACCGAATCGTAATACCCAAAGTAGTTGTAAGGACGTTTTTTCGCTTTAACCTAACAGAAACGGTTTCTGCCAGTGAATCTAACACACGATAAAGCTCATGCTGGTTACTTACATCCCGAGGAAGTGTGGTCGAATTACCGATGCTTTTAAACTCCTCAATAGATCCAGGATCAACTGGCCTTTTGTCGATACCGTTGGCTCTTTCTTTGATCCGAATTCCGTTAATACCTAGAAGGGATTTAAGTTGAATTTCATTGCCCTCTGCTAAATCCCCAATCGTGTGGATTCCAATCGTTGTTAACTTTTCGGCTGTTTTTTTCCCCACACCATGCATTTCATTTGTATTTAAAGGCCACAAAATCTTCGGGATATCACGCTTTCGAAGAATCGTAATGCCCATCGGTTTTTTCATATCTGAGGCCATCTTAGCTAAAAACTTATTTGGTGCAATTCCAATACTGCATGGCAGATCCAATTGCTCAAAAACTCTTTTTTGAATACTTTTTGCTATATCAATGGGACTGCCAAATTCAAAGCTCTCTGTTATATCTAAATAGCCTTCATCTATCGAAACAGGTTCCACCATTTCGGTATACTGTCTCAGAATCTCAAACATCCCAATAGATGCCGCCCGGTACCTCTCAAAATTAGGTTTCATTACGATTAACTGCGGACATAGTTTTTTTGCTTCCCACAACGGCATCGTTGTTTTTACACCAAATTTTCTTGCTTCATAACTGCAAGTTACAATGATCCCGCGTCTTTCTTCCACATTTCCAGCAATCGCTAATGGCTTCCCTTTTAAGTTAGGATCATAGGCCATTTCTACAGAAGCGTAAAAGCTGTTCATATCCACATGTAAAATGACTCGCCCGTTCTTTGGATACATATCCTTCATGTTAATCATCCTTAAACCATTTATAGGTCTAGTATAACAAAAAGGAGAGTCTAAGACCCTCCTTTAAACTTTTCTTATTGATTGGTTATTGATTAGCTACTTCCTCAATAATAGCAAGCGTCATTTCTGCCAGCTTGTATAATTCCTCAATTGGCATGCGCTCATTTGTTGTATGGATTTCTTCATAACCAACAGCAAGGTTTACAGTTGGAATTCCAAACCCAGCTATTACATTAGCGTCGCTGCCTCCGCCGCTATGCTGAAGTTCACAGCTGCGACCAATTTTTGCTGCTGCTTTACGAGCAATCTCAACCACAAGATCGCCTTCGCCAAATTTAAAGCCAGGGTACATAACTTCAACATCGACTTCTGCTCTGCCGCCCATTTCAGCAGCAACTGTTTCAAATGCTTCCTTCATCTTGCTTACCTGTGCCTGCATTTTTTCAGGAATAAGTGAACGAGCTTCCGCTAAGATATCCACACGGTCACACACGATATTGGTTGCCTGCCCACCTTCAAAACGACCAATATTAGCAGTCGTTTCATGGTCAATTCTGCCTAACGGCATTTTAGCAATGGATTTTGCTGCAATCGTAATGGCAGAAATACCTTTTTCAGGAGCAACACCTGCATGGGCTGTTTTTCCGTAAATCACTGTCTTCACTTTTGCTTGTGTTGGAGCAGCTACAACCACATTCCCAACTAAGCCATCGCTATCAAGTGCATAGCCATACTTTGCCTTCATTAATGAAGGATCCAATGCTTTTGCCCCTACTAAACCGGATTCTTCCCCTACCGTAATAACGAATTGAATTAATCCGTGTGGTAGATTTAGTTCTTTTAAAAGACGGATGGTTTCAAGCATAACAGAAATACCAGTTTTATCGTCTGCGCCTAGAATCGTCGTGCCATCAGTAACTACGTAACCATCTTTAATAGAAGGCTTTACCCCTTTTGCAGGTGTAACTGTGTCCATATGGCAAGTAAAGTAAATTGGATCTACGCCCTCTTTAGTTGCTGGAAGCGTACAAACTAAGTTCCCTGCTCCATGTCCTGTTACAGATGTGGTATCATCTTCAAAAACTTCAAGACCTAAATCAGAAAACTTTTGTTTTAATACCTTTGCAATTTCAGTCTCAAATTTCGTTTCTGAGTCAATTTGCACAAGCTCTAAAAATTCATTTAAAAGACGTTCTTGATTCACCATTTGATTGCCCCTCCAATATATGTACTTACAATCGTCAAGGATAAAGCGCCTATGCAAGGCGCTTTACACTTTTTCTATTTCAGTATACCTCTTACTTACGAATATCATCAAATGAAAGAGCATCTGATTAATATTAAAGCGGGATATTTCCGTGTTTTTTATATGGACGTGACTCTTTTTTATTTCTCAGCATCTCTAAAGCCTGAATAATTTTTATTCTAGTTTCACGAGGATCAATGACATCATCCACCATTCCCCTGCTGGCAGCCACATATGGATTGGCAAACTTTTCGCGGTATTCATCGATTTTTTGCTGGCGTGTCAGTTCAGGATTCTCGCTGTTATTAATCTCCTTAGCAAAGATGATATTAGCTGCACCTTGAGGACCCATGACCGCAATTTCAGCATTTGGCCAAGCAAACACTAAGTCAGCACCGATCGACTTGCTATTTAAAGCCACATAAGCCCCGCCATATGCTTTTCTTAAAATTACCGTTAGCTTCGGAACAGTCGCTTCTGAATAGGCGAACAATATCTTTGCACCATGGCGAATGATTCCTCCATGCTCCTGTTTAACACCTGGGAAGAAACCTGTAACATCTTCGAAAGTTATGATTGGAATATTGAAAGAATCGCACGTTCTAATAAAGCGGGCTGCTTTATCTGAAGAATCTATATCTAAACCACCAGCCATCACCTTTGGCTGGTTGCAAACCAACCCTACTGATTCCCCTTTGATTCTAGCAAAGCCAACGACTATATTTTTAGCAAAATCCTTTTGAATTTCCATAAAGGAGTCCGCATCTGTCACTTGTTCAATGACCTTACGAACATCATACGGGCGAACCGCGTCAAATGGAATTACATCCGTTAAATCTGGACGGTAATCATTTTCATGCTCCACTTCCTGTTTTGGCGGTTTTTCCTCATTGTTCTGAGGGAGATAGCTTAATAGCTGGCGCACATTTTGTAAGACCTCTTCTTCTGACTTTGCTTGAAAATGGGCATTTCCACTGATCGAATTATGAACATTAGCCCCACCTAAATCCTCGGCAGAGATTTTCTCACCGGTTACTGTTTCAATTACCTTCGGCCCAGTGATGAACATTTGGCTTGTTTTTTCGACCATAAATACGAAATCTGTAATAGCTGGAGAATAAACTGCTCCACCAGCACACGGTCCCATTATTACGGAGATTTGCGGGATGACACCTGAATAAATTGCGTTCCGATAAAAGATATGACCATACCCATCAAGTGAAACGACCCCTTCTTGAATTCTTGCTCCACCAGAGTCATTAAGCCCCACAAAAGGCGTACCATTTTTAGCTGCTAAATCCATGACGTTCGCAATTTTTTTCGCATGCATTTCACCTAAAGCGCCGCCAAACACCGTAAAATCCTGTGAAAATAAATAGATTGGACGGCCATTGACTTTCCCAAAGCCAGTTACAACACCATCGCCAGGTCCTTTTTGTTCATCCAGACCAAAGTCATTCGTCCGATGTTCGATAAACGGGTTCAGCTCGACAAACGTCCCTTTATCAACTAAGAGCTCGATACGTTCTCTAGCCGTTAGTTTTCCTTTCTCATGCTGTTTGTCAATTCGCTCATCCCCGCCACCGAGCTCCACTTCTCTGCGCTTATCGTATAGTTCACTTATTTTTTCGTAGATGTCTAACATTTTATCCCTTCATCCCTTTCTTTTCGCATAACTCATACAAAACACCAGTAGACGATTTTGGATGCATAAAGGCTATATGTGCCCCACCTGCTCCAAGTCTTGGCTGTTGATCGATCATCTGAATGCCTTTTTCTTTCATTTCAATGATTCTTTCTTCAATCGATTCCACGCCCAAAGCCACATGGTGAATACCTTCTCCACGCTTTTCAATAAATTTAGCAATCGGACTTTCCTCAGATGTCGGCTCAAGGAGTTCGAGTTTTGTTCCACCTGCTTGTAAAAAAGCAACTTTTACTTTTTGGCTCTCAACCTCTTCTATTCCTAATAAAGTGAGCTCTAATACATCTGTATAAAATGGTAGTGTATTCTCAAGAGATTTAACGGCAATTCCAATATGGTCGACTTTTTTAATCATATATACCCCTCTGTTCCAATATTAAAATAAATTCGACAATTACTCTTATTCGGTAAAAAGTTCATAAATCCTTCCTAAATTACTTAGTTGTTCCGTTGTTCATTTGGGCTTTTCCCTGTAAAATAGGAATATAGCCAAATGCAATAAGGGAGGTACCTAAATTGACTAAAAAGAAAACAAGAAAAATCATTGTTTATTTGATGCTCTTTGCGATGCTTGCTTCCACCCTCCTAATCGGAATCGGCACCTTCTTGTCATAAACATATAAAAGGGACTGTTCGAAAACGAACAGTCCCTTTCCTCATTTAATTGCACCTTGTTCTTGTGCTAGAGCCTCAAATGTTTTTTTAGAGGACACGACTAATATTTTTGTTCCTAACGGAATTAACGGAAATAACGAGGAAACAACTTCATTTTGCGTGCGAATACAGCCTTGTGAGACATACTTACCTATGGATGCTGGCTGGTTTGTTCCATGTATCCCATAGGTTCTGCCATCAGTCCCCTTAGCGTCAAAGCCAATCCATCTGGCCCCCAGTGGGTTTTTAGGGTGACCCCCTGGGATATTCTCTTTTCGGAAATAAGGTTCTTTTGCCTTAACAGTAATGGTAAAAAGACCCTCGGGGGTTAACTCCTGTGTCTTTCCTGTCCCGACACTAACCACTGTTTGGACTTTATTCTCATTAATAAAGGCCAGTTCATTTCTACTTTTATTCACGATAACAAAAGGATCACCTGGCATTGGATTTGACCCTAATGGCCAAATGGGTGAGATGAAAAAAGCAATCAGGATCGGCGATAAGAGTTTAATCAAAACAGCCACCTGCCTTTTTTTACCTAGTTTGCTTCGATTTTCTTTTTTTCATGCATCCTGGTTTTCTTTGCTTTAAAAGAGCTTTTGATAATAAGATACTCATTCATTTCATTTACTAGTTGCAGCAATGCGGCACGTGTTTCGAATTCTTCTCTCGTTTTTGGCAGCTCCATCTCTTCAAATTCTTTTTTCATTTCTCTTAGTTTCTCAATATAGATATGAGCGGTGTTTCCAGGATGGATATTCAGAGAAAGTTCCTCAAGGAATTCAGCGACCATTTTTCCTTGCTTCACCGTTTTTGTAAGTGAGGTAACCATTGGTAGCACACGTTCAATAATTTCAAACTGTTTTTCTCTCATTTTAAAATAGTGAAAATAAGTGGTATCTTCCCGTAAGAAATGATTTTCCACATCTCTAAATGCCAATGTTTTTGCCTCATCAAGCAGCTGGGAGCATTCGGTAATTTCTTTTCCATCCCAAGTACTATCTCCCGTTCGTAAATATCGAACCATTTCACAAAGAATAATTTTAAAGTTTTCCTCCACTTTAACTTGATAATTTTTTAGCTTACTATCAACACTAGGCATATAAAGATTCATAACGAGGGCCACGCCTATTCCAATCACAATAACACCAAGTTCATTGAAAAATATATCCATTGAAATCTTTTGGGCCATATATATATGTAAAATAATGACACTGCTTGTAACCACACCATCCTTCGCTTTTAACATGACAATGGTAGGGATAAAGAAAAACAGCATCACACCAATAACAATTGGATGATAGGAGATCCCTTCAAAAAAAACGGCAGAGAAGGGCATTGCTAATACACAAGCCAAAAAACGATCCCATGCTGTTCGAAGCGATCTCCTTTTGGTCACTTGGATACAAAGGATTGTTAGAATGCCTGCAGAAGCGAAATTATGTAATCCCAGCTGTTGAGCAATAAGAATGGCAATAGCCGTGCCAACAGCCGTTTTAAGTGTCCGATACCCAATGCGAAATTTCATTTCAGTTCTCCTTAAAAAAAAAATAAAAGATGATCTTTAAGACCATCTTTAACATATCTCTATTTATACATCTTTTGCAAGTAATCCATCGTTATTGACCTAAAGTACTTTTTCTAAAAAGTCCTTTGCTCTGCCTGTGCGAGGATTAGTAAAGAACTCATCCGGCGTGCCTTCCTCTAAGAGCACCCCATCATCAAGAAACATTATCCGATCAGAAACCTCTTTTGCAAATCCCATTTCGTGTGTGACGATTGCCATGGTCATTCCTGACTGTGCAAGATCCTTCATTACATTTAGTACTTCCTTAACCATTTCAGGGTCAAGTGCTGACGTAGGCTCATCAAATAACATTAATTGTGGTTCCATTGCAAGAGCTCGCGCAATTGCAACTCGTTGCTTCTGTCCGCCAGAAAGGTTATTTGGATAAGCTGATTCTTTTTCGCTAAGGCCCACTTTAGCAAGTAGTTCCCGAGCTTTTTTCTCTGCTGCCTCTCGACTTTCTCCCTTTACCTTCATGGGAGCATAGGTTAAATTCTCTAATACTGTCTTATGAGGGAACAAGTAAAAGTGTTGAAAAACCATACCGATTTGCTCACGAACCTTCATGATGTTTGTTTTAGAATCGGTAATCTCTTGCCCATTGATCCATACTTTCCCTTGTGTTGGTGTTTCTAGCAAATTTAAGCAGCGAAGAAAAGTGGATTTACCTGAACCTGATGGACCAATAATGGACACCACTTCTCCACTATTAATACTAGTAGTTATATTTTTTAATACTTCATTTTCCCCGAATTTTTTATGGAGGTTTTCAACTTTAATCACTATACTTCATCCTCCTTTCAACCCGCTTACCAACTAACGTTAGCACCATGACTAATACCCAATAAATTAACCCAACAAATATTAATGGTTCGAAGTTTCGATACGTATCCGCTCCCACCACTTGGGCACGTCGCATTAAATCTAAATAACCAATGGTTGAAACGATAGCTGATTCCTTTGTTAAAGTAATAAATTCATTCATAAGTGCCGGTAAGATATTTTTTAAAGCTTGCGGTAAAATAAGATCCTTCATCATCAGACTATATGGAACACCAAGTGCCTGGGCTGCTTCTGTTTGTCCTTTATCAACTGCTTGGATTCCTGCGCGAATGATTTCAGAGACATAGGCAGAAGAGTTTAATCCAAAGGCTAAGATTGATGATAAAAATGGTGAAATATCATAGCCGGTTAATTGTGGAATCGCAAAATAAATCAACATTAATTGCAAAATCAAAGGTGTCCCACGAAAAATAGATGTATAAAAATCACCGAACCAATTTAATACCTTTATACGTGAAATTTTAAGTAAAGCTATAATTGTTCCAAGGACAAATCCAAAAACAATAGATATAATAACAAATTTTAATGTTACCCATATTCCTTCTAAGATAAAAGGAATATAAGGCACAATTTGGCTAAAATCCAAATTCATGCCTTACACCTCACTTCAATATTTTGTTTACATTCCTGTTGTGAAAATTACTGTTGGTCTTTTAACCACTTATCCTTTAATTCTTGAAGCTTTCCGTTTTCTTCTAACTTTTTAAGAGCTTTATTTACATCATCTTTTAAATCGCTGCCCTTAGGGAAAGCAACCGCCATACCAGGAGAACTAGAAGTTGGATCATCAAATCCAGCTAAGCCTTGTTCCTTAATATATCCAGTTGCTACTGATTTATCTAAGTAAGCAACTTGTACACGATCTGATAATAGCTCTTGAATTAGCGTTGTTGAGTTATCTAATGGCTTAAGAGTGAAATCAACCTTTTCTTGAAGCTTTTTAGCACCTTCTTCTTGAATGGTACCTAATTGTACTGCAACTGTTTTTCCTTTAAGGTCATCGATTGTTTTAACAGTAGAGTCTTTTTTCGTAATAAACATTTCACCAGAGTGGTTATAAGCAGTAGAGAAATCTACATTCTTTTGACGTTTTTCTGTAGCTGACATACCAGCAAGAACCATATCTACACGCTTTGCTTGTAATGCACCGATTAAGCCATCAAATTTCATGTCTTTAATTTCAAGCTTGTACCCTAATTCATCAGCAATCGCTTTTGCTAAATCAATATCGAAACCAATTATTTTTCCTGCTTTATCTCTTGATTCAAATGGTGCAAAGTCAGCAGATGTTGCCATTGTTAATACCTTTTTATCTCCGCTTGTTGCCCCATCTTTATTGCTCTGGCCGCATGCAGACAAAACTACTAATGTAAAAATAATGGATAAGAATAAAATAGACTTTTTCATGTTGTTTCCCCCTGTTTAGTTTCATATGTTTTTGATTCATATTTGAATTTTTATTCAACAAAACGAATAATAACACATGAAAATAGATTTGAAAAGATATTATTTTAATATAAAAATATTCGAAAAATTTAGATATATATATATATAAAAGTACCTCTAAACGAACAGAGGTACTTTTTTGTCAGACTTATCTTAATACATTTTGACGGAATTCATTTTTCATATTTTCAAATTCCTCTTTATTAGTGATTAAATCATACCCCGTCATAGCAAGGGCCAGTGCACCTCTTGCCAGAATCTGATGAGAGTTGTCTGTGATGGTTAAATCTGCAAATTCTCTTGTATGAGCAATTAACCCAGGTGAATCGAGACCAATGTAAGGATGAATAGCTGGAACCACATGACTCACATTTCCCATGTCAATGGAACCGTAAGAATCCTTCGCTTTCTCAATCTTCTTAACACCGGTGGATAAAAGATTATTTGAAAAAAGCTGGGATAAAGTATGATTCGTGACCATATTGTCATAGCTCAATTCATAATTTTCTATATGCACCTCCGCACCAGTCATCATAGATGCACCATTGGCAATATTGATTACCTTCTGAACAACTTCGTTTAAATAGGTGCGGTTCTTTGCACGGACATAGAATTGAGCAACTGCTTTATCTGGAACAATATTGGCTGCAACCCCACCCTCCTTAATAATTCCATGAATTCTTACGTCAGATGTTACATGTTGACGAAGGGCATTGATCCCATTAAATAATTGAATGACGGCATCCAGTGCATTGATCCCTTTTTCCGGAGATGCAGCAGCATGACTTGTTCTGCCACGGAAGTCAAATTGGATGGCATCCATAGCTAAAGAGTCCCCGCTCTCATATGATTCATCTGCCGGATGCAAAATCATCGCAGCATCAATGTCATCAAAAATTCCTTGTTCGGCCATCTGAACCTTTGCTCCATTCGTTTCTTCTGCTGGTGTGCCTAAAACTACCACACGGCCTCCAATCTCATCTACTACTTTACTTAAGAGAACCCCTGCTCCCGCACTCATCGTTCCAATTAAATTATGCCCACATCCATGCCCAATCTCCGGCAACGCATCATATTCAGAAAGATAGGCGATTGTTGGTCCCTCCTTCTTACTGTCATAAACAGCTTTAAAGGCTGTAGGTCGATCTACAATTCCTTTTTCAACAATAAAATGGTGCCCCTCCAAAAACTCTACTAAGAGTTTCATTGATTCATATTCTTGATCACCAAGTTCTGGGTGATGATATAGCTTGTCACTTATATCCCATAACTTGCTTTGAAAAGTTTCTAAATAGTTATTTAATAATTCCTTCATGGTCAAAACTCCCCTTAAAATGATTAAAGTTACGATTTAATTAATAAATATACACGAAATCCTGTATTTCGACAATAAAAAAGAGCCAAATCATAATGAATTGGCCTCTTAACGAATGTATACTTTATAGTTCTTCACAATGCTTTTCAAATTCATTTTGAAGCTTTGCAACGACGGATGCAGGATCAAAGCCCTCAATTTGGTGTCTCTCGACCATTGTAATAATTTCCCCATCCTTTAATAGGGCAAAAGATGGAGAGGAAGGAGGGTAGCCAGTAAAATAGCTTCTAGCTGTCTCAGTTGCTTCCTTATCTTGCCCGGCAAACACTGTAACTAAATGATCCGGACGTTTATCGTAATGAAGGGCATGTGCAGCAGCTGGACGAGCAACCCCACCTGCACATCCACAAACAGAATTAATCATCACTAAAGTTGTACCCTTTTGTGCAAATGCTTCTTCCACTTCAGCAGGGGATTTTAATTCCTTATATCCAGCTGACACGATTTCTTGTCGTGCCTGGTTAACAACATCATTCATAAAAAAGTTGAAATTCATACTCACTTACATTCACTCCTTCTTGTTTGTTCATAACTACATCATAACAGTTAAAATGTGTTTTTTCCAAGCGAACTGCAATAAAAAAGCTTCCAAGGGTCAGCAGCTATTTTTCTTTTCCTGATAAAAAAACATCAAACAAGGTTCCCACAGCGGAAGCAGCTGTCTTTGTCCCAGCCATTACTTCATTCTCTAATTGTGGGAGCTTTTGTTTTACAACTGGATGGTGAAAGAAGCTGTAATGAAGCTGGTCAGAAATTAATGAATAAATCCAGTCTCTTTGCTGTCCCTTTCTTCGTTCTGTAAAAACGCCTGTACCTTTTCCAGTCTCTACGAATTTTTGAATCAGGCCCCAAATCTCATTAATGCCTTCCCCGTTTACCGATGAACAAGTATAAGCTTTTGTTGCCCAACCTTTAGTAGCTGGCTGAAGAAAGTGCAGAATCCGGTTATATTCATGTTTTGTCTGTTCTGCTCTTCGTTTATTGTCCCCATCTGCTTTATGAACAATGACCGCATCCGCAAGCTCCATAATTCCCTTCTTCATTCCTTGAAGTTCATCTCCAGCACCTGTCAGTACAAGCAGCATGAAAAAATCTACCATATCTCTAATAATAACTTCACTTTGTCCGACACCAACGGTTTCAATTAAGATTACATCAAATCCTGCAGCCTCACAAAGCAACATGGCTTCTCTCGTTTTTCGATGAACACCGCCTAGCTTCCCTGCTGTGGGTGAAGGTCGGATAAAGGCTTGCGGGTTTTTTGATAGGTGTTCCATCCTCGTCTTATCTCCAAGGATGCTTCCACCACTTAACTTTGAACTTGGATCAATGGCTAAAACGGCAACACGATGTCCCAAATTACAAAGGTACATCCCGAAGGCCTCAATAAATGTGCTTTTTCCTGCCCCTGGGACACCTGTGATTCCGATCCTAATAGACTTTCCGCTTTTGGGCAAGAGTTTTTGCAGAAGCTCCTGGGCTTTTTGAAAATGTTGGTCGGCATTGCTTTCAACAAGTGTGATAGCTCTAGCTAATAGACTCCTGTCACCCTTTACTACACCTTCATAAAGTTCATCCGTTGAGAGTTCTGAGATTTTGCGTTTCTGAAAGCGAATATTTTTTTGAATGGATGCTGGTTGACCTTCTTGCTCTTGACCTTTTCTAACAATACTTGAGCATTTATCAGGTTCGTTTGGATCACTCCATTCCGGTTTTTTATCAGAAGTCATTATTGTGACACTTCCTCATAACCGAGTTGTGCATAAATCTCCTTTATAACCTTTTGAGCAGCCACTGGAATAATGGTTCCTGGACCAAAGATGGCTGAAGCACCGTGATCATATAGAAATTGGTAATCCTGAGCAGGAATGACTCCACCGATTACCACCAAAATATCTTCTCTTCCTAATTTTTTTAAACTCCTCCACCAATTGAGGAAGTAACGTTTTATGCCCTGCAGCAAGTGAACTCATTCCAACCACATGAACATCGTTTTCTACTGCCTGCATTGCCGTTTCTTCTGGTGTTTGGAATAACGGACTAATATCTACATCAAAACCAAGGTCAGCGAAGGCGGTCGCAATTACCTTGGCTCCGCGATCATGTCCATCCTGACCCATTTTAGCAATCAGTATTCTTGGCCGTCTTCCTTCATTTTCAAGGAATTCATCTGTCATTTTTTGAACTTCTACAATCTCTTCCTCATTGCTAAAAGCTGTACTATACACTCCGCTAATTGAGCGAATCACCGCTTTATGTCGGCTAGCAACCTTTTCAATAGCATCGGAGATTTCTCCTAAGGTTGCTCTTACCCTTGCTGCTTTTACTGCCAGCTCTAATAGGTTTTGTTCACCAGTTTCCGCTGCGATTGTTAACGCATCTAGGGCTGCCTTCACTTTATGGTCATCGCGGCTTGCTTTTACTCCCTGTAATTTTTCAATTTGTTTTAGGCGAACTGCAGTATTATCAATATCTAAAATATCAATTGCTTCTTCCTTTTCAAGACGGTAACGATTGACGCCTATAATCGTTTCCTTACCTGAATCAATTTGAGCCTGTCTTCTAGCTGCCGCTTCTTCAATTCGCATCTTCGGCAAGCCCGTTTCAATCGCTTTGGCCATCCCGCCAAGTTGTTCTATCTCTTCAATATGTGTCCAAGCACGTTTAACTAATTCATCGGTAAGCTTTTCAACATAATAGGAGCCTGCCCATGGATCGATCACCTGTGTTATGCCCGTTTCTTCTTGCAAGAACAATTGGGTATTACGAGCGATTCGTGCAGAAAAATCTGTTGGTAATGCAATGGCTTCGTCCAAGGCGTTTGTATGCAGTGATTGAGTATGCCCCATTGCTGCCGCATGAGCTTCAACTAGAGTACGAGTAACATTATTAAACGGATCTTGCTCTGTTAAGCTCCAACCAGATGTTTGCGAATGTGTCCTTAATGCTAAAGATTTCTCATTTTTAGGATTGAATGATTTCATCATTTTTGCCCAAATTAACCTCGCTGCACGCATTTTGGCCACTTCCATGAAATAATTCATCCCAACGGCCCAGAAAAAGGACAACCTTGGAGCAAATGAATCTATTTCAATACCTGATTTTAGACCTGTTCGTACATATTCCAAACCATCTGCCAGCGTATAAGCTAACTCTAAATCTGCAGGCGCTCCTGCTTCTTGCATATGGTAACCTGAGATACTGATACTATTAAACTTTGGCATGTATTTTGATGTATATTCAAAAATATCAGCTATAATCTTCATTGACATTTCTGGCGGATATATATATGTATTTCGAACCATATATTCTTTTAAAATGTCATTTTGAATAGTTCCAGCGAGCTTCTCCTGACTTACACCTTGTTCTTCGGCTGTTACAATGAAAAAAGCGAGAATCGGCAAGACAGCCCCGTTCATGGTCATGGATACAGACATTTGGTCTAAAGGTATCCCCTCAAAAAGTGTCTTCATATCAAGGATAGAATCAATAGCTACCCCTGCTTTTCCCACATCACCGACCACACGTGGATGATCAGAATCATAACCGCGGTGGGTAGCTAGATCAAATGCAACCGAAAGCCCCTTTTGTCCCATTGCTAAATTGCGGCGGTAAAAAGCATTACTTTCCTCTGCAGTAGAAAATCCCGCATACTGTCTGACTGTCCATGGTCGATTAACATACATCGTTGGATAGGGACCCCTTGTGTAAGGAGGGAGCCCAGGCAGGTGGCCAATTTGTTCAAGATCTTTACGATCTTCTTTTGTATAAAGAGGCTTTAAACTAATTTGTTCATTTGTCTCAAAAAGTAAATCATCAATGGAGACATCCATTTCTTTCTGAGCGCTCTCCTGCCATTCTTCCTTGGTCATGAATGTTTGGTTGCTGAATAAAGATATGTTTTGAAAATCAGGCTTTTGTTTCTTCAACCGTGCTCACCTCCAACTCGTTAAAAATGGCATCGAGAGTTTCATAACAATTGCTTTTCATATGAATAAACTGCTTAATTCCTTCATCCGTCCACTGGGACTGCTTGTCTTTTTCGGGGAGCCCAGCAAGGTAAAAAACTCGATCAGGGAATTCCGTTCTTAGGCTAGTTAAAATCTCATGCCCCACCCTTTCATACTGTTCATTTGTACCACAGATGCAAAAACATTTCGTAACAGGAAGAGTAGAAACAAATAATCTAGCATTCTCAAAAGAAACAATTGAATCACTTTCAACTGCTTTCACCCCACCGGCAGCTAGAAAACCTTTCATAAAATCCAGCCTTGCCTTATGCTCTTTTAACAATCCAAGACAAATCATACCTACAGATGGCTTATAGCCTGCTGCTTCTTCATAGCTCCTTGCCTTATTTCGCAATTCTTCAAATGACTCTGAAAGTCTTCGTTGAGGAATAGCAGTAATATTTATTAATGAATTTCCCTTTTCTAGTACATATGATTCTTTATTTTGAGATTTAAGATTAGGAACGTTTTCATCAAGATTGGCATAAACATTCGTGCCAATCATACTTTGCTTCCTTGTCTGACAATCCTTATTTCTTTTATCATACACTGCCGCTATTTCTTTCTGCAGCCAGTTTGATTTTAATCCCTCAATGATGCCGCCATGGGCTTCAATTTGTTGAAAGAATTCCCAAGATTTCTCGGAAAGTTCATTGGTTAATTGTTCGACATACCAAGACCCACCAGCAGGATCAATCACTTGTTTTAACTGTGCTTCTTCTTTTAGTAGGAGTTGTGTGTTTCTTGCCATTCTTTCCGAAGCATAAGTGGAACCCGAAAGATTATTGAAAGGATCCACATGTAAATATTGTACGCCCCCAATAACTGCTGCAAAAGCCTCATTACCTGACCGTAAAAGGTTGACATGGGGGTCCTGTATAGTTTTTGTGAATCTAGAAGTTTCCGCAGAGATATGCATCCCACGATTATTCACATTAGTTCCATACACTTCAGCCACACGACTCCATAGAATTCTTGCTGCCCGAATTTTGGCCATTTCCATAAAAAAGTGGCCGCCAATAGAGAATTGAAAGATCATTTTGGAAAAAATATCTTCCAGTTCCATTCCAGCTTCCTGAAGCTTTTCAAGATAATAGATTCCTTCAGCCAATGCAATACCAAGCTCTTGAACAGCATTTGCTCCACCATTGTGATATGGCGATGTATTGATTAAAATGGTTCTTAGATTAGGTAATTTCACGCTTGATTGGACAATGGTTTTCATCCATTCATTGAAAAACTCTTCTGAAATACTGCCCTCTTCAGCAAAAAGAGCGACTGGATCAGAACCGATATAACCACAAATCGTGTCGCTGGTTCCTTTTTTCTCTCCAATTGTTTCTAGAGATACAAGCAATGCAGAATGGAGACCCTTGGCGTTAAGGGAGAAGGGGTGTTGATGATAGGATTCTCCAAGAATAGTTTCCAGCGTTTCATTCTCTTCAAACAAAGACTTTGATACTTCAAAAGAAATGGCAGTTTGCCCTTTATCAAAGTTTTGTTTGAGCTTTTCTTTCAATTCATCTAGTGAATGATAGGATATACGCTGTGCTACCTTCCATTCATTAGTCAAATATCCAAGCGGATAAATCCCTCTTCTATAATCTGTGCCTCCTGGATAATCAGGAATTGCCTGTTCATCTTCCTGAGAATAAAGCGGTTTCAAAATAATTCCTTCATATGTAGCCGTTTGTAAGGACTCAACGGTTCTTCCTTTTAACGATTTTTCTGCTTTTTCTTTCCATTCATCTTTTGACATAAATGGAAAAGACTGATTTTTTATTTTTTCCAAACTCCTTATCCCCCTTCCATATACATAATTGAAATAAAATTCAATTAATTCTACTAAATACTATTTTATGGTACAAACAGAATTCAGGCAACTAAACAAATAACCGTCGCCATCAATTTGGCAACGGTTATTGTTATTAATAAATGGAAGTTGTTGATTTTGATGTATTTTCTAGAATTTCCTTCACACGTTGCAAGAAACGACCGCAAACAAGTCCATCTAATACTCTGTGGTCTAGGGACATACATAAATTAACCATGTCACGCACAGCAATCATTCCATTATTCATTACCACAGGTCGCTTAACAATGGATTCCACTTGAAGAATAGCTGCTTGTGGATAATTGATAATGCCCATGGATTGAACAGAGCCGAATGAACCTGTGTTGTTCACTGTAAATGTTCCACCCTGCATATCTTCAGATCGTAATTTTCCGGTTCTTACCTTAACTGCAAGTTCCGAAATTTCACGGGCAATTCCCTTAATCGTTTTTTCATCTGCATTTTTAATGACAGGTACGAATAAGGCATCATCTGTTGCAACGGCAATCGAAATATTAATGTCTTTCTTCTGAATGATTTTTTCTCCAGCCCACATAGAATTAATTTGTGGGAACTCTTTTAGTGCTTGGGCTACCGCTTTTACAAAGAAAGCAAAGAATGTTAGATTAAAGCCTTCTTTTTTCTTAAACTCATCTTTAAGAGAATTACGATAGTCAACCAAATTGGTTGCATCCACTTCAATCATAGTCCAAGCATGTGGTGCTTCATGCTTGCTCCTAAGCATATTGGCAGCAATTGCTTTTCGAATACCAGTAACCGGGATTTCTATGTCACCAGCTTCCACTGGAATATGAACCGGTTGTGCAGATGGTGGCTTTGGTGTGGATGTAGATACAGGTTGTGATACCTCTTGCTTTTGATGTTCAGGCTGAACAACTGTTTCTACTTTTACAGTTTCCTTCCTTTGGCCTGCAACAGGGATATTTCCAGATTCAATCAATTTCAGTAGGTCTTTTCTTGTAATCCTTCCACCTGCACCGGTGCCTGACACCTGCGTTAGGTCAATTCCATGTTCTTGAGATATTTTCAAAACTGCTGGAGAATAACGCGCTTTGTTTCCTTGGTCAACTGGAGCTGTAGTTTCCGCACTGCTGGATGATGCTGGAGCTACGTCTTCTGTTTTAGCCTGAGGACTTTCGCCACCCTCAACTTCAATTGTACAAATGATTTCTCCAACCGCTAGGGTATCTTCTTCGTTAGCAATTAGTTCTTTAATCACACCTGTAAAGGAGGATGGGACTTCTGCATTTACTTTATCTGTCATAACCTCTGCAAGGGGGTCGTATTTATTTACTTTATCACCAACAGATACTAACCACTTACTAATCGTACCCTCGGTTACACTCTCCCCTAGCTGAGGCATTTTAATTTGTTCAATTACCACTATTCCGTACCTCCTTAATACTCGGCTAGTTCTCTCATTGCTTTTTCGACTTTATCAGGGTTTACCATAAAGAATTTTTCCATCGTTGGAGCATATGGCATGGCTGGTACATCAGGTCCAGCTAGACGCATTATTGGAGCATCTAATTCAAACAAGCAATTTTCGGCTATAATAGCTGACACTTCACTCATAATGCTGCCTTCTTTTGTATCCTCGGTAACAAGCAAGACTTTACCTGTTTTTGAAGCTGCTTCAATAATAGCTTCTTTATCAAGTGGGTATACGGTTCTCAAATCAAGAATATGTGCAGAGATTCCATCCTTCGCTAATTTTTCAGCCGCTTGGAGGGCAAAATGTACACATAGACCGTAGGTAATAACGGTAATGTCATCTCCGTCACGCTTCACATCGGCTTTTCCTATGGGCAAAGTGTAATCATCTGTTGGGACCTCTCCCTTAATTAAACGATAAGCCCTTTTGTGCTCGAAAAATAAAACCGGGTCATTATCACGAATGGCTGCCTTTAACAAGCCTTTCGCATCATATGGTGTAGACGGCATTACAATTTTCAATCCCGGTTGATTAGCAAATACAGCCTCAACCGATTGGGAATGGTACAACGCACCGTGAACGCCACCGCCATAAGGAGCACGTATAACAATTGGACAGCTCCAATCATTATTCGAACGATAACGGACTTTCGCTGCTTCTGAAATAATTTGATTGACAGCAGGCATGATGAAATCAGCAAATTGCATTTCGGCAATTGGGCGCATTCCGTACATTGCTGCACCAATTCCAACCCCTGCAATGGCAGATTCAGCAAGAGGTGCATCAATGACGCGTTCCTCACCAAATTGTTCATACAGGCCTTGTGTAGCTTTAAACACGCCGCCTTTTACCCCTACATCTTCACCTAATACAAAAACCTTAGGATCCCGTTCCATTTCTTCTCGAATGGCCATAGTTATTGAATCAATATATGAAATAATCGCCATGTTATATCCCCCTTACTCCTGTGCATAAACAAACTTCAACGCTTCTTCTGGTGCAGCATATGGCGCATTTTCAGCATAATCTGTAGCTTCATTCACCAGCTTCATCACGCGGTCGTTTATTTCTTTTTCCAACTCATCATTCAAGATACCTGTTTCCTTTAAATACGCACCAAATGTAATAATCGGATCTTGCGTTTTTGCTTTTGCTACTTCATCAGGTGCTCGGTAAGAACGGTCATCATCATCAGATGAGTGTGGGGTAAGACGGTAAGAAACTGTTTCAACAAGCGTTGGCCCTTCTCCACGACGGCCACGATCGGCAGCCTCTTTCACTGCTTTATAAACTTCTAATGGATCATTTCCGTCAACAGTGATTCCTGGCATACCATACCCAATCGCACGGTCAGATACCTTTTCACATGCTAATTGTTTTTCAATTGGAACAGAAATTGCGTATTTATTATTTTCACACATGAAAATGACTGGAAGTTTATGCACGCCTGCAAAGTTAGCCCCTTCATGGAAGTCACCTTGGTTGGATGACCCTTCCCCAAAGGTTACAAACGTAACTAGATCTTTTCTTTCCATTTTCCCTGCAAGTGCAATTCCTACTGCATGTGGAACCTGGGTAGTAACTGGAGAAGATCCTGTTACAATTCGGTTCTTCTTTTGCCCAAAGTGACCTGGCATTTGTCGTCCGCCTGAATTTGGATCCTCCGCTTTCGCAAACCCTGAAAGCATTAGTTCTCTTGGTGTCATACCAAACGTTAACACTACACCCATATCCCGATAATATGGAAGAACATAATCCTTTTCTCGATCGAGTGCAAATGCAGCTCCTACTTGTGCTGCTTCCTGTCCTTGACATGAGATGACAAATGGTATTTTACCAGCACGATTCAATAACCACATCCGTTCATCAATACGACGGGCTAGAAGCATTGTTTCATACATTTCTAAAACTTTTCCATCGCTTAATCCTAAAGCTTCATGACGATTTTCAGTCATTTATTTCTTACCTCCCATTTGTTCGCTAATAACCTTACCTTACTTATGAATGTATTGCCTTCCCATCAACCGCTAGTGCGGCTTCACCAATTGCCTCTGAAAGACTTGGATGTGGATGAATGGTATGAGCAATTTCCCATGGTGTCGCATCTAATACCATGGCGAGTCCTGCCTCAGAAATCATATCAGTCACATGTGGACCAATCATATGCACCCCTAGAATATCATTGGTCTCTTCATCAGCAACAATTTTCACAAATCCATCTGATTCTCCAAAAACAAGAGCCTTCCCAATCGCCTTAAAGGAAAACTTTCCAATTTTCACTTTATGCCCCTTTTCCTTTGCTTGTTCCTCTGTTATTCCTACACTAGAAACCTCTGGATTACTGTAAATACATCTTGAAACTAGATTATAGTCAAATGGTGACGGGTCCTTGCCAGCGATATGCTCAACAGCAACTATACCCTCGTGAGAAGCAACGTGTGCTAACTGTAAACCACCAATTACATCACCAATGGCATAAATATGTGATTCCTTTGTTTGGAAAAATTCATTTGTAACAACAAAGCCTTTTTCAACTTGAATTTCGGTATTCTCAAGCCCGATTCCTTCAGTATTCGCTTGACGTCCCACAGATACAAGAAGTTTTTCAGCCTTAAATTCCTTCTGTTCACCTTTCACTTCAGCGCTTATGCGCACACCATTATCCTTTACAAGTGTTTTTGGAAGTACCTTCGCACTAGTTACCAGTTTAACTCCTTTTTTCTTCATTAAACGTTGCATCTCTTTGGAGATTTCTTTATCTTCAGTCGGAATAATTCGATCAGCATACTCAATAACCGTCACTTCTACTCCGAAATCAGAAAGCATGGATGCCCATTCAATGCCGATGACACCGCCGCCGACAATAACAATTGAACTTGGAAGTGCTTCAAGCTGTAGCGCTTCATCTGAAGACATTACATATTCTCCATCAATTTCAAGTCCTGGAAGTGTTCTAGGTCTTGAACCAGTTGCTACAATCACGTTTTTAGGAAGTAACATTTCATTGTCGTCACCATTGTTCATCTCAACTGAAATCGTTCCAGGCATTGGTGAAAAAATAGATGGACCTAAGATGCGGCCAATTCCATGAAAAACATCAATTTTGCCTTGTTTCATTAGATGTTGAACACCTTTATGAAGCTGGTCAATAATTTTATTTTTTCTTTCCTGTACTCTTCCAAAATCAACAGACACATCGCCAGTAACTACTCCAAAGTTTTCGCTATGTTTGGCTGTAGCAAAGACTTCTGCGCTGCGAAGTAGTGCCTTACTAGGGATACACCCTTGATGCAGACAAGTCCCACCAAGCTTCCCTTTTTCTACTATAGCTGTTTTTAGTCCGAGCTGTGAGGCGCGAATGGCAGCAACATAACCGCCAGTTCCCCCGCCAAGAATGACTAAATCGTATTCTTGTGCCAATTGTATTTCCTCCCCATTTTCCCTAGATTTTTGCAGTTGAAAAATTTCCTGGGTACGTTTTCACTTCTTCTTCTCCGCGAAGGACTCGAAGGGCTCCTTCTGCAAGCGCTTGGAGTTCATTCTCACCTGGTTGGACAATGACGTCCGCAATCCAATTAATCCGATCGGTGATAGATTTCACAAAGCCTTTTCCATATGCAAGACCGCCCGTTAAAATAATTGCATCTACTTTTCCTGATAGTACTGCACTTGCGGCACCGATCTCTTTTGCCACTTGATAGGCCATAGCATCATAAACCAACTTCGCCTCTTGGTCTCCAGCTTCAATTCGCTGTTCTACCTTTATTGCATCGTTTGTTCCAAGGTAGCCTACTAAGCCACCCTGCCCAACAAGTTTTTTCATTATCTCTTCACGATAATGTTCTCCTGAGAAACAAAGCGCAATTAAATCACCTGCAGGCACTGTTCCGGCACGTTCTGGACTAAATGGCCCATCCCCGTGTAGACCGTTGTTCACATCAACTACTCTCCCCTGTTTATGTATGCCAACGGTGATACCGCCTCCCATATGGGTAACTATTAAGTTCAAATCTGTGTACTTTTTCCCAAGATCCTTTGCTACTCTTCGAGCGACTGCTTTTTGATTTAACGCATGAAAAATACTCTTTCTTTCAATCAATGAGAAGCCGGAAATTCTAGCAATCTGATCGAGTTCATCTACAACAACAGGATCTACAATAAAGGATGGAATATTTAATCCTGATGCAATTTCATAGGCAATAATTCCACCCAAGTTTGATGCATGCTGACCTGAAAAACCAGCCCGCAGGTCTTCAAGCATTCGATCATTAACAGCATAGGTGCCCCCTTCAATAGGGCGAAGCAATCCACCACGACCGCAAACGGCGGATAATTTAGAGATATTTATTCCTTCTTTATCCAGTGTTTCCAAAATCGTGTTTTTTCTAAATTCATATTGATCAATAATATTAGTATAGGAATTAATTTCTTCTGCATCATGACGAATGGTTTTTTCAAAAATTGAAACTTCGTTATCGAAGACTCCGATCTTAGTGGATGTTGAGCCTGGGTTGATAATGAGAATTCGATATTCTTTATCTAGCACGTTGTTACCTCCATTTTAGACATCTATCTAAAGGCAAAGACGCTGAATATCGTATTCAGCGTTCTGCCCCTAATCTTATTCCACAAATGTGTTTATCTTGAAATTCTGCGACTTAAAATGTGATGTCCGTTCTGAAGGAACTGGCTTCTTGAATTACGCATTCTTTCAATTCTCTCTTCAACCATACGATCGGCAGCCAGATAGGTTGGAATACCATCACGTTTGGAGATTTCGATTACCTTTTCAATACTTGTATAAAGCTGCTCGACTTTCTTTAATGCCCGTTCACGGTTATATCCATAAAGTTCATCTGCAACGTTAATGACTCCACCCGCATTGATTACATAGTCAGGTGCATAAATAATGCCCATTTCATGAATAAGATCACCATGACGAGTTTCTTTTAATTGATTGTTTGCAGCTCCAGCAATTACTTTCGCTTTTAATTGTGGAATTGTATCGTCATTGATTGTTGCACCTAATGCACATGGTGCATAGATATCACATTCAACACTATAAATTTCATTAGGATCAACGGCACGTGCTCCAAATTCTTCAACCGCACGTTGAACTGCTTCTTTGTTAATATCAGTTACAATTAACTTTGCCCCTTCTTCGTGCAAGTGGCGGCATAGGTTGTAAGCGACATTCCCAACACCCTGTACGGCAATTACTTTTCCTTCAAGAGAATCTGAATCGAAAGCTGCTTTTGCTGCTGCTTTCATTCCTCTATATACACCATAAGCAGTTACAGGTGATGGGTTACCTGAAGAACCAAATGCTGGCGAGATACCTGTAACATAATCTGTCTCTTCATGAATTAAATCCATATCAGCAACTGTTGTACCAACATCTTCGGCAGTAATATATCTTCCATTTAGCCCCTGAATGTAACGTCCAAAAGCTCGGAACATTTCTTCGTTCTTATCTTTTCGAGGATCACCAATGATAACTGTTTTTCCTCCACCAAGATTTAATCCTGCCGCAGCATTTTTATAAGTCATCCCTTTTGCTAATCGAAGTGCATCTTCAATTGCTGCATCCTCTGACTCATATGTCCACATACGTGTTCCACCCAAAGCAGGTCCAAGTGTAGTATCATGAATGGCAATAATTGCTTTTAACCCAGATTGTTTATCTTGGCAAAACACCACTTGCTCATAATCATAAGTCTCTAAATACTTGAAAATTTCCATGTTCGTATTCCTCCTCGAATTTTAAGAATCTCTATTTTTCAACACAACATAACGCTAATGCGAGTGAATAAAGCTTACTTTCTGCTGAGTCTGCTCGTGATGTTAAAACAATTGGCGCCTTAGCCCCAGCAATAACAGCCCCCACCTTCGCTTTAGCAAAATAAATTAATGATTTATATAATACATTACCAACCTCAATTGTCGGAACCAACAGAATATCAGCGTTGCCGGCTACTTCACTCTGGATTCCTTTATGTTCTGCCGCTGATACCGAAACTGCATTATCTAAGGCAAGAGGGCCATCAACGATGCAGCCAGAAATTTGACCACGCTTATTCATCATGGTTAGTGAGGCTGCGTCAACTGTTGCCTGCATCGAAGGATTTACCACTTCTACAGCAGCTAATGGAGCAACTTTTGGTGTTTCAATTCCTATACATTTTGCTAAAGAAACAGCGTTATTAATAATTTGTGCTTTTTGTTGGAGATCAGGTGTAATATTCATAGCAGCATCGGTAACAATGGTAAACCGCTCATATCCTGGAATTTCAAAAAAAGCAACATGTGATAGCACATTTCCCGTTCTTAAGCCAAATTCCTTATTTAAGACAGCTTTTAAAATGAAATTAGTAGGGAGATTCCCTTTCATCAAAACATCGGCTTCTTTTTGAAAGACAGCCTTAACAGCTAATGCTGCTGAATCCATTGTTGAATTTGTATGAACGATTTTTAATGAGTTATTTCCCCGATCATCATACTTTTTCATTTCTAGTAAAGATTTTATTTTATTTTGGTCTCCGAACAGGATAAAACGAGCGAGGTTTCGATTGACTGCATCTAAAATCGCTTCAATTACCTCTACATCCTCTGCGGCAGCAACTGCAACCGTATTAGTGCCTTCCCGGGTTGCTTTTTCAATTAATGAGTCTAGCAACAAGTTGTTATCAACCCTTTCTCCTTTTCCTGCAACTCCATCTTATTAATATGCAAGTTTCGTGCCAACTTTTAAATATGAAAACGCTTCATTTTACTTAAAAGCACTCTGCAATAATTTTCATACCATGAAAATTATTGCATGCTATTTTTTTCAATGTTGTATTTATCAAGCTTGTAATATAAATTCCTTACTGATAAACCTAACGTTTTTGCCGTTAAAGTTTTATTGCCATTTAATCGGGTAAGTGTTTGTTGGATTATCTTCGCCTCATAATCCTCTAATAGATCCGATAAGGATTGTTCTAATGTGAAAGAGTCATTAGAATTTGTTTGGGAGTGGACCGTACCTTTTTTATTTTGTAATTCAGGTAAGTGATGTACATCAATTAATGTCTCATTGTATTTCATAAAAATAATAGCTCTGCCAAGTATATTTTCTAATTCCCGAACATTCCCTGGCCAATCATATCCCATTAACTGAAATAACGCTGCAGGCGTAACTCCTTCAACATTCCTACCATAATCACGATTAATTTTTAGAATTAACCTCGCACAGAGAACAGGAATTTCTTCCTTTCGTTTTCTTAACGGCGGAATATGAATAGGCATTCGATTCAAACGATAGTATAAGTCTTCCCTAAAGGAACCAGTGGCAATACCTTTTTCTAAATTAACATTGGTGGCCGCAATGACTCTGACATTAATAGAAATAGGCTTCGTTCCACCTACACGAGTAATTTCATTTTCTTGCAGTACCCTTAACAGCTTTGCTTGTGTATTGGCAGAAAGCTCACCAATTTCATCAAGAAAAATACTTCCATTATTCGCTTCTTCAAAAAAGCCTTTTTTTCCACCTCTTACCGCCCCAGAAAAAGCACCTTCTTCATAACCAAATAACTCGCTCTCCAATAATGTTTCAGAAATGGCAGCACAGTTCACACGAATAAACTTGTTGTATTTTCGATCACTTGCATTATGTATAGCATGGGCGAATAATTCTTTTCCTGTCCCTGACTCTCCTCTTAGGAGGACTGTTGCAGGTGTTTTTGCTCCAAGCCTCGCTTGCTCAATCGCCAGCATCAATTCATCTGATTGACCGATAATATCCTCGAAGGTATATTTTGCCTCCAATTTACGAATCAACTGTCTAGCCCGATTTAATTCCCGATTCAGGGATTTAATTTCAGACATGTCATGGATAACCCCCACGCTGCCCTTTAATTTTCCTTTAACAATAATTGGTGCAACGTTTACAATCACTTCTCGTTTATTTGGGCCAACTCTCATTGGGGTACCACGGACCGCTCTTCTAGTTTGAAGTACCTTCATATGCATACTTTCTCCTTCAGAAATGTCTGCAGTCGCAGGTTTACCAATTACTTGCTCTTGTGTTAGTCCGGTAATACGAGTGTAAGCAGGATTGATCAGAATCCCTCGTCCATTTTCATCAACAACGGAAATGGCATCGTCACTAGAGTGAATAATGGCTTGAAGCATTGTTTGAATTTCCTTTAAATCAGTGATTTCTTCCGCTAGATTAACCACCTCAGTTATATCTTTAAAAACAGCGAAAGCCCCTATTAATGTTCCGTTTTCTTCAATAATCGGAATACGTGTCGTAATAATTTTTCTTTCATTACTTAACACCATTTCCTGGTTTGCCTCTATTCTCCTACTCTCAAGAATCAAAGGGAGGCGGGTTGTAGGGATTACATCCACTACGTTCTTGCCAATTGCCTGGTCTTTCTTCACCCCCATTATTTCTTCAGCACGCTTGTTAAACAAAATGACTTTTCCATGATTATCAATTACAAGCATCCCATCGTTAGTTGCATTGAAAATCAATTCCTGTTGATACGATTCATTTTGGTGTTTTTGCACCAGTTCTTCTTTTTCTTCCATTAGCTGTGAAACTAGGAAAGCCACGCTCCCCGGAATCAATACTGTCTTCTTATTTTTTGTATCTCGTAACTCTTGAAAGACCGCGTCATTTCCCGTCACTTCGATAATAATATCTATATTCTCTGTTATAAATGATTTCCAGCTTGTCCCTGTTTGAATGCCCTCTTTTTTGGCTAATAAAATGCCCGGTGCATCCTCGTTACGGTCAATTACTACTGCAACCCTTAGCACCTCTGATTCTTTCAGAATTTTTAAGATTGCAGTACCGCCTTTTCCAGCGCCAACAATCATCACGTTTTGCATGATTAATACCCCTTTGAAAAAAGAAATTTTTTTCATTTAATTTTAACAAACCCATGCAATTTTCTTCATGTTTTATTTTATTACCAAACACATGTCTTGACAAATTTTATCTATGTACTAATATTTTGATGAGGTAGAACTTCAATTAAAATTAAACTTTGGAAGGATTTATGTATGAAACGGATTATCGCCCTTGCTATTTTAGTCATTCCAGGAATTTTTGCCGCTTTAGGGATTAAATTAATGCGTGATATGACATTTGGTATTCTCCAAGCCCCCTTTCCATTTTTACTTCTACAATTTATCGTGGGCTTACTTTTCTTTATCGGAGGTCTAGGATTTGTAGCTGGCTTTATCTTCCATAGAGATCGTAAAAGAAATAAAGTACAAACGAAATTTAAAAAATAAAAAAGAGGCCGTTACGGTCTCTTTTCATATTGTTTCCTTATTCGAAGCGCCTTCACCGGATCATCCGTAATAATAGCAGTGCAATTAATATTAAAGAAACGGTGCATATCTACGTCCTTATTGACCGTATACGGTCTCACAGCAATCCCGTTATCCATAGTATTCATGATGATATTATCCGACATCGATGAGTGTTTAGGGTGAATCCCTCTTGCTCTAATCGATTGTGAATAAATCCATGGCATATAAATCCCTTCAATAAATAGAGGTGCTGTTTCAATTTCTGGGGCTATCCTGTAACTATAGACTATACTATAGTGATTAAAGGAGGAAATAATAATTCGATCAGCTAATCCATACCTTCGAACAAGCTGAACGACTTTTTCTTCCATTCCTTCATAGGGAATCAACCCATTCTTTAGTTCAATGTTACATACAAGCTTGTTTGTTCGCATCCATTCCAGTACTTCAATTAGGGATGGAATCGGTTCTTTTTTAAGACCCTTATGATTAGCATTTAGATTTCTAATTTCTTTATATAAAAAATCTTTAACAAATCCAGTACCACTTGTCGTTCTATCCACTTTTTCATCGTGAATAACGACAATCTCGCCGTCTTTTGTTAATTGAACATCGAGTTCTATACCATCTGCTCCAGCCTTTTCCGCTTCATAAAAGGCACCCATTGTATTCTCAGCAAAAGAAGCCGAATAACCACGATGCGCAAAAATTTGTGTCATTTTTTCACTTCCCAACTTCAAAAAATGGAGGAACTTTATAATGAAACCATTACAATTATCGCCAGAAACAGCCATCAAACTTTCTAAGCAGTTAAACGTTCCACTAGAACAGCTTATGCATATGCCACAGCATATTCTAATCCAAAAACTAATGGAATTGGAAAAGAAACAAGAGAAATAAGTAGATACTTCTTTTATAACATATTAATAAATAAATGCCTTCATTCATGGGATGAAGGCTTAAACTGGTATCGTTATGAGAAAAGTAGTACCTCTTCCTTTCTCACTTTCTACCTCAATTTTCCCCTTCACCTTATTAACGGTACTATATACCATTAGCATTCCAAGACCTGTTCCTTCTTCCTTCGTAGAATAATACGGTTTCCCTAACCGTAAAATTTCCTCTTTTGTCATTCCAATTCCAGTATCTGAAATTTTAAAAACTATATTTTGCTTTTGTTCAAAAATATCAATGATTAGCGTGCCGCCTTTGTCCTTCATAGCTTCAATTCCGTTTTTTAATAAATTTATTAAACATTGCTGTATTTGGTTCTTATCATATCTTATTTTTAGTGTGTTATTAAAACAGAATTGGACTTCCACTTGATGCATGGTCGCATAAGGAATGATTAGATCCTTTATATATTCTGCTTCTTCTTTAAAGTCAGAGTAAACCATATTTTCTGATTGTGGCTTAGCAAGAGAGAGATAGTTACTAACTATCCTTTCGGCTCGATTTAATTCTTGCAATGATAATTCAACATATCTTCGTTCCTCATGACTGATTGTTTTGGATTCACTTAGAAGCTGGAGAAAACCACTTGTTACCGTAAGCGGGTTTCTTATTTCATGAGACACACTAGCTGATAATTCACTGACAACATTTAATCGTTCTGATTGTAAAAATCTTTCTCGATTTTTGGAATTAGTGATAATTTGCTCTATCAGGACCATAATGATAATCATCATTCCAGTGTAGGTTGTCAGGGTATAAAATGTGAGAGTCCAAAATTCCCTATTCAAGGGATTAAAATAAAAACTTAAGCTTATGAGATACACCCCTACATTTAGGAATGACACCAATGCTGCAGTAGAAATTCTCCTTTTAGAACTTAATTGTTTGAACTTTTGACTAAAAGCAGGTAAAAGAATAAATACTCCAGTAGAATATAAAAATGATTGAAGGATTCCATCTCCACCTAAATAATAACGGTATACATTTAATACTACATATAAAGGAAATACCTTTTTGTAGCCTCCAAAAAGGGCAACAATAATAATTGGAATGTACCGCAAATCAACATTAAATCCAACTTTCAATTTAATTGGGATGGTCATACAAAGAACCATAGTTACTGTTGACAGAAAAATAAGAATTATTTTGTTGAAAGAATTTGGCCTATTTTCAAAGAAGATTAAAAAAATGACAACTGGTAAAAGTATAAATAGGAAATTCAACAGTAATGTTTCAAACAAGAGGTTTTACATCCTTTCAGCACCAAAACGTATGTAATATGAAGACTGGTTCATGCATTCTTTATATTATCAGATTTTCAAAAAATTAGGGAGTGCTTTCTAACCATAAATAAAAGACCAATGAGCATTCATTGGTCTTTCTTATGGTTCGGCCTAAGTAAGGTTATTCCTCACTCTTTCAAGAAGCCTTATGCTCCAAACGAAGTTTATCTGCCACCATGGCAATAAATTCACTATTGGTCGGCTTTGCCTTTGACATACTGACTGTGTATCCAAACAACGAAGAAATGGAGTCGATATTGCCGCGGCTCCAAGCCACTTCAATGGCATGACGAATGGCACGCTCAACACGACTTGCTGTTGTGTTATATTTTTTTGCGATGTCTGGATACAATACCTTTGTAATGGATCCTAATAATTCGATATCGTTATATACCATGGAAATTGCTTCCCGCAGATATAAATATCCTTTAATATGCGCCGGAACACCAATTTCATGAATAATACTAGTAATACTTGCATCTAAATTTTTTGGCTTTTGCTCAGAGTGAGAGCGGTAACTGTTTGTTGGCATCTTACGGGTAAATGCACTTGCATTACCACTAACCTGACGAATATGGCTACCTAAGTTCTCCATATCAAATGGTTTCAAAATAAAATAGGATGCTCCTAGTTCAACAGCTTTTTTTGTTACATCCTCTTGGCCAAAGGCAGTCAGCATGATTACATTTGGAAGTGCTCCTTTTTTTAGTTCACGCAGGCGCTCAAGTACAGCCAACCCATCGAGATGTGGCATAATAATATCCAAAACAAGAACATCTGGATCAGCAGAAGCTAACATTTCCAAGCATTCTTGTCCATTATGAGCGATCCCTTCAACTTCCATATCATCTTGGGACGAAATATAGTCCTCTAATAACCCAACTAATTCCCTATTATCATCAACGACACAAACTTTAATTTTCTTCAATTCCAGTTCCTCCCTCAATCTGTTCAATTCTCTATTTCATTTTTCTTAATGTCTGTAGTCTCTTAATTCTATTCTAAATTACAAATTCGACAATGCAACAAAAATTCCTCTCATTTTTTTAATATTTCTTAAAATAGTGATAAAATCTTATCTTTTCTCTGTTTTTCTCGCCTATTCGACTAAATTCGCATCTTTTCCAACATTTAACAGATTTTTGTCGAAAAATTTTTAAACAAAAGAAGAAGCAAAATAGGAGGATAACCTATTTCGCTTTAGAAGGTGACACTATTATTTAATCGCGGAAGAGATACGATTATTTTCTGATTTAACTTGCTTTATTCTTTGGTGTTTCGTATATATTAATTCCAGCTTCATTTAGCATCCACTCGATATGAACACCATATCCAGAGGTAGGATCATTCACAAAGACATGTGTTACGGCACCAACAAGCTTTCCATCTTGAATAATCGGACTTCCACTCATTCCTTGGACGATTCCTCCGGTTTTTTCAAGAAGCTTAGGGTCCGTTACTTTTATCACCATGCCCTTAGTAGCTGGAAACTTTTGCGGAATTGTACTAACTATCTCTATGTTAAATTCTTCTACTCGGTCATCGTTGACCACTGTTAAGATTTTTGCAGGTCCTTCTTTCACCTGATGGGATAATGCTATTGGCAGCGGTTTATCCATGATTCCATTTTTTAAATCTTTATTTAGCTCACCAAAAATACCAAAGGGACTGTTTTTTTGGATATTTCCTACAATTTCACGATCAGAAGAAAAACGTGCAAGTTTTTCACCTGGATCCCCATTACTTCCCTTCTCAATAGAGGTAACGGTAGAACGGACAATTTGTCCATCTTCAACGACAATTGGCTTTTTTGTATCCATGTCTGAGATGACATGTCCTAGGGCACCATATTTTTTAGATTGTGGATGAACAAATGTCATGGTCCCAATTCCTGCTGCTGAATCCCTGATATATAAACCAAGCTTATAAGTGTTTTCTCCTTTATCCTTTAAAGGAGTAAGTTTTGTCGTAAATTTTCCACTTTCTCTACTAATAACCATATCGAGAGCATTTCCATCCTGTCCAGCTGTTTGGACAAATGGTGCGACATCTGTCATTTTTTCAATTTTGTTCCCATTTATTTCTGTGATAATGTCTCCAACTTTGATTCCGGCAATTTCACCAGGTGATTTTTTGCCATTTGCTGTATTGATTAAATGGTGTCCGACCACTAAGACACCTACAGTATTTAGCTTTACACCAATTGATTGGCCACCTGGAATGACGCGAAAATCCTTTAAAACATGTACATCGACCTTTTTTATAGGGATACCAGCAAATTCTAGAAGCATTTCGTTTTTCCCTTTTTCCGTTGCCTTTACCGATACTGCATGTTTTTCCTGAGCAAGTGTGATATTTGAGTTGTGAGATTGTATAGCGGCTGATACCGGGGCAGCCTTTTTAAACGTGTAATCTTGACCTTCAAAAACTGTAATGGTTTTTGGTATTGCAATGTACTGCTGTATAGGCTGAAAAAAGATAAGGCTAATTAATGAAACAAGGAGAATTCCACCAATAATCTTTCTAATTATGTCTAGCTTCAAATTTTTCACTCTCCTCGCTTCTTTTCACAACTTTGAAGAAATGGCTACATCTTTAATTTTGCCTCCTTGACAAGCATTTATAACTCGGTTTAACATAAAAAAGCTACCCTTATTGGATAGCTTTTCAAGTTTTTTTATTTTCACCTGCTAAAAATATTAATTCTTCAGCGTGTTTCTTCGTAAGATCGGTAATTTCCGCTCCAGAAATCATTCTTCCAATTTCTTTAATCTTCTCTTCAACATTCAACGGTGTTACATAAGTTTTTGTTCTTCCTCCAGTAATAACCTTTGAAATAAACAAATGAGTATCTGCCATGGCAGCTACTTGAGGTAAATGGGATATACATAAAACTTGTGAACCAGATGCTACCTTATAAATCTTTTCTGCGATAGATTGAGCTACTCTTCCGCTGACTCCGGTATCTACCTCATCAAAAATAATAGAGGTAACACCTTGGTGTTGAGAAAAAATGCTCTTGAGGGCCAACATAATCCTTGATAATTCTCCCCCTGATGCAACCCTTGACAAAGGCTTGAGTGGCTCACCAGGGTTAGTCGAAATATAAAATTCCACATGGTCCACTCCTGTTTTAGAGAAATGCTCAAAATCCGTTTCAAACCGCATTTCAAATATAGTCTTGGCCATGTATAATTCCTTCAATTCCTTATGAATGAGCTTCGTAAGTTTATCTGCCCACTTATGACGGATTTCAGATAACTGCTTAGCCTCTAGAATTAGATCTTTTTTGATTGAAGATAATTCTTTTTCTAATTCAGATATATGTGTTTCTTTGTTCTGTAAGGTTTCAATTTCTTCTTCAATCTTTGCTGCATATTCAACAATATCATTAATCGTTTTACCATATTTACGTTTTAACTGGTTAATTTCATTTAGTCGATCCTCAATTTCATTTAACCTTTGGGGATCGTATTCTAATCCATCCAGTTCATTTCGTAAAGTTCTTGCAGCATCTTCCAACTGGTAATAGCTATTCGAAACAGCTTCAAATATATCTTTATACGTTGAGTCTAGCGCCGCAGCATCTTCTAAGTGGCCCATGACCATACTTAGCCAATCTAATCCTCTCTGCTCCCCATGCAAGGCCGTATAACTCGATTGAATGGCCTCAAACGTCCTTTCAAAATTCCCTAACTTTCTTCTTTCTTCTGAAAGCTCTTCATCTTCATGAAGTTTTAGATTGGCTTTTTGAATTTCGTCTAATTGAAATTGAATCAAATCCAGTCGGTGTGCTGTTTGTTGATCATTCTCACTTAATGACTTTAGCTTTTGAAGTGTTTGCTCGTACCTTCGAAAGACATCTAGGTATTCTGCATGTGAACCTGCAATTTCTTCCGAACCAAACTGGTCGAGCAATGATAAATGTCTCATTTCATCCATTAACTCTTGATGTTCATGTTGCCCATGAATATCAACAAGAGTGGAACCTATTTCACGAAGGGTTGATATTGTAACCAACTTTCCATTGATTCGACAAACACTTTTTCCAGTTCGTGATATGTCTCGTCGTAGAACCACCATACCTTCTTCAATTTCTATACCAAATTCTAATGATTTCGAAATAATGGGATGATTAGGGTCATCCAGTTGAAAAAGTCCCTCTATTTCAGCCTTCTCCTCACCATGACGCACAAATTCTGCGGATCCTCTGCCACCTACCAGTAAATGGATGGCATCAATGATTATAGATTTTCCTGCGCCTGTTTCTCCGGTTAATACAGTTAATCCCTTTTCAAAGGAAATGGAAAGGGATTCGATTATCGCAAAGTTTTTTATTGATAGTTCTGCTATCAACGAACTCTCCCCCAATTAAAGCATGTCAAGGAACCGGTTTGTAATGACTTCTGTATCTTCTGGTGTTCGACAAATAATTAACATGGTATCGTCACCACAAATCGTTCCTAATATTTCTTCCCAATCCAGATTGTCAATGAGGGCACCAATTGCCATAGCATTACCTGGCAAACATTTCATAACGAGTAAATGCCCTGCAGAATCGATTCTTACAAAAGCATCAATTAAAGATCTTTTTAATTTTTGCAATGGATTAAAACGCTGATCCGCTGGAAGGCTGTATTTATAACGCCCATCAATCAATGGAACCTTTACTAAATGAAGTTCTTTAATATCACGTGAAACGGTGGCTTGTGTCACATTGTAACCAGCATTTTTCAGCTCATCAACCAAATCATCCTGAGTCTCAATATCATTGCTGGCAATGATTTCTCTAATTTTAATATGACGTTGACCTTTATTCATTCTTTCACCCCATAGTCTTTAAAAACATCAGAGTATATTGTACTAAAATGTCGTATATATTTCATATGTTAGCCCATTTTCCTAAAGTTGTACATGAAAATCCTTTATAAAAATACATTCATATACATAAAAGGATAAGCAATTGCCTATCCTTCTGGTGTCTGCTTCGTTTTAAATTCTAAATGAGCTTGTTTTACAATATCCATTGGTCCGATAGGGAGATTACTTTCACCGAGTTCCCGCTCACCTTCCCATTTTAAATGTAGTAAGAATTCAATATTCCCATCGCCGCCTGTAATTGGCGAATAGGAAAGATTAGTTACTATATATCCTTCTTTAACGGAAAAATGAATAATTTTTTCAATGACTTGTAAATGAACCTTTTCGTCACGAACAATTCCTTTTTTACCGACCTGATCACGGCCTGCTTCAAATTGAGGCTTAATAAGTGCAATGATATCACTACCTGGGATCAGTAGTGTTTTTAATACTGGCAAAATTAGTGTTAAGGAAATAAAAGACACGTCAATGGAAGCAAAACTCGGCATTTCCCCCGCGAGATCTGAGGGAGTTACATAACGAAAGTTTGTCCGTTCCATAACCACAACACGTTCATCCTGTCTAAGCTTCCAAGCAAGCTGATTGTAGCCTACGTCAAGTGCATATGACATTTTTGCCCCATTTTGTAAAGCACAATCTGTAAAACCGCCTGTAGAAGCACCGATATCAAGCAGAACTTTATCTGTCACGCTTACATCGAATACTTTTAGTGCCTTTTCAAGTTTCAACCCGCCTCGACTGACATATGGCATCGTATTTCCTTTGATATTTAGTGGAATGTCCACCTTCACTTTTTCACCAGGTTTATCCAACCGCTCTTCATTTGTGTATACAAGCCCTGCCATAATCGCTCTTTTTGCTTTTTCTCGCGTCTCAATTAAACCTCGCTCCACGAGTAACACATCTAATCGTTCTTTATTTTTCATTATTTATGCCCTTTGCTGTTTTTTCCTTGCCATTGTGGACACTTTTTTGACCACTTCTTCAGTAGTTAATCCTATTTCTTCTAATAGTAACCCTACATCCCCATGTTCAATAAATTGGTCTGGAATACCGATTCGGTCTATTAATGCCTGAGCATAGCCATGGTCATGCGCAAATTCAAGAACGGAACTTCCAAATCCACCTTGTAATACCGCTTCTTCCACGGTAAGGAGAGGGATATTTTTTTCTAACAAACCTAATAGCATCTTTTCATCAAGAGGTTTGATGAACCGAGCATTAATGACTTTTACAAAGATTCCTCGCTTTTCAAGAATCTTAGCCGCTTCCATCGCCATTGGAATTGTTGTTCCGAAGGTTAGAATAGCCGCATCATCACCTTCTTTTAAGACCTCCCAAGTGCCAATAGGAATCTTTTTAAAATCCTCATCCATCGGTACCCCTACACCATTTCCACGTGGAAATCTCATTGCAATAGGTCCATCATCATAATTTAAAGCCGTATACACCATATGTTGACCTTCGTTTTCGTCCTTCGGCATCATTAAAACGATATTAGGAACGTGCCTTAGAAAAGCGATGTCAAATACGCCTTGGTGTGTTTCACCATCTGCGCCTACTAAACCTGCCCGGTCTATTCCAATAAATACGTTTAAGTTTTGGCGGCAAATATCATGTACGACCTGGTCGTATGCTCGCTGTAAGAAAGTGGAATAAATAGCTAGAAAAGGCTTCATATTTTGCGTAGCCAATCCTGCAGCAACGGTAGCAGCATGTTGCTCAGCAATCCCTACATCAAACATTCGATCTGGAAACTCACTAGCAAAACCTTCGAGCTTTGATCCAACAGGCATTGCGGGGGTAATGGCCACAATTCTATCATCCACTCGAGCGAGTTTTCGAACGGTCTCACTAACCAAACTGCTCCATGCTGGTGGCTGTGCTTTCGCCGGCTTTACAAAATCACCTGTATCCATTTTATATGGGCCTGTACCATGCCATGTACCCGTCTTATCGCTTTCTGCAGGCTTATATCCCTTCCCCTTCTTCGTAATCACATGAAGGAGTACAGGGCCTTCTGTTTTTCTCGCATAGGCAAGGTTTTCAAATAAGTCCTCAAAGTTATGACCATCAATTGGTCCTAAATAAGTAAAACCAAGCTCTTCAAAAAACATACCAGAAACAAATAAATATTTAAGACTATCTTTTACACGTTCCGCAGTGGCTGCAAGAACTCCACCAACAGCAGGAACTTTTTTCAAAATCACTTCTAGTTCGTCTTTCACCCATTGATATTTTCCAGCTGTTCTTAATTGGCCAAGGATATTATGTAGTGCCCCAACATTAGGCGCAATGGACATTTCGTTATCATTCAATATGACGATCATATCCTTTTTTTCATGGCCAATGTGATTTAAAGCTTCTAATGCCATTCCACCTGTTAAGGCACCATCACCAATCACAGGAATAACAAAGGAATTTTCCTTTTTTATATCCCTGGCAATTGCCATCCCCATAGCTGCAGATAGAGAGGTTGAACTATGTCCTGTCTCCCAAACGTCATGGTCACTTTCAATTCGTTTTGGAAACCCACAAAGGCCTTTATATTGACGTAAAGTATCAAATTCACATGCTCTGCCGGTTAAAATTTTATGAACATAGGACTGATGTCCTACATCCCAAATGATCTTGTCCCTTGGACTGTCAAAACATTTATGTAACGCAATTGTTAGTTCAACTACACCTAAATTTGGTCCAATATGGCCTCCAGTCACAGACAGCTTTTCGACCAAGAATTGACGAATATCCTGACTTAAAGCCTCCAACTCTTTATTTGTCAATCCTTTTAAAAAGGATGGGTCTTTTATTGATAACAGATCCATTTTTGGACCACTCACTTTCATACTTTTTCTATCTAAACATCAGTTTTACTATCTTATAATTTATCATAACACTTTTTCTGAAAAAATAGCCGCTAACACTAAGTGATAACGGCATTGTCAACGTTTTCTACATTGAAAATAATTATAACACACTTAGTTCGATGCCTCAAATAGCCTTTGTTAGTGATCCCTCGATGCTACTAAATCAGTGATTTGACTTAGCAGTTGGGTATTTAAGCTTGTTTTCTCCAGATTTTCCTTCGCTGAGGTGATTTGGTCTTTCAGCGCTGTTCGTGCACCTTCCAAGGTTAACAATTGAGGATATGTACTTTTTAAATTCGTTGTATCGCTTCCTACAGGTTTACCAATTTTTTCTTGATTCCCAACCAAATCGAGGATATCGTCTTGAATTTGAAAGGCAAGTCCCAAATGATGAGCAAACCCTGATAGGTGATGAAGTTGTTCTTGATTAGCACCTGCCATAATCCCACCAGCCAAGACACTAAAACCAAGCAGCTTACCTGTTTTATGAATATGTATATACTCCAGTTCTGCCAGTGAAAGTGATTTTGCTTCCCCTTCCATGTCTGCTACTTGTCCACCGACCATCCCTTCCGTTCCAGCTGCTTTTGCCAATTCAACTACTAATTTAAGCTTGGTGTCAGCTGAGAAAACGTCGGTTGGAAGTTGACCTATTACTTCAAAGCTATAAGTTAACAAAGCATCTCCAGCTAAAATCGCGATGGCGTCGCCGAATACTTTATGATTAGTCGGTTTTCCCCTTCTTAAGTCATCATTATCCATACTTGGTAGATCGTCGTGAATTAAGGAATAGGTATGAATCATTTCAATTGCAGCGGCAGCTAACAGCCCTTTTTTAGGATTCATTCCAAACGCATCTAAGGTAGCAAACAATAATAAAGGGCGAATTCTTTTTCCTCCTGCTTCAAGAGAATAAATCATAGATTCTTTAATAATAGGAGGAGCCATAAGCTTTTCAACCAGCCTTCGAAGCTCATCTTCAAGCAGTTGTTTATACTCTTGCGCAAATGTTTCTAAAGCCCTAGCTTCCAAGTCTTATTCCTCCCCTTCAATAGAAAAATTCTCTTTACGTCCATCCTCCGTAATGATTTGAGTAAGTTGTTCTTCCACACTTTTCAATTTATCATGACAAAGCTTAGATAATTCCATCCCCTCTTTATAAAAAAGGATCGCCTCTTCCAACGGTACATCTCCTTCTTCAAGTTTATCTACGATTTGTTCTAACTTTGTCATTGCATCTTCAAAGGATAACTTTTTTTCATTCGTCACTTTTTTCGCTCCCCTTTATATTCTCCACTTTACAGAAAAGACTACCGTCAGATAATTGAATTTGTACCTGTTCATTCACACTTACCTGTTTTACACTTTTCACCAAACGGTTATCCTCCGAATAAGCCAAACTATACCCACGTTCCATGATTTTTAATGGACTTAATGCTTGTAAGGTCGATAACACCCGGTTAAAATCATTTTTTTTCGTTGTTAATATTTGCGCCATAGAGCGGTCCATTTCTTTTTGAGAACGCTCCAAACGGCTCGTTGATTCAAGGATCATTTCTCTTGGATGGTTCCGTTGTAACCGTTTATGTAGAAGTTCATACTGACCTTTTTTTATTAATGATAATCTCGAGGTCCCACGAACAAGCATTTCTGTTAATTTGTCAACCTGTTCCAATTTCTGTTCATATAAACGATGTGGGTAACGAAAAGCATAGGATTTTTTTGCTCGATTTAATCGTTCACTCTCAAATTGAAATTTCCCCTTCATGGCACGAAGCAGACGGGTTTGCCGCTGAAGTATTCTGTCCATTAATTCTTCAATATGTGGAACCGCAAGCTCCGCAGCACCTGTAGGAGTAGGAGCCCGCAAATCAGCAACAAAATCGGCAATGGTGAAGTCTGTTTCATGACCAACAGCAGATATAATTGGGATTTTAGATAAAAAAATCGCACGTGCTGTTATTTCTTCATTAAATGCCCATAACTCCTCAATTGAGCCTCCGCCACGTCCAACAATTAATACATCAATTTCGTTCATGGTATTTGCCTTTTCAATTGCCTTAACAATGGAAGGAGCTGCATTTTCACCTTGCACAAGTGCTGGGAAAACAAGAATATTTGCAATGGGATAGCGTCGTTTAATGGTTGTAATGACATCTCTAATTGCAGCACCTGTTGGGGAAGTAATTACACCAACTGTTCTTGGATACATCGGTATAGGCTTTTTGGTTTCAGCTGAGAATAACCCTTCTGCATCAAGACGCTGTTTTAACTGCTCATAGGCTAAAAACAATTCCCCAATACCTTCTGGGCGCATTTCCTTAATATAAATTTGATATTGTCCACTTGGTTCGTATACAGAAATATCTCCCTTTACGATTACCTTCATCCCGTTTTCAGGAGAAAATTTCATAAGGCGGGATTGACTGGAGAACATTACCGCAAGAATCCGAGCTTTCTCATCCTTTAATGTAAAATACATATGTCCACTCGAATGCTGTTTAAAATTTGAAATCTCCCCTCTTACATGAATATCTCGCAAATGGGGATCTGCATCAAATTTTCTTTTTATGTATTTGGTTAAAGCATTCACAGATAAATATCTTTGTTCCTGCATTTCTAATCCTCTTTTCGGCTGATTAGCTGAAATTGTCCTTATCCATTATACATTTTGCTCTTTTCTTTGTCAGAAAGATTGACTTAAAAAGAACAAAAGGAATAAAAGATAAGGACAAGCACCTACTTATTTCGGTTTAGACTTTCAGCGGCTGACTTTAAGGTATTGTACATAAGCATGGTAATGGTCATGGGGCCTACTCCCTTTGGAACTGGAGTAATATATCCTGCTTTTTTACTTACTTCATCAAAAGCAACATCTCCACAAAGCTTACCTGCCTCATTCCTATTAATCCCTACATCGATAACAACTGCATTATCTTTGACATGTTCAGCCTTTATGAAGTTTGGAATGCCAACTGCAGCAACAAGGATATCTGCTTGATTGGTATGTAACTTTAAGTCCCTTGTTTTTGAATGACAGTATGTGACTGTTGCATGCTGATTTAAGAATAATTGACCTACTGGCTTACCTACGATATTACTCCGCCCTACAACCACAACATGCTTTCCTGGAATGGATATGCCCGACTCTTCAAGTAAAACCATAATCCCATATGGTGTACAAGGGAGGAAAGCATTCTGTCCTGTCATCATCCTGCCAATATTTATTGGATGAAACCCATCTACATCTTTTAATGGAGAAATGGATTCAATCACCTTTTTTTCATCGATATGTTTAGGAAGAGGCAATTGAACTAAGATTCCATGTACTTCAGAATCTTCGTTTAACTCCCTAATCTTTTGAAGAAGTTCTTCTTCTGAAACCTCTTCATGCATTTCAATTAATAGTGAATTCATCCCTAGTTGTTTACAAGCCTTTTCTTTATTTGTAACATATGTTCGAGAAGCATGGTCATCACCGACAAGGATAACCGCTAACCCTGGTGTGACCCCTTGCCCTTTTATCCTTTTAACCTCTTCAGCAATTTCTACTCTTTTTTTCTCGGCGATCTCTTTTCCATTAATAATTGTGGCTGTCATTTTTAACTCTCCCTATACTAGGAGTGAAACCAATCAATTAATTGGCAAGAAGCGTTTGTTTCACCTTTGAAAGAACTCCATTAATAAATTTGCTTGATTGGTCATCCCCGTAAATTTTAGCTATCTCAATGGCTTCATCTAAAATAACATTTTCAGGAATTTCATTTCGATAAAACTTTAATTCATATGCAGCAATTCTCAATAAGTTTCGGTCCACTGTTGCCAAACGATCCATAGACCACTTTTCAAGGTTTTCAATTATTAGCTTGTCAATTTCTTCTTTGTGCTCTACTACTCCTATAACTAGGTTTGATAAATATTCGTCTCCCATTTCCCCCTCTAATACATGTTCAATAGCTAATGATGGATCAGTATTGCTAACATCGATTTGAAACAGAGCCTGTAGCGCTTTTTCCCTTGCTGTTCTTCTTTTCATTATAACGTTAACTCCTTTAGATATATTAAATAATTTTTGTCTATTTTTCATACATAGTACAGGAATTCAACTTCAAGATAGTTTTCACATAAAAAGATAATAGCATAACTAAATTGGATTCGCACTGTAAGGATGATTTTTTTCAAATTCCCACATTTTTTTAGAATAGTTAGATAAATAGAAAAACCAAAGGAATCTCTCCTTTGGTTTTTGTAGGTTATACTTCTTGATCTACTTCTGGCTCATGCTTTTGGTTTTCAAATTGAATCCCAACTACATGTATGTTCACTTCTTCAGCATCTAAAGCAGTCATATTAAGTAATGCTTGACGAATATTATCTTGGACTTTACCAGCAACAGAAGGGATGGATACCCCAAACTTCATCATGCAGTATACATCTACTTTAATCCCTGTTTCGGTCAGTTCAACCTTAACACCTTTACCGTGATTTTTCTTGCCTAATCGTTCTACAACCCCTGTTGCAAAGTTGCCTCTCATGCCCGCAACACCTTCTACTTCAGCAGCAGCAATACCAGCAATCACTTCAATCACTTCAGGAGCAATTTCAATTTTACCATGACCATTATTTCCTTGGTCCATTTCTAACACACTAAATTCGCTCATTCGTAACACCTCCAGATATTAAATAGTCTTCATCACATCATACAATTCTAGGAATTTTGTATTGAATTGTCCGTCAACGAATGTTTCATGATCAAGTAACTTTAAGTGGAAAGGAATCGTGGTTTGAATCCCTTCTACAACAAACTCACTCAATGCCCGTTTCATTCTGGAAATTGCCTCTTCCCTAGTGCTGCCATATGTGATAACTTTCGCAATCATGGAATCATAATAAGGCGGAATAGTATATCCTGGATATGCCGCTGAATCAATACGCACGCCTAACCCGCCAGGAGGTAGGTACATATTAATTTTACCAGCAGAAGGCATAAAGTTCTTTTCCGGATTCTCTGCATTAATCCGGCACTCCATTGCCCAGCCAGTAAATGTAACATCCTTTTGATTTACTGTTAGCTTCTCGCCTTGTGCCACACGAATTTGTTCTTTAATGAGGTCTATTCCAGTGACCATTTCTGTTACGGGATGCTCAACCTGAATCCTCGTGTTCATTTCCATAAAATAAAACTTACGATTGCGGTAGTCATATATAAATTCTACCGTGCCAGCACCCGAATAATCAACTGCTTTCGCAGCTTTTACTGCTGCATTACCCATTTCTTCTCGAATTTCACCATCAAGTGCTGGTGAAGGTGTTTCTTCAAGAAGTTTTTGCAGTCGACGTTGGATCGTGCAGTCACGTTCTCCTAAATGGATCGTGTTTCCGTAGGTATCAGCTAGGACTTGAATTTCTACATGGCGGAAATCCTCTATATATTTTTCAATATATACACCAGGATTACCGAATGCTGTCATTGCTTCCTGTTGAGTAATCGAAATGCCCTTAATTAACTCTTGTTCGTTTTTTGCCACGCGGATTCCTTTACCGCCACCACCTGCTGTTGCTTTAATGATAACCGGATATTGAATTCTCTCGACAAGTTCAAGAGCTTGCTCGATATCATTAATTATTCCTGTTGAACCTGGAACGATTGGTACTCCTGCTTCTCGCATAGTTTCCCTTGCAATATCCTTCGTTCCCATTTTGGTAATTGCCTCAGGACTCGGCCCGACAAAAATGATATTACATTCTCTACAAAGCTCTGCAAAATCTGCATTTTCCGCCAAGAATCCATAGCCAGGGTGGATCGCATCGCAGGCAGTTAGTTTTGCTACACTAATAATATTTGTCACGTTCAAATAACTATCTTTTGATGATTTAGGTCCAATGCAATAGGCTTCATCTGCCAATTGAACATGTAATGCTTCACGGTCTGCTTCTGAGAAAACAGCAACAGATTCAATACCCATTTCTCGGCAGGCGCGAATAATTCTTACTGCAATTTCTCCTCTGTTTGCAATTAACAGTTTTTTTATCATCCTGTTATCGCTCCTTATTCAGGCTTTACTAAAAATAAAGGCTGTCCGTATTCTACTAATTGACCATTTTGAACTAGTACTTCTACAATTTCGCCATTTACTTCAGCTTCAATTTCATTAAATAATTTCATTGCTTCAACAATACATACGATTGAATCTTTTGATACCTTATCTCCTGCTTTTACATAAACATCTGCATCTGGTGTTGGCGAAGCATAAAAAGTACCTACCATAGGTGATGTGATTTTATGTAGATTGGATGTATCAACTTGGTTTGTCGCTTCCACTTTCGGTGCTTCTTGTTTTGTTTCTGCTACGGCAGCAGGTACAGCGACTGGAGCTGGTGCTGTTTGAACAGGTGCAGCTTGTAGAACTGGTTGAACTGTCGTTACCACCGCTGCAGCATTTTTCTTCATTTGAATTTTTGAGCCTTCATTTTCATATACAAATTCATCAATGCTGGACTGGTCTACCAATTTAATTAATTCACGAATTTCTTGTACTTTTAACATTTGAGTAACACCCCTTGTAACACTTTAATTAGGACTAGCTACTAATACTATACGATAATAGTTAGTAAAAATTCAATAAGTTAAATTGTTTCCTCGAAACATTTCACTCATTCCCTTTCATCTTTTATCTTAAACTTTTTATATGAAAAAGGGAATTTTAACAATTTGATTATCCTCAAATGAATATTTTTCCCTAATTAATTTTTAATTAAACATTAACCATCTTAAACATGCCTGTTGATTTCCGCTCCAGGCACTACGCTTTAACATAAGTCAAACAATAAAAAAGGAAAGTCATTGACTCTCCTTTAGTTATGTTCCCTTTTATTTTGATGGCTGGAATTCCACTGCTACGTAATTGGTCTCTCCAATTTCTTTCTTTACCTGTTGAATAATTTTATTTGCTTCTGAAGCTGATGGCTTTTTCTTAGATTTTACTGTTACCCTTACTTGCTCTCCATCAGCTCTAACTAAAGCATCTTCATAACCCATCGTTCTAATTAATGTTTCAAGAATTTCTTCTTTTTGAGCAGTTTGGTTTAATCGATCCATTTGATCTTTCACCTTACTACGCTCATCTGCTGGAAGATCAGTGGAAGCTAGTTGAGTAGTTAAATCTTCTTGCATTTCGCTTCTTAGGTCATCAAGCTTCATACGAAGTTCCTCAAATGCATCATCACCTGCTACAGTTGATACAATTGTTTTTCCATCCTTAGCCTCAGTTTTTGAATTAGCCTGCTTTTGATCCATTTGATCTTTTGCATTTTGCTGCACAGCCGCAAGATCATTAGACTTTTGCTCTGGTGAAGTAATGTAATACACCGAAAGGACAACCACTAAGCTTAACATTGTTAATAACCATACTGTTTGTTTCTTTAATAACATATAAAATCCCCCTCTTATTTTTTAGGCATAACGGCGACACGGTGGCTTGGCACTCCTAACGCCCTTGTGACTGCTTCTACAATCCATTTTTTCACCTGAATATTGTCAGCACCCTTTGCAACAACAAGTACACCGCGAATTTCAGGTTTTTTCGTTTCTACTACAATTGGTCCTTCATTTTCCCCATCGCGTATAATAACAAGTTGTTCATCCGTTGAGGATTCCTGTACTTTCCGTTGTCCACCTTCACGATCAGTTTCATCCGTTGTTTGTGATTTGGAGACTCTATTTTTCTCTAAAACCTTCTTATCTGTTGAATCAATATTCACCACGACAGTAACATCATTCACGCCTAACATTTCTTGAATTGCCTTCTTTAGCTGATCCTCATACTTTTCTTCATATTCAGCTATGGCCTTATTACCTGAGCTCTTTTTCAAGCCAAATGTAGGGACATCCTCCGCCTCTCCCTTTGTATTTGTTGATGCTGGAATATCTGTAGGACTTGTATCGGTTTTGAATACTATGTTCCCCACAAGCATAAACGCTGCACCAATACAAAGAACGAGAAGCATATATTGGTATTTACTTGGTTTCTTGTCTGTTTTTTCATCTAATTTAAGTATTTTTTTGAGCCATGAAAATGGTCCTTGTTTGTTATCCATTCTTCTTTTTAATCCCCCCTTCAATCGAAACTTCTACAGTTTCTTCAGTTACATTCCATTTTTGCGAAAGAAATGAGGCAATTTTTTCTGTTTCTTCTGTTGATCCTTTTGATGGAAGAGGTTTTTCAGTGTTTATTTCGATTTGTTTTATCGCTTCGACTGTCTTTACGCCATTTTCCGGTTGTCTCAGAAGAACCATAACCTTTTGGAGGTTTTCAGGGAATGCTTGGTCGCTTTCTTCATTTATTGCTATATCAACTTTTGCTATCTCCAATCCGTATTGTTCCATCAACTCCTCCTTAACGTCCTTTTTTAGCTGGACAGCCATTTCTTCTAAAATATATGCATGTTGGGAAGCTTGTATTTCTTTTTTCTTTAAATCTATTAAATTTTTCATATTTTTTTCACCCGGTGCTTGAAATGAAGGGATCGATGCAAGTGTCGTTTCAAAGTCTTTGGAGATTAATTTAAAGATGGGGGTGAGAATAATAGCAATTAAGAGCAATCCTGTAACCATCTTCGTATACTTTTGCAGACCTGAATTAGGAAGGAGCATATCAATTACCGTTGCTAACAGGATAAATAAAATAATATTCGTTACCCACTCTGTTAAAAACTCCATTTTTGCTCCCCCCTATCTCATCATCATTGTTAGATTTCCAGCCGCGACAATGACTGTAATACTTAAAAAGAACATCAGTGAAACAATCCCTAATGCAGCAAAAACATAAATGACACTTTTACTGATAATATCCAAGCATTTAATGATTGGACCACCGCCTAATGGTTGAAGAATGGCAGCTGCGAATTTATAAATGAAAGCGATCATTAATATTTTTATTGCTGGGAAAGCAACGATAATTAGCAAAATAGCTACTCCTGCAATCCCAACAGTATTTTTTAATAGAACCGAAGCACTTACAACCGTATCTGTTGCGTCCGTAAACATTCTGCCAATTACGGGAATGAAATTACCGGTAACAAATTTTGCCGTCCTTATTGTGACACCATCCGTTACTGCAGCGGATGCACCTTGAACCGAGATCACACCCAAAAACACGGTTAAGAATAGACCCATTAATCCGATACTCCAGTTTCTCAGTAACTGAGCTAACTGCGAAACTTTGTATTGTTCGGACATTGTACTTACGATACTTAACAATGTTGCTAAGAATAAAAGTGGAAGAATGATATATTGCATGAATAAACCACTCATATTCATTAGAAATAAAATCACAGGATGGAAAAATGCGGCCGATATAAGTCCTCCAGAAGCAGCAATTAATGCTAGCAGAAGAGGAACAAGTGCCAGGATAAAGGACGTCATAGTCCCAATCGCTTCATTTGTGTAGCTGATAGCAATATGAAAACTATTAAGCGCAAGGATGACAAGAACCATATAAACAATGGAATAGGCCACCTTACTAATCGCACTTTTCTCAAACGCGTTTTGCATAGATTGCAGGAACATACTAAATATGGTTAACATAATTAACGAACCAAGCAATTTCCCATTTGCTACAAATTCATGAAAAGCGAATTTCAAGATCCCCTGACCCCATTGCTTAAAGGAAAATTTCTTATCTCCTTTTATGAAATCATATAAACTTCCCTTCTGACTTTCTGGGAGAAACCCACCATACTTATCAGTAATGTCCTCCCAAAATTGTTTTAACTCCTCTAAATCTAAGGTTTCCAGTTGAGCATCAACAAGCTCCTGTGGAGAAAGAGAGGAAGTGTTAGCTTTCGGCTCTTCAGCAGCTTGGACACTTGGAGTGAGTAAAAAAAAGAATACAAGAATGATAATAGGAATAATCTGCAGCCTCTGCTTCATTTTATAAACACCTCATTAAAAGACTGTGATTAGCTCGGAATTAATTTAATAATGGTTTCAATTAAAACGGTTAATATAGGAATCGCCATCGCGAGAATGATTACTTTTCCTGCTAATTCAATCTTAGAGGCGATTGCTCCTTGACCCGCATCCTTTGTTATTTGAGTAGCAAATTCTGCAATATAAGCAATACCAATGATTTTGAGAATGGTTTCAACATAAACGAGATTTACCCGTGCATTCACTGCTAATTTTTCAAGCATATGAATGATTTCATAGATTTTATCAACTAAAAAAAGAAAAATGACACAGCCGACAAACACAATTAAAAGGAAGGCAAAGTTTGGCTTTTGCTCCTTAATGATGAGAGCAAGAAAGGTCGCAATGAGAGCTACACCGACAATTTTAATGATTTCAATAGCAAAGCCCCCCTCTCTATTGAAATAAGAAAACCGATTTTATTTTCTGGAACAGGTCATCCACAATAGATGCAACCTGAAATAAAATATAAATAAAACCAAATAAGGTAACCCATTGTGCATACTCTTTTTTGCCCACCTGATCAAGCACGGTATGCAAGAAGGCCACTACGATCCCCACACCAGCTATTTTGAAAATAATATCCACTTCTAAACCCATTGCTTTTCCCCCTAAAATAATAAAATAATTAGTAACAATCCCGACAAAAATCCTAGGCTCTTTACCATTTTTTCATATTTTGCTTGCCGGTCGATGGCATCCGCTTCTTCTCTTTCAAGATGGGAAAGAGTTAGCATAATATGTTTTTGTTGGGAAAAGCGATCATGACGACCAAGGGTTTCCCCAAACTGCTTCATAATTTCAAATTCACCCTGTTTTAAGGCTGTCGCCTTCCAAACCTCTTTTAAACTTGTTTCCCAAGCTTCTTTAACAGTTGTTTCTGTGTCTGTAAGTTTCTTTGCAAATGAGTCAAAAAAGGTGGATAGTGGGTTAGTAAGTTGTTCAGCTAGTCTCCTTGATGCTTCATGCAATGGTGTATGTCCATACATGATTTCTGCTTCAAGTGACTGCAGCGCCGACCTTAGTGCTCTAAGCTGCCTCGGCCGCTCACTTAAATGTTTTGCAGCCTCAAACCCTGTCCAAGTAGTGGCAACAATTATGATAATAGCCCCTAATAGCTTAATCATTTATGTCACTCTCACTTTTTGCGTTAGTTCTTTACCGCTAGAATCTAAAATATGGGTAATCGTACCTGGTCCCGATGCCCTACTAAGGACGATAAATCGTTGAAAAATATCCTGATCAATAATCTCCTTTAAAGAGGGACGTTTTCTAATCTCCTCAATGCTCGTCCCGTGTGTGGTCATGATTAATTTGATTCCAGCATGTACTGCCTCCTGGATCGCTTCGGCATCTTCTTTACGGCCAATTTCGTCAACGATTAAGACATCTGGACTCATTGAACGAATGAGCATCATCATTCCTTCAGCCTTTGGACAGGCATCCAGAACATCAAGTCGGTGACCAAACGTTAATTGCGGCACTCCATTTACACATCCAGCAATCTCACTACGTTCATCAACAATCCCAACCTTGCAAGCCTCTATTCCCTTTGACCAATTACCAGATGATATGATTCTTGCTATATCACGCAGCAGTGTCGTTTTCCCTGTTTGAGGCGGTCCTATAATCATGGTATGCATCCAGCTGTTTTTAAAAAGAAAAGGCACAATGGGTTCAGCAATACCTACCTTTTCTCTTGCAATCCTAATGTTAAAAGAGGAGATATCCCTAATCGCCTTTACTTTTCCCTCCTCAAGAATGACCTTTCCAGCCAACCCAATGCGGTGTCCCCCAGAAACAGTTATATAACCCCGCTTAAGTTCTTCCTCAAGTGTATAAATTGAAAAAATGGCTTATTTTATTCATCAGGTGAAACGCATCCTCAGGTTGTATAATGTAGGTTAGAAATTTTGGTGCTCCCTTTAAGGTCATTTCAATTGGTCGATTTATACGAATGCGAATTTCTTCAAGTTCTTCTTTTTGCTCAGGAGGGATTTGGTTAATTAGATCTGCAATATTTTTGGGTAAAAAATTTAGGATTCCTTCCATGACTGGTTCCTCCTTGATTTGCCTTTCTCATTATTTAAAATGTATGCCTGCTTGGACACATTATGACTTTCAAATCTGTCATTTCATTCTATTTTTTTACTAGGTTTACTAGAAAAGGTTGAATCACAAGGATTACCCTACTAAATAGGAACATTTCAGAAGAGGAAGGAGTATTTTATAGGAAAGCGTAATGTTGAGGAGGAAATTAATGTGTATCATTATCAGCAGCCTAACCGGGGTGGAGGCCATCATAGAGGGCAGCATTTAATAAAAGTTACTGGGGAGGGAGAAATGGCGGTCCAGCCCGACTTAGCTTCTGTTAACTTAGGCGTTATTACGGAAGGCAAGGAACTAATACCAGCACAGCAGCAAAATGCCATTCAAAGTACAAAGGTCATTCAATCTTTAGTGGAACTTGGAATTCCCCAAACACATATACAAACATTTGATTACCGAATAGAATCTGATTACGACTATGAACAAGGGAAACAAATTTTTAGAGGATATAAGGTAACTCATATTTTACAGGTGAAAATAGAAGATTTAACCATGATAGGAAAGGTGGTAGACAACGCTGTACAAAATGGGGTTAATTATGTATCAAACATTCAATTTACAGTAAATAATAAAGATCCTTATTATCAACGCGCCTTAGTTATGGCAGTAAACAATGCGATTGGGAAAGCAAAGACAATTGCCGACTCGATTAACGTTACATTAATACCCACCCCTAGTTTAATCGTGGAAGGCAGCAGTCCAATTCACCCTTATTCTTATCAGCCGGAAACAATGGTGAAAGCTATGAGCACCACTCCTTTGGAACCTGGACAAATAAAAATAAAAGCAAACATATCAGCAGAGTTTCACTATCGAACTATATAAAAAAAGAGGTTGACACCATCATATGATGGGTCAATCCTCTCTTTACTTATTATATTTCTTTGCCCAATTATACAATTGCATTTCTGTAACGGGTCCATTAAAGTGTTCTCTGATTACTCCTTGTTTATCAATAACAAACGTCTCAGGCTGCCCAGTTACATTATATAATTTTGATACCTTAGCATTATAATCAAATAGGTAATTCATTCCTGCTTTATTGTTTTCTGTTACTTTCTTAATCTTATCCTGTGTCTCTCCACGATTAATCATAAGAAGATTATATTGATCACCATAATCTTTTTGGAAAGCTTCTAACTCTGGGAATTCGTCTTTACAAGGAGCACACCAGCTGGCAAAATAATTCAAAATAACTACCTCACCCTTATAATCCGCTAGCTTGGTATTGCTGCCATTTAGGTTTGGAAGTTCAAAATTATAAGCCTTATCGCCTACATCGGTGTGTTTCCCTTTTGTTACCAGACTATAAGCAAAGAAAGCAAACATCCCAATAATTAGAATCATGACGAGCAATTTGATGACTCGTTTGTTCATCTTATTTCCTCCTGCTCCCCTTACTTATTTTTCTAGTTGTTTTAAGAACTCTATTTCCTTCTTCAGCTTCGTATGTCTTTTACCCACAATAAGCATATACGCAAAAATTACACCCCATGCTACGGAATAGGCACCCAACATATATTCATAGTTCATTTTAGATTCCTCCTAGTTTTCTAATTGTTCTCTTAATTTTTCTTTATAACGTTCTACTTTAATTTTCATATTTTCAAAGGAAACACCTTTATGAAGAAGGTAGGCATAAAAAATAGTGAAAGCAGTAATTGTGATAAGTAACGCTACAAGCATACTATCCTCAATTCCGCCACCTTTTTGGGAAGGTCCCTCACCAAAAACAATTGGGTGAAATTTCGTTTGCCACCAGCGAATAGCAAAGAATACGATCGGAACATCGGCGAACCCTATGATTCCAAATACAGATGCTAGTCGTGCTTTTTTATCCCACACTCCATCCATTTGTCGAATCATAATGTAGGCAATATAGATAAAAAATAGGATTAAAGTTGTAATTAATCTTGGTTCCCATACCCACCAAGTGTTCCAGGCTGATCTTGCCCAAATAGGTCCTGTTGTCAAAACAATAATGGTGAAAACAACACCAATCTCTGCAGAAACATAAGCGTAAGTATCAAAAATTCTTTTCCGCTTGATTAAAAACAAAATACTGAACACGAATGTCACAAAAAACGCCATAAAAGCTAGCCACGCTGAACTTACATGAAAATAAAAGATTTTTTGCGCTGCATGCATGGTTGTTTCTTCTGCTGCAAAAATAAAAATAAAATATAGGGAAACTAACATGGAGATCACTGTGCCGACAAACAAAATACGGGATACATTAAGTTTTTTAGTATCAGCCAACTGAGTCTCAGGAAGTATCGCTTTCTCTCGTTCGAGATTCATACTCATCATTTAAACCTCCAGAACATAATCGATTAATAATATACAAATCACAAAGAATATCACATCATACGCGGTAACCAATTGGATCCACGCTAAGGCACTTGAAAACTTCTCCATATTCGTTAAGATAATTCGAGTTGCTTGAACCACACCAATTAATATCGGAGTGGTAATCGGGAATAAAAGTAACGGCAGCAGCATTTCACTGCTTTTTGAATTGGCAGAAAGCGCAGCCAAGAATGTGCCGATTGCTATAAATCCGAAGCTTCCTAGGAAAACTACTAAAATGAAATATGGAATACTTCCAAAGAATTTAAAATCAAATAATAAAAATAGAAACGGAATCGAAACTAGTTCAACCACAAGGATCATGATAAAATTTGCAAGAAACTTTCCTAAATAAATACTTGCTGCCTCCATCGGTGCAACAAATAATCCTTGAATCGTATCATTTCGCTGTTCCGAGATAAAGGACCGGTTAAGGCCTAAAATACCGGCAAATACGATTATGACCCAAACCACCCCAGGGATGACAGCCTTTGTTGTATTATTAGCAGGATCAAAGGCAAAGCTGAAAACGACAATCACAAGTCCAGCGAAAATGATTTGTGTTACTAGAATTTGCTTTGTTTTTAATTCCGAATACAAATCTTTTTTTGCTAGTAAGAGGGCTGTTCGAAATAAGTTCATGAGACCCCCTCCACTTGAAGCTCGTATTTTTCGGAAACGTACCCTAAATTATGATTTTCCATTTTAAAGTCATCGACGATTTTTCCATTTTTCACAATTATAATCCGATCGCAAATCTCGGCTGCCTGTTTAAAATCATGCGTAACCATTAATGTAGTCGCACCTCTATCCTTCATAGAAAGGATTACATTATTAAGAATTGTTATAGCACCTTGATCTAACCCTGTGTGTGGTTCATCTAACAGGAGAACTTCTGGATCATGAACAATGGCTCGTGCAATGGCAATCCTTTGTATCATGCCGCGGGAAAAGTTCTTAACCGGCTCATTCAGAAAGAAGGATAACCCTACTTCTTTAACCAGTTGAATGGCTTTCTCCTCCACATTCTTAACTCCGTAAATATTCCCAAAGAAAACTAAATTTTCAAGTGGAGAATAATGATCGTATAGCAGACTGGAATGGGGTAAATAACCCAATACTTTTTTTATCTCGATATGGTCCTTTTTGAGGTCTAAACCATTTATTTTAACCAATCCAGATGTTGGTTTTATTAATGTTGCCAACACCTTTAAAAGCGTACTTTTACCAGCACCGTTAGGTCCTAGTATGGCAACTGTTTCTCCTTTTTTTATCGAGAGGTCTATCCCACGTAAGATCAGTTTATTGTCAGCTTGCTTCGTTAGCTTCTTTATGTCAATCAATTGCGGTCCCTCCCATTCCAGTTGCTATTCAACATAGTTACGTAAATTTAATTTCACTTGGACTAGATGCTGTTTATAAGCAGCAAGCTTTGCGTGATAGTCGTTCTCTGATAGCTTTCCATCACCAAAGGTTTCTTCTAACTCGATAATCTTATCTAGAATAGCCTTTTGCTTAGCCATTAGCTGCTTAAAGGCTTTTTCTTCTTTATCAGCACCTAGTCTTTCTTCTTCTAATCTCGCTTTTCTTCTAAAATAAGCATAGTAAGAAATGCCCGCAATCAAAATAGCACCAATAATAATTAGAAAGACGTGTGGATTAAACCGATGTAATGGCGATTGTGCCCACATCCTTAAATGACCTGGATTATGAAAAGCAGGTGCAGTGTGTGTGACTGAACTATTGTTTGCATTTTCACTTGCATTTTGACTCTTAGCCGTTGTATCTGATGGAGGCTGAACATCTTTGTTGTACACCATTGTGAACGTTTGGTTTGCTTTAATTCCTTCTATGCTATAGCCAAAATAATTTTGGTCATCAAATTTGAAGAGCCCTTGGCTTGTTGCCTCTATACCCTTTACTTCAATACTTCCCATACCTTCTGGCACAAGAATCTGCATCATTTGGACTGAATAATCTGCTGTTAGATTGATTTCTTCTCCCTTTGGCATTCTATAGCTATATGGAAGGACCATTGTTTGATTTGCTGGAACCGGTGTGGTTGTAATAAAGCCTTTATCAACCTCTTTAAAAGCAATCTTATTATCTAGAAAATTTAGATCTTTGGCTCCTTTTGGAATGGAGACACTTAATACTGCCTCACCTTGCCCATTCCCTTTATATTCCTCACCTGAAGTATTAGAATAGTTCACCATATTCATCATATTGGTTGATCCATCTTCAGCTGGACTGACCACAATATAATGCATATCAACGGTAATATTTGAATCAGATGCCGCCAAACCGTGGAACGGTAGTAGCAGCATCAGTCCAAGGAAGAAGACGGTGATTTTCTTGATCACTTTCCTTCCCCCTTTTTATTTTTATAGCTTTGCATTTGTTCCTCGATTTCTTTTTCCACTTCTGCCATTAAATCAGCGTCAACACTTTTATCAATCAATTGTTCTTCTTCCTTCATGATACTTGCAACTTCTGTTTCGTATTGTCGCTTTAAAACCTTATAATCCGTGTGCGATATTTTATCCATCTTGTATTCAAATTCTATCTCGTTAAGAGTGGTCAAGAGAGCTTCTTTGGTAGTCGCTATATCCTGAGTTTTTGTGCTAGTAGTTATATACGCATCCCACTTAAATAATGGTGACAATATTAAAAATAGACAAGTCAGCGCTATAGTGGCTGTAAAAATCATCGAGATGATTGAAATATCCTGCATTTTGTTCACATCCTAAAGATACTTTTTGCGTTCTTCATCGATCATGGAAGAAAGGATTTCTCCTTCAACTTCATCCTTTGTGTCCTCGTATTCAGAGACAGCCTCTTCAGTTCCTCTTTTTTTCACCCATTTACGAATGATCATAAATACTGCGATTGCTGCTGCTCCTAACACAACAAAGGGTAGAACCCAAGCTGTTAAACTAAATCCGCTTTTTTCCGGCGACGTCAAGATCTCTTCACCGTAAATATTGACATAATATTCACGGATTTTATCTTTATCCCAGCCCTTGTTCATCATCTCTACTAAATCTTTTTTAAAATCGGTAGTGAGACTGCACGTATTGGGGTCACATTCATAATGATCCTGCCCACAGCCACATGTACAGGCAAATTGCTGGGCAACTGCTTTAAATTCTGCAGATTTATAGTCAATTTGTTTTGCCGCTTCCACTCGGATGAATGAACCTTGGAAGATAAACGCAAGTATGAGGAGCCCTATATAAAGTTTGTTTCTCATATTAAGACACCTCTCTTCGTACTCCTGTGTATCTTGGAGTGACATTTTGATATTTTCCATTCCAAATGGCGAAAAGTGCACCAATAACAATCATAAAGGAACCAAACCATAACCAGTTCATCATTGGGTTTACTTTTACAACAAATGTAGCCTTTCCATCATCTTCCCATGCACTAAGGACGATATATAAATCTTCCTTAACCGATGAAATAATAGCTACCTCAGAAGATGGCTGCTCCCAGTTACCATAAAATACTTTTTCCGGCTGGAATGTGCCAAGCTTCTTACCATTCCTAAACACGGTAACGTCTGCATAGACAATATCGTTAATTCCTTCTTTTTTCTGGTCAAGGCGATCATAGTTAATGCGATAGTCCTTTAACTCAATAGACTGACCTAGTGCTACTGTTTTCATTGTCTCTAAGTCATAGTTTTGTGAACCGATAATCCCCATCGTAATGAACGCGATGCCAAGGTGAACAATATATCCTCCATAGCGGCGGCGATTACGTATCATTAATCTATAAAGTGCAACAAGAGGTGCTTCTTTCGTCATCTTCCGTCTAGCTTTCACACCTCTATAAAACTCTAAGTAATGAGTAACTAGTAATAGAATAATAACCCCATATCCAATGACAGCCCATGCCTTTTGGATCCCTAAAACAACCATTAAGATCATACCAACAACAGCTAGTATGGATGGAATTAAGAAGTTTTTCCTAAGGTTTTTTACAGTAGAACGCTGCCAAGCAAGCATTGGGCAAACCGCCATAACAAACATCATGGATAATAGTATTGGTGCCTCTACTTTATTAAAGAATGGTAGGCCTACTGTCACCTTTGTTCCGCGAACTGCTTCTGATACTAATGGGAAAATGGTTCCCCAGAATACTGCAAATGCTGCACCAACAAGTAAAAGATTGTTAACTAGGAAACTACTTTCTTTTGAAACAAAAGAATTAAATTCACCTGCACTACGTTTTAACAAGTTATAACGACTCATTAACACATATAGGGCTAGAATAACGGCAATCCCCATGAAGATTAAAAAGTATAATCCTAGGTTTGAATTGGCAAATGCATGAACAGATGTTAGGACACCACTTCGAACTAGGAATGTACCAAATAGTGTTAGTGCATAAGAAACAATGATTAAGCTGATATTCCATATTTTCAGCATGTTTTTTCGTTCTTGAATCATCACGGAATGAAGGAAGGCAGTGGCCGTTAACCATGGCATAAAGGAGGCATTTTCTACTGGATCCCATGCCCAGTAACCACCCCATCCAAGCTCAACATACGCCCATTGTCCTCCAAAAATATTCCCAAGACTTAAAAATAACCAGGCAATAATCGTCCAACGTCTTGTCATCTTAATCCAAAAATCATCAACATTCTTTAAAATCAATGCTGCCATTGCAAAAGCGAATGGGATAGCAAGACCAACATACCCAAGATAAAGCGTAACTGGATGAATAATCATCCCAGGGTTCTGAAGCATTGGATTTAAGCCCTTACCTTCAATCGGAACTTCATTTAATAATACGAATGGTTTTGCTACAAAACCTAGGATAAAGAAGAAGAATACCGCATTTGCCATGAGAATGGCTGAAATATAGGGTACCATCGGATTTCCTCTCATTTTCCTTGAAAAGACAATCATCACTGTGTAGAGTGTTAAGAAAAATGTCCATAGTAATAATGAACCAGCATTACCTGCCCATAAGGCAGTTAGCTTGTAAATAATCGGAAGCTCACTACTTGTATAATCGTGAACATATTCATACTGGAATTGTGATGATGCTAAAAGGTAGAACAAGGAGAGCATTGCTAGTGATGAACAAACAAGTAATGCAATCACTCCACCTTTACCACTATTTATGAATCTTTGATTTTTTGTACTAATCCCCAATGTTAGAATGAGGAGTGTATAAATGGCAATGGCTAAACCTATATAAATTGTTGCATTAGCAAATAAATACATTTCGTCACCTTCTTACGTTAGCCTGTTATTTTTCTTTCGGAGGTTGATTTAACTTTTCTTTATGTGATTCAGGATCATAATCTTTCATATCTTTTCCTTCGTATTTAGAAGGACATCTTGTTTTTACTGTTTCTGCTTCAAAAGTGTCTTTTTTTGTTGGAGCTCCCTGAAGAATAGTTATCACACCTTCAGAAAAGTTATCTGGTTTAGGTCCGTTATGAATCACATGCATAACATTACCTTCATTGTCTTTTACATCAAACTTAAGTTCAATTTTGTCTGGATTCCACATAATGGTTTCTTCCATTAATAGCCCTTCTACCGTTACAAAATCATCTTTATGTTGATTCTGGGTAGCCAGCAGTTCCTTCAGCGTTAATTCGACTCCACTTGACCCAGGTGTTGCAGCCATAAGCAAGAAAACGATGGCAGCAGCGATAACAAAGCCGCCAAGCATAACAATCGTATTTTTCTTCATTCACTCTCACCTCATTAGATAAGTTTTTTCATTTCTTCTTCGTACATTTCTTGGTCTATCTTTCCGGTTAAAAGCTTTTTACGCAGTTCTTTCTTTTCTTCAGCATTTGTTGACTTATCTTCTTTTTTGATAGACGTTTTCTTCGGTTGTTGTTTAGTATGTTTTGAACTCTTAGCTGCTTTGGACGATTGTGTATGTCCCTTTAACCCCAAGAAAACAAAGAGACCAGCAATAATGATTGCAATCCCAATGATTGATGCTCCTCCAGCTCCAATGATTGGACGTGTTGGATTTTTAGACCCTCCACTTTTCACTTGGTCTGTCGCCGTCACACCATTATGGTTTTCATCATTTGGGGGCTGTTGTTTGTTAATCGCCTCCATGGTAGATTCTGTCCCATCTTTCTTATATGAGAAGGAATACTTCAAATTATCTCCGGCTTTTACATTTTTATATTGGTAGTAATAGAGTTCCTCACCATATTCACTTTTTGAATTGTTATCTGCTTTCGGCTCAAGTTGGATATCCTTCGCATTCATCGGAGCATAAAAGATGACATCTAATAGTTCAATATCAGCATTATGAATTAGTTCATATGTAAAACTTTTTTTGTCTTTCACTTCAACGGATTTGGTATAGTATTCGATGACAAATTTGTATGTTTCGTTATTTTTTATTGCTTTGGCTGGTTTCCAAGAAATAATTCCTTTTTCTTTATCCACATCATAAGGCCGCTGTACTTCCGGCTTATTTTCTTCTGGAAATTCTGCAACTAGATAGGCCTCAAATCCTTTTTCCATTGCTGGTACTGGAATTTCTATTTTTCCGTCATAATCTTGGCCGCTACTATTTGTAATTGTTCCGTACTGGCCTACTAATAAGGATGGGATATCTCTTGACCATCCCTCAGGGTAATCAAATTCAGGCATTACTTGAATTTGCATTTCTTTAAATGGGAACTTCTCCGCTTGAAATGTCATTTCCGCACTTGCCTTTGGGATCATGTAACTAGATACAAATAATACAATAACGAAAAATGCCAATAATTTTTTCTTAAGCATATTTATCCTCCTTGAGTGGAATTCTTATCATGATGTAGCACTAATTTCCACTATAGTCCTCTTTGAAATAAATATAATCGTTATCAGCCCCTCGTTGTTGAACCACTTTTGTACATTTTGTTAAAGGGTTAAAATCGTTGCGATTTCGTCAAAAAACCACCACAAAATGTTCACATTTATTAGATTCCTAAAAATTTAGATTGGTAGACTAAAATTTCTAGTCCCTATTTCACAGATAAACTCTCTATTGAGTACTATAAACCTAATCCTTTTTTACTATCAGGTTGAAAAATGAACATTTTGTTAAACCTTGTTATTTTTACTAATTTATCGCGGATATTCTCATTTTTAAAAAAGTAAAACCCTGGATCCAGTCGGATTCAGGGTTTTACTTTTCTTATTTCTTTTCAAGGGACCGAATATATGTCACGATATCCGTAATGTCCTCTTTTTTAAGCTGACGAGCCCCTTCAAGTCCCTTTAATGAGGGACCCATACGTGTTTCCTCTCTGCCGTAAGCCGTGCTAATCCAAATTTGCTTATCACTTGTATACTTTAAATACTGTGGATTAGCTAATGCTGTTCCCATTTTTAATTTTCCAGCACCCGCTTCACCGTGGCAATTAAGACAATATAAATTATATTGTGCTTTTCCATGTTCTATGTCCCCTGCAATGGTTTTAGGAACATCAAACTTCATTTCTTCTGTTTGCCAATCTCTCATAAAAGCAACTAGATTAGTTAACTCTTTTTCTGACAATCTTGGTCCATATGCAGGCATGCCTGTACCTTCGCGACCGTATTTAACATAATTATACAAATCTTCATCAGAAACCGAACTTAAGAATTTCTGACTGTTAATGGCTGTCCCCGCGTTTGCCCCTTCCCCTTTACCGGTTTCTCCATGACAAACAAGACAGTTTTTTTTATACAGTTTTTCACCCGCCACAACAGCTTTGGAGCTATTTCCTTCAAACAAGTGACTATTATTTATGCAGACAATAATTCCAATAATAATCAAAATATAACTTCCGATTAATATCTTTTTCATGGGTTACTCCTTAATTTGGCTCAGGTGTTGGAGTTGGTTCCCCAAAGTCTTTATATTTTTCTGTAATCAACTGATAAATCTTCTTAGGACTTTTACCGTCAAGATGCATTTCAATCGCCTCCCGGGCGATATCTATACAGACGTCTCACGATATACTCATGGAGTCCCATTCTTTTACAGCATTATCTGAACCCATTTCATCAATATAACAATCTAGATTACTTTTATGACCATCTTGGGCAAAACATCCGCAATAACATGGTACCTGTGCTATTACCTCCGGATACGTTGCAGCCAAAACATATGTCTCTTGAATCTTTTCTGAAGAATTCAATACATAATCAGGTAATGGTTTATGCTTTTTATCGAGGGTAACGTCTTCCATTTTTGAACTACAACCCGCTGCTACGATCGCAATTAAAATGAAGAGGAACAAAAAAGATGTGATTCGTTTCATAATCAGTTCACCCCTTCCATGAATATATTTACTAGTTTATTTTAGCAAAAACTAATTTGCCTAACGGTTGTAAATTCTTACTATTTAGTGAAGTTTTTATGATAGTAAAAGTAAAAATAATATATTCAAATGGTAGAGAGGCTCCTCTTTGATAACAGACTACATGTTCATCATGTCATGCCCGGAATTGCTGCTTGAACCAATAGAGGGATCAACCATCCCGAAAATCATCGCTACGTGTGCAACAACAAGGAACATGCCCACAAAAAACGAATGGATTTTCAGCTTTTGTTCATCTGTTCTATTTTTGTAAATGATTCCCATATCAAGGAGTGCCATACCTAGTAATGGAACGATTCCTAAAAGGTAAAAGGTAACCGCAACTACATCGATCCAGCCCTTCCATTCACCATTAATTGTTAATGGGATATAGGCTGTCTTCATTAAGTAAAGGAAAATTCCTGTGAAATATAAACCTGCAAATATACTAACTACCTTATTTACTTTTTTTAAGGTACCACCTAAATTTCTTGTAAATAGTATACCGAGTTCTGTGATGGCTATAGTTTCAGCACATATAACCGGAATGGCCATAAAAATAATTAAATTCCACGGCTGATTGTCTGCTAATAACCCCATATAATGCGTCATGTTCATGTTCATCTTCTCCTTTATTTTGTCTACACCATTAATGTAAAAAATAAATGTGCAGAAACTTAGCAGAAACTATGGAGAAATTGTTAAAAGAAAAGCGCAAGCGCCTTGTTCAGCCCCGACAGGCAAATGTTCTTCTGCAAGAAAAGTCGCTCTTTGACTTTTATTGCAGAAGGTTATTTGACCCGAGGGGCTAGGCGCTGGAGCTGGACAATTCTCGAAGTCGAATTTAATACTTACTTTAAATATAAAAAAAAGCCTTAATCCGATATTTCGGACTAAGGCTTACGAATTTTACGTATATTATGCTCTTGAAACATAAGATGCTTCAGTTGTATTGATAATTAATTTATCCCCTTGGTTAATAAAGAATGGAACTTGAACGCTTAGTCCTGTTTCAAGGATAGCAGGCTTTGTTCCGCCTGAAGCAGTGTCACCTTTAATTCCTGGTTCAGTTTCAGTAACTTCTAAAACAACTGTGTTTGGCAATTCCACGCCAAGTGTTTCATGACCAAACATCATGATGTGAACTTCCATGTTTTCTTTTAAGAACTTCAATTCATACTCAATGTTGCTAGCAGGTAGTTCCACTTGTTCGTAGGATTCCATATCCATAAATACGTGTTGGTCACCGCTAGCATAAAGGTATTGCATTTTGCGATTATCGATTTGTGCTTTTTCTACTTTCTCACCAGCACGGAATGTTTTTTCTTGAATTGCTCCATTACGAAGGTTACGTAGTTTAGAACGGACAAAAGCCGCACCTTTCCCTGGCTTTACGTGTTGGAAATCAATAACTCTCCATAGACCGTTATCCACTTCAATTGTTAATCCTGTTTTAAAATCGTTAACAGAAATCATGTAAGTTCCTCCTAAAATTCATTACAATATAATTAGTTCTTTTGTAGAATGAGTAAGTGCCTCATTGTGAGTAGCAGTAATCAATGTATCGTCCTCAATCCGAACACCGCCAAGGCCTGGGATATAAATTCCCGGTTCACAGGTAACAACCATGCCTGGTTCTAAAATAATATCTGATTTCGTTGAAAGACCAGGGCCTTCATGTACCTCAAGACCTATACCGTGCCCAGTTGAATGCCCAAAATATTCCCCATAACCTTTTTCTGTTATGTAGTATCTTGTAAGTGCATCTGCTTGCTTACCCGTCATTCCAGGCTTAATTCCAGCCATACCTCGAGCCTGTGCTTCAAAAACAATTTCATAAATTTCTTTTAGCTTTGCATCAGGTTCTCCAACAGCAACGGTCCTAGTTATATCAGAAACATATCCATTGTAATACGCACCATAGTCTAGTGTAACAACATCTCCCGCCTCAATCACTTTGTTGCTAGCAACACCATGTGGAAGCGCTGAACGATGTCCGGAAGCAACAATCGTATCAAAAGATGATGAAGTTGCACCAGCTCTTCTCATAAAGAACTCTAGTTCATTCGATACCTCTAATTCAGTTTTTCCAGGACGAATGAAGTCTAAAATATGTTTAAAAGCCGCATCAGCAATATCTGCTGCTACCTTTAATATCTTAATCTCTGCATCAGTCTTAATCAAGCGTAACTTTTCAATTACACCAGAAATCGGGACAAGTTCAGCTTTGATTTCTTTCTCATATAATTTAAAGGAAGAGTAAGTTAGAAAATCCTCTTCAAATCCAAGCTTTTGAATACCTAAGTTCTTTGCTTGCTGTGCGACTTCCTCTGGAATGGATCCAGAAAATTTAATAATCTCGAAACCTTCGCATTGCTTAGAAGCCTGCTCGGTATAGCGGAAATCTGTAATAAACATAGCTTTATCCGCACTAATTAAAACCACACCAGCTGAGCCTGTAAAATTTGATATGTAGCGGCGATTAAATGGGCTGGTTATTACTAACCCATCAATACCATGTGTTGAAAAATAAGATCTTAGTTTTTCTATTTTTTCCATTACTCTCCACTCCTCCTTTTGTTCAATGAGGACAAAAATATTTTATCACAACCTACCAAATCCGACTAATCGAAACTTACGTTGTGGCCTCTTTCTCTTGTACTTTACTAAGTTCATACTCATAATTGATGGAATATCCAATAAAAATCCCATATATGCTGAATAAACATACTGAAGTAATAATCGTGTCCCTGCTTAATTCAAAAAGTGGTTTAATACTTGGAATTAATGGATTAAGAACAAAAAATATCAATAAGAATAAAACAATCCCGTAACCCCATCCAAACCATATACCTTTAACTTTTCTCAGGGTAAAATAATAAACATATGCAACAATGACTGATAACACACCCATGAGAAAAATAGAAATAACAGTTCCTAGCCATCCTTTTTTCCAATCTCCCAATGTCCAAGGTTCCAGTATGGCATTAGGGGCTACATCTGTAAAATTAAAAAAATAGCTAATATAACCAATTGTACCCCAAAAAATTCCTCCAAATAAACCTGTCCAAAAAAACCAGTGCAACAAAAGACATGGGTTTTGGATAATCTGACTTCTTTAATTCTTTAACCATTGTGTCATAACCCCCGAACAGTTTTTTGTTAATTGGAACTGAATTCTCATCAAATAACTCACTTCTTCATATTCCTTTATAAATAGGAAAGCTGAAATTCCTTCATTATTATGTCCTTTAGAATTCCAATCCTTGCATGAAAATAATTTTTTACAGATTTTAAATGTAAAAATTATGTCATTCCTAGAGGTTTTTTCATTTTTCTAGTAGAATACATTTAAGTACAAACAGATTTATCTTTTTCTGCTATTGTGCAACTTTGTTATAGGTTGGTGTTAATAACCATGTCTAAATCTCAAAAACCGGTTTATGGCGGCCAAGCGGTCGTGGAAGGCGTAATGTTTGGCGGTAAACATCATTATGTTACCGCAATTCGCAGGAAAGATCGTTCTGTAGAATATTTTCATTTACCTCGTAAGGAAAACCCTTACCTAACAAGCTTAAAAAAGATTCCATTTATTCGTGGAATTATCGCAATTATTGAAGCAAGTGCAAATGGGTCAAAGCACTTAAACTTTTCCACAGAGAGATTTGATGTCGATCCAAAGGATGACGAGACCATAAAGGAAAAAGAAGTTTCAAAGTTATCTATGTATCTTGGGGTAGCGGTTATTGGGGTCCTCTCATTCTTATTTGGAAAATTTGCTTTTACATTAATTCCTGTATTTTTAGCTGTACTAACCAAGCCAATTTTTCCATCCGATTTTGCCCAAGTCCTTGTAGAAGGGTTCTTTAAGCTATTGCTGCTACTTTGTTATATATATTTCGTTTCCCTTACACCTCTTATCAAGAGGGTGTTTCAATATCATGGTGCAGAGCATAAAGTAATTAATACCTTCGAAGCAGGTGTTGAGTTAACGGTTGAAAATGTTCAGGCACATTCCCGCCTTCACTACCGATGTGGCAGTAGTTTCATCTTATTTACAGTCATTGTTGGTGTATTTGTCTACATGCTGGTACCTACAACACCACTTTGGTTAAGGGTCGTGGATCGTCTTCTTTTGATACCTGTTGTATTAGGTATTGCTTTTGAAGTCTTACAAATTACTAACAAACTAAGAGATATTCCTGTTTTAAAGTACTTAGGCCTTCCAGGTCTTTGGCTACAACTTTTAACGACTAAAGAACCAAACGATGACCAAGTGGAAGTTGCGATTCTTTCCTTTAAAGAATTATTAAAAAGAGAAAAAGAATCTGAATATGATATGAAAAGTGAGGAAATTGTCTAAATCTTTTATTCTACAGTGTTTAAAAGAGGAAAAAAATGCTTAAGATGCTCTTAGGGAGGTGGCTTTCTTGAAAAATCGGACATCATTTTTTGTCATTGGTGGACTTGTCATTCTAGCTCTGGTTGGCCTATTCGGTTCATTTACAGCTAACCCTGCCGGTTTCATTCAGAGAATTGCTATCATCGCATTGATCGGTTTAGCTATTTATTTTCTTGTTCGTAAATTTTCAATTTCGAGCCCTCAGAAAAAAGAGCAGCGGGCATTTCTTAAAGCAGCGAAAAAATCAAAAAAACGATTACAGCAAAAGAGCGGAGACGCTACTCTGAAAAGCTCTTCTCTTGGGACGTTAACAACATTAAAGAAAAGCAACAAGACAAAAAAGAAATCTCCTGCTCATTTAACCGTCATCGACGGCAAAAAGGGGAAAAAGAAAAATCGAGCGTCCTTTTAGACACTCGATTTTTTCTTTATTATTAAAAGATTAATAACACCATTTATCCAAAAATGTTTTAGCCTGCTCTCTGCCCATATCAAATAATTTCCGCTTCTTTTCTTCCGTAAGATGAAATTCAGTTGATAATACACCTTCAGCAGGAATAAAAATAATATTCTTCACATGTTTTTTAGAAATATATCTTGAATCATGCGCATCCTTCATTGTTTCAAATAGTGCGCCAAATAATTGAATTCCGTTTTTGATTGAATGCTTCTCATGCTCATACTCACTAGCACTTAACTTAATACCAAGTACTGGCCTTACCTTTTGCACATTTTCCCGGTCAAAAAGCCACATAGGAAAATTACTTAATACTCCCCCATCCACTAAGATGTTGACACCATCCATTGAACGCAACCGAACTGGTTCAAAAAAATAAGGAATACTGCAACTCATTCTAATTGCTTTTGCGATGGAAAAAGAACCTGGTGATATTCCATATTTTTGTAAATCATTAGGTAGAACAACCATCTGTCCATTTGAAAGATCTGAAGCAATTACCCTTAAAGTATCCGGGGGCAAATCTGAAAAGGTCCTTAGTCCTTTTGCTTCAAGCTTCTCTTTTAGCCATTTTTCAAGTTCATTACCTTTATACAACCCCAGCTTCCAATAAACTAACAGCCATTTTGCAAACGGAAATGGAATAATTAATTTTCGCGCATCGAGTAATTGAGTAAGATCGAGTTCATCAAGTAAATGATATATTTCTTTACTCGTATAACCTGCAGCAACGAATGCTGCAACGATGGAGCCTGCGCTCGTACCAGCTACTCTTACAAATTGCAGTCCTCTACTTTCAATTTCTTCGTAAGCGCCAATTAGAGCAAACCCTTTTATGCCCCCTCCAGAAAAAACGCCGTCTATTTTCATGGCAGCCACTCCTAAAGATGAACTCATTGTTACATCTTTAAGCGCAAACATGGAGAAATAGTACGGCGGACAAGAACAAAATTTTTTTAGGTGAAATATTGGACTTCTGCGTTAGGAAAAAAATCTGCTACATACTGACGTATGGTGCTTTCCAAATCTTTTGCAGCCTCATCAGGATAAACGTATTTTCCAATCCCATAACGCCCCCACTTATATTTTCGCTTCCCCTCATCCATTTCGAGTTTAGTTTTGGGATATCGTTTGGCTATTACGTTTTTGGCGGGTTTCGTATATCTGTGCTGAATGAGTTCAAATGTAAGATTAGGAATTTCTAGTCCTGCTAACTCATCACTTAATCTTTCGAATAATTCACGATATCCTTCTTTCCAATCCTCATGCATGTAAATTGGGGCTACAATAAACCCTAAGGGATAACCAGCGTTAGCAACCTTTCTAGCTGCTTTCAGTCGATCTTCAAACGAGGATGTTCCTGGTTCAAAGTTTTTTATGACATAGCGTGAATTTACGCTAAACCGAAACCGAGTTCTTCCATTGTGTTTCGCGTCTAAAAGGTGATCCACGTGATGAAACTTGGTCACAAAGCGTAGTTCTCCGAACTCTGTTTGTCCAATAAATTCAATGGTTTTCTTAAGAGAATGTGTTAAGTGATCTATGCCAACAATATCCGATGTACAGGCTGCTTCAAATCGGGTAATTTCAGGCTTTCTTTCTTCCATATACTTCTCTGCCTGTGCAAAAATTTCATCTAAATTAACATATGTTCGAATATATGGTTTACTGCCAAGTGTTGTTTGTAGGTAACAGTAGTGGCAATGTCCCATACAGCCTGTAGCCAATGGAATGGCATACTCTGCAGAAGGTTTCGATGTATCAAATTTTAATGTTCTTCTGATTCCAACCACCAGTGTAGATTTTGCATTTCGATATTGCTGTAATTCATTGTCTCCAGGTATTCCTCTAACCTGATTATGTGAAGTGGTTTCTCTTATCTCTAGTCCCATTTTTGTAAATTTTTCTTTTAGCTCCCTACCAAGTGGGTATTCTAATGCTTTCGGTTCAATGTAGACCAACTGTGGTATAAAAGGCTCCATTTGTCTCCCTCTTTTCTAAGGTGTTTTTATAGTAGTATTAGCTATAGAAGAGAAGTTAAAGAAAAGTGAGCCGGAACAATTATTTCCATTCTCCATAAAGAACAAAAGGCGGAAGCGCCTCGTTCAGCCCCGACAGGCTAATGTTCTTCGGCGGGAAAAGTCCGCCTTTTGACTTTTCTTGCCGAAGGTTATTTGACCCGAGGGGCTAGGCACTGGAGCTAGATTCAGACAACTAGTTTAGTTATCAACACTCGGACCTTTTTATAATTTCCTAAAAAATGAAAAAAGAGTACCGACTTATGCCGATACTCTTGGGAAATTATTTTCTTTAAATACGCTTGGCACCGATATATTTCGGGTTCCAATAGGTATTATTTGTATAGGTAACAATAACACCCTTTGATGATGAAGCCATAATCATTTTCCCTGCACCAATATACATGGCTACATGAGTCGGTCTACTTGCTTTTGTTGGTGCATAGAACAATAAATCTCCAGGCTGTAAGTAACTTACACGATATCCCTTTGTGTAAAACATATCCGCTGCCGTTCTTGGCAGAACTTTACCAGCCTTTGAGTAAGAATACTTCACTAAACCGGAACAGTCGAAACCGCTCGGAGTGATTCCACCCCATCTATATGGAACACCAAGGTTTGCCTTGGCTACTGAAATTGCTTTTGTATGATAGTATGCCGCTTCTGCTTTATCACCCGTAGTAGCAAACACTGAGCTAAGTCCAATTGTAATCGCAAGAACAGAGATTAGTTTTTTTAGCATAATGTTATCCTCCTTGGAGTGATGTATTTGATAATCACACTATACAAGGAAATGATAACAACGTCTTAACAGCAATATTACGATTCGGTTACAAAGTTATTCTAATATAATTTATCGCATTGGAAGAGGATGGAAATTTCACTTTCCATCCTCTTGAAATACTATTTTATAATCCACATTTTAATTGAGCATTACAGTTTGTACATGTATTACAGCCGCCGATTTCTTTTACTTTTCCTTTTCGGCAAACTGGGCACGTGTTGCCAACCTCAGAACCAATTGTTACGTCTGTTGAACGCAGGTCACTAATAGTGTCAACAAGAACAACATGCTGCTTTGGCTTTTCATCAAACATCGATAACTGCTCATTGGTATTTTCTTCTGCTTTAAGGGTTAGTACTTGAGAATCGCGGGAACCATCTACATAAACAGTTCCACCTTTAGCACCGCCGCTATATAATCGTTCGTATACTTTTTCTACTTGTTCTACACTATAGCCTTTAGGTGCATTAACGGTTTTACTGATGGAGCTATCGATCCAGCGTTGGATGACGCATTGGACATCAGCATGTGCCTCTGGTGCTAATTCCATTGCTGTTATGAACCATTTTGGAAGATTGTTCGCATCGGCTTCAGGATGCTGTTCCAAATATTCTTGAACAATATCAGCATTTACTTCGATAAACTTCCCAAGACGTCCACTACGGAAATAAGAGAATGAGAAATAAGGTTCTAATCCTGTGGAGACACCAACCATTGTTCCAGTACTCATTTTTGTTACTCTCTATAAGGTATAGAGGGTGGGATTATTAGTACCCACTCATTACATCGCTGTAATGATCAGACTATATCATCAACCATAGTAAATGGTTGCTCAGCATGTAGTCGTTGAGGGGTCAGCCACGACTTCCCTGCGGATTGTCTGGTAGGCAATTAGCAACACTCTTACATTTTTACCTATTTGTTGTTGGCAAGACAAGGTAGTAAGAGATACGCCAGGGTTTCCCGCAAATAGCTAAGTTTACGCAGCGATCTTACGAACACTGGGGGCAATAACTTTACCCGTAGGAGCAACGGTTAGCAAATGTGAATTTCTTATTCCTTTTTCTAAAATTGCTTGGCGAACGTCTTCAGGCATTTTTTTCATGAATCCTGTATTAATAAATGCCTGTCTCAATCTATTGGTTTCTTCTGTTGTTTCACCCTTTAAGAACGGGAAACTTCCCTTCTCTGTTGCTAGTTCAACTGATGTTCTATACGCAGTTGTAGCGATAGTTTCAAATACTTTATCAACTAATAAATTACCTTCTGGCGAACCATACTCGGTTTCACAATAGATTAATAAATCGTGTAAGCCCATCACTCCTAGACCGACACGGCGCTCACCTAGAGCCTGCTTTTTGTTTTCTTCTAGGAAGTATGGTGTTGCATTAATTACGTTATCCTGCATCCGTACTCCTACGGCAACAGTTTTCTTTAACTTTTCAAAATCAACTGTTTTGGTATCCTTATCTGCCATCTCAGCAAGATTTACTGCAGCAAGGTTACACACAGAAAATGGTGCAAGTGGTTGTTCCAGTTTGTTATCCTAAAGGCTTTTTATCCTCTAGTTCTAACGGTTGATTTCCCGTTAGGTCAGCATAACTTTTCATTACATTTTAGTTGTAATGTTGCGGCCTCGTGGATGGATTATATTCTGCAGTACAGGTTCACCATCTATGCGTTGCCCCTGACTAGATTATTACATCTAGCCTTTGGTTCGGATTAGCATCTCAGCCTTCCCGCTTCATTCCGCAATTTTTAACGTGAGGCAAACTAAGCCACTTTACCACACGGATTTGTTGCAACAACTTGTTGACCATATGCTTTGGCATTTGTCATGTCGTTGGCATTATCGATAAAGAAAATTCCAGGTTCTGCAGAGTAAGTTGCACAAATGTTAATGAGGTTCCAGAGTTCTTTTGCTTTAATTTTTTTGTACACACGAACTTTGTGACCCTTTCTTTCCCACTCGCGCACGTCACCGACTTTATGCCATTCTTCATTGTAAATTTTCATTTCATCTTGATCGTAGTGTTCAACATATGGAAAACGAAGTTCATATTCACTATCATTTTCGACAGCTTCCATAAATTCTTTTGTTAGACATACGGAAATATTCGCACCAGTCAAGAACTCTGAGTTATGGACAGTATAATTACCGCCAGTAACTAATTTTTCTTCTGCATCAGCAATGATTTTCTCATCAAAGCCACCATAGCCTGGTATGTTTTTATAATTTACTATACCTTGATACATAGCTGTTTCCTGCAGGGTAAGCGGTGTGAACTTAAGCTTATCGCTAGCGTGTTTCTTGATTGTTTCGTCATTTGTATTTTCAATTAAGAATCGTAGAATTCTAGGGTTCTGCATCTTAGAAATAATAAATTCAATAATGTCTGGATGCCACGTACATACCGTCCCTTTCAGGATATTTATTCTGCTTAATGCAGACGGCCTAGACTATATCATCACCCACAGCATTATGCTGTTAGGGGCCGGGCGCTTATGAGAGATTATTGTTGGGACTCACTCTCTAGTCGTTGAACCTTCGCCATAACCTTTGCCCTATGACGCTTGGCTGCAGATTGTCCAATACTTGTAATTTTTAAAGCATTCACGCTCACCATTGCTAGTCACGTTGTAGCTTACAAGTCTCTAAGAAGTTCCCTGCAATTCACCCGATTTTCTAATCATTCATTTTCTGAATGACGCGGACTAGTGCATCTCAATTAATCCGCCAACATTATCATTTGCGCTCCACGCTTTTTTGTTACACTCAAATTATTTTAAGTGGCTAGGTCATTTCTGCCTAGCTCTCATGCTTTCACATGAGAGCAGACTATATCATCAAAGAAGAGAATTTAATAAATTTACGATTTAATTTGATATCTCCATATTTGTATAGATGTTTCCCAAGTAGAGCAAGTTCTTTTGTACTACTTATATATAAGTCTGAGCAACCTTGTTTAGGTGTTATTGAATTAACATTTTTCGCAAATCCTATGGATTTTAAAAATATTAATATTTCTTTTAGCATATCAGGATTCCCTGTAAAGCCCATCCTAGCCTTTTGATAGCCATTTCTTTGATATACTCTAATATGACCATCTGCATCAAAAAATCCTCTTAAAAAGGCCCACTGAAGCTCCGCTTTATTAAAGTTAATCCATTTTTCTATGCCAGTTTTTCTTGGACCAACACCTAAAGCAATTAGGTCATTACACATTTTTGTGGAACTAATGGTTAATGAGTATTTATTTTGTTCATTGGGAGCATTTCTCTTTCTGAACTTTATAGCCCCAACCATTTTCAATTCTCTACCAATATCATATAGAAGATCCTTATCTTCTTCTGCTAGTGTTAGAACCAATCTTTTTGATTTTTTACGGTCAACTATGGTTCCATCACCTGTAATATACCCTAATATATAAGCCTGATTAGGGTTCTGGATTGTTTCAAAATAGTTTTCATCATATTGATGAATTTTATTTTTAAGCTTTCCAGCCTCTCCAGGTGTTCTTGGCTTGAAAAAATTGAGTTCATTGTTCCACCTTTTTATTGTTCCCCGACTTATATTTAGTTTTTTCGCTATTTCTACTTGGCTATATCCCTCTTCATGAAGATTAATAATCGTTTTAATTACTTCTTCTTTGTCTCGTGCCCCATAAGGACGTCTCCGTACATTACGGTTTACTCCTCCCATTTCTTCCATCTAATTCACACCTTTACTTAAATTGTTCATTGTAAGAATTAGGGAGTTTCAATAGTCGTTGAACGTTCATCTCCGTTTCCAGAGATGCTTCGCTGCTGATTGCCCAATCCTTATCATTTTCACACCATCACGCTCACCGTCGCCAGTCACGTTGTGGTTGATAAAGCTCTAAGGGTGTTCCAGCAATTCACGAGATTTTTATCCCGCCGTTGGAGTTAATTAACGGGACCCGCCTTGTTCTACCAAGTGCGTCAATTTTGCAATATCATCTAACCACGAGACAGAACCGGATGATTTTCCATTTACACCTCTTGCAAGTGTATTCCGCGGTCTTAAAGTCGATCCATTCGTCCCAACACCACCGCCGCGACTCATAATCTCCATTACCTGTTTACGGTGGTCAGAGATCCCTTCTCGTGAGTCTGGTACAAACGGCATTACGTAGCAATTAAAAAATGTTACATCTGTATTTGCACCAGCACCATACAGCACACGACCTGCAGGGATAAAATTCATTGAGACAAGCTCTTGATAGAACTTTTCATACCATTCTTGTTGCTTTTCATCCGTTTCTTCAACCGAGGCTAGACCAGTTGCATTTCGTTTCGCAATTTGCTCGTAAAATAGCTCTAGTGGCTTTTCAATCACGTCTAAAGAACGGACAATTACCCCTGTACTAGCTTCTTGTGGATCATCTAGCACTCCTCTAAATTCCTCATCGACTAAAACTTTTGCTTTTTTATTTTCCCAATCAATCTCCTGGATGTACCCAAGACCTCGTGCTGGAAATTTTGGATCCTCTTTTATGGTGAGAACAACAAAGTCGCCGTTTGTGAGAGTAATTTTCTCTGTGTCTTTAAAGGTGTAGCGGTCCAACATAACCAAACGCGAAACACCCTTGTGAGTTATTTTCATATCTGGGGTTACTGGGTGTACCTGGGGAAAAAGGTGGATATCCTCATTCAACCTTTCAAAATCAATATTCATTTTTTGTCTAAAAACTACAGACATGAGAACAACTCCTTCAAATAAAATCTACCTATTGTGTCTAATCTAGATTGCTTTTGCTATATCTAGTTGTCTTATATAAATAAGGTATCACAGCTCTGCCGAAATAATCAACTAAAAAACTACATATGGTACCGAAAATATTTTCGGTGCCACTATATATTGTATTTGAGGCAAAAAACTATTATTTTGTCAAACTTAAAAATAACTAGATTTAAGAGATAATAAAAGCTTTTCTACGGTTTTCGTCTTAAAACAGGAAATTTCAACAAATTTCGAGGCTTGCTACTTTTTCAAAAGGCTTTGTTAAAGTTGTCTGTTGATTTCCGTTCCAGGCTCTTCGCTTTCCGCGGGCGATCCGAGAGCCTCCTCGTCGTTCCTCCTGCGGGGTCTCCCGAGACCGCTACTCCCGCAGGAGTCTTCGAGCCTTCCACTCCAATCAACAGGGTATAAAAATCAACAATGTTCTTTAACACAGCCTTTCAAAAAGATTTTAATACAAAATAAAAAAGCGGCGATTGCCGCTTTCCCACATTATCGTTTAAAGTTCCATTCATCGTTTTCATATCGTTCAGTTGCAATTTTTTGGACGTAGGCAAGCTCTTCGTCTGTTAATTGATAGGATTCAAGCTCAATATTTAACCCTTCAGCAAATCCTTTATAGAACGCTTCCTTCGCTTCTTCCAGTGTAATTCTTCTTGGACTAATCGCATTAATAGCCACCGCTTTATCCTTAAAGGCCTTCTTCATCCGGTCTTTTACCCGATCATTCGGATATTTAAAAAGACTAAACAGCTTCTCTTCGTCTAAATCCAACAGAATCGATCCGTGCTGGAGAATAACACCCTTTTGTCTTGTTTGTGCACTACCTGCTACCTTTCTTCCCTCCACAACAAGCTCATACCAGCTTGGTGCATCGAAGCATACAGCAGATCGTGGATTTTTCAATGCATCTCGTTCTTCAGATGTTTTTGGGACAGCAAAATAAGCTTCTAGCCCTAAATGATGAAACCCTTTCAAAATACCTTCTGAAATCACCCGGTACGCCTCAGTAACTGAACTAGGCATTTCTGGATGGTCTTCTGAAACGATTACACTGTATGTAAGCTCATGTTCATGTAGCACACCACGTCCACCTGTTGGTCTTCTGACAAAACCAAGATTATGGGCTTTTACTGCATCCATATTAATTTCCTTTTCAACCTTCTGAAAATAACCTACGGATAACGTCGGAGGATTCCACCCATAAAACCGAATCACCGGGGGAAATTTCCCTTCACTGTGCCAATCAAGCAGAGCTTCATCCAAAGCCATATTAAATGATGGAGAACGATTACCTGTATCTATGAAACGCCATACTTCTTTTTCCATATTTAAAAACCTCATTTTATAAAATTATTTCGTTCTTAAGTCTACCAAAATCTGATATGAATTCAAAATAAGATGTTTCTGGTATAATTGTATGAGAAAAATTAAAGATTTTTTCCCATGCATCTTTATCTTTCGTGGAATGACTTATATAATAAAAACTAGTGCAGGAAAGCTTGAAAGGAGCAAAAAGAAGTTGAATTCACTTTATACCTTATTAATCATTATTGCAGCAGTTATTATCTACTCCGTTTTTACCTTTTTCTATCAGAAAAGAATTGTTAAAACGGTAACAGAAGAGGATTTCCGTGCGGGCTATAGAAAGGCACAGCTAATAGATGTTCGTGAGCCAAACGAATTCGAGGGCGGACATATCTTGGGTGCACGTAATATTCCAATGTCACAAATGAAAATGCGAATGCAAGAGATTCGTCAGGATATGCCTGTTTACTTATATTGCCAAAGCGGAATGCGCAGTGCACGTGCTGCTCAATTCTTACATCGTAAAGGCTATAGAGACCTTACCCAACTGCAAGGTGGATTTAAAAAATGGTCTGGTAAAGTAAAAGCAAAAAAATAATTTAAAACTCATGGTTCCGGAGCAACTCCGGAACCTTTAATTTTTCACAAAAACAAAAAGAAAGTCAGATTCTATTAAGGAATCTGACCGTTCTCCTAACTATGCTCTTTGGTATTTTAAAACAGGTTTACGCGCAGCTGTTGTTTCATCCATACGACCTACAACAGTTGTGTGTGGGGCCTCTTGAACGATCTCTGGGTTAACCTCAGCCTCTTTCGCAATTTGGATCATGATATCGATAAATGAATCGAGCGTCTCTTTTGATTCTGTTTCAGTCGGCTCGATCATGATGCACTCTTCCACATTTAATGGGAAGTAAATAGTTGGTGGATGGTAGCCGAAATCAAGCAGACGTTTTGCGATATCGAGTGTACGGACACCTAATTTTTTCTGGCGTCTTCCGCTAAGAACAAACTCGTGCTTACAATGTCTATCAAATGGCAGATCATAGTATTCAGCAAGCCTTCTCATCATATAGTTCGCGTTTAATACCGCATACTCCGTTACCGCCTTTAAGCCATCAGGGCCCATTGAGCGGATATAAGTGTATGCACGAACATTGATACCAAAGTTACCGTAGTAAGGCTTCACACGTCCAATGGATTGTGGACGATCATAATCAAGCACATACTCTTCACCGCGTTTTGCGATAATTGGTTTTGGAAGATATGGAATTAAATCCGCTTTAACACCAACTGGACCTGACCCCGGACCACCGCCGCCATGCGGGCCAGTGAATGTTTTGTGAAGATTTAAGTGAACCACGTCAAATCCCATATCCCCTGGTCTAGCTTTTGATAAAACCGCATTTAAGTTAGCTCCATCATAATACAGCTTTCCACCTACTCCATGAACAATCTCTGCCATTTCAAGAATATTTTCCTCAAAAAGTCCAAGTGTGTTTGGATTTGTTAACATCAATGCAGCCGTGTCTTCGCCAACTACTCTTCTTAGATCCTCTAAATCAACAAGACCATTTTCATTTGATTTAACTGTAATTGTCTCCAACCCAGCAATGGTAGCGGATGCTGGGTTTGTACCGTGAGCAGAATCTGGTACGATGACCTTTGTACGCTTCATATCGCCGTTTGCCTCATGAAAGGCACGAATGAGCATTAATCCAGTCCATTCTCCATGAGCACCAGCGGCTGGTTGAAGTGTCACTTCATCCATTCCTGTGATTTCGATTAAATGTTGCTGCAGGTCGTATAATAGCTCAAGTGCTCCTTGAACAGAACTTTCGTCTTGTAATGGGTGGACATGTGCAAAACCATTAAATCGAGCCACATTTTCATTAATTTTTGGATTATATTTCATCGTACAAGAACCTAATGGATAAAAACCTGAATCCACACCATGATTTCTTCTAGAAAGCGCGGTATAATGGCGCATAATATCAAGCTCAGATACTTCTGGAAGTTCAGGCTCTTCTTCGCGTATGTAACCTTCAGGAAGAAGAATGTTAAGGTCTAATTCAGGTACATCCACTTCCGGCAGGCTGTATCCGATTCGACCTGGTGTACTAAGTTCAAAAATGAGTGCCTGGTCCTGATTATGCATGCAAATCCCCCAATTCTTTCACTAAAGTATCAATTTCTTCCTTAGACCTTTGTTCTGTAACGGCAATCAACATATGATTAGCAAGATCTGCATAGTCACGACCTAAATCATAACCGCCAATGATTCCTTTTTGTAACAACTTTTGGTTTAATTCTTTAACTGGTTGATTGAATTTCACGATAAATTCATTAAATGAAAAGCCATCATAAGCAATATCAAATCCAGCCTCTTTAAATGCAGTTTTTGCATAATGAGTCTTCTGTAAATTTGCTGCTGCCATTTCACGTACACCCTTCTTACCGAGTGCAGTCATTGCAACCGATGCTGCTAATGCATTCAATGCCTGGTTAGAGCAAATATTCGATGTCGCTTTATCACGACGGATATGCTGTTCACGTGCTTGAAGCGTTAAAACAAAACCGCGGCGTCCTTGATCATCTGTTGTTTGTCCAACAAGACGTCCTGGAACCTTACGCATTAATTTAGTTGTAACTGCAAAGTATCCGCAGTGTGGACCACCGAAAGCTGTTGGAATACCAAATGGTTGCGCATCACCAATAACAATGTCAGCACCAAATTTTCCTGGAGGTGTTAACACACCTAGGGATAATGGGTTGCTAGAAACAACAAACATTGATTTATTTTCATGGATTACTTCTTCAAGCTCTTTTAATGGTTCAATTCTGCCGAAGAAGTTAGGGTACTGAACAATGACAGCAGCAACATCTGCATTTACAAGTCCTTTTAAAGCGTCAACATCTGTTACACCATCTGTCACAGGTACTTCAACGACATCAAGGTATTGACCTTTTGCATATGTTTTAAGAACTTCACGGGACTCTGGATGAACGGCACTTGACACTAAAATAGTCTTTCGTTTTGTATGACCTGCGCTTAGCATCGCAGCCTCAGCAAGTGCTGTCCCACCATCATACATAGATGAGTTGGCTACATCCATGCCTGTTAATTCACAAATCATCGTTTGGAATTCAAAAATGGCTTGTAATTCACCTTGAGAGATTTCTGGCTGGTATGGTGTATAGGCAGTATAAAATTCGGAACGAGAAATCACATGATCTACAATGACAGGCATGTAATGATCGTATACCCCAGCACCTAGAAAAGAGACATTTCTTTTTAAGTCAGCATTCCGGCTGGCCATTTGGAATAGCTCTTTCATTAATGCAGTTTCAGATTTTGCCGGTTTAATATTGTATTCACCCTTGAATTTTACTTTCTCAGGAATATCGCTAAACAATTCATCAATTGAAGAAACACCAATGGTTTCGAGCATAGCCTTCTTATCTTGTTCAGTCATAGGTAAATAACGATGTTTCATAAACCTAGCCCCCCTCTGTTATTTCTTTTCTTTTTTATAAAAAGGTGTTGGAACGACTGTAGCTTTTAAGCGTTTACCGCGAATTTCTACTTCAACCTCAGTATCTAGCCCAGTAAATTCAGTAGAAATAAGGGCAAGCCCGATATTTCTCTTTAATGTAGGTGATTGCGTACCAGTTGTTACTTCTCCAATTAGCACATCCCCTTTATAAACAGGATAGCCATGACGTGGGATCCCACGGTCAATCATTTCAATCCCCACTATTTTTCTAGAGAGGCCTTTCTCTTTCTGCTGTTTTAAGGCTTCCTTACCAATAAAATCAGCCTCTTTGTTAAGTTTAACTGCAAAAGCAATTCCAGCTTCAAGTGGAGAAATTTCTGGAGAAAGCTCCTGCCCATAAAGAGCTAAAACGGACTCAAAACGAAGAGTATCGCGTGCACCTAACCCACATGGAAGAACGCCCTCTTCTTTTCCAGCTTGTAGAATGTCTTTCCAAATCTGTTCGGCATCAGCGGCATCACAGTACACTTCGAATCCATCTTCACCCGTGTATCCTGTTCTTGATACGAGGGCTTTTTTACCATCTAAGCTAACTTCCTGCTGAAATTTAAAGAAGCCAATACCACTTAAATCTGTATCAGTAAGCTTTTGTAAAACTTGTTCAGCAAGAGGTCCCTGTATGGCAAGCTGAGCTGTTTTTTCAGATAGATTTTCAATGCTTACATCCCCTGATAGATGGTCCTCAAGCCATTTGAAATCCTTATCAATATTTGATGCATTAACAACTAACAGGTAATGATGGTCCTCGATTTTATAAACAAGCAAGTCATCAACCGTTCCGCCATTTTCGTAACACATGGCTGTATACTGGGCACCGCCGTCTTTAATTTTTGAAATATCATTCGTCATCATGTTTTGTAAATAGTTGAGGCTGTCAGAGCCCTTTACTTCGATTTCTCCCATGTGAGACACATCAAACAAGCCGGCACGATTGCGGACTGCTTCATGTTCTTCTTTAATGCTAGAGAATTGAACCGGTAGTTCCCAGCCACCAAAATCGATGGTTTTCCCTCCGAATTCTTTATACACATCAAAAAGCGGAGTACGTTTTAATTCAGACATTTTTAATCCCCCTTCAATTTAAAAACATAAAAAAGGACAGAAACCTCCCCTAAAACATAAGAAGGTCTCTGTCCTTGCACCTGAAAGTTTACCGAAAAAAAGGCTTTCCCCTTTGGTGGCTACACTAGTTAGGTAGCACTCTCCAGAGTTGCGTCAAACAAGAGTTCTTTTGCCTGAGAGATTCACAGTTTCTGCTTGCTCCTTCGGCGCTACAAAGGTAGTCTCTCCCCTTGTTGTCATTCGCAATTATAATATTTTCCAATTTGGTCATACTAATTATACTACTAAAATAAATTACCTTATTAAAATATTTAAAACATTCAAAGCTATTTTCATCCTACCATTAAAACGATACATTGGGCAATAGTCTTTTTTACAACAAAAGGAGCTGAAAAAATGTCTGTCAAAATTGAATTTAATTCCTCTTGGCAGGATGATTTTTTACATAGAATTGATAACGATGGTCCTTGGGGAAATTGGGAGCTATTTAAACTAGCGATTGGGGTTGAAAAACACCTGGTCATACCTGAATTTGAAGGCTTGCAAGCTCCAAAGCATCTTCCCAATTTAACACCGCTTCCTCACCAACTTGAAACAGCTAAGCAAGTGATTGAGAACATGAATGGAAAAGCCATCCTTGCAGATGAAGTGGGACTTGGAAAGACGATTGAAGCAGGCTTGATTTTAAAAGAATACATGATTCGTGGATTAGTGAAAAAGGTACTTATTCTAGTACCCGCTTCTCTAGTAACACAATGGGCGATGGAATTGAACAGCAAGTTCTTCATCCCTGCCATCACACAGAGGAAAAGCTATGTATGGGAACAATGTGATGTGGTTGTCTCGTCTATAGATACAGCCAAGAGAAACCCTCATCGAGATATTATTTCTAAGCTGGATTATGACCTGATCATTATTGATGAAGCACATAAACTTAAAAATAATAAAACAAAAAACTACGAGTTTGTTCAAAACCTTAAAAAGAAATTTTGTTTATTATTAACCGCAACTCCCATTCAAAACAGAATTGAGGAAATCTTTAACCTCGTTTCACTTTTAAAACCGGGACATTTAGGCAGCGAAACCGCATTCTACGAAAAATATAAACGGGATGCACGTTCCTTAAATGATGATGAGCATTTAAAAGAATTAGTTAACAAGGTAATGATTCGTAATCGACGTGCTGATACAGGTATTGAATGGACAAAGAGGCACGTAGAAACCATCCCCATTGATGTTTCTCCGCAAGAAAAGGATTTATATGATTCAATTACTAATCTAAAAAGTGAAAGTGATTGGCTACAAACGAGTGCCTTCTCTGTCATGACACTGCAGCGGGAAGCATGTAGCAGCAGGGAAGCTGTTTTTTACACCTTAAAAAACATGCTGCAAAAAAAGGAGGATCCAACTCCTGCCTTCGAAGAACAAATAAACTTTTTGATTAGTAAAGTGGAAGCGGTACAAAAGAATTCAAAAGCTGAAAAAGCCCTTGAGATAATTCAGAAAGTGAATGATAAAGTTATTATTTTCACGGAATATCGTGCGACTCAGATGTATCTGCAATGGTATTTAAAGCAACATGGGATTTCTTCAGTCCCATTCCGAGGTGGATTTAAACGAGGGAAAAAGGATTGGATGCGTGAACTGTTTCAAAAGCATGCCCAAGTCTTAATTGCAACGGAAGCGGGCGGTGAAGGAATTAATCTGCAATTTTGTAATCATATTATTAACTTTGATTTGCCATGGAACCCTATGAGGCTGGAGCAACGGATTGGACGAATCCATCGTTTAGGCCAAGAAAAGGACGTCATGATTTATAACTTCGCCATCAAAAATACAGTTGAGGAGCATATATTAAAGCTTCTTTATGAAAAGATTAATCTGTTTGAAAAGGTCATTGGTGAACTGGACGATATATTAACGAAATTAGAATTTGGTAATATTGAGGATCATTTGATTGATATATTTGGACAATCCGCTTCAGAAGGTGAAATGAGAATTAAAATGGAAAATTTATCATCTATGATTGAATTTGCCCAGACTATTAAGGAAGGTGAGGCACATGCAGCAGCAGGAAATTCATAACTTTCTTATCAGTTACTTTGTAGCAAATGAATGCCCAATTATCGAGAATAAACCGGGATACTTAACCGTACAATTAACGATTGAACTGGATAAAGAATTAATGAACCGCCCTTTTTACTGGCACTACCTGGAAAAAACAGGTGGAATTCCTAATCCGATGCAGCTAACCTTCATTACAAACAAAGAAATAGCTCCAGAGCATATAAAGGGTGAGATTATCCATTTCGGTTCACCTAGGCTTCACCAAATTTTTCAATCCACCAAAAATTTGGCTAGTTATATCCGACTTTACGAAAAACATAACCAGATTCATAACCAAACACCGCTACTTCCCTGGCTGTGTATGAATGTTAAAATTTCTTATCAATGTGATCGTAAGCGTGATATTTATAAATCAATCGGTTTACAACTTATTAATGGTCAAATGGTTGAGAATTTCCATGATCACCTAGAACAAATACCATTAACACCCAAAATCCCAGATTACTCTTTTACTTTATCACCATTGGTAAAGCCAAAAAGTGGAATGCTAAGGATAGAAAACTATTTAACATCGCTGATTAATGAGGATGATCATTCCTGGGCGGAGGAAGCCCGAAAGCGGTGGGACCAAGATTTAAAACTGTTGGAGCATTTTTATGAAGAAATAGAAGAAGAAAATGAAAATTACGAGACAGAAAAAAAAGCACTTCAAGAGCAATACGAACCGAAAATTAATATTTCTTTTATCAATGGCGGTCTGTTTTATCTCACTGATCAGGCGATATAAATCGAGTAGAGGGAAAATAAATTGATTATTTTCGCCCCTCTCACACCACCGTACGTACGGTTCCGTATACGGCGGTTCAATTTATATTACAGTGTGTACTTTTAGGTAGTGTTCTAATGCAGAGGGTAGTCCCCTCTGCTTTAATCTTTTGTTTGAGATTGCTCTTTGAACAACTTTTGATAATCCAATGTACCGGTAACCTCTTCGACAGAATGTTAATCCTTTCGCCTCTTCCTCAGGAACCCCTAATCGAATAAGCGATTTAATTTGTTTCTTTGGTACCTTCCACTGCTTCCAAATGATGACTCTAATTCTGGAGCGAAGCTTCATATCAATCTCACTTATTGCTTGTTTCATATTTGCGATTCTAAAGTAATTAACCCACCCAAGTATGACTTGTTTCAGTTTTAATAATCGGAAGTCTAGCGGTATACTCCAGTTTCGCTTTGTCAATTTTCGAAGCTTCTTTTGAAACTTTTGTATCGACATGAGATGGGGTTTTGCTTGATACCTCTTGTTTTTAATGTCGTAATAATAACCGAATCCTAAGAATTTTAATTCTCTTGGGCGAGAAATTTTACTTTTCTCCACATTGACTATTAATCCAAGTCTTTCTTCTATATACCTCACGACTGATTTCATCACTCTGTCTGCTGCTTTCTCACTCTTTACAAAGATGAGAGCGTCATCGGCGTATCTGACGAACCGTAATCCTCTTTTCTCTAGTTCCTTATCGAATTCATTTAGCATGATATTACTCAATAATGGGCTGAGGTTTCCTCCTTGCGGAGTCCCGACTGGTGTTTCTTCATATTTCCCTTTCACCATGACTCCACTGACTAAATATTTTCTGATTAACGAGATAACATCACCATCGTCTATTGTGTTGGAAATAATTCGCATGAGTTTATCGTGATTGACTGTATCGAAAAATCTTTCAAGGTCAATGTCTACTACCCAATCGTGACCATCATTCAGAAATTCCAAGCTTTTTATAATAGCCATCTCACAGCTTCTTTTTGGTCTAAAGCCGTAACTAAATTCACTGAATTGCTTTTCAAATATCGGACTGAGAACTTGATGAATGGCTTGTTGAACTACTCTATCCACTACTGTTGGTATTCCCAATTTGCGCATCTTGCCATTTTCTTTTGGGATTTCCACTCTTAAGGCAGCTTGTGGTTGGTATTTTCTTGTTCTGATGCGCTGCCGTAGCTCATCCTTGTTCTCTCTCAGATACTGCTTTAGCTCTTCGACTGTTACACCATCTACCCACTTGCACCTTTATTTTTGTAGACACGTAGGTAAGCTTCGTTCATATTTTGATTACTTAGAATCTGTTCTAAAAGTTCCACACTCGTTTCTCCTTTCCTCTCACGTAGTAAGTGATAGCTCCATTTTGGTTAGCCTTTGAGATACGCTCATACTTTCACCATTAATACATTCGGAGTACGTCACTTACGCATTCGTGGTGTTGAAACACTATAAATTGTTCAGCCCTTCATGATATTGTTTCACTACTATGGCTTCTGCTGACTTCTTGCGGCTAACCTTTTTCGACTGTACTTTCGTACATCCGCAAGACCTCCCAGGGTAAGACAACTATCTTTCCTCTTTTACTCGCCTGATTTACTCTACAAAGTTACGCACATCTTTTGGACTTTGACTTGATATGGAGCCTTATCCCTTTATAAAGCCTTAGTATCAGATTTCTGTTCGTCGAGCCAAGATTTTATTCCACGCTTCCTCCAGCCCTTTCCTCACGGTAAGTACCTTGCGCTTCCTTAGTGGTTGGTCGATGTGTACCCCCACAGTGGACTTTCACCACCTAGATAGATGCCATGCCTGGCATACATATAAAAGGCTGACTCTTTTGCTTTTGAGTCAGCCTTTTAGAATTCAATTGTATTCCTAAAGTTTTCGTCTCTTTTTCATTTGAAAATAGAGGATATACGGTAGGATTCCAAACCAACGATACCAAAAAGATGCTCGTCCTTGCTTTCGCTCATAACGTTGCCTTTTTCTTTCAGCCCTTGGTTGATCGGCATATTTTACAATTGTTTGGGTCATGTATTTGACATAGTCATTTGTTTTCATGGACGCACCTGCCTTTCTCCTGACGGACACTTCCGTTCTCAGTTACAAGTATGTCCAGGATTGCTTTTTTCAAACGATTTATTTTATTTCAGTCCATTTAGTTAGTTTTTTAGTAACCACATCAAAAGAACCTCGGCCGCTAACTGCTATTCCGGAATTTAATACCAAATTAAAGGTAACCTTTTGAACGCCACCTGTAGATGCTTCGGCTTGGTACTCCATCGTTCCATTACTATACGTCCAGCCTCCTTTTACTGGAAGAGTTTCTCCAGCTTGATATAAGGCTTCTACCTTTTTTACCGAAGAGAGAAAATAGTATTCCTCCTGCTGAATAGCAGCTGTTTCATGTGCTATTTTCCTTTCCATTAGTAATTGGTCAACATGCATGGTGAGGAATACTAAAAAAAACAGGAGCAAACAAAGTGTCAGCGGGTAAGTAAACCCTTTCTCCTTGTTGTTCATGACCCCTTGTTCCAATCTACCAATGAAAAAATGGTTACTGTGTGTACTTTTCCTGAAAGGTCAACAACCGTAATTTTAACAGCGTTGTTTAGCGTTGTTAGTGACAACTGTGACACGTTTTGAAGTATAATTTCGTTCCCTGTAGAATTCACTCGTCTCCGTAGGTTCGTACCGTATTTTTCAAATTGGACTGTTTCTGTATCTTTGGTTAGGATTAAGCGGCCAGATAACACTTGAGCGCTACTAGAGAAGCGCATCTCTTTCTTTATTTGACTGCAAAAGACCTCCCACTCCATAGCCCGCAATCGCACTTGAGTATCTTTATTATTGAGGGTTATTTGAAAAATAGGCATCATAAAAAAGATAATGATACTAAAGACCGAAAAAGCGATTAGTACTTCGATAAGCGTAAATGCCTTTTCATTCGAATATTCCACATGTTTCAGTTCCATGTGTAAAGGGATTCTTTTCAACTTTCACACACACCACCTTTCCGTTATCTTCAAGGGAGTCTTTCCAGATAATTTGATATTCAATTCCATCTTGAACAACTGAGTAATTGTTAAAATTTTGGTGATCCATCATCCTTGCCTGCAATTCTTCATACATATACTTTCGTGAAATATTCTCTATTTCAACTTGATGTGATTGATCTCTTACTTGTATGAAAATGGGAAGTAAAAACATACCTATCATTAACAGCGCAGACAGTGATAAGAGTAGTTCCAGTAAAAAAAATCCTTTACTGTTCTGAAACATAAAACCGTCCCTCTCCAATTAAAAAGGTCAGCCGATAGATTTTATTTCTATAGTACAAAATTAAGCTGCCAAACTTATTTATATTACCATCTGGCAGGAACTTAAAAGATAAAGGCATCGTACCTTCTGTGACATTTACATTGTGTGAGTAATCTCTTTCAATAATTGGTCTTTCCTCTGCACGGTATATCATATAATACCTGTATTCTTTAGGCACAAATTGAACTAATACCTCATGTTGGTGCGATATGGCATACTGCTGGGCATAATACAGGTCAGCTTTTAATTGGGTGAAAAAGGAACCCTTTTCCATAAAAGTGTGTTGAGGTTTCAGGGTGAAGACTGTGACTGAGGAAATAATCATAAAAATGGAAAGGACTAGAAGTGATTCAATCAAGGTGAATCCTTTTTGATTCCAGTTCATTACGGTGCTACTACAGCTGTGACATTCCCACTTGAATCTATACTTACTGTTTTTCCGTTCGGACACCCTTTTGCATCATCCTTTATATACTCTTCGGTTATAAGGTCTTGCAGTGTTGGCACCTTGTTTTTATCCATTTCATAGGCTTGAACTTGTGCTTGGACCATTTTCACATAAGCCTCGCAACCCTTATTATTTATATTAGTATTATGTTTTGCTACATTTGGAATTGTAATGATCAACAGGATTGAAATTACTAGCATAACTATCATCATTTCAATAAGCGTAAACCCTTTTTCATTATTCATCATATAAACCTCCATTTTTAGATGCCATCTAATAGATGAAACATAGGTAAAAGAATAGCCAAATACATTGAAACAACTAGAAATCCAATAAATAAATATAATATTGGTTGAATCGTCTTTAAGCTTTTTTCAATTATTTCTTCCATACTGTTGAGACAATGTTTACTAAAGAAGAGTAATTCCTGCTCTAATTTCCCATTATCTTGTCCATGTTTGACGATCATGGAGAATTCCATTTCAAAAAATGAAAAGGACGTTAAGATGGTCTCCAATTTTTCTCCTGTTACAAGATTTTCTTTAATCGTTCCCGCGAGTTGACTATAAAAAGGCTGTCTTAGGTTTTTCTCAAATAGTAACAAAGCTTCCGATACAGATAATCCACCAGATAATAGAAAGCTTAACTGGATGGAAAAGTAATGAGTATACAGTAATTTGAGGAGCTTGCCTGCGATTGGAATTCGAACAAGCATCGACCTTTGCTTCAAGATGGAAAATTTGCGGAAAATGAGAAAATAATAAACAAATGTTAGGAGTAATGTCAAAAGCAGACTACCAATAAAAATGGGGAAATATTGATCAAACATGAAGATAACCTTTGTAAAAAAGTTTTCTTCAAGTCCAAGAGATGAAAAGAGAGTGGTAAATCTAGGGAGTAGCGTGTTTTCCACGAAAATAAAAAGGAAACCTGTAATAAAGAGTAATACCAGAGGATATTGAAGTAATTTCAAAAGCTTGTGTAGGTCTTTACCCTTCATTAAAGCAAGACTACTGCCTTCTAAGAGCGCATCAGAAAAGCTGCCATGCTGCTCAGCATAATAAACGTAACCAATTAAATCCTTGTGAAACCCAAGATTGTCTAATGATTCATGAAATGGTAATCCTTTTTTTAACTCTACTAAACAATCATATAATTCCTCCTTTCGTTTTGCAGGTAATTGCAATGCTATAGATTCAATTGCTTCTGCAATTGGGTATCCCCTTGCTAGTAATTCCCCCATTCTTTTTAGAAAGCTTGCTTGTTCATTGACCGACCATTTACGTGGTTTCATCTTCATACACCAGTCGTTCATATTCAGATTCTTGAATATACCCTAATGCAATACCTTTATTAATGACATCCTTAATCGTTCGGTACCTAGGATTCATCACCTCTCCCCTTGTCGCTTTCATAACGGAATGTAAATTCCTCCCTGACAAGAGTTCAAATACACTTGCTCGTTTCCACCTTCCATAGGAATAACAAATCGGAGAACACTCACCCTCGCAAAACGGACAGGTAAGCTCAACAAGTCTTTGTGCAGTCACAGCAATGAGTGTCTGTTCCACTTCTAACCAATTCACACCAAATTCTCGAAGACGGTACACGGCTCCCTTGGCATCTCTGGTATGCATGGTAGAAAGGACTAAATGACCTGTTAAAGCAGCACGTACAGCTATTTTTGCAGTTTCTGCATCCCTTATCTCACCAACCATAATAATGTCTGGGTCGTGGCGTAGAATAGCCTTTAATCCTGCAGCATATGTAACTCCTGCTTTTTCATTGACTTGGACCTGGAGAACAGAATCATAATTTTTTTCAATAGGATCTTCAAGTGTAATTACATTTCGATGGAATAAATGGGCCGTTTCATTTAATAAAGAGTAGAGGGTTGTCGTTTTCCCAGAACCGGTTGGACCTGTGAAAATAATTAAACCATGAGCGTGTTTGAGAAGGGCTAACAACTTTCTAGTCATAGAAGGAAATAAAGAGAGTTGATGAAAGGGAATTTGTTCTTGTTGGGGTAAAAGCCTGATGACAAGGCTCTCTCTGTTATTAGATGGTAGAGTGGAAAGCCTGAGGCCCATCAATTGTCCGTCTACCTCACAAAAAATAGCTCCGCTCTGCGGACGCCTTCTTTCTCCGATATCCATATTGGCTGTAAATTTAAAATGGGAAATTAATCTGTCGCATTCTTCTTTTGGAAGGGAGAGTCGAGGAATGAGCTTGTTGGTCAAACGAATTTGGACGAGTGTGTCTTTTTTTCTTGGAATAATGTGAATATCTGTTGCCTGATTCCTAGCAGCATCTGAAATGATCCGATTAGCTAATAGTTCAATTGAACTTGCAATGAGTAACACCACCTTTTTATTTTCTCTTAACTAAGATTCGACAAGATTCTAGCTCTTCCTTCTTTATTTTTAAATTATTTTTTTAAAACTACAAAAATATTCTAATATTGTTACAATATAAAGTCGGTAATTGTGAACATTTTCTAAACATATAGTGTTAACATTGTTAACCTCATTCCCATGAAATAATGGCTGTATTATAATGGAATAAATTATGGGGGTCCGAGGTGAATAGAGATGGAACAAACATTGAAGATAACAAACGTTTTGTCAGATCCAACACGATATTACATTTATCAATACATTACCAAACGGCATCAAGAAGTAACAGTCCAAGAAGTAGCAGAAAATTTTAATATTCATCCAAATGTAGCAAGACTGCACCTATCTAAATTAGAAGATGTAAACATGTTAGCATCTGAAACAAAGAAAACAGGTAAGGGTGGTAGGCCAAGCCGATTATATCGTCTATCAGATGATGTGATTCAACTGCACTTCCCTTATCGCGATTACATGCTTTTATCAAAAGTGGCTATTCAAACAATGATTTCATTAGGGGAAGCTGGTAAACAAGCACTCTTCTTAACAGGAAAGCGATTTGGTACGGAAATTATTGAACAGGAAATGGCAAAAAAATCGCTTAGTGACGAATTAGAATTCGATCAAAAGCTAAATATATTAAAAAGTGCCGCTACACTTGCAGGTTTTTATCCTGAATTTGAAGCAAATGGTGAAAAGACTAAAATTTATTTTCAAATTTTCAACTGTCCTTTTAAGGAAGTAGCTGAAGAACATACTGAAACTGTATGCAGTATGCACCATGAATTCCTAAAAGGAATGTTCGGCGCATTGTTTAATTCAGTTGAATTAGTTGAAAAAGAAAATATGATTTCTGGCTGTGAAACTTGTTCTTATCAGGCACTTGTTACAAACTAATTCGAAACCATTATTTACATTATACCGCCTTTTACTTTATAATATTGTAATGATGGTATCGTAGGGTAAAAGGAGGGGTACATATGGATCGCATGTTCAGAGTTTGTGGTTTCTGGACTGGTATTTTTACCGTTATGTTTTATCTAGGTGATATGGATAAGACAGCAATGCTATTCTTAGCTCAAACAGGATTCTTCGTTCTGCTTAGCTATCTAAAACTATCCGAGCGGATGTATATGTATGTGTTCGGAGCATATTTAACAGTTTTCTTCGTCGGCTTTACATATTGGACAACGTTCATGATGCCGCTTGGCGGAGGACATTAAGAAGAGAAAACGCCGGAAACCCCGGCGTTTTTTCTTTATTCACTAAACAAGTCATTATAAGTAATATTAAGAGATTTTTGCTGAATAACAATTTGAAAATAAGCACTTATTCCAGAGGGCATAATTAAACTTCGAATGGCTCGATTTCGCTTACTTATTTCCGAGAACGGATTAGGATCGTAATGATCTTCTAAATCCTTAAGAATGCCAGCTTTTAATAAAAATTCATCCTGTCTTAACTTGGTTAATAACTTCAGATTCTCATGCTCACCTTTTCGAATAAGTGAATCTAAATGGATGTGGGTCGTTATGTCCATTTCCCCTGGATTCAGTAACACATCATCCATCATCTGATGTTGAAAATAGCCTCGTAAACTGCCCCTCGCTCTTTTTGGCTCCATCCATTCTGCATTTGAATATCCATAATCAGCGGTAACGACCAGTCCCTTTAGTAAAGTTTTTGAAATTTCCTTCAGCATATTCTCCATTATTAACGGAACTTCTAGCCGTTGGTTTTCATTTAGATTCAGTTGATTGTCCTCTAAAAAAGAATAAATGGCTGCATTGGATAATGGGACCCTCTTCTCGAACAACTTTTCATTTTGACAGCCAATCATCACCTCAAACAGCTCTCCATTAACTTTTTCAATTACATGGACAGGAAGTGCATCAAAAAGTTCATTCGAAAAGACCATTCCTTCAAAGGCCTCTAGTTCATTAAGATTTTCTACTTGGGTAATGGAAAAATCTTTGCTTAGCAGTTCCATCTGTAATTTGCGGTGGTAGGGACTACTTTCCACAATAATATAATCGATTGGTGTTTGGATGGATTTGTTCCATTCCTCTAAAAAAGCCCTAGCAAAACGCCCATTACCAGCACCAATTTCACAGAAAACAGGGTTGAATTCATTCCTCTCACAGACTTGAGAAAACCATTTAGCAATCAACCTGCCATATATATCAGAAATATTACTTGTCGTTATGAAGTCTCCGTCCCGTCCAATTTTCTGTTTGTCTTTCATATAATAGCCGTATTCAGGATGGTAAAGGGCAGTTGAAATATAATCGGCATAGGAAATTAAATTCATTGGTGCTGTTGAAATTAATTGTTGTAAATAGCTAATCATAAAGACTCCTTTTAGGTTAACACTATTGACATAGTGTTAAAATTATTATATTGTTAGATTAGTAGCTTAACAATATCCCCTCCCGTTATATGAAAAGAACATCCCCCAGAAAAACCCTTCTCCTTCGAGAAGGGTTTTTCTTTGTTCTCTCCACTTTCCAACTAAAAACCATTCAAAAAGGGGTTACTATCCATTTCTTCTAAAATAGTTGTCACAGGTCCATGACCAGACAGAACATACGTGTCTTCAGGTAAACTCAGCAGCTTGTCATGTATGCTTTTTAACAACTGTGCTTGATTACCTCCTGGCAGATCCGTACGACCGATACTTCCTTGAAATAAAGCATCACCCGAAATAACAAATCCTTCTTTTTCAAAAAAATAAGAAACACTTCCCGGTGAATGACCAGGAGTATGAAATACGACAAACTCAAAATCACCTATCTTCAGTGGTCCCTCATCCTTAATGAGATGGTCAGCAGGAGCGACTTTAATTGATTCAACCTGAATAAAAAACTGAGAACCATTTAATGTGGGATCGCTAAGCCATTTTTCTTCCTGTTTATGTAGATAAACAGGAATGTTGAATGCTTGTCTCACTTCATCTACAGCCCCTATATGATCAAAATGTGCATGCGTTAAAAGGATAGCACTAGGTTTCAGTTTTCTTTGGTTCATTAAATGGATTAGTTTCTTTCCTTCACCGCCTGGGTCAAAGATTAAGCATGACTTATCTTGATTTTCAACTATAGTACAGTTTGTTTGTATACTTCCTAAAGGAAGTTGTTGCCATTTCATTTCCAGTTCCTCCAATCAATACGATATAATTATTTTACACTATTTAATAAAGAGAGAAAAATTGCAGCAAACACATTGCTGTTTTTGCTCTCGACAAATGAAAGAAAAAAATATAAAATAGGAAACGAATGTATATAATATTGTTACATAATTTCTTTTAAAGTGTTAGGCATATTGCCTCATTATACCAAAAAGGGGGGACTTTTCATGGGTTTAGTTATTATTTTTGCTATCGTAACCCTGCTTGCTGCATATGGTGGATATAGCGCACTAAAGAATAAAAATTTCTTAGGTGCATTTTGGGGTATCGCTTCTTTTCTTGTTTTCGGATGGTTCACAGTAATGACAGTATTACAACACGGTTTTCCTACTGGAACTCATTAAAAAACATTTAAATGCCTTATACAGGCCTGAAAAAAGACTGTCCGTGGACAGTCTTTTTTTTATTTTTATTCCTCATTTAGAAGGCTTGTAACCCGGTCTACCTTATATTCCATTGTTCGTTTCACATCTCTCCGATCATCAATGCGAATCGTTGTAGCCACCCTCTGGATCCCTTCTGCAAATGGAACCTCGTGCATGGCTTGGATCACTTCAAAAAGAACAGGAAGTTCCCCCTCAATAATAGTATTCATCGGTGTAAGTTGAAAGCGGATTTTTCCAGCACTCTCATACTTCTTTAAAACCTTTTGTACACTTGCTACATATTTACTGACACTTGGAGTTTCCGTACCTAATGGAATCACGGTCACATCTACAATGGCCATGGACAAGCACCTTCTTTACCTAGAATTTATAACAACGTGATTTTATCACATTGCTTGGAAAAACAAAAAGAATGACTCTCGTGTGTCATTCTTTTATCAATTCATAAATTTCTTTTGTTTTTAAATCAATTACTTTTTCAAAACGATTCCCGTATAGCAGGGCATTACCTGAAGGAGAAAAAAGAATGGGTTCATTATCAAGGTGCTCCATAATTAGTTCTCTCTTTTTCTTCTTAATATTATAAGAAACGAGCTCAAATCCCTCTGTATAGGAATCAACCTCACCCGATCTGAGAGGCTCAAAGGTTATAAATTGACCTCTATTCTTCGAGTAATCATAGAAAGGCACTAACCAATCTGAAAATTTAGTTAGCTGAGGGATTGAAAATGTAAAGCTCTCTTTCATTTCTTTATCAAAAAATGTATAAGCAGCCATGGTTGAATCGTCTTTCTTAACAGAAACAGTCATTAGTAGATCTGGAAAAGTCGAAAATTGTATTACTTCTGGTAATATTGTTTTTTCTTTTCCTGTTTCTATACTTCTGAAAATAAGTGGAGCAAATAAGGAGGGAGTATTTTCATCCCAATTTAAATAGGCAACGTTCTTTTCGTCCTTCCACTTAATAAAAGGCTGTGGTAAGGTCAGCTCTACTGTTTTTGATTTACTCGTATCTAATAACGATAACTGAAAGTTCCAATCCTCATCAAATTTTGTTACAAGAATTTGTGATTCATTAAAGAGATTCCACTCAAAGTCTAATTCATAGGACGCAAATGACTGTTTCATTTGTTCACTACCATTTTGATCTATGATGGTTACCACCCCTTCGTATGAAGAAGGGGAGGAATGAATTAAAATATTCTTCTTTGAAGGGCTTATTTTTACAGTAACGATAGGGTACTCACTTTTATAAATTAACTTGCTTTTCCCAGATAAAAGGTCATATCTATATACGCTTGATGTTTGCTCCAGATTCGTAATATAAAGAACCTCCGTGTCAGAAAGCCATCCACCAAGCATGTAAAACTCGCCTTCTGGTATGGAGATTGGTAATTTCAAATCAGCTTCCTCATGAGGAGTCGTTTCTTGTTGCGTCTCTTTTTTTACATTCATTTTTTGTTTTGGTTGCTGATTATCAGCACAGGCAGTTAATAGAAGGGTCAAAAAAATTAATAGTAACACGAAGAATAGATGCTTCTTATTATTCAGATGGTCCAATTTAATTCTACTGCCCCTTCCCTTTATGCTCTCTTATGTTAGTACGTTTTTTTTACAAAAATGTTTCAGGTTTTCTAACTTATAAGACAAAATAGGAAAAAAGCCGTATACCCGGCTTTTTATACGCATTGTCTTATTGATGATAATTTATTTTAATCAGTATGGAGAGATAAAACAAGTATATCGTGTCTATAAAAATGAAAAAGAAAGAGCAGCCTTAAAAATCGCCTCTGATGGCTTTAGTATTTTTTGAAATTGCGATAGGGGAAGAGGATTGATCCCCTTTCCTAACTCCATAGTAAAACCTGGGCGTTTAAATTCTTGGATAAACCAATCTTTATATCCTGCATGACTATTAACATAACGTATGGCTTGGTATCCGCTTACTCTCTCAAACTCTTTGGCCATCTCTTCTGATACTGAAGGCTCAAGACCTTCATACCCCCAATAAAATTCCTCTCCTTGTGTGTGGAGGGCGATTATAAAATCAAAGGAGCTATTTTTTGCTAAATTCGCCATCGCAATCGCTTCAGGTTCAGTTAATGGTGAATGGCCTGGGAAATCCCTAGGCGCTGGGGATTTTGGTGTCTTATTTCTTTTACAAACGTCCCAATTAGCAGGAAACTGATTATTGAGGTCAATCCCTCTAATATTTGCCTTCCAATGAACGAATTCATCGCTTCCCTCATTCATTTGAATTACATCCTCCCTCAACTCCCTAGGAGGCCCATTTAATACGAGGTCTACTCCATCAGGGTTGACCATAGGTACAATAGATAACTCTATTTCTTCATATGAATGAAAAGTCTTTTCTCCTCTTATCATAGATCCATTAGTTAAAGAGAGAAGATAATTATTGACTAAGCTCATTAAAACCATAGTTGTAATCCATTCATTAGCATGGAACGAGGCATTCATATGTATTTTCTTTTTACCCCGTCCGATTCTAATTTCATGAATGGAATTCCCAAGAACACTCTTACCTATTATATTAACTGAAATAAAAGGATAAGCCTTCTTAAGGGAATGAATTGTTTTTTCAAGGCTGATATAATTACAAGCAGATTTCACTGTAGTAAAAGGAGTAGCAATCCTCTCTGGTACATATATGGTCTCACCCATTTTTACACGTTCTGACTCCATACTTGGATTAAGGATGAGAAGTGCATCTACATGTAGATCGACAGCCGCTGCAATGTCCAATAAAGTATCCCCATCTTGTATTACATAGGGGATTGATATATATCCTGGTATTTTAACTTTTTCTCGCAATTTTAGGTTATTTGGACTTATATTAGGGTTGGAATCTTCAATGAGGCTGATCGGCACCTTAAACAAGCGACTAAAAAAGGATACTGTCTCTCCGGATCGTATTGTTATTTCCATTCTTCCCCCTCCTCCCATCATAAATAAATATGTATGATGACTGCAAGAAATGAATGAATGAATGTATGAAAAGAAAAAGCCTGCACGATTGCAGGCTTTTCAAATGATTGTTTACTATTGGTTTAATTTATTCTTTATAAGCCATGCTGCCCCAAGGACTCCAGCATCATTTCCTAATGTTGCTAAAGATAAGGTTGTGGATTCTCTGACAGCCGAGAAAGCATATTTAACAAAGTATTCTTTTACCTTATTTAATAGAATGCTCCCAGCTTTTGAAACTCCGCCGCCAAGGACAATCATCCCTGGATTTAACGTATTGGCAATATTAGCGGCAACAAAGCCTAAGTGAAAGGACACCACATCTAAAACTTCAAGAGCTAATACATCCCCATTTTTGGCTGTATCGAACACATCTTTAGCCGTTATTTTTCCATTATTGATTAATATATTCCTTAGTTCACCCTTTGATTCGTTCTTATTTAACTCTTCCATCGCCAAGCGAACAATTCCTGTAGCTGATGCCACTGTTTCAAGACACCCAGTCTTGCCACAATTACATGGTGCACCATCAAAAGGGATAGCAGTAATATGGCCAATTTCTCCAGCTGCACCGTTCACACCCTGAACGATGTTGCCATTAGCAATAACGCCACCGCCAACACCTGTTCCTAACGTGATGCAAACAAGGTCCTTAGCTCCATTTCCAGCACCCTTCCACATCTCGCCCAAGGCTGCACAATTGGCATCATTTTCAATTGTAGCTGGAAGCATGGTAGCTGTTTCGAGACTTGCTTTTAAAGGATAATTATCTCTCCAGCCTAAATTCACCACGTTTAAAATGATTCCATTCTCGTAGTCAACAGGCCCAGGAGCACCCATTCCAATTCCTATTAATTTGTCCTTCATCTGACCTAATTCCATTAATTTTTCATCAATGGCTTTTGAAATATTGAATGTAATATTTTGACCTTCATTGGTGTTATCGGTAGGTACTTCCCATTTTTCAACGATTTCTCCATCCATCGTGATAAAGGCAATTTTAGTAGTGGTTCCCCCTAGATCAACACCTGCAATCCATTTCTCTGACAATGTATATTCACCTATCTTTGTTATTTTGATTTTTCTTTTTCTAATTGAATTTCGTGCCTTAAAATTAACAATGCCGTTTGGAACTCTCTTGTTTCTACTAACTGCGCCTGATACAATTCCTTTAATTCCAACTCCATTAGTTCAAGATCTGCGACTCTATCTCCGACGTAAATAATTGTTCCAAATTGCTTTAAGAATTGCTGAATTTCATAAATCGTTTTCATCATGATCCCCTTAATTTTAATATGGAGAGAACAATTAGTTTCACAACAAAAAGTATAACCTAAGCAAAATTCCACCTCAAGGCAATAATTTATTTATTCTATAAAAATCTTTCCTTCTTCCTTAATACATGTCCAATTTATTGGCATTTCCATGATAATGTGGCCATATAACAGTAACAGGACAAACAAAGTGTTATTTAAACCACGGAAGGAAGAAAAATAGTGAGAAAAATTTATGTCATGGTTGGAATTTTAATACTCAGTATCACTGCTTACGTTTACTTCCAAGTAAAAACACCTGTTGCAGAAGAAAGTATTACTTATTTTCCAATTGCACCTAATGTTAACTTTACATCTGCCAAAACCTCTCTATCTATAATTGAACCAAGTTCCTTACTTTGGACGATAGATTCCACTCTTGACCGAAAAGCGTATTTACGGCAGGATGCAGGGTTTTTATACTCCAATGGAAGGCTGATTGGAGAACTTGGCGATTGGAAACAAACTACATCAAGGCTCATACAAGAGAAGCGCATTCCTATTAAGGATTCTTCTCTTTTTCAAGCAATTACTTTTCACCAAGGAGAACTCCATGAAAATGACGGCCCAATATTTAGTTCACAAGCATTATCAGATGATTATTTATACGTCATTCCCCAGGATAATACTAATCGATCCTTCCACAGTCCTAAAACAAAAGAACAAACGGAGTGGAAACAAAAACTAGATGAACAAACAGAAAGAATGCTGCAATACAGCTGGAATAAAGGGATTAGGCACTACACTATTCATTTAAATGACTATCAAGCATTCCCATTCACCCTATTTAGTGAGAAAGCAAAGTCAGGTTTATCTGGATTTTCAAAAGCAGTTACCGATCGAATTGTTGGTCAATTATGGGAAGGCCTTTATAAAAATTACTTCCTTGGCATAAAAAAAGCCGATGGCACCATTGTGTCCCCAATCGGCAGTACCCTCCCGCTCATTTTACTAGCAAAGAATAAATCACATTTATTAGTTTTAACTGAGACAGAAAATGGAGAGCCTATTCTCCTCCGCCAGATGATTGAATAAGTTGATCAATTTCCCGGACTAAGGCCGTATATTCCTTTTTATCCGGACTTAGTTTGGCTGCTCTTTCAGCATACTTTTTCCCTTGTATTAGGTCGTTTTCTTCTAAATAAATTAGTGCCAAATTATAGTTGGCTTCTGGAAATTCAGGTTCCAATTTTAAAGCCTTATGCAAATGTGTTCTTGCCTCTGTTAGCATGTTTTGCTTAATCTCCGTAAAGGATAACAGAAAATAAATTTGAGCCGAAGGGTTCTCTGACCTCTCCTCGACACCCTTAAGAACTTCATATGCCTGCTTATAATTCTCGTGGTTTATATATTCTTGAGCTAATATGAGATTTGAATTTTCACCTTTTGATTTTAATGTATCACTAAAACCGAAATATAAAGAAATCGCAACCGTCATAATGGATAGGAGTAAAAATATTCCTTGTAATAGAGGTTTTTTCTTCTTTGGAAAATGCATGATTCCTGATGCCAAAAATCCTCCAATTAGGCCACCTAAATGTCCAGCATTATCTATTCCACTTTGTGAAAAACCAAATGCAATATTTACTAAAAAGATAGCGATCACGTACGTTCCAAGTGTCCTTGCAAATAATTTAGGGTAGATGACACCGAAGTAAAGTAAGGCTCCAAAGCATCCCGCAATAGCTCCACTTGCTCCTACAGAAACGTTATCAACAAATATAAAGCTGGCAATGAACCCTGTTATTCCCGAAAACAAGTAGATAAATACAAAGCGGAAACTACCGTACATTCTTTCAATTGCCGTACCTAGAAAATATAAGGACAGTGTGTTCATAGCTAAATGGGTAAATCCACTATGAAGAAACACTGGTGTAAGAAAGCGCCACCATTCACCATCTAGAATGTACGGATTAAACTTTGCTCCATACTTAATCAAATTCTGGTTATTCGTACTTCCACCATGTGTCTCTAACCAGAAAAAAACGGCAATTTGAATGATCATAAATACATAGGTAAAAAACGGTTTACCACTCGTAAATACAGCTCTTTCAGATTTCGCTTTTTTCATTGCATATTCTAAAGCGGTATTCTTTAAATTGGCGGCATCCTGTTCCGAGTATTCATCATTAATTGAAAACGTAATATCCTTTCCATACCGCTCTGAAAGAAGTTGCAAACCTTCATTGTAATTCTTGCTGGTTAATAAAACTGAGTTCACAATCGTTTTCTTTCCTTCTGGGTAAACAAACGGCTTAGCCAGTCGATACTCATATTCATCAACAGGTGGAAATTGACTTACATAAATATTTAATAAATTTAGTTCCCAACGACGGACCTGTCTACGGACTCTCTCTCCATTAGATGTGCAAAACTCAATATCTTTTTGTATGGAGTTGCTCCAGTCAATGTCTTGGCGAAGCAAACGAACAATTGGAGCACCCTTACTTTCAAGTTTTTCTAACCAAAGCTCTTTTTGATTATCAAATAATTGAATAATTCTATAGCCCTGCTCAGATATGAAAAAATATGCCAACCTCCAAAAAACATAGTCCTCTCTAAAATTCAACTTGCCCCCTACTTTCTATATAAAAATAAGTCGCAGTTAGAGACTTTTTAATTTCCTCATTACTTTCATTATAAACGAATTATTTAAGTCACAAAAATTAAACAAGGAATATTAGTTAACAAAATAAAAAAACCATCTGTGGCTTTTCACCGCTCAGATGGTCCTCCAAATACCGATTGCATCATTTTATTTTTTACACCAGGAAAGCTCATGATGGAACCAACAGCTAACCTACGCATCCAACCGGAACCAAGTAGAATATTGATTAAACGATATCTGTATCGATAGGCAAAATATCCAATTGAGCCAATCATCAAAATGGATGTTAACATACGTGACATTCTCATCCCTCCTGTTGATATTTTGTGATATTGGTTTGCATATTATCCAAAAATCCGTAAAAAAAGACTGACCTTTTGCAGTCAGCCTCATATTGTCTTTCTATATATTCTTAAATACAGGTTCCATTGTGTTCTTTAGTACATTAACTGAGTTTGTAAACTTTTCTTTTTCATCCTGACTTAAGTCGAGCTCGACGATTTCTCTTATCCCGTTTCGATTTACTACTGCAGGTACCCCAATATAAATATCATTTTGTCCATATTCTCCATCAAGGTATGCGGATACTGTAAGAACAGAGTTTTCGTTTCGTAAGATTGCCTTGGTCAATCGAACTAAGCCCATGGCAATTCCATAATAAGTGGCACCCTTTCTTTCAATGATATGGTAGGCTGCATCACGAACATTTAGGAAGATTTGATTTAAATCATCTTGAATGAATCCAGCTTTATTTTTTGTCCATTCTGAAATAGAGGTACCAGCTATATCAGCGTGGCTCCAAACAGGAAGCTCAGTATCACCATGTTCACCAATTATATAGGCGTGAACATTTCGGGTATCTACATCGAAGTAGTCGCCCAGTAAGAATCGGAATCTTGCAGTATCAAGGATTGTCCCTGAGCCAATGACGCGTTCTTTAGGAAGTCCTGAGAATTTCCAGACCGCATAGGTTAGAATATCAACTGGATTTGTAGCAACAACAAATATTCCATCAAAACCACTCGCCATAATTTGTTCAACAATGCCTTTAAATATTTTGGTGTTCTTTTCAACTAAGTCAAGTCGTGTTTCGCCTGGTTTTTGGTTGGCCCCTGCTGTAATGACAACAAGATCTGCGTCCCCACAATCCTTGTAATCTCCATACCAAATTTTTGTACGAGATGGAGCGAATGGAAGTCCATGATTTAAGTCCATTGCATCTCCTTCTGCTTTATCTTTATTTAAGTCAATTAAGACAAGTTCCTCAGTTATACCTTGATTTAATAATGCAAATGCATAGCTAGAACCAACAAACCCTGTACCAATTAATGCTACTCTATTCACTCGATTTAACATGGCTTATTCCTCCAATAGGTAGTTTAAGGTGCGTTCATCAAATCTCATTTATATCTTACCTACAATTAGATTGTACACTATTTCACAATCTTTCATTACTATAAATTCTTCATGAAACCGTTATCTATTAGTCAATTTTGTTACAAGTGGTTTTTTTGTTTATTACCTTGTTAATTGAATGACTAAAATTGCTAAAATTGCAGAAAGCACGCCTGAAAGAAAATTCACCATATCATTATCTACTAATGGAATACCCTTTATTCTAGTCGTTGCTATTTGACAATGTTCTTTTTTCTCAGTCTCTATCCCACATTTTTTACAAACATATACCTGTTGGTAAAAAGCCCCTATAATCGTATCAATAACATTACCAATATATCCAAATAAAAAAATGAGAACAGTTACTCTAAAGCTTAACATAAAAAGCCAATAACTAAAGATAGATATAAGAAGCGCGCCAGCTAGTGCTGCGGTGCTTCCTAACAGACTAATTGCACCTGAGGTTCCCTTCTCAATCCGTTTAAATGTACGTATGTATATAGGGTGCTTACGGCTAAGGCTACCAATTTCAGAAGCCCATGTATCTGAATTCGCACTTGCAAGACAAACAACAAACCCTATTAACCAAATAAAATTAGGATGAGAGAAATGAACAATACTAAAAAATCCAGCTGCTCCTCCATTAGCAAACACTTGCCGCCAATCCCTTGTTGCACCTTTTGCTAATTTTTCTTCAATACTATTCTTTGCGGAGCTCTTATATTTTGACCATAGGCTTGAAGAGGCAAAGAAAACACCAAGAAGGACCAATCCGTTTATTCCAAAACCCAGATATACAGCAAGCCCAGTAATTATAGCTGCAAGGGCACCTGATACGGTCAACGATTTAAGTGAATAGCCTGCTAGTCCTGTCAATAGAATACCAATAAAAACAATTAAAACTTCGATCATTTTGTATAAATAACCTCAACATTTGTAATAATTTTTGATACAGGTAAATCATGCGTTTCAACTTGGAATTGCTCAACTATTTGATTTTCAAAGGCCATTGAGAGTGTTTTCCCTGAATAAGCGGTTAAAAACCGATCATAATACCCACCTCCAAATCCCACACGATATCCTGTCTTCGTATAGGCAAGGCCTGGTACAATTAAAAGATCGATATCATCTGCTTCGACCTTAGCAGTTTGGTCTTCAATTGGTTCATATAGACCATAAAACACGGACTCAAGCTGGGAAAATTCCTTTAATGTTCGAAATACTAATTTCTTTTCCTTTGGGTTACACTTTGGTACTACCACTTGTTTACCTTGTTCCCATGCTTTACGAATAATTTGATATGTATCAACTTCAGGACGTTTAGATATGGTGATTCCAATGACATTTGCTTGTTTCCAGTCATCATCATCAAACAATCGGGTTGCTATTTTATAGGAGTAATCTTCATAGAGAGGTCTTGTTAGTTCTGAGAGAGAATCTTTTATTATTTTGCGTAGTGAATGTTTACCATTCATTCGATTGAAACCTCCATACATAACATTTGGACAACAAAAAAAGCAGCAGGAAGCCCTACTGCTTATTTTGTTTCACGGTGTGCTGTTGTACGCTTTTCTCTTGGGCAATATTTCTTAAGCTCAAGACGGTCTGGGTTGTTACGTTTATTTTTTGTTGAAATATAGTTACGGTCTCCACACTCAGTGCAAGCTAACGTAATATTTACACGCATGTCAATTTCCCTCCAAACGATTAAGCTAGTTCGTTCATACGACTTTTCTATAATATCATTTTTCAAAAGGAAATGCTAGTGTATATTTTTTATTAGAGCATCTTCCATTGCAATTAATTCATTTTTGTTCGATCCATTAATACTCCAAGTCATCATTTTGCCTGTTTCATGTGGTTGAATGGCCATTTTTAAAGCAAACACGCTTGCTGCAGGACCCTTAGCCAATGGCTGGTATTTCAAAGTCCCGGTTTGAAGTGAGCTCCAAATTTGGTCTGTATAGACATTCCAAAGAGGCATAGCCGTATATTCTGTTAATCCTATCCTTTGGTAATGAGCATTAACTAAATAAACCTGTTTATTAGTATGATGAAAAATGTGATTATCTAAGGGAGAAACAAAGGTTAAATTATCTTTCCCAACATTTGAAAAATGGTGCATAGCTAATACTTTAATCTCTTTCTCCTGATTGCCGTGATTACTTACGAAAATACTGGACATTCGAATTTTAGAATGTACTTGTTCCTGTTTTACTCTGATTGTCATCTCTTCATCATAAATGACCTTTTCCGTACAGTCCTGTAGCCAATAGTACTTCCCATTTACCCATAGCCCCGGAATAAATAGTAATGATTCAGATGACTGTTGACGGCCGGAAGTCTGTTCAATATTGTGTTTTTCAATTAAATTCATCATCGCTTACACCTTATTTACGAATTATTTGCCTTCCCTGTCCTTCTTCCTCACTCTTGTTAATGCGCTCACTTAACAATAAATCTTCCATTACTCTACTTGTTTCTGAGGCAATTCGTTTCCAACCATACAAGCTCTTTACAATTTGTCTTCCCTTTTCTCCAATTTCTTGTGCTTTCTTAGGGTTATTATGTAAAAAGCTAATTTGCTCCAGTAAGCTTCGTGCATCTCCCGGAACCATCAATAACCCTGTTTGGAGGTGCTTAACTATTCCTTTCATGCCTCCGGTATTGGAAACAATCGTTGGTTTACCGAAGGTCATTGTTTCCAATGCAACAATACCAAAAGGTTCGTATAAACTTGGTATCACCGCCAACTCACTTTCTTGAATCAAGACATTCCTTTGTTCATCTGTAATGAAGCCAATAAATTGGACGTGACTCTCTAATTGCCGGGTTGAAATATGCTGGCGATATGCCTCAAGCATTGGCCCCTTTCCAGCAATAATAAACCGATAATCTAATCCTTCATCTTTGGCAATTGCAGCTGCCTCTATGATTGTTTCAAAACCCTTTTCCTTTACAATTCTCCCTAAGGAAAATATATATTTTCCGTTCTTTAGTCCCGGGAAAATCTCATTTAAGGCTTGATTTGGTGCCACTAACTCAATTCCATTTGGAATAACAGCTATATTCACATATGTTTCTTTAAATATAGAAAGGAGTTCATCCCTCATGTATTCACTGCAAACAATAATATGATCAGATTCAGAAATTAACTGTTGTTCCTTCTCATGTATAAATTGCTGCATTTCATTGTAAATCCCATTATTTCTACCATGCTCAGTTGCGTGAATGGTCGTTAATAATGGGACACCAAGGGTATCCTTTAAAACAATAGCAGATGCCCCTACAAGCCAATCATGTGCATGTAGTAAATCAAATGTAATCTCTTCTGATAATCTTTCAGCCTTAAAGGCCATGGCCAAATTTAAGCCGCCTATCCAGGGGAAAAAATGCTCATCACGATTATTAATTGGCTGAACTCGATGAACATGCACACCACTCATGGTTTCAAACGCAGGAAGTTGGTCCGTCCCAGCCGTTAATACATGAACTTCATGACCAAGTGCTGCCAATTCAGCGGATAAACCAGCTACATGCCTCGAGAGTCCGCCAACAATATTCGGTGGATACTCCCAGCACAGCATTAAGATTTTTAATTGCCAATTATTTGCGGGCTTATTAGCCTCATCTTGTTGAGAAAATGTCTTATTCATTTTTCTCCTCCAAGTTGTTTGTTGTTTCAACATAATAGCTATACGTACTTACATGTTCCGTCCACTTTGGCGGTTTCTCTTCATATTCTTGAACCTTCAAGTAAAGATTAGAGTTCCCTTCATACCCACTCACTATCTGGGATTGAGGGGTTTGAATGCAATTAGACCGAAGAAGAGGGAAAAAGTTTTGATCTGAAAAATAAATTCCTAATTCTGCAACAAAATTCCTATTGGGTATTAGGCCTTTTATTATCCAATGTCCACTTTGATAAGAAACGGGTATTTCATAAAAATGGTGTGCATTTTTTCCATTAAACGTAATATCTGTTACGTCATACACACGGATAACCGTTACGAGCTCCTCAAACCTTTTCTTGAAAAATAGTTCAATTATTTTCTTCGGTATTTCGGAAACTTCCCAGAAAAGAATAATTTTTCGAGGGGAAACAAGTTTTGCCTTCAATTCACCCTTAAGAGGAATTTGATCAGGTGCAATTTGGCTATTAGCGGACTTCTTACCAGTGGTTTTTTGGACATTTGAATGAATTTCATCCGAGTGATCTATCCATTTATTCCATCTATATTGAACTTTACCAACCGTTGTATTAAGTACTGAAGCAATTCTTGGAAACGATAGCCCGTCCCCTCGTAATTTAATTATTTCCTCAATCATGTTTTGTCCTCCGTTTCTGCAAACAATCATTATATGCATATATATCCATATTATTCTTATTATTTATAATTTAATGTTATCATCAGATTGATAGGCACACAATAAACGCAATTTGTCGTATCTTGCTTCCTTTTCGACAAAACTCTACCTTGTGAATAAAAAAAAGACGAAGCACTCTTAGTGTGCTTCATCTTTGATTCATACTATTTTTTGTTAGGCGTTCAAATCAATTCGTTTTCCTGTTACTAAATAGATTACATTTTCAGCAATATTTGTGGAATGGTCAGCTATTCTTTCAATAAATCTACACACGAATGCTAATTGGATAATTTGGTTTGTAGAATTAGGATTTTTAGGAATGTAACCTAATAGTTCCTGAATCAGGCTTCCAAACATTTTATCTACTTGATCATCTCTTTTAGCACAACTTTTAGCAAGGGTAATATCCTCTGAATAAAATGCTTTGATAGAATCAGATACCATATCTAAAGCCATTTCCATCATATTTGGAATATCAACCATTTCTTTTATATGTTTTTCATTTCCGATATGAACCGCAGATTTTGCAATGTTCACAGCCATGTCCGCCATCCGCTCCACCTCAGATGATACTTTTAAGGCTACATTGATTTGTCTTAAATCTGTTGCTACAGGTGATTCTCTTGCAATTAATAATAAAGCCTTATCATTGATTTCATGCTCTAAATCATCAATTTCATTATCGCCATCAATTACAAGCTTAGCCATTTCCATATCTTGGTTAATTAGAGCGATCATCGATTCCTTTATGGCCAACTCAGCTTTATTAGCCATTTGTAATAGCAATTCTTTCAACTGCTTTAAATTATTATCAAAATTCGACCTTGTACTCAATTTAGTCACCTCATCATCCGAATCTTCCTGTAATATAGCCTTCCGTTCGTGAATCTTTTGGATTTGAAAAAATAGCAGAAGTGGAATCTAATTCGATTAATTCCCCCATTAAAAAGAAAGCTGTTTTATCTGAAACCCGTGCCGCTTGCTGCATGTTATGGGTAACAATAACAATGGTATATTTTTCTTTCAACTCTAAAATTAATTCCTCAATTTTCAAAGTAGAGATGGGATCGAGGGCAGAAGTCGGCTCATCCATTAACAAAACCTCAGGTTTAGTCGCGAGCGCCCTTGCTATACATAACCTTTGCTGTTGCCCACCTGAAAGTCCTAAAGCAGGTGCATGTAAACGATCCTTAACTTCATCCCATAGAGCCACATCCATTAATGATTTTGTGACAAGTTCGTCCAAATGAACCTTTTTCTTAATTCCATGAATTCTTGGACCATAGGCAATATTATCATAAATCGATTGTGGGAATGGATTACCCTTTTGAAAGACCATGCCAACATGCCTACGCAGTTCAACAAGGTCCATTTTCTCATCTAATATATTTTGACCATCATAATTAATTTCACCGGTCATTTTTACATTTGGGACCATATTGATCATCAAATTTAGGGTTTTAATAAATGTTGATTTCCCACAACCAGATGGACCGATAATAGCTGTTACTTCTTTTTTATTAATAGGAAAATTGATATTCTTTAAGGCATGATTCTCTCCATACCATAAGTTAAGATCTTTCACATTAAAAACTTCTCTAGTCAATGTTGGGATTGCCACACCGATTCCTCCTTATCCAAACCTACCAGAAATATATTCTTCGGTCTTTTTAACAGATGGATTAGTAAAGATTGTTTCCGTGTTGTCATATTCAACCAAATCGCCGTTTAAAAAGAAGGCAGTTTTGTCTGAAATACGAGATGCTTGCTGCATATTATGGGTGACAATAATAATTGAATAATCCTTCTTTAAATCAACAATCAAATCTTCAACTTTAGCATTTGATATCGGGTCTAGAGCAGAAGACGGTTCATCCAGGAGCATAACAGTCGGTTTCATCGCAATTGTTCTTGCGATACAAAGACGTTGCTGCTGTCCTCCAGAAAGCGAGAGTGCCGATTTATGGAGCCGATCCTTTACTTCATCCCATAGCGCTGCTTTGTGAAGACTTTCCTCGACAATTTCATCTAAGACTTTTTTCTTTTTTATCCCAGCAAACTTAAGGGCATGGGTAATATTTTCGTATATCGATTTAGGGAAGGGATTTGGCTTTTGAAAAACCATTCCAATTTCCTTACGTAAAGCTACAACATTGATGTCATCAGACAAAATATTGACATCTTCATAAAGGATTTCACCTTCAGCCCTTGCTCCCGGAATTAAGTCATTCATCCGATTAATACTTCTCAGGAAAGTTGATTTACCACATCCTGAAGGACCAATAAGCGCTGTTACGCCATTTTTTTCAATATCCATTGATATTCCATTAACTGCACGCTTTTCCCCGTAGAATATCTGCAAATGATTGACCTTCAAAATATGTTCCTTTACCATATGGCTGTTTGACTGAACAGCTTGTTCTGTTGAGCTCTTTTCCTTAAAAGCTGTAACCATCATGTATCCCGCCCTTTATTTAGTTGCTGTGATTTTCTTATGAATCAAACTACCAATCCACCGGGCTAATAAATTAAATATTAGTACGGATATAACTAGAACTGCAGCAGATCCATTTGAAACTTCCTCAACGTCTGGAATTAACCCTTGAGTATTAACTGACCAAATGTGAACAGCCAGTGTTTCCGCAGGACGGAAAATATTTAATGGCGATTGCGCTGAAAATGGATTCCAATTCGCATAATCTAATCTTGGTGTAGAAAGGCCTGCCGTAAATAACAACGCCGCTGCTTCACCAAACACACGACCCGAAGCAAGAATGGCTCCAGTTAAAATAGACGGGAAAGCACTTGGTAATAAAACTGTTTTAATCGTATGCCAATGAGTAATTCCTAGGGCAAGGCTCGCTTCTTTTAAATCGCGAGGAACTGATCGAAGAGCATCCTCACTAACCCTTACTATTACAGGTAAATTAAAAACAGTAAGTGCCAACGCACCACCCAGGATGGTATAGCCCCAGCCTGTAACATTTACAAACATTAATAAACCAAACATCCCGATGACGATAGATGGCAGTGATGCCAACACTTCAATACATGAACGAATAATGTCTGTAATTTTCCCTGGTTTTGCATATTCAGCCATATAAATACCACCGCCCACTCCAAGTGGAACAGCAATTAACATTGTAATAAACAAGATATAAAAAGAATTAAAAAGTTGATCACGTATACCTCCGCCCGCACGTACGTTGCTAGATGGGGTTGTTAAGAAATCTATTGAAATATGCTTAAGACCATTAACCAAAATATAATAAAATAGACCGACTAATATAGAAACGATAATAATAGCAATTGCAATAAAGACTCCCGTTGCAATACGATCCGCAGTTTTGCTGTTCATTACATTTTCCTCCTAGAAGAGAGATAGCGAATAAGGAGAATAAACGCAAACGACATGACTAATAAAATCAATCCCATTGACCATAGTGTATTATTTTCAACACTTCCATAGGTTGTATGTCCCATATTGAGTGTAATAATCGTCGTTAAAGTTGCTGATGCATCTAATATGCTTGATGGTAGGTCTCTTACGTTACCAATAACCATTTGAACAGCTAGTGCTTCCCCAAAGGCTCTGGCCATACCTAACACGATTGCCGTTAAAAGAGTTGGTAATGCTGCTGGTATTAAGACTTTACGAATAGTCTGCCAACGGGTGGCACCCAACGCATAGGAACCTTCACGAAGATTTTTTGGTATTGAACTCATTGCATCTGTCGCAATGGTCGTTACAGTTGGCAAAATCATAATTGAAAGCACAATCGTCCCAGATAATAAACTAAAGCCGAGACCCCCCACACTCTCCCTGATAAAAGGAACTAACACGGTAAGTCCGATGAAACCATAAACAACGGAGGGAATTCCCACCAATAACTCAATGACAGGCTGTAAAATTTTCCTTCCCCAGGATGGTGCAATTTCAGTCATAAAAATAGCACCGCCAATACCTAATGGTGCAGCAACTAGCGCCGAAAGGAAAGTGACGGCAAAGGAGCCGAAGATAAACGGTAAAGCACCATATTCCGGATTAGCTTTATTTGTAGGGTTCCAATTTGAACTAGTAATAAACTCAATCACACTGACACCATTTTTAATAAAAGATTGTAGACCTTTGGTACCTAAGAAAATGGTGATTGAAATGGTTACTGAGATCATGATTACAGCACATAGTATGACTATAACCTTGCCTCTCATTTCCCCAGACATTAGACTTTTTTTTGATTTTAATAATCTCTCACTTGCAGGAATTGTTTTTTCCATATAAATCCAAACACCCCTATGAATACGTCATAAGAGGGTAAACGCATCCTGCATTTACCCTTTACTTTTAAAAATTTTACTGCTTATAGGTTTTTCTGCTTTCCTTCTGCATCACGTTCAACCTTCATTTTTGTAACAGGAAGGTATCCTTGTTCTTTTAACAGAGTGTTTTGAATATCATCTGACATTAAATAGTCAAGGAACGCTTTTGCAAGGCCATCAGGCTCACCTTTCGTATATGAATGTTCATATGCCCAGATTGGGAACTTACCTGATTGAACGCTCTCATCAGTAGGTTCTACTCCGTCAATTGAAAGTGGAGTAACTTTATCATCAGTGAAATATGAGAATGCAAGATAACCAACTGCTCCATCTGTTTCATTGATAATTTTCTTAACTGTGTTTGATGAATCTTCTGTAATTCCTTCTGCTGGTGTAGCACCATCTAAACCAAATTTATTGAATACTGCACGAGTACCAGATGAATCAGGACGGTTTACTAATACGATTTTTTGATCCTTACCGCCAACTTCTTTCCAGTTCGTCACTTTTCCAGTAAAAACTTTAACTAAATCTTCTTTTGAAATATCTTTAATACCTACATTAGGGTTAACGGCAGCAGTGATTCCAACTACAGCTACTTTATGATCAACAAGCTGGTCGGCAGGAATACCTTCTTTTTCTTCAGCAAAAACGTCTGAGTTTCCAATTTGTACAGATCCTTCAGCCACTTGTGATAAGCCTGTACCAGAACCTCCAGCATTAACTTGAATATCAACATTAGGATTGTCTGCCATAAATTCTTCTGCTGCAGCTGCAACTAATGGCTGCATTGCAGATGAACCGGAAATAACTAATGAGCCAGAAAGTTCTTTATTTCCACCATCAGCTGTTCCGTCTTTTTTATCAGTACCAGCTCCGCCTCCACAAGCAGCCATCATGACCATAACTGCTGCTAGAATCGAAAATAAGCTTAATTTTTTCAGGCTTTTCATTTCTTAATTCCCCCTAAGGATTTTAGTTGTTATTAATGTTTGTCTTCCTTACATGTTTAAGAATAAACCCTCACTGTAAACCGGGTTTTAATGGAATGTAAAGGTTTTGTAAATCTATGTTGAGCTTTTGTAAATTCACCATCCTTACTTGTCCCATTTATTTCTGATTTTGTTATGTAATTATATCTTGCTCCAATTGCTTTAACTTTATAAAAAAAAACTGCTCCAAATTGGAGACAGTTTCTTGTTGACTATTGGTTGTTTTGATTTGCATCAGTAGGAATTTCAGTCTGCTGTTGTTCTGTAGTTGATGATTCTCCCGTACTATTACGATTCTTTTTTAAGTCAAAGTATGCATCCATTACTTTTCGGCCAATTAAGTTATTCACACTCGGTCCACTATTTCCTTGGTATGCCCATGGTACCATAACAGCCAAAGCTACTTCAGGATTGTCTGAAGGTGCAAAGCTAACAAGACTTAAGTTCATGACTGGTGTACCATATTTAGATTTATCAGACCCGTAATAAAAGGCCTGTGCAGTCCCTGTTTTACCGGCTGGGTGGTACGGAGCACTTTTAAAGTAACTTGTAGCTGTACCATCGCCCACCTGCATAACCATGCGGAAACCTTCTTGTACTCGCTTAATCCATTGTTCTTTCATATCCACACGATTTAATACCTTAGGTTGCATTTCTTCAATAATAGGACCTAATTCATTATTCTCCATTATTGGCTCGCGGATTTCCTTAACGATATGTGGCTGCACACGATAACCGCCGTTAGCAATCGTAGAAACATACTGTGCAAGCTGAATCGGTGTATAGGTATCATATTGACCAATGGCAAAGTCAAGAAGCAAACCTGGTTTATTTTCTGAACCCGGAAAACCGCTCGCTTCGTTTGGCAGGTCAATCCCCGTCCGGGTACCAAGTCCAAATTGACTAAAGGTTTGTCTCATTGTATTAAAAGTCTTTTCTGTATCTAATATTAATGGTCCGTTAGGGACATAACGTCCATGGGCCATCTCAATAACTGTTTTCCACATATAAACGTTAGAAGAGACTTGAAGTGCTCTTAAGTCATTAATTCTTCCAAATGTTTTCCAAGATTTTTTCACCTGTGTACCTTTAATAACTAAAGGTTCATCCAGTTGAGTATCTCCAGGACTTATTGCTCCTGTTTTATAACCCGTTAGGATGGTTGCCCCTTTCACAGCGGACCCGACGTTATAGGAAGATGTAATATTCCCTCCAGCAAAGTCTTTCATAACGGTTTTACCAGCTTTGTCCTTACCAATTTGCTTTCCGGCTAGCGACAGAATTTCTCCTGTTTTAGGATTCATGACTACTACAAAAGCACGATCCAATAGCGCAGTATTTGGCTTTTTCTTCGCATCCCACATCTCATCTTCAATAATTTTTTCTACCTGCTTCTGTAAATCCATATCAATGGTTAATACAAGGTCTTTTCCCCTTTTACCTTCAGAAACAACTTCAGTAGAAAGAACCTTCCCAGACTTATCTGTTACATTTTTTACTTTTGCTTTTTGACCATGAAGGACATCCTCATACTTTAATTCAATATAACTTTGTCCCACACGGTCATTTCTGCTATAGTCTCGAGCAAGATATTTACTTAACTGTTCTTTTGGTATTCCTGCTTCTGAGGATGAAACATTGCCTAAAATGGACCCTAATGTATCACCAAACGGATAAGTTCGGTCCCAGTCAGTAGTTGTATCCACACCTGGAAGATTTTCTAAGTTTTCACTAACAATCGCAAATTCTTCAGGTTTTACATCTTTATTTTTAACGATTTGTGGTGTCAGTGCATATCCGCTATTGAATTTCCTATAAATCGCTAGGACTTCCATTGCCTCTTTATCATTTTCTAGCTCCATAAGATCATCATTTTCAATTCTGTCAATTTGCATTTGATAGATTTCTTTGTCAGTTAATTTTTTTTGTTTATATTTATCCCATTCTTTTTTAGAGATTAAGGCCTTTGCCTTTTCAGGATACTTCATAATCCAAAAGTCTTTTTTATCTCTTACAGGTATTTTTTTTGTGTCCATCTCAATAAATTTTGCCAATTTCTCTGCTGTTTTCAACATTTCTTCTTGCGTAGTACTTTGATTCTTTGTATAAGTAATGGCATTTAAAGGTTTATTATCAACAATGGCTTTCCCATTTCGATCATACATTTTTCCTCTTGGGACAGGGTTATTTACGGTGATATCCTCTGTTCGTTCAATTTCCCGTTTAAAATCATCACCAAAAACAATTTGTAATTCACCCAAGCGGAGGATGAGAACGGAAAACAGCACAAAAACCACAAAAAATAACATATTTAAACGGAACGGTACATGCGTCTTCTTTTTTTTCTTTTTATTCAAGGTTCTTACACACTTCCTTTTTTCAAGGCTTAACACAACATCCTCTATTTTATAAGAAAATGAGCTTTTTTTCTATGAATAACCCTTACCAATTTTGCGTATTTCGACATTTTTTATTAATTTCTCTTCAAAATGGAAAATGAGGCTGATTTGTCAGCCTCATTACGCTACAGGTAATTGAACCCTTTTTATAAATAAATAAATCAAAGAATGTCCTGCACCTAATATTAACAATAATATAGGAATACTTTGATCCTCATTAAACCATGTGACTGCGGCAATAAAGGCAAGGATAGAAACGATTCGTCCTAAGTTTAGAAAGATTTCTCTTACAACGATATACTCAATTCTCATTTCTGCAGCTTTCCACCCGTTTCCTATCACATCATAGGTAGTTGACATATACGGGACAAGCAAGAGTGGATAGGCCAGAGCAATCATAGCAGCATAAATTAACAGTTTTACGAAATTTACATCCCATACAATGATTAAGACGGCCGCATATAGTATTAGACCACCAATCAGAATGGCTTTTTTACGATTGTTCTTTTTGATTAAGCGGGATGCAAGGTAATAAGCAACAAAGGAAATGCCCGAGTTAATCAAACCAAATGTACCTAGAGCCATTTCACTCCCAGTTGAAATATAAACAAACACGGAGATAACAAATAAAAACGTCCCTTCTCTAAGTCCCTGGAAAAAATGGGCATTGGTAACGAGACGCCAATTTTCATTTAGTTTTCTTTCCTCTAATATACGTCTAAAACAATATCTCCCGGCAGCAGGTCTTGGCTTTAAAGAAAAGCTGATAAATACAGCAAGTGCAAATAATGCTAAAGACAATCCAAATACAAACGTATATCCGGTGAATTTTTCAAATCTAGTGATGATGAATCCAGCAGCTAATGGACCTATCATTCCACCTGCTGAGCTAAGGATCCCTAAAAATCCGTTAAAAAAATCTCTAGTTTCTGGTTCTGTAATTTCAAAGGTTAAAACATTGTAGGCTAGCCAATAAAAACCATACCCTATACCCAGGAGACTGCCCAAAAGTAATAAAAAGGTGGATGCCTTTGTACCAGTAATTAATACCATTAGATAAAAGACAGCCAAGAAAATCACACCGATTCTAAGTACAATAACCCTATCGATTTTCTTTGCCCACCGTCCTGCTAAGATAAACGTCAACAGTTGTAGAACGACAATCGAAAGATTATAAAGTGCTAGATCAAAATAACTTCCTGTTTGTTTCCATAGGTATATATTCACAAATGTATTGGAAAGAGCAACACTTAATGAATATAACCCCCCAATAACTAACAAAAGTGTTAGATCTTTTGTTAATTCTACATCACCTAAAATTTTTGATTTTTTCACCTTTAAAACTCCCCTTTATCTTAAGGGTAGTCTTTAACAAGAGAGTGGTTTCTATTCAAATTTTTCGGGTATCGGAACAAACAAAAAGACAGCTGCTTTTAAAAACAGCTGTCTTTTTGTTTTCATTAAGGAATTACTTTGCTTCGTTGTAACGTTTAGCAACTTCATCCCAGTTTACTACGTTCCAGAACGCACCAATATAGTCTGGGCGTTTGTTTTGATATTTTAGGTAGTAAGCATGCTCCCAAACATCTAGGCCAAGAATAGGAGTTTTACCTTCCATTAATGGAGAATCTTGATTTGGAGTGCTTGTTAATTCTAATTCGCCGTTTGACACTGATAGCCATGCCCAGCCAGAACCGAAACGAGTAGTTGCAGCCTTTGCAAACTCTTCTTTGAAGCTTTCGAAGCTTCCAAATTTGCTGTTAATTGCATCTGCTAATTCACCTGTTGGTGCACCGCCACCATTTGGTGAAAGGATTTGCCAGAATAAAGAGTGGTTTGCATGTCCGCCACCATTATTACGTACAGCTGTACGTACTGCTTCTGGAACAGCATCTAAGTTTGCAATTACTTCTTCAACAGATTTAGAAAGTAATTCTTCGTTGCCTTGTAATGCTGCGTTAAGATTTGTTACATACGTGTTGTGGTGTCTAGTGTGGTGAATATTCATAGTTTCCTTGTCAATGTGTGGTTCAAGAGCATCTTCTGCATAAGGTAATTGTGGTAATTCAAAAGCCATGTAAAATTCCTCCTATGTATTCATATTATTTTTCGGCTAAAGTCAATCAAAAAATCCAACGATTTTTCGAATTTTCTTAAGCTTTGTAGCTTAAGAGTACCAAAATTAGTAAAGCGTTTCAAATAAAATGCTTAAGCTAACATATTTACAATCCCCATTTCAACGATTTTTATTCATAACTCATTATATTTCAAAAAAGTGTCATGATTCTCCTTCCCTTATTCTGTTAAGCTGTAATATATAGGGAGTGATAATGATGGAAAGCAATATGGTTTCTATATATAATTTAATGGTCCAGTTTTTCCAAAAAAAAGAACCGATTCAAAAGATTAAATCTGGTTCGGTCCTTTTTCAAGAAAAAGATTCAGTAGAGTATGTTTACTTATTACTTAAAGGAAGTATTGCACTTGGAAGAGTCCACTTAAAAGGAAAAGAGTTTATTTTAAAAGTCTTGAATAACCAAGAGTTAATTGTTGAGTATCAGTTGTTTAAAGCAAATCCCCATTATCAATTTTATGCGAAAACATTAACTGATTGTGAAATGTTGCTCGTCAAAAAGGAGCATTTTGAAGAATTTGTCTTGACAGACCCAGAAGCAATGAATGCTCTTGTTTACTGGTTAAGCACTGGTTATCTTAAAGCGCAAATGAAATGCCAGGACTTAATAATGAATGGAAAAAAAGGAGGCCTGTATTCCATTTTGATCCGATTGTGCAATTCATATGGTGTGAAGACAGATGATGGCATCTTGATTGACCTTCCGCTAACACATCAGGAACTAGCTAATTTAACCTTTGGGACACGAGAGGTAATTCAACGTTCTTTGAAGGAGCTTCGAGAAAAGGATATCATTTCATATGATAATCAAAAGATCACTGTTAAAAAGATAAGCTGCTTAAAGCAAGAAGTAGATTGCCAAAATTGTTCCTTCGAAATTTGCGGTTTAAATTAAAAAGCCACCTCGGTGGCTTTTTAATTTAAAATAACCACTAGGAAATATCCGATCATTATTGCTTGAATGATGGTTTTTGTCACAACACTGCTTATAAACCCTATTACAGAACCAAATCCGATTTTTATGCTATCCATAAAGTTTCTTTTATTGAAGATTAACTCTGCTGCTATTGCACCAATAAAAGGCCCAATTAAGATACCCAACACCGGGATAATAAATGGTCCAAAAATAAGACCAATCGTACTTCCCCAAATACCGGCTTTAGAGCCCCCATATTTCTTAATGCCAATCATATTTGCAATATAATCAGCCACAAACAATAAAATGACAAACAATCCTTGAATTACCCAGAATAACCAATGAAAAGGTTCGAAACTAAAAAACACGCCATACAATAGGAAACCTGCTACCAAAAAAATGACGCTGGGAATGATGGGGTATACCAATCCTACGAAAGCTACAATAAATAAAATGGCTATTAATGCCCAATACACTATTTCCATCTTTTCATTCCTTTCTATAGTTATTTTTACGAACGAGAATCAAAAAGGTTTCATGAGGCATTCTTGTATATAAGGCCTACAAAAGATACAATAGAATGGAATCTGTATAAAGGTGGTCACTATGAATATTTTTAAACAATTTATTAAAAGTATCTACTCCCCAAAAGATATTGCTTTATTTCGTTTCCAGGGAATCGGGAAAACTATTCTTTATGTGTTCTTTCTAACATTGATTTCCGTTCTACCTGCCATTATTTATTTTAGTACAGCATTAACCACTGGAATAGATACCGCTGAGAAGATTCTGACGAATGAATCGCCTGATTTTTCGATAAAGAATGGACAACTATCAGCGAAAACCGATGTACCTGTTATAATTAATCGTGAGGACTTCACGATTATCATCGATCCAACTGGCACTATGACTGAAACCGATGTGGAGAACGAAGGAAATGCTTTTGCCTTGTTAAAGGATGAATTCGTCCTTACTGCAGCAGGACGGACTGATACATCACCCTATTCCATGTTTGAAGGTTTAACTAAGGATGAAATGCTTAAATTTATCGATTCTATTGCTGGAGTAAAAGGTGTTATTATACCTGTGGTTTCGCTGCTTATTTACCTTTTCTCTAGTGCCGCCAGCTTTATTGAAGTGTCCGTCTTAGCATTAATAGGTCTAGTATTAAAGAACCTATTAGGAAGAAAGCTCAATTATCGCCAATTATGGAGAATGGCTGCATATAGTGAAACGCTGCCTACGTTATTTTTTACGATTATGGCAGCCATTAAAACCACTGTACCTAACAGTGCGCTGATCAATTGGTTTGTTGTGATTATTGTTTTATACTTAGCCATCAAGGAAATTCCAAGACCAAAAACGGTTAAAAGAGATGCACCATAATTGGTGTATTTTTTTTATATAGTTCTTTTTTTAGTTGGACAAGCATAGGTATGTACAAACTTTCTATGCTGGAGGCTTGTCCGATGAAAAAACTTTTTGGTTTGTTATTATCTGTTTTAATCATATATGTTATTTACTTTGATTTAACTGTTGGCACACTACCCACTTCAGCTCCTCAGCATGTTGATGCACAGATGGAGAACATGACTAAAGTAAACAATAATAAACCTAATACAGATATCCCTGCATTTGAAGCAAAAGTAAAACCTGGCGATACAGTTATTTCAATCGTTGAAAATGAGTTAGATAAATCTCTTCCTGTTTCAATAACCGAGCTTATTGAAGACTTTAAGAAGCTAAATAAAGGAAAGTCTCCTGAGAAAATTCAGATTGGCTCCACCTACGTTTTTCCTGATTACTCAAAAAAATGAGGATAATTGCTTCTTCTTGTCAAAAATAGTGGTAGACTGATAAAATAAAGTCGAATTGATTTTAGAACCCATATTCGAATTCCAATTTAAAGGAGCGAATTCCACGTGAGTGAAATTATACATCGCACAAAAACCCGGCCAGTTAAAGTTGGTAATTTAACAATTGGCGGGAATAATGAATTAATTATCCAAAGTATGACTACAACTAAGACTCATGATGTTGAAGCAACAGTTGCTGAGATTAAACGTCTTGAGGAAGCAGGTTGTCAAATTGTTCGTGTGGCATGTCCAGACGAACGAGCAGCAAATGCTATTTCAGAAATCAAAAAACGAATTAATATTCCCCTTGTGGTAGATATTCATTTTGATTATAAATTAGCTCTTAAAGCTATTGAAGGCGGAGCAGATAAAATCAGAATTAATCCTGGAAACATCGGCAAGCGTGAAAAAGTGGAAGCTGTTGTTAAAGCTGCAAAAGAACGTGGAATCCCCATTCGGATTGGAGTAAACGCAGGTTCACTCGAGAAAAAGATTCTTGAAAAGTACGGTTATCCGACTGCAGATGGTATGGTTGAGAGTGCCCTTCACCATATTAAAATTCTTGAGGATTTAGATTTCCACGACATCATTGTTTCCATGAAAGCATCAGATGTTAATCTGGCGATTGAAGCATATGAAAAAGCAGCACGTGCTTTTGACTATCCCTTACATTTAGGAATTACAGAATCAGGAACACTATTTTCCGGAACTGTAAAGAGTGCGGCAGGGTTAGGTGCTATCATTAGTAAAGGAATCGGTAACACCCTTCGTATTTCTTTAAGTGCAGACCCGGTTGAAGAAGTGAAAGTAGCAAGAGAACTATTGAAAGTTTTCGGACTTTCATCTAATGCAGCCACATTAATTTCATGTCCAACTTGTGGTCGAATCGAAATTGACCTAATCAGTATTGCAAATGAAGTCGAAGAATATATCCAAAATATCAAAGCCCCTATTAAGGTTTCAGTTTTAGGCTGTGCTGTCAACGGTCCTGGTGAAGCTCGAGAAGCTGATATCGGAATTGCAGGTGCTCGGGGTGAAGGTTTGCTTTTTAGAAAAGGTGAAATCGTTCGTAAAGTTCCAGAGGCTCAAATGGTCGAAGAATTGAAAAAAGAAATTGATCAAGTTGCGGAAGAATATTTCCGCAAAAAAGCTGAAGAAGAGAAAGTGAATAAATAAAAAGTAAGAAACCCGGTATCGGCTACCGGGTTTCTTTTTGCTCCTAGGCTGTGTTCATGTTAAAAGAACGGAAGAATAAACATACCAAGAATGATCGAGATGGCACCAATACCTATTGCCCAGGCACCAAGCCCCTCAGCACCCCTTCTTCTAGCAACAAACCCTAACACAATACCTGCAGCACCAAAAAGAATTGGCATAACAAACAGGGACAAAATCGAAAGGGCAATTGCAAGGGTTCCTATTCCGGTCCCTCCCTCTGCTCTCTCCCTATCCCCTGTACGCACATCTCTTCGAATTACAGGTACTGGGGCTGCTATTTCGGCAGCAGTTTCTTCTCTGTATCCATGAGAATGGATTGGAACTGATGCTCCAATTTCAGGAACAGGATCGTCTTTTTTCAATGAGTAGCGAGTTTTTATAGGCGCGGCAACTTCAGATGCTACTTCTTCCCGAAACTCTGCTGGAGAATTGGGGATATCTTCGCCTATAATTGAACTTCGAAGGGCTTCCTGAACTCTTGTGTCTCTTTCGTCTGCCATCCTAATCCCTCACTTTCAGTAATAGGAGCATTTATTATTGTTAGCTTCCTTCAAATTTTTAATATGTTAATGTTTAACTGTATTAGTTTTTTATTTCATTTACCGAAAAAATTTACTTATAAATAAATACTTTATTGTTAAGCTGTCTTTGGTAAAATAAAGATAGTCTATTGCAATTTGAAGGTGAGCCTAATGAGAAGAAGATTTGGAATTGACATCGATGGAACGGTAACTTGCCCTAAATCGATACTGCCTTTTATCAACAAAGATTTTGGAATGGAAATTATGTACGAAGACGTGAATCAATATGATTTAACGCCATTTGTTAATGTATCGGAGAAAGAATTTGCACAATGGTTTGCAAAGAATGAACCACTTATCTATAAAGAATCTCCGCTTGCAACAGGTGCAAAAAAAGTCCTTAACAAGTGGAAACATAAACATGAACTGTTCTTTATTAGTGCTAGGGGCTCCCATTTACTTGAAGTCACTGAGAATTGGTTTTTTGACCAAGGATTAATCTTTGACCATATTGAATTAATTGGTTCCCACGATAAAGTGGAAACAGTAAAAAAGCATAAAGTGGAAATCTTTTTCGAGGATAAACATGATAATGCGGTCATGATTCATGAAGAATGTAAGATTCCGGTTATTTTATTTGATACCCCGTACAATCAAGACCCTATTCCAAATGGGGTTATACGGGTTAATAACTGGATAGAGGCTAATGATTGGGTTGACGAATGGTTAAAACAACAAGGAGTCAAACCTCAAATGGCCAGCTTCCATTTATAGGATAATAAAAACAGCTTGTGCTCCCACAAGCTGTTTTTTTCTCTAATTCAAGCATTCCGGACAGCGGCCATATATCTCAAATTTATGTCCTGAGACATCGTAGCCTTTCAAATTTTCACTTAGACCATTCATTGGACAGGTTTCAATTTTTTTGGTTTTACCACAGTCTAAGCAGATAAAATGGTGATGATGGTGGCTGCTCGAACAAGTAAAACGGAAATGTTTTTCCCCAGATAACTCTGTCATTTCTAAAATCCCCATATTAACAAATAAGGATAGGTTACGATAAATCGTATCAAAACTTAAACCTGGATAATCATCCTTTAACTGATCAAGGACATCCTTAGCGGTTAAATATTTATCGCTGTCAGCAAACAATTGAAGCATGTCTTCTCTTTTTCCTGTTTGCTTAAATCCATTTTCCTTTAGGTATTGGATTGCTTCGTTAACGTTCATTTAGCACCACCTCCTAATGCACCAGTTAATTTTTTGTAAAAAATAGAACATACAAGAATAAGAACTGCAAGCATAACAATGGTCCCACCTGGAGCCAAATCTACATAGTAGGCAATAAAAAGGCCGCCCAATACTGCTAATTCACCAAAAAGAACGGATAAGAAAATGGTTTGTTTAAATCCCTTTGCGATCCGAATACTGGCAGCAACTGGCAACGTCATTAAGGAGGATACCAATAGAATTCCAACAATTCTCATAGAGGCTGCAATAACCAAAGCAACCATAACAATAAAGATGAAATGAATACTTTTAGCAGCAATCCCAGATGCTTTCGCATGCTCTTCATCAAAAGACAGCAAAAACAACTCTTTATACAAGAAAATTATAACCAGAATAACCAAAATACTTATGATAAGAATAACCCATAGGTCTGTACGACTAACAGCAGAAACACTACCGAACAAATAACTGAACAAGTCTGTATTAAATCCATTCGCAAGTGAAATAAAGATAACGCCTAGTCCAATCCCGCTTGATAAAATAATGGGAATAGCAAGCTCCTGATAGTGTTTATAAACCCCTCTTAGTTTTTCAATAAATAATGATCCGCCTACTGAGAAAACCATACCTAAATATAGAGGATTTAAGCCTGCCATGATGGCAAATTTCTTTTCAATAAGAAGGCTGGCTGCAATACCCGCAAGTGTGACATGACTAAGTGCGTCAGCAATTAAAGATAATCTTCTCACAACGATAAAAACACCGAGCAATGGAGCTAGTATCCCGATCATGATTCCGGTTAAGAAGGCATTTTGTAAAAATTCATAATGAAAAATTCCTTGAATCATTTTTTGGCGCCTCCGTGTTCATGGTGATGAGCGAGTAAATGAACGTCATGGCCATAAAACTCAGACATCCCTTCCCCTCTCAACTCTTCAAATTCTTTTGTTTCACCATGGAAATGTAAATGTTTATTTAAGCAAGCAACATGGGTAACCTTATCGGAAATAGTGCCAATATCGTGTGTCACCAACAGCAATGTAATCGCACGATTTTGGTTTAAATCACCGAGCATTTGATAGAAGGAATTTACATTCTCAGCATCCACTCCTACCGTTGGTTCGTCAAGAATCAGCAATTTGGGTTCACTGACTAGTGCTCGGGCAATAAACACTCTTTGTTGCTGACCACCAGAGAGTTCTCCAATATTTCTGTTACTGAATTCTCTCATGCCAACTGCTTCTAATGCCTCAAATACCTTCATCGAATGTTCCTTTTTAAAGAACGTAAACAAACCGAGCTTTTTTGTTAACCCGCTTGCCACTACTTCAAAAACGGTAGCAGGGAAACCTGTGTTAAATGAATTAGCCTTTTGTGACACATACCCGATCTTCTGCCAATCTTTAAATTTAGAGATTTCTTGACCAAATAAAGTGATGTCACCTTTTTGGGGTTTTAATAGCCCTAATATCAATTTTAACAATGTTGATTTTCCTGATCCATTTGGACCCACAATAGCTAAAAATGAACCGTCAGGAATGGACATGTTTATATCCTCTAAGACTGTATCCTTTTCATATCGATAAAATAAATGTTGAATATCAATTATTGATTGCATATTTTGCACTCTCACTTTTAATTATAAGAATCATTCCGATTTAACTTAATGTAGTATACAATACGATATTCTGATTGTAAAGCATACAGCAACTAGGCAGGTGCACTCCACTTTTTAAATCCTTTGTCACACTCCCGTTTGTTTTTCATACATTAGCATGGAGGAGTGATGAGGGTGAAAATATTTGAAAACATCATTAATCATAAGATCAACACGATTACTGCTGAAGAGTTAGTCAAATATGCCAATCAATTTAATATTAAAGTAAACCAGCAACAGGCTAGGAAGATTGCAGAATACTTACGTGGTAAAAACATAAATATTTTTGATGATACACAAAGAAGTAAATTAGTAAAAGAAATTGCAAAAGCTGCTGGTCCCGAAACAGCGCGCGAAGTCAATAAATTATTAATGCAGATTACTAAGCAATAAATAAAAACTTCATTGAAAAAAGCTGTGCAGATTGCACAGCTTTTTCTTATGATTGCATGATTACATCTAACAGATTTTCATTAAATGTCTGATTGCGTAGCATCTCGATTTCATGTTTATACGGTGCTTTTTTATTGTTCTTATCTTCTCCAACAAAAGGAGTTTCAAGAATCTTAGGAACATCCATCAATTGGGGATGGTGAACGATATAATTGAGAGCCTTAAAGCCAATATGACCAAAGCCAATATTTTCATGGCGGTCCTTCCTCATACCAACTGCATTTTTACTATCATTGATATGTAGTACCTTTAGCTTCTCCAGGCCAACAATTTTATCAAATTCATTTAAAACACCATCAAAGTCTTCCACAATGTTATAGCCGGCATCATGCGTATGGCATGTATCGAAACAGACGGATAATTTATCACTATAATTAACCCCATCCATAATCATTGCAATTTCTTCAAAAGATTTACCACACTCAGATCCTTTTCCAGCCATGGTCTCTAAGGCAATTTGCAATTGTTCCTTACCGGTCAAAACCTCATTTAATCCTTCAATAATTTTCTTAATCCCTGCCTCTGTGCCTGCACTCACATGGGCACCAGGATGAAGGACAATTTGCTTTGCACCAAGCGCTTCTGTTCTTTCTATTTCACTGCGGAGGAACCTTACACCTAACTCAAATGTGTCAGGATTTGTGGTATTCCCAATATTAATGATATAAGGAGCATGGACAATAATTTCTGAGATTCCATTCTCCTCCATATGCTTTCTTCCTTCTTCGATGTTCAGGTCTTCAATTTTCTTTCTTCTGGTATTTTGTGGAGCACCTGTATAGATCATAAACGTATTTGCACCATAAGATACTGCTTCTTTACTAGCTGCAAGCAACATATCTTTTCCGCTCATTGACACGTGTGACCCAATTTTTAACATCTCGTTCCTCTCCATTCAATCTCTTATTTCTTTTTCTGGTTCAATTTCCGCTGACGTTTCTTGATTTTGTCCATTTCCCATTGCATTTTCTTTTTATAGCCTGGCTTTACTTTTTGCGGCTTCTTCACTAGAGTTTTAGCTGTTTTAGCTGCTTCATCTTCTTTTCTAACTCTTGTCTTTCTCTTATTTCGTTCATCTATTTCAACAAATCCATCTTTTTTAAGATCCACATGTTTAAATTGAATACCCATTTTTTCTAACTTGTTTAACGCATCTTCATCGGAACTCTCATAAATGGTAAGGGCAATCCCTGTATTGCCTGCTCTCGCTGTTCTTCCTACCCTATGGATATAAAAATCCAAATCTGTTGGAAGTTCATAGTTTATAACATGGCTGACACCTTCAATATCGATACCCCTTGAGGCAAGGTCAGTTGCCACGATATATTGGAACTCCAAATCCTGAATTTGCTTCATCATTTTTTTACGTTCTCGTGGGTTTAAGTTTCCATGAACACGGCCAACCTTTAGCCCTTTTTCATTTAAGTAGTAAGCTACCTCTTCAGCCATTTTTTTAGTATTCGTAAAAACAATCGCTAAATAGGGATTGTAGGCTAGAAGGGCATCATGAACAAGCTGCTTCTTACTGCGATGTCTGGATGGTAAAAGAGCATGCTCTAAATTTTCAGCAGCTTTATTTTTTGGATCAATATGAACCGTTTTTGGATTTTCCATATACTTTTTTAAAAAAGGTTTAAGTTTTTCAGGTATGGTCGCAGAAAAGACAAGCATTTGCAAGTTCTCCGGCATCTTTGCAGCTACCTGATCCACATCTTCAATAAATCCCATATCTAGAATCATGTCTGTTTCATCAACAACAAGGATTTCTGATGTATGAATGAAAAGAGCTTGTTCAACCATTAAATCTTTTATTCGTCCTGGAGTACCAACAACGATTTGAGGTTGTACCTTTAATTTTTCAATGGTCCGCTGTTTGTCAGTGCCACCAATATAGCATCTTGTCATGATTTGACTATCTGGACTGCAGTTTTCTGTTACTTTTAAGATTTGATGATAAATTTGTGAGGCTAATTCTCTTGTTGGTGCAGTAATAACTGCTTGTACCTCTTGACGCTTTGGATCAATTTTTTCAAGGATAGGTAATACATAGGCAAATGTTTTACCTGTTCCTGTTTGGGATTGGCCAATGGCACTTTCTCCCTTAAGCACTAATGGAATCATCCGTTCCTGAATTTCCGTTGGACTATAAAAACCAAACTTATTCAGCGAATCTATAATAAAAGGTTGAAACTTAAAACGATCAAATTTATTTACTTTCATATAAGGGCTCCTTATTCTAAAAAATATCCAATGGTTTAATGTAGTTTTTCTTACCAGCATGTGCCTACACTTTTCATTCCATCATGTTATTATATTAAAGTTTCTCTTAAATCACCAGCTAACTATCTATATATTTCTCATCTTTTACATTTTATCCGATTTTTAAAATGAAATTTAGTTAATAACTTGTGTAGAATACCTAAACCAAATTAGGGTAAATGCATATTTTAAAGCATGAGGGAACGAAAGGAGGTCGTGGTATGCAACCAAGACCAAGAGTACCTATGCAAGGCGGTATGGGAGGCCCAGGTATGTTTGGAGGCAGAAATCCAATGATGGGAGCTGGGAACAATCCTTTTGCCGGAAGAAGCCCAATGATGGGACCTAGTATTAACCCCTTTGGAGGAGGAAACCAAATGATGAGGCCAACTGCCAATCCATTTGGGGGAAGAAATCCGATGATGGGATCGATGGGAAGACAAATGAACGGTGGCGGCGGACTGCTTTCAAAAATACTAGGTAGAGGAAACCAAGCCGGCGGTGCAGGTGGACTTATGGGTGCACAAGGAGCTGGCAGAGCTGCATCAGGTGGTGCAGGTGGATTACTCCAGTCCTTAAGTAACCCAGGCGGTTTATCCTCTATTCTCAATAATACCCAACAAGTATTAAGAACAGCACAATCTATAGGTCCTGTCATTCAACAGTATGGTCCAATGGTCAAGAATCTCCCGGCCATGTGGAAGCTCTATAAAGGATTTAAGAATGCATCAAAGAGTACGGAAGAATCAACAGATGGGAAAAGTAATCAATCAGTAGCCGTTATGGATGAAGAGTCTTCAACAAACGAGCAAACTGAAAATCGCCGTACAGGAAAACAATCTAGTCAAAAGAAGCAACAAAAGCCCGCAAAAAGTAGCGGACAACAACCAAGAGGAAATTCCATTCCGAAAATGTACATCTAACATAAGAATGCTGGAAACAGCATTCTTTTTTATTTCTCGCTATTCTAAAAGGAAAAATGTATCTTTGTATTCTATCTATTAGTTTTATATAATAAATACATAGTCTATTAAACAATGTCTTTTAGGAGGACTTCATATATGCAAATCATTAAGATATCTCCACGCGGATACTGTTATGGTGTGGTCGACGCTATGGTCATCGCCAGAAACGCCGCATTAGATAAATCTTTACCTCGTCCGATCTACATTTTAGGGATGATTGTTCATAATAAACATGTAACAGATGCTTTCGAGGAAGAAGGAATCATCACACTAGATGGAAAAAACAGAAAAGATATTCTTGATAAGGTAGAATCAGGGACAGTTATTTTTACTGCCCACGGGATTTCTCCAGAAGTACGTGAACTTGCTAAAAAGAAAGGCCTTGTAACCATTGATGCAACATGTCCTGACGTAACAAGAACACATGACCTCATTGAAGAAAAGACCCAGCAAGGTTATCACATCATTTACATTGGGAAAAAAGGGCATCCAGAACCAGAAGGGGCTGTAGGTGTTGCTCCTGGCATGGTTCATCTGGTGGAAACCCCGAGTGATGTTGAAGCATTAACCATTGATTGTGAGAAGCTTCTCGTAACGAACCAAACGACTATGAGTCAATGGGATGTTTCGGATACGATGAAAAGGGTTCAACAAAAATATCCTCATGTTGAGGTTTATAATGAAATTTGCCATGCAACCCAAATACGCCAAGAGGCAGTTGCCGATCAGGCCACTGAAGCTGACGTTACTATTGTTGTAGGAGATCCAAAAAGTAATAATTCTAATCGCCTTGCACAGGTTTCAGAAGAAATTGCTGGTACAAGAGCGTATCGTATTGCCGATATTACCGAGTTAGAAATTGATTGGATTAAGGATGCTAAGACGGTTGCTGTTACATCCGGAGCCTCCACACCTACTCCTATTACAAAGGAAGTCATAACGTTCTTAGAACAATTTGATCCGAACAATGAAGCCACTTGGGAACGAAGAAAAAAAGTTCAACTAAGTAGAATATTACCGAAGGTTAAAAAGGCTGAAAACGAGTAATATGAAAAGAACCGCGTCTAACGTTAGACCGGTTCTTTTTATATGTTTATATGAATTGGAAAGGATCCGTATTTACTTCAGAAGGGAATATCTCTACTTCATACCCTTCTTCTCTACACATCTTTTGCAAGGCTGCTGTCAATCCTTTTTTCATGACCTTTTCAACGTTATGCCCAGGATCAATCATATTAAGGCCTTGCATCATGGCGTCATGTGCAGTGTGATAATATATATCACCTGTTACATAGACATCGGCACCTTTAAACTTGGCGTTCATGAAATACTTATTTCCATCGCCACCCAAAACAGCAACCTTCCTAACCTTCGAAGCTAGGTCGCCAACTACTCTTACTCGTTCCACATCAAGTGCGGTCTTTACTTTTTCTGCAAACTCTCCAAGAGTCATTTCACTAACTTTCCCTATCCTACCTAGACCAAGCACTTCCCCTTTATTTTCAGTAGGATATACATCGTAAGCTACCTCTTCATAAGGATGTGCTTTAATCATTGCAGTGATGGCTTTTTTTAGAAGCGGTTCTGGAATTATGGTCTCAATTCGAATCTCATCTACCTCTTCTAACTGACCAGGGTGTCCCACAAAGGGATTTGTATTCTCACCAGGTAGAAACCGCCCGGTACCACTTGTAGAGAAGGTACAATGACTGTAATTCCCTATAAAACCTGCTCCGGATTTGCCAAGTACGTTTCTAATTTCTTCTGCATGGCTTGCAGGTACAAAAACCACTAATTTTTTTAACTTCGTGTCAAAGGTAGGGACTAGTACTTCTTGTTCCTGTAATTCTAATGCAGTTGCCAAGAGGTCGTTTACTCCTCCCTTTGCAACGTCCAGATTGGTGTGTGCTGCATATACTGCAATATCGTGTTTTAATAGCTTTTCAACCATTCTACCTTGTGTTGTATCTGTTAGTACATTTTTTAGTGGACGAAAAATAATTGGATAGATGATGTGCAATGATCAGTTGCACATTTTTTTCTATAGCTTCATCTATTACATCTTCCAACACATCAAGAGCAATCATCACTCGATCAACCTTTTTGTTTAACCTTCCAACTTGCAAGCCAATTTTATCGCCTTCCATGGCTAAGGATTTCGGTGAAAACTGTTCAAAAAGCTGAATAATCTCATGCCCGTTAGGATTCTTCAAGTTTCAATACCTCCTCAACTAGCCTTATCTTGTTCAATAACTCTTGCTTTTTTTCTACTGTTTCAGCCGTTTCGCCTGCGCTCTCTAACTGATCTACTATTCGCTTCCAATTTTTTATTTCCATGTTCCATTTTTTTTGAAAGGCTGGTTCTTGATTTTGACTTAGAAAAGGACCTAATAAAAGACCACTTTCTAATAACTGATCTTCATAGGGTTTAAAGGAATTTCCTTTTTCAGCAACAAGGACCTCGTAAATTTTCCCGTCTTCTTCCATAATTTCTTCCGCAATAAGTTCCCAATTATTTTCCAAGAACCATTTTCGTATAGAAATCGCACTAATATTAGGTTGCAATACTAACCGCTTGACAGACCTGAGCTTTTCTTTCCCATTTTCTAATATACTTGTGATTAAAGAGCCACCCATTCCTGCTATAGTAATACAATCCACTTCTCCTGGTTGAATGACTTCTAACCCATCACCCATTCGTACTGAAATAATAGAAGATAAACCTTCAGATTGAACATTTCTTTCGGCGGAATGGTATGGTCCTGCAGCAACCTCTCCAGCAATGGCAAAAGAGATTCCTGTAGTCTTGGCTAAGTAACAAGGTAAATACGCATGATCAGAGCCAATATCTGCAATCCTAGATCCAGCTGGTACATATTTAGCCACTGTAGCTAATCGGATTGATAATTTATCAGTATTCAAAAAACCACCACTTTACAATAAAATCATTAATTACTTTTCTAAGTATAAAAAAAGTCCTTCACATATGCAAAGGACTTCTTTTATGACGATACATTATTTGATATTTGCTAACCAATCTGCCATTGCTGCTGCTTGTTCTTGTGGAACTAGACCAGCAGGCATGTTCCCTTTACCTTTTGTCACGATTTCTATAAGTTGATCCTTAGAGTATTTGCCGCCTACACCCTTTAACGTAGGACCCACTACCCCTTGATACTGATCACCGTGACAAGCAACACATGTTTGCTTATAAATGTCTTCTGGCTTAGATGCAGCTACTTCCGTCTTCTCGCTGCCATTTCCTTCACCCTTCTCACTAGCTACTTCTTTCATATCACCAAGGCCTTTGAAAGACATGACAAATACAAGTACAAGTCCAAAAACCATGATAAGAATAAAAGGAATTACTGGATTACGTTTCATGAATTAACCTCCCTTATGTACGAACATCTGTTAATAAATAAATAGTCTACAAACAATTACTATTTTACTTGAAAATGAACAGAAGGAAAAGCCCTAAACTTATTTTATCACTATAATCTTTGTAAAAAAGAAAAAAGAGGTAAATTAATGAAAATAATTAATTTACCTCTCTTAGCTTTCCCATATTTACTTTTAACAACCAATTAATCGCGAAATAACCATTCGTTGAACTTCAGATGTCCCTTCACCAATTTCAAGCAGTTTTGCATCACGCATCATTCTTTCTACATGATACTCCTTCATATATCCGTATCCACCATGTATCTGAACAGCTTGACTCGTTACTTCCATACAGATTTCAGATGCATATAGTTTACACATAGCAGCTTCTTTTGAGAACGCTCTGCCTTGATCTTTTAACCAAGCCGCTTTATACACCATATTTCTGGCCAATTCAATTTTCATTGCCATATCGGCTAATTTAAACTGAATGGCTTGGAAAGAGGAAATGGATTTTCCAAATTGCTTTCGTTCCTTTGCATAGGCAAGTGCCTTCTCATACGCACCCTGAGCAATCCCCACTGCCATAGCTCCTATCCCAATTCGACCCCCATCAAGCGTAATCAAAAACTGTCTAAATCCCTCTCCTCGCTTTCCTAAAAGATTTTCTGAAGAAACTCTTACATCCTCTAATACAAGCTCTGTGGTATTCGAAGCATTCAAACCCATCTTTTCGTAATTATCAATGATCGTAAAGCCGTCAGAATTAGTAGGAACAATAATCGCACTGATTTCTTTCTTCCCATTATTCTCACCAGTAATAGCAGTTAAGGCTAAATGCTTAGCGAAGCTTGCGTTAGTAATGAAACACTTATTTCCATTTATTATGAATTCACCATTCGCTTCTCTAGCGGAGGTTCTTGTACCGCCCGCATCTGAACCAGCATTGGGTTCCGTTAAACCAAATGCACCAAATGATTCCCCAGTACAAATAGGAGTTAAATATTTTTGCTTTTGTTCTTCAGTCCCAAACAAATAGAGCGGAGCCCCACCTAATGAAATATGAGCAGAATAGGTAATCCCTGTCGATGCACAAGCTCTACTTAATTCTTCAGTTACAATCGCAAAGCTGACAGTATCTGCTCCAGCACCGCCGTATTCTTCAGGGAATGGAAGTCCCATAATCCCCATTTCAGCAAGCTTTTTAAAGATCTCTACTGGAAATTGTTTAGTTTTATCTCTTTCAATAGCACCAGGTGCTACCTCTTCATCTGCAAATTGGCGAATGGTCCGTTTAATCATATCTTGTTCAGCTGTTAAGTCGAAATTCATTTTTATCCCCCTTGAAACAACTTTGTATGCGCTTTCTTTATTTATTATAAAAGAAACAACCAAGATTTCTCAACATTTAAAAATTTTATAAAATAATTAATTATTTAAAAATAACAAAAATAGTGATACAACAAAGTTTCAAGAAAAGGACTTACACTATTAACACAGAGAATAAGAAACTAAAACAAGTTTATTCCTTTTTCAAGAAAATAAAATTCATCAAAACGAATGAATAAATCAATGTGCCTATTTGCAAAATGAGAGACAATTCAGTAAAATAAACTCAAATACAGTAAGTGCTTTCAATGTAAATTTTTATAAAAAGACAAAAAAAAGTTTACTCCCTTAAAGAGTAAACCATTAATTGAATAAATTTATTCTAAGAAATCTTTCAACCGTTTGCTCCGGCTTGGATGACGTAATTTCCGCAATGCTTTCGCTTCAATTTGACGAATTCGCTCGCGGGTTACTCCAAAGACTTTCCCTACTTCTTCTAGTGTACGAGTCCGGCCATCATCCAATCCAAAACGTAGGCGAAGGACATTTTCTTCCCTATCTGTCAAAGTATCGAGAACGTCTTCTAATTGCTCTTTTAATAATTCATAAGCCGCATGTTCAGAAGGAGACGTTGCATCTTGGTCTTCTATGAAATCACCAAGATGAGAATCATCTTCTTCACCAATTGGTGTTTCCAATGAAACAGGCTCTTGAGCAATCTTTAGAATTTCCCTTACTTTATCTGGGGTTAAATCCATATCTTCCCCAATTTCTTCTGGTGTTGGTTCACGTCCAAGATCCTGTAGTAATTGACGTTGAACACGGATAAGTTTGTTAATCGTTTCAACCATATGAACAGGGATACGAATGGTTCTCGCTTGGTCCGCAATTGCCCTTGTAATGGCTTGGCGAATCCACCATGTTGCATAGGTACTAAACTTAAAGCCTTTACGATAATCGAATTTTTCAACTGCTTTAATTAGACCCATATTTCCTTCTTGAATCAGGTCTAGAAATAGCATTCCGCGACCTACATAGCGCTTTGCTATACTTACGACAAGACGTAGGTTTGCTTCAGCCAAACGGCGCTTCGCTTCCTCGTCACCTTCTTCAATACGGTTGGCGAGTTTAATCTCTTCTTCACCAGAAAGTAAGTCAACGCGTCCAATCTCTTTTAAATACATACGAACTGGGTCATTAATCTTAACACCTGGAGGAACGCTAAGATCATTTAAATCAAATTCTTCGTCATCATCTTTTGATAATTGTTTACTGTTTGGAGCTTCCTCACTATCGCCGACTAATTCGATCCCTTGATCTCCCAGGAATTCATAAAATTCATCCATTTGATCAGATTCTAAATCAAAATTAGCCATTTTTTCGGCAATGTCATCATAGGCAAGGACACCAACTTTTTTTCCTAATTCAGTTAACTGATCTTTTACTTGTTCAAAGGTCAGTTCATTCTCGGCCTCTTTTGAACGGGCTGATTTTTCAGCAGCCATATGTCCTCCTCCTTCCAGAATCAAAGACACTAAAATGGAATCTATAACGATTTACGCAATTGAATAATTTCAATACCAATTGCAGCAGCTCTACTAAATTCACCCTGTCGCTCTGCTTCTTTTTGTTCCACTTCTTTTTCTTTTATCTTTAGCATTTTTTGATAATTCAACACCTGTTTGATATAATCAGTTAATTCTTGGTCACTTAATTCATCATTAATGGACATCATTTCAATATTTGCAACCATTCTTCTAAGATTTTCATCTTGAATATAGGTTAAAAACGCACTAGAATCAGGTTCTAAGTGATCTTCATAAAATCCTAACAGATATGTTATTATTGCCTGATGTTCATCCATATTAAACGTGTTTTGCTGTAATAAATCCTGAACCTTGTAAGCAACATCACGATTTTTTAGCATATGCGCAATTAAACGCCTCTCAGCAGTATAATGTGCGGGTTTTAACTCGTTCACCTGCTTAACAATTTTCAGTGGTGGTTTATTACTTGATTCAGTCTTTCCGTTGGATTTTCTTTTTTCTTCGAAGAAGATTTGTTTTTGCTGCTGTTTTAAAGCATCCAACGAAAGTGAAAATTCACCAGCGAGCTGTCTTAAGTAATGATCTCTTTCAACAGCCTTATTTAATTTGCTGATTTCTTTAATTATTTGTTCGATATACGCAAGCCGATCTCCTTCAATTTGAAGATTTTTTCCTCTTCTAAAGTAAAGAAATTTAAAACCCATCCAGGTTGAGCTTGCACCAATTACTTCATTGCGAAATTTTTCAGAGCCATTTTTTTTTATATATTCATCAGGATCCATTCCATCTGGCATCATAGCCACCTTGATTTGGAAACCCGCATCATTTAAGTGACTACCTGCTCGATAGGCAGCTTCAATCCCAGGCTTATCAGAATCATAGCAAATTGTTATGGATTGAACACTTTGACGTAATAGTGCTATATGTTCATCAGTCAAAGAAGTCCCCATTGTGGCAATACCATTCTCTACACCAGATCGATCTGCTGCAATACAATCGGCAAATCCCTCAAACAAAACAGCATGTTGCAATTTTTTTATACTTGGTTTAGCTAAATGATAATTATATAGAATTTTACTTTTATTAAAGATTGCGGTTTCGGGACTATTTAAATATTTGGGCTCATCGGCCCCAAGTGATCTCCCTGAAAATGCAATCGTATTACCATTTCGGTCGGAAATTGGAAACATGATTCGATCTCTAAATCGATCAAAATATGTCCCGTCTCTTTCCCGCTGGATAATTAGTCCGGCTTTTTCCATCCATTCAGGCGAAAAATCCCTTTTAGATAAGAACTTATAAACAAAATCCCATGAATTTAATGAATACCCTATTTGAAACTTATCAATTGATTCCCTTGAAAAACCTCTATCTAATAAATACTCTAATGCGTGCTGACCTTCCTTTGTATTTACTAGTAAGTGATGGTAAAATTTCCTTAATAACTCATGGGCATCGAGCATAGATTGAAATTCTTTGGAAACCTTCTTCTCTCCAGAAACCGAAGACATTTTAATATCGAGATCAATATTAACTCTCGCAGCTAGTTTAATGGCTGCTTCCTGGAACGACATACCTTCAAGTTCCATTAAGAAAGAAAAAACATTCCCACCTGCTCCACATCCAAAACAATGGTAAATTTGTTTATCAGGCGATACTGAAAATGAAGGGGTGCTTTCACCATGGAAAGGACATAGTCCGAAGTAATTTCGCCCCTGCTTTTTCAGTTGAACATAATCGCTGATTATTTCGACAATATCAACAGCTTGACGAACTTGATCAATCTTTTCTTCGGCAATACGGTCTGCCATGTGAACATCTCCATTTATACTAACAGGTATTCGGCAGGCAATCTTTAAATTCCTGCAAATTTCGACAAAATTTTTGTTAATTCTGCCGTAAAACTTTATATTGCATTCTCCTTAAATAACACTCCCTTTGGAGATAAAAATTTGAACACCCTTTAAAAGTAAGGTTATGCAAGTCCAATATCCTGAGTGATGGTAATGTCTCTTTTGCCGTATGGTTCATAATGAACAAGTCAGCAGCTTCCTTTCCAACATCAACCTATTTCCAGTTTGCCTATGTAGAATGGTTCGTGACATGGTGATTGTAGGAAGCAACCAATAAAATTGACGGATAAATCGACAATTTCCTCTTTAACCAGGCATGAATCTGCATCCACATAAATAGTGGAATGCTTTTTGCATAAGTATTAATTCTACATCACTCCGCATATTCCTTCTTAAAGTGATAACTTTTACAAAAAGGATTTATGTCGAATTTTTTTTAGGGGGTTGCCTTGACATCTAACAATAAATAGTTTATTCGTTCACAAGCAACTCTAAACCTAAAAAGATATATTTTTATCACAATTTTTTATTATAGTACAATCATTATCATTTTACCATAATTATTTTGTATTATTTTTTTAGTTTTTTTCATAAAAAAGCACATAATCAATTGATTATGTGCTTACGGTCTACCTTTTTGAATATAATTTAAAATAACATTCGCTGTTTCCTCAACAGCTTTATTGGTCACATCAATAACAGGGCAGTTAATTCTTGAAACTAATTTTTCAAAAAAGGTTAATTCTTCTTTTATCCGTTCAATATTCGCATAACTAGCCTGGTCATTTAATCCTAGGGACCGTAATCGTTCACGTCTAATATTATTTAACTTTTCAGGGCTAATCTTTAGACCAAAGCATTTTTCAATAGGAACCTTAAAAAGTTCTTCTGGCGGGTCGACCTCAGGTACAAGTGGAACATTTGCCACTTTTAAGCGTTTGTGGGCCAAGTACTGAGATAGTGGAGTTTTAGAGGTTCTAGAAACACCAATTAATACTATATCAGCCTTTAAGATACCTCTTGGATCTCGGCCATCATCATATTTAACGGCGAATTCAATCGCCTCAATTTTTTTAAAATAATCCTCGTCCAACTTTCTGACAAGTCCAGGCTCACATAATGGAGTTTTTCCGCTGTAAAGTTGAATTTGATCCATAATCGGCCCAATAAGATCTACAGCAATGATTCCTTCCTTTTCCGCACGTTCCTGCATATATGTACGCATGTCCGGTTTAACTAGTGTAAAGGCAATCATTCCCTTATCAAGAGAAACAAGTGAGAGGACTTCATCAATATGTTCCCTGTCTTCCACGTAGGGAAATCTTTTTAATGTCATACCAGAACCATTAAATTGGGTTATTGCCGCTTTGGTCACTAATTCTGCTGTTTCTCCAACCGAATCAGACACTACATAAATAATTGGTAAACTCATTCTCCCCCAACAGCTCCTCTATTCAAGTTATCTAACCTTATTCATCTCCTAAAGCAACAAAAGCTTTGGTTATATTCGTTTTCGTTATTCTGCCAATTACTTCAAAACCTTTTTCAGATCTCTTCACCACCGGAAGAGCATCGATTTGTTTTTCAATTAATTTCTTGGCAATATCAATCAGTAGATCTTCCCGCTCACACATTGTAATATTAGGCATCCTGGTCATAATAATATTTACAGGTATACTTGTAAGTTCCTGCTTCCCGATACTCGCTCTTAGCAAGTCCTTTCTAGAAAGAACACCAACTAAAAGAGTGCTTTGATCAACTACAAATAATGTTCCCACATCTTCAAGAAACATTGTACATATAGCGTCGTAGACCGAAACATTCTCATTCACTACAACAGGAATGGATTGGTAATCCTTCACATAGATCTTTTGAAGGTTTTCTGTTAATAATTGGGCTCCTGATTTTCCCGTATAAAAATATCCCACACGTGGTCTGGCATCAAGGAAACCAGCCATCGTTAGTATGGCAAGATCAGGTCTTAAGGTTGCTCTGGTCAAACTTAATTGATCCGCGATATGCTCCCCTGTTATCGGCCCATTTTCCTTTACTATTTGTAGAATATGTTCCTGGCGTTTTGTCAGTTCGATTGTCCTCACCACCCTTAGTACGGGTTCCTAATGAACCCTATTCCTATGATAACGTTATACTTTAATAGAAATATTATATACTAATTATCTTAAAGGCGGAAGCATCCCTTTCATGACAAAAAGGTGTGGTTTCCCACACCTTTAATTATTGCAAATTAAAATACCATTTTTTCTTGAAGGAAGCTAACTAAGTCCGCGATTGGGATTCTTGTTTGCTCCATGGTATCACGGTCTCTGACTGTTACCATTTGATCTTCTTTTGAGTCAAAATCATAGGTAATACAGAACGGTGTTCCGATTTCATCATGGCGGCGGTAACGTTTACCGATAGAACCAGCCTCGTCATAATCAACAGTAAAATATTTAGATAATGTAGCAAAAACTTCCTTTGCCTCATCAGATAACTTCTTGGATAACGGAAGAATGGCTGCCTTAAACGGTGCTAGTGCAGGATGAAAATGCATAACTGTTCTAGAAGTACCATCTTCAAGCTCTTCTTCTTCATATGCATCAATTAAAAATGCCAATGTAACGCGATCCGCACCGAGTGATGGTTCGATACAGTAAGGAATATACTTTTCATTCGTTTCCGGATCAAGGTAATGGAAATCCTCACCTGAAAATTCCATATGCTGCTTCAAATCATAATCTGTTCTTGAAGCAACACCCCAAAGCTCACCCCAGCCAAATGGAAACTTATATTCAAAATCTGTTGTTGCATTACTATAGTGAGAAAGTTCATCTTCAGAATGGTCACGCAGTCTTAAATTTTCTTTTGTAAGACCTAAAGAATCTAACCAGCCTTCAGCGAAATTCTTCCAATAATCAAACCATGTAAGCTCTTCTCCTGGTTTACAGAAAAATTCAAGCTCCATTTGTTCGAACTCACGTGTACGGAAGGTAAAATTACCTGGTGTAATTTCGTTGCGGAAGCTTTTTCCAATTTGAGCAATACCAAATGGTAATTTCTTTCTCATTGTACGTTGTACATTTTTAAAGTTTACAAAAATCCCTTGAGCTGTTTCAGGTCGAAGGAAAATCTCATTGGTGCTTGACTCAGTAACCCCTTGGAAGGTTTTAAACATAAGATTAAACTGTCGGATTCCTGTGAAATCATGACTTCCACAATCCGGACATGCTATATTATGCTCTTTGACAAGCTCTTCCATCTTCTCAAACGGTAAGCCATCAACAACCATTTCAATACCTTTTTCATCAAGAGCATTTTCTATTAATTTATCTGCGCGGTGGCGCGCTTTACAGTTTTTACAATCAATCATTGGATCATTAAAGTTTCCAATGTGTCCAGACGCTTCCCATGTTCTTGGATTCATCAGAATACTCGCGTCCAAGCCCACATTGTAAGGGGACTCCTGAACAAACTTCTTCCACCATGCCTGTTTGATATTGTTTTTGAACTCAACACCTAATGGACCGTAATCCCATGTGTTTGCAAGGCCACCATAAATCTCTGACCCCGGAAAAATAAATCCTCTGTGCTTTGCATGTGCAACAATTTGCTCCATCGTTACATTACTCATTTTTATTGCTCCTTTTCTAAAAAATATCTAGCTTTAATGCCTTTAAAACAGGGGAGCCTATTTAAGCAAATAAAAAAACTCCCACCCCTATGCTTAATAGCATAGGGACGAGAGTTACCCGCGGTTCCACCCTATTTGCTGCTTGTAATAGCAGCCTCCTTAAATGTGCCTAATCAACACCAAATTGCTCAGGAACGCCTTCATTAGTGCCCTATACCCTAGCTCTCACCATCCTAGGTTCGCTTTTATAGAGAGAAATCTAATTACTCTTTTCCGTCAATGCAAATATTTTATTATCCAAAATATTAACCAAAACTTCTGCTATTGTCAACATAGCTATCATAAGAGATTACGAAATTGATCCATGGAGTTAAGAAATTTCTTTGTTTTTAAGTGCAGTCCCGAGTACTCTTCATAATATGCGTCAATCACATTTTTTAGTTCGGCCTTCGTTTCTGCTTTAACAGATATATTTCCTAGTCTAGAAAGATCAAAATAATAAAATAGCCTTAATAATTTAACTGTAGCTGGTGATAATTTATAATGGTATCGATCTTTTTCTAAACATCTGTGACAAATAAAGCCGCCTTCCCGAATGGAAAAAGAAAAATGTCCGTCTGTACTGCCGCAAACGGAACATTGATTCAAGACTGGATATAAGCCCATTACATTTAACATTTTCATTTCATAGATATTCATCAGAATATCAGGTTCATAGCCTTCGTTCATGTAGTTCAATGTTTGGAGAAGCAATTCAAAATGAAAAGGGTTTGGTTTTTTTTCGTCGGTGCATTTATCAGTTAATTCAACAATATAACTCGCATACGCAGTTAAGAATATATCTTCACCAATTGACCTTAAGGAAGTAGCAATCTCCCCCTGTTGGAGACTGCCTAATCCAGAACCTCTTTGTACCAAAAAATAACCATGTGTAAAAAGCTGGGTAACGGAAGAAAGGCGGCTGTTGGGCTTTTTAGCGCCTCTCGCCATAACACCTATCTTCCCCCACTCCCTTGTAAATATTGTTATTATTTTATTGGTTTCACCATAATCTGTCGTTCTAATGACGATGCCTTCACACTTTTGAAGCATAAATTTCACCTTCTAAAGTAGTACGAAGACAAACTTATGAAACGGGAAAATCGATTTGTGCTAGCTCTTCATTCAGATTTCCGGGTATTTCTTGGTTTTCCTTCTCAAGCTCTTTGAAGAGAAGATATGTGTCAATATTACCTGTTTGGAGGAATACTTTCCACGTAAAATCCATCATCGAAAACCCCACCTTTCAATATTTAGACTAGCTTTAATTCAATCCCAAACCTTACATTTATCATAGCCTGCCTGCGCAAAAATCATAAGACGAAAAAATTGTTAATGTTGTCCATGCATAATTTGATCTATATCGTAATATTTTAGTTAGGGTTATTGTCTCAATATTCATCTTCATTAAAGCCATAATCACGAAGTTGGGACATTTTGTTACGCCAATCTTTTTGAACTTTTACCCATAACTCTAGGAAAACCTTAGATCCAAGAAGATTTTCAATATCTACCCTGGCACGCTTTCCAATTTCTTTTAACATGCTTCCTTGTTTTCCGATAATAATACCTTTTTGTGAATCTCTCTCCACAATTACAGTTGCCATAACATGAATGATATCCTTGCCCTCTTTACGCTCCATTTTGTCTAAAACAACAGCCAAAGAGTGAGGGATTTCTTCCCTTGTTAAATGCAATGCTTTTTCCCTGATGAGCTCTGTTATGATAAACCGCTCTGGATGATCTGTTACTTGGTCAGCTGGATAGTACTGTGGTCCCTCTGGTAAGAAGGATTTAATTTGATCAAGAAGACGCTCCACATTATTTCCTTCAAGAGCAGATATTGGAACAATTTCTTTGAACGCGTACTTTTCTTGATAAGACTGTATAATTGGCAATAAATCATCTGGATGAATCTGGTCAATTTTATTTATTACAAGAAAGATTGGAGTATTAACTGTTTGGAACTTTTCAAGAATAAATTCTTCACCCCTGCCAAATCCTTCTTCGGCGTTCACCATAAATAATACTAAATCAACTTCTTTTAGTGTATTTTGTGCAACCTTCATCATAAAGTCGCCTAATTTATGTTTTGGTTTATGGATCCCTGGTGTATCAATAAAAATCATTTGAGCGTCATTAAGCGTTAGCACACCTTGAATCTTGTTCCGTGTGGTTTGGGGCTTATCACTCATGATAGCAATTTTCTGTCCAATCACTCGATTTAGAAAGGTTGATTTCCCAACATTGGGGCGCCCAATAATGGAGATAAATCCCGATTTGTATCCGTTTCCATTCCCATTATTCTGCATGTAAGTCCTCCGGAGAAAAGGCACCAGGCAATAATTCTTCGACTGTAATTTCCTGAATATCCCCTTTTAGGTTCGTTAATATAACTTTCATGTCTCTTGGACAAAGTTCGGATATTACTTGTCTACACGCTCCACAAGGAGAACATGGGCGATCTGTATCGGCAACAACGGCGAGCAATTGAAAATTCCGATCACCTTCAGAATAGGCTTTAAATAAAGCTGTGCGTTCTGCGCAGTTGCACATACTATATGCGGCATTTTCAATATTACAACCATGATATACTTTTCCATCTGTTGTTAATAAGGCTGCTCCAACTCCAAATTTGGAATACGGAACATAAGCTTTATCTCTTGCTTTTTTTGCTTCTTCAATTAATTGTTCGATGTTCACTAGCTCTTCTTCCCTTCCAGCAGGTTTCTGCTGTTCCTTTATTTTACATTAAAAACGAGAGAAAATCATTACTTGTAGCGAAAAAGTAATATAAAATTTTTAAAAATTAGAATTTTCTCATAACTCAACTTGTCTAGTAATGAAAGTTGGTAATTCATTTTACCGAATTCCCTGCACCATTTCAAATACATTTAAAATGTTTAATAAATACCTACTTGAATAGCTTAAATATGTATGGAATAAAAATGATACTTCCAACGATCACTGAAAGAACCGCATAAAGGAATACAGCCCCTGCCGCTATATCCTTTGCTTGTTTTGCGAGAGGGTGGTATTCCTTCGTTACGAGATCCACCACCCTTTCAATAGCAGTATTTATTAACTCTAAGGAGAACATACCGCCAATAGCGAAAAGGATGACTATCCATTCCATTCTTGTTATTGAAAAGAAGATGGACAAGAGAAAGACCACTATCGAGCTGATCAAATGAATCCTCATATTCCTCTCTGAATGAAGCGCGGTAAGGATCCCTGTAACAGCATATGAAAATGACCCCAGCAGTGGTTGTGGCTTTCTTTTATCTTGTAAGTCCATACTCGTTAAAAATTTCCTTTTGCAATGTAAACATTTCTTTTTCTTCCTCTTCAGTCATATGATCATATCCTAAGAGATGCAAAAATCCATGTATCGCTAAAAAACCTAACTCTCTTTGAAAGGAATGACCATACTCTTCCGCCTGTTCCCTTGTTTTAGGGACAGAGATGATGATATCTCCTAAGACTCGAGGCATATCCACACCCTTTAGCTCCACTTCACCTTCACCTAGTTCTTCCATAGCAAAAGAAATAACGTCTGTTGGAGTGTCCTTATCACGATACTCTCGGTTTATTTCATGAATTCTTTCATTTGTAACGTATGTTACAGACACTTCACTATGTTCTTCAACATTTAGTTTCTTAGCGGCAAACGCTAAAATCCTTTCCACATCAAGCATTTGTTCTTCAGATAATTCATTCGTCTCGTCAGCACAATCAATTAGTAAAGTCATGCTTCTTTCACCTTCTTCTTTGTCATTTCTGGATATTCAATCCTTGAGTGAAATATCCCTTTCAGTGTTTCACATAACGTATGGGAGACTGTCTCAATCTCTTTTAACGTTATATCACATTCATTTAACTGACCATCTTGAAGCCTGTCTGCAACAATTTTCTTAACGAGTGATTCTATTAATTCCGGCGTAGGTTTCGACAATGAACGAACAGCGGCCTCTACACTATCTGCAATCCCTACAACGGCGGATTCTTTTGTTTGTGCCTTCGGACCAGGATAACGGTAATCATCTTCCTTTATAGCTGTCTCATCTTGAAGTGCCTTATGATAAAAGAATTTTAATAGGGTTGTTCCATGGTGCTGTTCTGCGATATCGACAATTTCTTTTGGCATATGATGTTTTCTGAGTATATGAGAGCCATCAGTGACATGCGCAATAATAATATTTGCACTTTTATCCGGCGGTAGACGGTCATGAGGATTTTCTAAATGCATTTGATTTTCTATGAAAAAGTTTGGTCTTTTCGTCTTACCGATATCATGATAATAACTTCCTACTCTCGCTAAAAGCCCATTCGCTCCTATCGCTTCACATGCCGATTCAGCTAAGTTGGCCACCATCACACTGTGATGATATGTACCAGGAGCTTCCATTAGGATTTTCCTGAGCAGTGGATGATTGGGATTAGAAAGTTCAATCAGCCTCATTGTTGATAAAATTCCAAAACTAGCTTCAAAAAAAGGTAATAATCCTATGGTCAATACCGCAGAACCAATTCCTGAAACAAGGGCTGTAATGAAGTAATTCCCATATTCAACCCCAGAATACTGACCATTGGGTAGAAACATTAACGCCAAAATGGTTAGAAGATTGATCAGAGCAGCAAAGGTACCTGCCTGTAAAATTTTCGAACGTTGATTTTTTTTGCTTAAAAATAAAATCCCCGCAATAGCACTAAACAAAATGTAAATGCCTTCAGAAAAGTTTAGCGTTCCTGCCATTCCCTCATTAAAAAGGAGACTGCCGCAAATCGCCATAATAATGGACATAAAAATCGCAAGCTTCTCGTCAATTAGAATCTTTATTAGCATGCCCCCCATCGCAGCAGGAAATATATAGCCAATACCTCCAAAATTAAATATTTGAAGCATACTTATTATTTTCATAATAAAGATGGAGAGGATAAAGATAATTCCAAATAACAGCAGGTAGGTCTGTCTTTTCTCAGGCAACGATTTCATTTGATAAAAATAATAGTAAATGGCAGAAAGAATAATGGTGACAAGCACTATCAATCCGATAAACGGTTTAAACGATTTTTCTGTGCTTAAAAGTCCTGCCAGCTTAAGTTGACGATAGATATCTTGCGTAATTAATTCCCCTTCTTCAACAATAACCTGACCTTGTAAAATCTTTACAGGTTCTACACTTTCAACCGCTTGATTTCGCAGCTCTTCTGTTGCTGTTGGGTCATAGAATTCATTTTGAATAATAGCATACCTACCAAGCTCAATCGAGGCTATTCTTAGGTTTTCACTAAGTGTTGTATATTTTAACTCCTCTTCCACTCTCTTTTTTGCATTTTCTACCTCATCTGCAGAGATTCTTTTAGTCATTACATTGTTAATGGCTGTCACTGTCATATCTCTTGCAATAGATAGATCCTCATTATTCGCTTGTACTAATGCAGTTAGAACTTGAGTAGAGAGATCCTTTGAAGCACTAGACGTTAATTTTGCTTTTAATCTCGTTACTTTATCCTCCGTACTTGGTTCTTCTTTAATAGGAGTATCTTCTGTTGCCTGTTCAGTCAGCTTCTTTAATTCCTCTTTCATTTCGTTATTTACATCAATTGCTGATTGAAAAATGGAGGTAATTAAATCCACTCTATTTTGAGTATATTCTTTTTTTAATGTATAAACATCTTGTACCTGGTCAAGTGCATCTTCGCGTTTATTTTCAGTACTTTTCTTGTCCTCTACTGTCCCAGGGGAACGAATGGTTTTTTCAGCAACAGAAAATAAGCTTAATTCTAATTTTTCCGGCTTAACATTACTGTACATTGCTGAAAAAAGGACAGAGCCTAATACAAAGAAAAAAAGCAAGCGAAAAAAAGTAATATCGAGCAGCTTTCGGATACGTATAAAGTGTTGCTGTATTTTGTCCAATTAACTCCCCCCGACCACACCATAAAAAATGCTTTGTAATTCCACAAAAAAATACAAATTACTACTAACACGTGTGCTTTATGTAAAATGATAACAGTTTTTCTGGCAACTTTCACGTTTAATGAAAAAAAAGAGGATAAACCCTTATGGTTTATCCCCTTGCTTACTTTTGATTAACTATCTTTTCATAGGCTTGAATGATCTTACCAACTAACGGATGACGTACAACATCACTTTGTTCTAAAAACACAAAGGAAATACCATTCACATTTTGTAATATCTCTTCTGCGACAATTAGCCCAGATTTAGCACCCTTTGGCAAGTCAATTTGGGTTTGGTCACCTGTAATTACCATTTTGGAACCAAAACCAAGTCTAGTCAAAAACATCTTCATTTGTGCATGAGTTGTATTTTGCGCCTCATCCAAAATAACAAAGGCGTCGTCCAATGTACGGCCCCTCATGTATGCTAATGGAGCTATTTCAATGGTTCCCCGTTCAATTAATCTTTGAGTATGTTCTACGCCCAATATATCATTAAGCGCATCGTATAGTGGCCTCAAATAAGGGTCAACCTTTTCCTTTAAGTCCCCAGGTAGAAAGCCAAGACTTTCTCCTGCCTCAACAGCAGGTCTTGTTAGGATGATTTTATTGACGTTACCATTTCGAAGCGCGTTAACAGCCATAACTACGGCTAAATAGGTTTTCCCGGTCCCAGCCGGTCCAATCCCGAAAACAAGGTCATTTTTCTTAATAGCCTGTACATATTGTCTTTGTCCAAGCGTTTTAATTCTAATGGTTTTACCTTTAACGTTTTTCCCAATTTCTTCGTCATATAAATTAACAAAGTAATCAAGCGTTCCTTTGTTCGCCATTTGAATGGCGTATAAAACATCTCTTTGGCTGATGTTAATACCCTTACGAATAACAAAGATTAATCTGTCAATAATTTCTCCTGCCATCGTAACCTTCTCTTCATCACCTGACAAGCTTACAGATTCTCCTCTTGTAATAATGGATACACCAAGCTCTTGTTCAATGGTTTTTAAGTTTTGGTCTGAATTACCGAGAAGCGTAATGGCCTCTGCCGGATTTTCTAGCTGAACATTTATAGTAGTTAATTTTTCTGTCATTCAGGAGTCTCCTTGGAAATTGGTTGTCCGACCGCAATATTTTCAATTATCTTAAAATGAATATCTAGTATAACTTTACCATTTTCATTTGCCTTGTGTAAAATTTTTTCATCTTTTATAATAGCATCTTCATCTAAGTGACTTTTTATTTCTTTTTTTGCCATTTCTAACGCAATTTCCTCAGCCTGTTTAACCGTATTGGTTCGAGTAATTTCCTCCCGTTCACGCAACGTTGTATTTACGTAAGAAATAGGTAATTCCCATCTTAAAAAATGGATTTTATGTGTATTCTCCTCCGTTTCATATTCTTTAAACTCCGGCTTTCCAAAACCCCAAATAGGCACTTTCATATTCCAAAGCAAGAGGGAGTGCTTTTGTTTTTCCTTACCATTATATACTTTAAAGTTACTGACTAGCGGCAATTCAACGTGGCTCTTATACCAGGTTTCACCCCAAACTTCCCCTTTTGCTGCCACCAATTTCGGACTCTCTTCCTGTCCAAACGCACCAGAAACGAGGAGTTGTCCTGCTTCCACATGATCATGAATGTCTACAATCTTTTGGCCTTCTTCAATAAACATTTTTACAATAATAGCCTTCTTTTTAGCAATTAAATTTTGTGGAGACAGAACCTCAGGTTTTTTGGGCTCATTTTTTTCAACTACTTGAAGATGATAGGTTGTCCCTTTTAGTTCCACACCGACCCATGTTAACGCACCAATATTATTCGTTAATTTTCTTTGAATCCCTTCCACATTATCTACAAAAAATTGGACCTTACCTATTTTTACCCCCATCTTGTCCAATTCTTTGCGTATTTGATACTCTGTCGCTGGTTTTGCCCCCTTAATCTCAATTCCCCAAATGACATTTGACAGAAGGAATATAAGGAGTAAAAAAGTAGCTGCTCCAATTAAGAAGCCGCTGTTCTTTAACAATCTCCGTAATAGGAAAGGCGCACCATTTCGCTGTAAAAAAGAGATAGTACATTCACTTTTCCTGGCAAATTTTCTGATTCGGAGAGCGTCCTGAAGTCTCATCTTAAATGTTATGGTCTCAGTACCATGACGTTTTACATTCCAAATATGTAGACCATTTCTTATTAACACATTTATAAACCGCTCAAGCCCCTTTCCTGAAACTCTAACGGTAACCCTGCCATAAAAAAATTCTATCCACTGGTTCTTCATTTTGTACCTCCCGGGTTATCTGATATATAAGTCACCTGATCAATTTTTCCTTGGAGTAAAATTTCTTCAGGTAAGATTGTTTTAATAACAAAAGATTTGCCTTTTATTAATAATTGACCTTGCTTTAACAACAATCGGAGTTCTTTATCAGAAAATGCCAGAAGGCCGCGATGGTTTTCTATATATATATGAATTTGTCCTATCATCGTTATTCGCGGCAAATCCATCATGACATCTTGAGGAAGATCCATTTTAGTAGCCATCCAGTTTCGAACCCGCCCGGCCCATTTTTTTGCCATAAAAAAAGAACCCCCTTTCATCTCATATTTATGAAAAGAAAGGGGGTTCTAGCACAATTTTTTCTATTTAGATACACATGTTGCTTTAATCTAATCTATTTATCTTCTTTTTGAAAAATAAGGTCTTTTTGCGCGCGGTTCACCAAGAATTTCTGACCAAATGATTCCATTAACAATCGTATTCGCATCTGGATTTTCTAAAGCAACAGGGATAGTTTTTTCCTGCTGGTTCACTTTCGTAGTAGGGGCTATCACTCGTTCAGCCTGTTGCCGAGTTACTGCCATTCTAGTACGACTAGCTTCTGACTCTTGCCTCACTTGAACATATTCTTTTTCAAGATTTTTTATTAAGTTTTGCGGCACTTCTGTATGTGTCTTCGTTTCAACGGAGAAGGTTTCTCTTGGTTTTTCATTGGTATATTCATCAAAAAGCGTTCGAATATCTTTCATGTTACCTACGGAAAAAGGCTTATTTCGTGACTTTCCTTGGGTGCTTTTTGTTTTACCAAAGATTGTTGAGATCACGCCGACAATGATTAAGAATAGTATCGTTTCCAAATCCTACCCTCCTTTTTTAATTAAAGTGGGTTATTGGTCGTCTTTTTTCTCACCTGTTATTTTTCCGATGGATCCTCTCATATCTGTATCAGCAGAAATATTTTTAATGTTCATATAATCCATTACACCGATATTACCAGACTTAAGTGCTTCTGCCATTGCCAGAGGGACCTCTGCTTCTGCTTCCACTACTTTGGCTCTCATTTCCTGAACCTTGGCTTTCATTTCTTGTTCTAGAGCTACTGCCATCGCTCGGCGTTCTTCTGCTTTCGCTTGTGCAATTTTTTTATCCGCTTCCGCCTGTTCTGTTTGAAGTTCAGCACCTATATTCTTACCGATATCAACGTCAGCAATATCGATCGATAAGATTTCAAACGCTGTACCTGCATCAAGTCCTTTGGAAAGGACTGTTTGTGAAATAAGATCAGGGTTCTCAAGTACCTTACTGTGACTATCTGATGAACCAATGGTAGAGACCACCCCTTCACCAACACGAGCAACGACGGTTTCTTCCCCTGCCCCACCAACTAGTCGCTCAATATTAGCACGAACAGTAATTCTTGCCTTCGCTTTAACCTCAATACCATTCATCGCAACACCCGCAATAAATGGTGTTTCAATGACTTTCGGGTTAACGCTCATTTGAACGGCCTCTAGCACATCACGACCTGCAAGATCAATTGCTGCACAGCGCTCAAATGATAATTCTATATTTGCCCTGTGGGCAGCTATAAGAGCATTTACGACCCGATCCACATTTCCACCAGCTAGGTAATGACTTTCTAGTTGATTAGTTGTAACATTGAGGCCTGCTTTATGTGCTTTTATTAGAGGGTTAACGACCCTGCTCGGGGTTACCCTTCTTAGCCTCATTCCAACTAATGTAAAGATACTGATTCGAACACCGGCTGCCAGTGCTGAAATCCACAGCATAACAGGGACAAATGATAATAATATCCCTAAAAAGATAAGTGCAATAATGACAATAGCAATAATAAAAATTGTTCCACTACCTACCATTCTAAATACCCCCTTCATTTTTTATACTTCTCTTACAACAATTCGGGCTCCTTCTACCTTAATGACTGTTACCTTTGCATTCTGCTCGATGAAACCGCCTTCACTTACCACATCTATTCTTTCGTTATTAATGATAACAGTCCCTGCCGGTCGAAGAATGGTCAATGCTTTACCCTCCATTCCTAACAGGTCTGTACGGTTCACATTAGAAACATACCCATCTTCTTTCCTCGCTGTCTCGAATAGTACCATTTTATTAAAGAGAACAAGCTTTTTGTTAAGTACTTTTATCATAATAAAGAAAACGCTTATAGAAACGAACAAGGCAATTAAAATAGAGACTCCTATTTGGAGGGCATCTTCCCCAGCTAAAAAAAGGCTTAAAATTAATGCAGCGACGCCAAGGGTACCAGAAACAGCTCCCGGTAGAAAGAACTCTAAGAAGATAAGAAGGATTCCTGCTACAAATAGGGTTAATGTCCCGTATCCAGCCAGCCCTGCTTGAAAATGCCCATAAAAGAATAGCAATAGTGCAGCTACCCCAATGAAACCAGCGATACCAAATTTCTGTGAAAATAGCTCTAAGACGATTCCAACTCCAGCAATCGTTAACAGAACCGTTACAACAATCGGGTCAGTAAGAAATGCGATCATTCATATCCCCCTCTCTCCCTTTCATCCTGACTCTACTTATTACGTTTTAACATGTAAAAAGTTTCATAAATATATATGTAAAAAGACCGATAGCTGAAAGCCATCGATCTTTGTGTCAGAATACTATGAAAGGTGTTGTTGTACAAGTTTATTTACAAGCGATCCGTCTGCTTTACCTTTAACTTTAGGCATGATAGCAGCCATCACTTTTCCCATTTCCGCTTTTGATTTTGCACCGACTTCTGAAATTGTTTCTGTTACAATCTCAGACAGCTCTTCTTCTGAAAGCTGTTTCGGTAAATACAGTTCGACAATTGCCAACTCTGTACGCAATTTCTCAACTAGATCTTCACGACCAGCCTTATCAAATTCATGGAGGGAGTCTTTGCGTTGTTTTACTTCGCGAGAAAGGACCGTTAACTCTGCATCTTCGGGAAGCTCTGTTCCAAGCTTAATAGCTTCATTTTGCAACGAAGCTTTAACCATCCGAATGACTGAGAGTTTGTCTTTTTCCTTGTTTTTCATCGCTTGTTTCATATCATTATTTAAACGCTCGAGAAGACTCATGTATTACACCCTCTCTTAAAACTTACGTTTTCTAGCTGCTTCAGACTTTTTCTTACGTTTAACACTTGGCTTTTCATAAAATTCGCGCTTTCTTGCCTCTTGCAAAGTACCAGTTTTTGATACTGTACGTTTGAAGCGACGAAGAGCATCTTCAAGCGATTCGTTTTTACGAACGACGGTTTTAGACATTCTCTTTCCCTCCCTCCGAAACACAACACACTTACATTCAATCCATGTACCTTGCAATTATAATATAACCTTGAAACAAGGTCAACTGAATTTCTTGTTGATAGAACATGCTTTTTAAAATTTTTAAGAAATTGATGAAGGTCTGTCCCTTTTTCCATTGAAAAGTGGCATGTCCCTTTGGCAATGACCATACAATGAGGTGAGGGGGGCCTAAAACATGCTATACATATTATTATTTATTCTTTGTATTTTAATATTTATTTTTGGAATGACAATAATAAGATTTGGCTTATTCAATTTATCAGCTAACAAACTAAAATCGTGGCTAATCAAGTTAACCAGCTCACCATTAAAAGGTATGCTGACAGGCACATTTATTACGGCCCTTTTACAAAGCAGCTCAGCAGTAATGGTTATTACGATCGGATTAATTTCTGCAAGAATCATGACCTTTCCTCAGTCGATTGGAATTATTCTTGGAACCAATATTGGGACTACCTTTAAGACAGAACTTATTACCTTTAATATTGATGCAGCTTTAGTACCAATAGCTGTAAGTGGGGCATTCCTAATATTATTTAAAAACAAAAAGGCTCGAAGTATTGGGATGCTTCTTTTTGGGATTGCTTCTGTGTTTACGGCCATGAAGGGTTTTGAACTACTGGCACAACCATTAACATCCATGAACTTCATTCATAACTTTATCTTATCTATTAATGATCATATCTTTTTAAGTTTATTAACAGGGACAATCATTACAGCTATTATCCAATCAAGTACAGCCATGACTGGGATTGCCATGGGCTTTTTAACAGCTGGTTTGTTACAGCTTGATGCTGGAATCGCGATTGTGCTTGGTGCTAATATTGGTACATGTATTACAGCAGTGATCGCTTCTATAGGTGGCGGTAAAGAATCCCGATTGGCAGCATTTGCACATGTTTGGTTAAATGTCTTCGGGGTCTTGTTGTTTATTCCGCTGATACCCATGCTTAATGAGCATGCCAACCTGCTGGCAAGTCGCATCGAGGTTCAGTTAGCACATATAAGTGTGATTTTTAATATTGCCACATCGTTACTAGTCTTACCTTTTGCAGAGAAATTTGGAAAAATGATTTTATTTTTTCATGACAGACAGCCTAAAATATAAAGAAAAGACGGCGTTTTAGGCCGTCTTTTTAGTATGCTGAGGTAACTGTGAGTCCTTTTATTATATCCACACTTGAACTTGCACCGATTCTTGTAGCGCCTGCTTCAATCATTTTTTGCGCATCCTCTGTGCTTCTTACACCACCGGATGCCTTGACTCCAATCGTAGGCCCCACCGTTTTACTCATAAGAGCAATGTCATCAAACGTTGCGCCACCCGTTGAAAATCCTGTTGAGGTTTTAACATAATCTGCCCCCGCTTTAACGGATAACTCACAGGCGCGAATTTTTTCTTCCTTTGTTAGGAGACTTGTTTCAATAATCACTTTAGTCAGTGCCTTGCCTTTTGCTGCTTCGACAACGGCCCTAATATCACTTTCTACCAAGGTATCGTTTTGGCCCTTAAGTGCACCGATATTAATTACCATATCAACTTCATCAGCACCGTTTTCAATCGCATTTTTGGTTTCAAATGCCTTAGTTTCTGATGTTGATGCCCCTAATGGAAATCCAATAACAGTACAGACTTTTACTCCACTGTTTTTTACTAATTCCTTCGAGGTTCGTACCCACACTGGATTCACACAAACTGAAAAGAATTTATTTTCTATCGCCTCTTGGCACAATTTCTCTACTTGTTCTTTCGTCGCTTCTGGTTTTAGCAAAGTGTGATCTATCATTGCAGCAACATTCGTCGTAGCCATATGCTTTTATTCCCTCCGATTTCACTTCGAAATGAAAACACTCTTAGGTGGTTCAGAAAGAAATATTTTTGCTGCTAAAGGTAGTATGCCCTACTCAAACTAAAAAAAGAACCCAAATGGGTCCTTAAATAGCAGCTTCTTCTTTAGTAAAAACTTCTTCCTTCACTGATGCCGTATCTTCTATTACTCGGACAAATTGTCCCTCATTGTAAGGGTAACCAGCTTTAGTAATTTTTACTTTTACAATTTTACCAACCATATCTTCAGTAGCAGGAAAAACTACTTTTAGGTAATTATCGGTATAACCAACATACATACCTGTCACTCCTGCTTCTTTGTATTCCTCTTCTGGAATGACTTCTAATACTTCGCCCTCAAATTGAGAAGCATATTCCTTAGCCAGCTGGTCAGAAAGAGAAATCAACCGGTGAACCCGCTCATTCTTCACTTCTTCATCTACTTGGTCTTCCATACGCGCAGCTGGCGTTCCTGTACGTTTAGAATAAGGGAATACGTGTAATTCTGAGAATTTATGGTCTTTAATAAAATTAAATGTTTCCATAAATTCTTCTTCTGTTTCACCAGGGAATCCAACAATTACATCTGAAGTAACAGCAAGCCCTGGAAGCACTTCTTTAAGTCGCTCCAGTCTTTCTCCAAAGAATTCCATCGTATATTTACGTCGCATTCTTTTTAAGACAGAATTTGAACCGGATTGCAATGGAATGTGTAAATGACGGACGACGATATTTGAATGTTTAATGACTTCAATCACTTCATCCGTAATCTGACTCGCTTCGATGGAAGAGATGCGAAGACGCTCAATTCCTTTAACTTGAGCCTCTAAATCATGGAGCAGCAAAGCAAGGTTATAATCCTTCATGTCTTCTCCGTAACCGCCAGTATGAATACCTGTTAACACGATTTCTTTATACCCAGCATCCACTAGCTGCTGCGCTTGACGAATGACTTCTTTTGGATCCCGTGATCTCATCAACCCTCTTGCCCAGGGAATAATACAGAAAGTACAGAAATTATTACAGCCTTCTTGAATCTTTAAAGATGCGCGTGTTCGATCAGTAAAAGAAGGAACATCTAGCTCTTCATACACTCGATTCTTCATAATATTCCCAACACCATTAATAGGTTGTCGTTCTGCTTTATATTGCTCAATATATTCAAGCATTTTCACACGGTCTTGTGTACCTACAACAATATCAACACCTGGGATAGCCATGATTTCTGCAGGCGATGTTTGAGCATAACAACCTGTTACACAAATAACCGCATCAGGATTCTTTCTTACAGCACGACGAATCACTTGACGGCTTTTCTTATCGCCTGTATTGGTTACTGTACATGTATTAATAATATATACGTCGGAGATGGATTCAAATTCCACTCTCTCGTAGCCTTCTTGTTTAAACAACTGCCAAATTGCTTCAGTTTCATAATGGTTCACTTTACATCCAAGTGTATGAAACGCGACTGTTGCCATTGGAACCTCACCTCAATAATTCAAAATGATAGGAAATAGCCGCCAGTGTATACAGTGGAGCTGTTTCCGTTCGTAAAATACGTGGGCCTAACCCGCAAAGTTTAAACCCATGTTCCTGTAATAACTCTACCTCTTCATCTGCTAAACCGCCTTCTGGTCCGAAAACGATAAGAAGGGACTCCCCTTGTTTCATTTGCTTCAAAGTAGAAGCAAAAACAGAGGCCTCCCCTTTTCTACTTTCTTCTTCAAAGGCAGCCAATTTATATTGGTATTCCTTACTTTTTCCCAATAAAGCTTTAAATGTCATCGGGCTAATAATTTCTGGCATTACCGCACGATGGGATTGTTCAGCAGCTTCTTTGGCAATTTTCTGCCATCTATCTATTTTTTTCGCTGCTTTTTTTTCATCCCACTTCACTACTGAACGAGCAGCAGAAAAGGGGAGGAACTGATGTGCCCCTAATTCAGTACCTTTTTGAATAATCCATTCTAGCTTGTCCCTCTTGGGCAGGCCGCTAGCAATTGTAATTGTAATCGGTAGTTCAGGAGACTCTTCTTTCCATTGTACAACGTCTGCAACGACTCTTTCATCGGTAATTTCTGCAAGCCTGCAAACAGCCTGTTTCCCTTCAGGATCAACACAAATGATTTGATCGTCTATTTGCATGCGCATAACCTTTACGATATGATGACGGTCTTCCTCATCAATTAAAAAACGATCATCATTTGCTCGTTGTTTAACAAAGTAACGTTGCACACAATGCACCCTCTCTAAAACATTTTACTCTTTATTTTACTAAAGAAGCGGTTAATTTAAAAGGTGGAAATGAAAAAAAGGGGAATAACCACCCCTTTTTTCCATCACTATATCCTTTTTGCAATAATTGCAACCCAGTCTTCCATTAAGATTGTTTCTAAAATTTCAAATCCTGAGTTCACTAATGCTTCTTTAACTTGATCTTTTTTCTGCTTAATAATGCCTGATGTAATAAAAGCACCACCCTGCTTAATCACACGGGCTGCGTCATCAGTAAACCGCAAAATAACTTCAGCTAAGATATTGGCAACTATAACATCTGCTGAATTTTCCTCAACATTGTCCAACAGGTTATTTTGGGAAATCGTAACTGATGGGTGCACTTTATTAAGCTTAATATTAAGCCTTGCCTGCGTAACTGCTACTTCATCTAGATCGAAGGCCCTAACATCTTCTGCACCAAGCATGGCAGCTGCTATGCTCAATACACCGGATCCTGTCCCTACATCAATTACTCGGTCTCCAGGCCTAACAGTTCGTTCTATAGCTTGAATACACATTACGGTGGTTGGATGTGTTCCAGTACCAAAGGCCATACCTGGATCCAATTCAATAATTAGTTCATCACTGCTGACCGGAGTATATTCCTCCCATGTAGGAACGATCGTAAACTTTTCGGATATTTTAACAGGGTTATAATACTTCTTCCAAGCTGTTGCCCATTCTTCTTCATTCACTTCACTAATAGTTACTTTGTTTAAGCCGATATCAATATTATAAATAATTAAGTTATTGATTGATTCTTTTATGGCATCAACGGTTTCACCAAGGAAGCTGTTAACGGGTAAATAAGCTTTGACGATTACCCCTTCCTCAGGGTAATCATCGGGATTTAGTTGGTAGATTTCTCCGAATTGATCTTCCCTTTCTTTCGTCAACTCGAATGGATCTTCAATGACTACACCGCTCGCCCCAGCTTCATGCAAAATATGAGAAATAGGTTCAATCGCCTCATTTGTTGTGTGAATACTGATTTCAGACCATTTCACATCTACCAACTCCAATCCTTACTCGCTTTTAAATGCACGTTTTACTTTTGAGAAGAAGCTTTCTTCGTGTTCACCAATTGGTGAATTACCGCTTAGTTCTGCAAATTCTTTAAGAAGTTGCTTTTGTTTGTCTGATAGCTTAGTTGGGGTGATAATTCGCACGATAATGTACTGATCACCTACACCATAGCCACGGACATTTGGAACACCCTTACCCTTAAGACGGAATTTTTTACCTGTTTGTGTACCAGCTGGAACCTTCAGTTTAACTTTCCCATGAAGAGTAGGTACTTCAATCTCATCGCCTAGAGATGCTTGAACAAAGGTGATTGGCATTTCACAGTAAATATCGTCGCCATCTCTTTCAAAAAACTCATGTGGACGGACATGGAAAACTACATAAAGATCTCCAGCTGGTCCCCCATTCATTCCCGCTTCCCCTTGGCCAGATACTCGAAGTTGCTGACCATCATCAATACCAGCAGGAATTTTAACGTGAATTTTCTTACGTTTCTTTACCTTACCAGCACCACCGCAGGTTGAACATTTGTGTTTGATTTCTTTTCCGGTACCATTACAATAATGACATGTACGGCGATTCACAATCCTGCCAAATGGAGTATTTTGCTCCACATTTAATTGACCTGATCCATGGCAGTGATTACATGTTTCAGGATTCGTACCAGGTTTAGCACCTGAACCATTACATGTTTCGCATGTTTCTTCCCGAGGGATTTCAATATCGGTTTCTTTTCCAAATGCTGCTTCTTCAAAAGAAACTGTCATTGTATACTGGAGGTCAGCACCTTGTCTAGGTGCATTAGGGTCACGTCTTCTTGAGCCGCCGCCACCTCCGAAGAAAGTATTAAAGATATCTTCAAATCCACCAAAGCCGCCACCAAAATCAGCGCCGCCCCCGAATCCTTGATTCGGATCCGTATGACCGAATTGATCATAATGCGCCTTTTTTTGATCATCGCTTAATACTTCATATGCTTCCGCAATTTCCTTAAACTTATCTGCCGCATCAGGCTCTTTATTAATATCAGGATGATATTGTTTAGAGAGCTTACGATACGCTTTTTTTATCTCATCCTTTGAAGCACTCTTACTGACACCAAGCACTTCATAGTAATCCCGTTTACTCATGATTACCACTCCCGAATCTTTCACATAAAGATTATTCTATCACCCATAAGATGTAGATTGCAATAAAATACTTTTCCTTAGTACAGAGAAAAAGCCAAAGCCCTTAGACTGACTTTGACTTTTTCTCTTGTTAGTTAGCCAACAACTTATTTGTCGTCTTTTACTTCTTCGAATTCCGCATCAACTACATCGTCTTTGCCACCCGCATTACCTGCTTCTTGGCCTGCTTGTTGTTGAGCTTGTGCGGCTTGTTCATACAGTTTAACAGTTAAAGCTTGAACGATTTCTTGAAGTGCATCCTTCTTCGAACGAATTTCATTAAGGTCGTTTTTCTCGATCGCTTGCTTTAATTCATCCTTAGCTTCGTTTGCTTTAGCAACTTCAGCAGCGTCTACCTTACCTTCAAGATCTTTTACTGTTTTTTCAGTTTGGAATACTAACTGATCTGCTTCATTACGCAGCTCCACTTCTTCTTTACGCTGCTTATCTGCTTCTGCGTTTTCTTCCGCTTCTCTAACCATTTTTTGGATTTCTTCATCAGAAAGTCCTGTAGATGATTTAATCGTAATTTGTTGTTCTTTATTTGTGCCAAGATCTTTCGCACGAACATTTACAATACCGTTTTTATCAATATCGAAAGTAACCTCGATTTGTGGAATGCCACGTGGTGCTGGTGGGATATCCGATAACTGGAAACGGCCAAGCGTTTTGTTGTTTGCTGCCATTGGGCGTTCCCCTTGAAGGACATGGATATCAACAGCTGTTTGGTTATCCGCAGCAGTCGAGAATACTTGTGATTTAGATGTTGGAATCGTTGTATTACGATCAATTAACTTAGTGAATACTCCACCCATTGTTTCAATACCGAGTGAAAGAGGAGTTACGTCAAGTAATACTACGTCTTTTACATCACCCGTAATGACTCCACCTTGAATAGCAGCACCCATCGCTACTACTTCATCTGGATTCACTCCACGATGAGGCTCTTGTCCAGTAGCCTTTTTAATCGCTTCTTGGACAGCTGGAATACGAGTTGAACCACCAACAAGGATTACCTTATCAATTTGTGAAGCCGTTAATCCTGCATCGCTTAACGCTTGACGAGTTGGACCCATTGTCCGTTCAACAAGAGGAGCGGATAACTCATCAAATTTCGCTCTTGACATAGTCACTTCAAGGTGAAGTGGACCAGCAGCCCCAGCTGTGATAAACGGTAAAGAAATTTGTGTGGATGTTACACCAGAAAGATCTTTTTTCGCTTTTTCAGCCGCATCTTTTAAACGCTGTAAAGCCATTTTATCTTGTGAAAGGTCAATGCCATTTTCTTTTTTGAACTGCTTAACAAGGTAATCAATAATAACTTGGTCAAAATCATCTCCACCAAGACGATTATCACCTGCAGTTGATTTTACTTCGAAAACACCGTCACCTAATTCAAGGATAGAAACGTCAAATGTACCGCCACCAAGGTCGTAAACTAAAATAGTTTGATCTTGGTCTGTCTTATCCAAACCATAGGCAAGTGCAGCTGCTGTAGGCTCATTGATAATACGCTCTACTTCTAGACCAGCAATTTTTCCAGCATCCTTTGTTGCTTGACGCTCTGCATCGTTAAAGTAAGCTGGTACTGTAATAACAGCCTTTGTCACAGGTTCGCCAAGATAATCTTCAGCATAAGATTTTAAATATTGAAGAATGATAGCTGAAAGTTCTTGTGGCGTATAATCCTTGCCTTCAATTCCAACTTTATAGTTCGTACCCATATGACGTTTAATGGACATGATCGTATTTGGGTTTGTGATAGCTTGACGCTTTGCTACTTCCCCAACCTGACGCTCGCCATTTTTAAACGCAATAACAGATGGAGTTGTTCGATTACCTTCTGGATTAGGAATAACTTTTGGCTCTCCGCCTTCAAGTACAGACACACAAGAGTTTGTTGTTCCAAGGTCAATACCAATAATTTTACTCATTGCCTTTTCCTCCTAAAAAAATAATATGTAGTCTTTATTGATTTACTTTTACCATGGATGGTCGAATCACTCGATCCTTTAGCAAATAACCTTTTTGAAATTCATCAGTAACAATGTTAGAACCAAAGTTTTCATCTTCCCCCTGCATAACTGCTTGGTGTTGATGCGGGTCAAATTCTTTACCCACTGCTTCGATTGGTTCCACACCTTCCTTTTTCAAGGCATCTACCAAACTTCGGTATACCATATCCATCCCTTGAAGTAATGCTTTTGTTTGTTCATTGTCTGCCTCAACCTGCATTGCTCTTTCAAAGTTGTCTAATGCAGGTAGTAAATCAGTAATAAGTTTCTGTGCTCTATATTTTTCGCTCGCTTCTAAATCTAATCTAGTGCGACGACGGAAATTATCAAAATCGGCTTGAAGACGTAAATAACGATTATCTGCTTCCTCTAACTTATCCTTAAGCACTTGGATTTGTTTTACATACTCCTCACCAGGGTCTACCGAGGTTTCATCTAAAATTTGCTCTTCATTTAAAACCGCTTGATCCTCGGTAAGTTCAACTTGGTCAGCACTCTCGATTTCTACTTCTTCATTCAATGAATTGGTTTTTTCATTTGTCAACTTACTCACCTCCCTTAAAGCATCTACTATTTATAGTCAAATTATTTCTCATAGAAAAGGGGGTGAAACATAAGGATTTCACCCTTACTCAATATTGCCAGTGCTACTTGGTTTGATACAGTCTTGTCAAAACCGCCGTCAAGTCGTTACTTAACAATTGGAGCAGCCCAATGACACGTGAATATTCCATTCGGGTTGGACCAAGAATCGCAATTGTACCTAACTTTTCAACTCCAACAGAATAAGTAGCAGTAATCAAACTACAATTATCCATAGCACTGATATTATTTTCTGTTCCTATTTTGACATGAATCCCAGCTGAATCTTTTCGAATCAAATTGTAAATCCACTCTTCTTGGTCAATCATGGTTAGTAAAGTACGGATTTTGCTTATATCATGAAATTCAGGCTGGCTTAACATATTTGTTTTTCCACCAAAGAAAAGTTTTTCAGTGACTGGCATTTTTAGTGAATCTGCTACTGTATGCAGCATCAAATCATAATTATGAATATGCTGCCTAAGCAACATGGCAACTTCTTTGTAAATTTTGTCGTTCAAATCTTCTAGCGGAACACCAGCAAGACGGTCATTTAAAATATTTACTGTTTTTTCCAAATCACTCACATCAATAGAGGCAGGTAAGGAAAAGGTTCTGTTTTCAACATGACCTGTATCTGTAACGAAGATGGCTACCGCTGTTTCCTTATTCAAAGGAATAATCTGAATTCTTTTCAGTTTATTGATACTAGCAGCTGGTCCAAGCACAATCGATGTGTAATTGGTTAATTCAGAAAGTATTTTTGCAGACCTTTGAATAATTTTCTCAAACTCATAAATTTTTTCGGCAAAAATCGATTGAATAATGGAAACATCCTGCTGATTTAATGCCTGCGGTGAGAGTAAATGATCGACATAATACCGATAACCTTTTTCAGATGGAACTCTTCCTGAGGAGGTATGCGTTTTTTCAATATACCCCAACTCTTCTAGGTCGGCCATTTCATTGCGAATCGTAGCAGAGCTAAAGGAAATTTCCTCTTTTTTCGACAAGCTTCTTGAGCCGACTGGTTGAGCAGATCGAATAAAGTCATCAACAATAACCTGAAGAATCAACAATTGACGATCTGTTAGCAACATTCATCACCTCTGTTAGCACTCATAGTTACCGAGTGCTAATTATATTAATAAATTATCAAAAAAGGGGGGATGGTGTCAATTAAAAAGAAAGCCGATATTTGTGACGGATTGACTAGACCGCGCCCAAAAAGGCCTGGAAAACCTCATTTCCTAAAAAACGACCCGTTTTAGTTAAATATATATTATCGTTCTTCACTTCTATCCATTTCTTACTAATTAATTCAGTAATTTCCTTTTTAAATAACTGTAAGGGGTCCTGATCAAATTTTTCAATAAAATGAGAAATGGAAACTCCTTCTGTTTTACGCAATCCAAGGAACATTTCTTCTTCCATTTGTTCTGCTTTTGTAACTTGATGATCATCCAAAACCGGAAGCAATCCGCTATTAACTTGGTCCATATATTTTTTTAATGGGCCTGAATTCGAGCGTCGAAACCCATTCACATAGCTATGTGCCCCAGCGCCAAACCCGTAATAATATTCGTTGTTCCAATACGTCAGGTTATGCTTACTCTCAAAACCAGGCTTAGAAAAATTACTTATTTCATATTGATGGAATCCATGTTTCTCCATTTCATCCATTAATATCTCATACATTTTGGCTTCTATATCCTCCCCAGGGGTTGGGAGCTTCCCTTTTTTTAATAGATTATAGAAAACAGTCTTCGGTTCAATGATTAATGAATATGCAGAGTAATGATTGATATCGAGTGAAAAAGCTTGCGTTAATGATTCTTTAAAGTCATCGACTGTCTGCGAAGGCAGGCTGAAGATTAGATCAATGCTGATATTTTCAAAACCTACTCTTTTAGCACTCTCAATGGTTTGATAGACATCCTTAGCTTTATGGACACGACCGATTTTTTTTAAAAGGTCTTCATTGAAGGTTTGAACGCCCAGGCTGATCCTGTTTACCCCAGCATCCTTTAATATTTGTAATTTTTCAATGGATAAATCACCCGGATTTGCTTCAAAAGTAAATTCAACATCATTACTTGGTGGAAGGTTTTTATTTATGCTCTCACAAAATGTAAAGAGCTGTTGTTCATTTAATGAGGTAGGTGTTCCACCCCCAACAAAAATGGTGTCTAATTGATTGGTTGGATACTTTGCAAGAGTTAGTTTCATCTCTTGATCAAGTGCTTTTAAATAGTCCTCAACTGGCTGCCCTTTTAGGAAAACTTTATTAAAATCACAATAATGACAAATATGCTCACAAAAAGGGATATGAAGATAGGCAGCTTTTATCATTTTTAACACTTCCTTATGCTAGTAACAAAAAGAGGCTAGAATGCCTGTCACAGGCATGTCCTAACCTCCAATTAGTTATTTATTTTTTTGTATTATTGTCATCCATCTTTAGTACAGCCATAAACGCTTCCTGCGGTACCTCAACAGACCCTACTTGTTTCATCCGTTTTTTACCTTCTTTTTGCTTTTCAAGTAATTTACGTTTACGGGAAATATCTCCCCCGTAACATTTAGCTAACACGTTTTTACGCATCGCTTTAATCGTAGAACGAGCAACAATTTTTTGACCGATTGCAGCCTGTATAGGAACCTCAAATTGTTGTCTTGGAATCAATTCCTTTAGTTTTTCAACTATAACCTTACCACGATCATAAGCAAAGTCTTTATGAACAATAAAACTTAATGCATCGACTTGTTCTGCATTTAGTAATATATCCATTTTAACCAGGCTAGATGGTTTGTAACCAATCAACTCATAGTCAAAAGAAGCGTAGCCCCTTGTGCTGGATTTCAACTGATCGAAGAAATCATAGACAATTTCCGCTAAAGGAATTTCATAAACGATACTAACCCGGTTCTCGCCCTGGTATTGCATATCAATAAAATTCCCGCGCTTTAACTGACAAAGTTCCATGATTGCACCAACATAATCATTTGGAGCCATCATTGTCGCTTTAACATAAGGCTCTTCTACGCGGTCAATTTTCTGTGGTTCAGGCATGTTAGCAGGGTTGTCTACATTTACTTTAGTACCATCTGTCATGTAGACATGGTAGATAACACTTGGTGCAGTTGTAATTAAATCAATTTTAAATTCACGCTCAATTCGTTCTTGAATGATTTCCATATGAAGAAGTCCAAGGAATCCGCAACGGAAACCGAAACCAAGCGCTTGTGACGTTTCTGGTTCAAATTGAAGAGCAGAATCATTTAATTGAAGCTTTTCAAGGGCTTCACGAAGATCATTAAACTTAGCTGTATCAATTGGATAAAGTCCGCAATATACCATTGGGTTTAATTTCCGGTAACCAGGAAGCGCTTCAGTCGTTCCGTTTTTCGCATTTGTAATGGTATCACCCACACGAGTGTCACCGACATTTTTAATAGATGCAGTTAAGAAGCCAACATCTCCAACTGTTAATTCGTTAAGTTGCGTAGCTTTTGGAGTGAATACTCCCACTTCATTTACTTCAAATTCTTTTCCAGTTGCCATCATTTTAATCTTGTCGCCGACTTTTACAGACCCTTCTACTACACGAACATAGGCAACAACGCCACGATATGCGTCATATAACGAGTCAAAAATCAGGGCTTTTAATGGAGCTTCCGGGTCTCCTGTTGGAGCTGGAACTGTTTTCACGACCTGTTCAAGAATATCTTCAATGCCGATTCCAGCTTTAGCTGAAGCTAAAACGGCTTCAGATGCATCTAAGCCGATAACCTCTTCAATTTCATTCCGAACTCTCTCCGGCTCGGCACTTGGTAAGTCAATTTTATTAATAACAGGTAAAATTTCAAGGTTGTTATCCAAGGCAAGATATACGTTTGCTAGTGTTTGTGCTTCAATTCCTTGTGCTGCGTCGACGACTAATATAGCCCCTTCACAAGCAGCAAGACTCCTTGATACCTCGTACGTAAAATCGACATGCCCTGGTGTATCAATTAAATGGAAAATATATTCTTCTCCATCTTTCGCTTTATATTTTAACTGTACAGCATTTAACTTGATGGTAATCCCGCGTTCCCTTTCAAGATCCATGGAATCCAATAGCTGGTCTTTCATCTCACGCGATGATAATGCATTTGTTTTTTCCAAAATACGATCAGCCAATGTTGATTTTCCATGGTCGATATGAGCGATAATGGAAAAATTTCTGATCTTTGATTGTCGTTTGAGTTTTTCTTCTCTGTTCATGGTCTTTCACTCCTACTATACTCGCACATGTACACTATTTTTGATTATATCAGTAGAGCATTCGAGATTCAATTAAATTCGAAAAGCGGCACCTTTTTAGGCACCGCTTTTGCTTTATTTCGTTATTTTTTGAATCAGATTTTCAGAGGCATTTGATATCCCATCAGACATTTTTCTCCCCATTGAGGAAAAGAAGTTATAGGCGCTTATCTCTTCAAGCTTCTTCTTCTTTGCTTCGATATCATGACTGGAAATATTTTTACCTAATATGGAGGCACTTATGTGATTATCAGTTTCATTTAAGCTGACAGCCTGATGAAAGTTTGGATCGTCGTACCCTTTCATTTTATGAATTCCGTTATTGGCTAATTGCATGCCTGTTAAAACAGAGATTAGCATGAGAGCGGCAATACCAACGCTTTTAAGCATAAATAACTTCATACAACTGCTCCCTTACACTTATTGTTTATCAGTTGACTGCTTAACATCCTGATTCACCTTTTCTGCCTGCCAGTAGTACTCACTAAATACTTCAGCAAGAGCATCAGCAGAACGGTTTAACTCTTCAAACGTATTATCTACCCCGCCAAACTCAATTAGAATAGCATTTGATGATAGGTTTTGGTTATAGATACTATTTGATCCAGCTTCATTTTTAACCATAACGCCTCTGCTTAATCCCTTATATTTTTTCTGTAAAAGATTGTGCAGTTCTGTTGCTAGCTTTGCATTTTTCTCATAATTTGGGTTTTTACCTCCAATAATAAACGCAAGCTTAGCAAACGGTTTTCCATTAATCGATACGGTTGTTTTGTCCTTCCGTTGCGAATCTCGATGAATATCAATAAAATACTGCAAATCTTTATTAGAGGCCATGGCTGTTTGGACAACAGATCGTGATTCTTCATAAGATCTTGGAAATTTCCAACCTTTTTTATTTAAGTTTGCTTGGATATCTGTTTTATCAATAAAACTTCCGATTCCTCTATCCTTAAGACTCGTCCTAAGCTGGTCACCAATCTTTGTGACATTAATTTGAGAATGATAAGCCAGATTTGGATTGGTTACACCCTTAAGATATGGTAAATAGGATTCCCGATTATGCGAGAAGTAAACATAGACGACTTGTCGATTTCCCGTCGTTTGCCCTGGCGTTGTAGAAGGATTCTCGTTTGTTGGCTTATCTAATCCTTCAAGATTTTGTAATGCCGCTTCCCGTTCTGCCTTCATAATCTCAATGGGCGGTGCTGATTCAATTGGCATATTGGTATAATTAGTGCCCTCTCCTGCCACAAGAATTTTTCCATCAAATTGATAGAATCCTGGGAGTTCTCTTCCAAGAAGACTTCGTGGGTCATTCAAATTAATATTACTAGATAGTTTAAAAACCAAATTGGTCAGAGTAGGTGTTGTAGCCCAATTATTTTCCACCTTTAGAAAATGGTGATTTTCCCAGCCCATCAGTTGGTAGAGGAGTTCTCCATTCACATTTGTGGCAGCTTGGTTTACAGAAGATGACATCAGCCTATATTGTGGCTTGAGTGACGTTAAAAGGCCGCTTATAGAAAAAATCAATATGATAAAGAGTAACAGAGCAGCGATTATTTTAAATAAGCTTGTCCCTTGGACGATAAAAAACGTTCCAGATGTTCTAGCATTTTTCATAGTTCCACCCCGCTTAAACGATTCTAGTAAATCTTATGACAATACTAGAATTGGTAGAACCATAAATAACAGCTAAAGCTGTTCTAAAAAGGGGCTAATGGTAAAAACCAAGCCCCCTAAGAAAATTTTATTTTGTATAATATCCGGCGTTTTCCTGATCAACCGCAGTGTGAAGCGATGAGTTTAAGCCATTTGCAATGAGGTTCGCCATATCCTCAATGAAAACATCAACTTCCTTTGGAGTAACCATTAAGTTATGGCCAATTGGTGCAAGTACCTCATAAATCAACTTCCTTTTCTCATCATCTGGCAGGGTGCCAACAATTCCGAGAAAGGTTTTCCGATGTTTTTCTTCTGGTAAATCTTCCTCGGTTAACTTTCTCTTTTCTCCAAAACTCATGCCTGCTGGTGCCAGCGCTCTTGAGGGGCGATTGCCCTCCTTTAATTCTTTACCAAAGTGTTTAAGGATAAAATCAATCGTATCACTAGTAATGGAAACTGCGTCCACCACCGTTGGAACACCAATTGCTATGACAGGAATCCCTAACGTTTCTTTGCTAAGTTCTTTTCTTTTATTACCGACACCTGAACCAGGGTGAATACCTGTATCAGAGATTTGAATGGTTGAATTAACCCTTTCGATTGACCTAGATGCTAAAGCGTCGATAGCGATTACAAAGTCCGGTTTTGTATTTTCTACCACACCGAAAATAATATCACTTGTTTCAATCCCTGTTAGTCCCATCACTCCAGGAGACAAGGCACTTACAGATCGGTACCCTTCCTCCACATTTTCTGGTTGAAGCTGAAAGAGATGTCTTGTAATTAAAAGATTTTCACAAACCATTGGCCCTAATGCATCAGGAGTTACATTCCAATTTCCCAGTCCAACAACAAGGCACGAGTCTGTTTTCTTAATTCCAGACCCTTCTAGAAAATGAGCAAATTCCCTAGCAAATATTTCCTCTACCTTGTGCTGTGTGTCTGTGTTTTGCTGACGGATTCCTTGCACCTCTACCGTTAAATATCTTCCTGCTTTTTTCCCGAGCTGTTGCTCTCCTTGTTTTGTTACCTCAACCAAAGAAATTTTTATATCGTCAACATCTTTTTCCTTAATTATTACTCCCTCAATTTGTGAAAGGTCTTCCTCTTGCTCGACAGTCCCCTTTCTACCAGCGATCACCATTTCCCTTGCTTCAATGGCCAGGTCAGTTCTAACCGAGTATTGACTTAAGTCGATTGATTCACTCATGCTCATTCACATTTCACTCCTAACATGTTCTCCAGAAAATAGAAACTATTTCCTATTTTTGCCCTCTTCACTTCAAAACATGCAAGTTAAAATAATTATCACTTTTCATTTGTGTATTGCAATATAGGCCATCGTTTGATAAAATACTTCTTGTTCTGAATTATTATTGATGAATGTAAAGTCGAGTTCATATAGTCTCGATTCTTTGTAGGAGGTGAATGTAATAATGCCTAACATTAAATCTGCTATTAAACGTGTTAAAACAACTGAAGCTCGTAATGCTCAAAATACAACTGCTAAATCTGCAATGCGTACGGCTGTTAAAAAAGTAGAAGCTGCTGTTTCAACTAATGACGCTGCTGCTACAAAAGAAGCATTAGTAACTGCTGCTAGTAAATTAGACAAGGCTGCTGCAAAAGGTCTTATCCACAAAAATGCTGCTGCTCGTAAAAAATCACGTCTAATGAAAAAATCAAACGCTCTATAATATAGAGCGCAATAAAAAAACGATTCCGCTCAGGAATCGTTTTTTTATGTTTCTTTATCTTTTTAAACGAAACAATAGCATCTCGATAAGCAAGGATTTGTTCATACCGCCTGTTTTCATTTGATAGTCAGCCTCAGCAAGCCATTCCATAAGTTTAGCTAATTCTTCATCTGTAAATTTATTTGCCTGTCCACTTGCTAATTTGACACGAAACGGGTGGGTTTTTAAGTAACCAGCAATTTGCTGTTGACCATACCCTCTTCTAGAGAGTTCCTTTACTTGATAAATTAAGCGAAATTGCCCGGCTAGTAAGGCAAGGATTTTAATTGGCTCCTCATTTTGCTTTAGCAAATCATAATAAATCCGTAGTGCCTCATCCAATTTTCGTTGAACCACTTTCTCAATTAAGGTAAAAATATTCTGTTCAAGAGATCGGGCCACTAATTTTTCAACTAAATCCACATCAATTCTTTTATGGTCTGCTGCATACAAAGCCAACTTATCCACTTCTGTGGTTAGCATAAACATATTTGTTCCAACTAAGGCTAGTAATTGATCAACAGCATTCGCCTCTATTTCAATTCCATTTCCCGCCGCACGATCCTTCACCCAGTTTTTCAACTCATGTTCATTTAATTTTTTAGCTTCTACTAGTTCTGCGTTTCTCTTCAGTTCTTTCGTGATTTTTTTTCGCTCATCTAATTTTTCATATGGCGCTGAAATAACCATCACCGTATACGGGGCTGGTTCTTTCAAGTAGGCTTCAAGTTTTGTTAAATCGTGTTCAACCTTTTCCTTCGTTTTCTCCGCAGTTAAAAATACGGGATTATGTAAAAAAACAACTTTTTTTTCACCTAGAAAAGGAAACGTTTCTGCATCCTCCAATGCCACATCAATGGGGGTCTCCTCTAAGTCATATGAAGAAAAATTAAAGTCCTTCTCTTCTTCGTCTAATATATGGTTAAGAAGTAGTTGCTTCGTTTCATTGATTAAATATGCTTCTGTTCCATATAATAAATAGATAGGAGCAATTTCTTTTTTCTTGATTCTCCTCCAAATATCCAATACCATTGTCCAGCGCTCCCCTTCATTTCACTTACATCTTATCGTAATGAAGCTTGGACGATTTGACAAGTACTTAAAGGGAATTAGCAATTAACTAATAAGTGCCAATTCCCGATCTATAATGAACGCCTGCAATATTCAGCCCTAGGATCTGTAATTGCCTGGCGGAGTTCCTAACGTAATAATAGTGTAGCCTTAACTGAATCATAGTATTTTGACAACTCTTGTCATTACAGGAAAACGGTAAAGGGAGGCTGGATTTTTTCAGCCAAATAGCTTATACTATATTTTGAAAATAGGAGGGGTAGATTGTGAATCAATTTGAAAAAAACGTGCAAAGCAAACGTAACGACGCTATCGATTCTGGAGTAGGATTTGGGGTTTCTTTTGGCTTCTTTGCTTTATTGTTCATTGTCGCAACTGTTATTAAGCTTATCGGTTCATAATGAAGGGTACATATTGTAATCAAGGACTGCTAACTTGCAGTCTTTTTTTATTTCTTATTGAATGCTTTATCTTATGGTAAAAAGGTTGAAAAGGTTCCTTTCTGTTTATAAAAACGATACGTAATTGCTCCTTGTAAATCAGTTCGGTAAATGGTGGCCTTGACTTTTTTTAACCGCTCAAGCACTTCTTGATGTGGATGACCAAAACGATTTTTTTCACCAGCAGAGATTAATACTGTCTTTGGTTTAACTTGATGAATAAATAATTCAGCACTCGATGTCTTACTTCCATGATGTCCCGCCTTAAGTACATCAATTGTTAGATTTGGATATTTCTTAATAATTTTCTCTTCTCCTTCCTGATCAAGGTCTCCCCCGAAAAACCAATTCTGCCCCCCTAAACTGGAAACAAAGGCAATTGACCCACTGTTTCTTTCACCCGCAAAATTTCTTTCCGGAGAAAGGATAAAGAATTCAAATTCATCAATATTCCAATGATCCCCGGCTGTAACTTTTATAACAGGGATCCCTTTCTTTTTAGCTATTTTAATGATATCAAGCTCTGTTTCAGACGGGTCAATGACCGAGGGAATTAAGATTTGTTTGACCTTAAGCTCTTCTAAAATAGAAAAAGAACCTCCAATATGGTCTATGTCACCATGAGTTAAAATCAGTTTATCAATTTTTGTAACACCTTTTCCCTTCAAGAAAGGTACTACCACGTCTTTCCCCACTTCAAAAGGATTTGCTCGCTGCCTCCATTCTTCCACTTGGTATTGCATTGTTCCTCCTGTATCAATCAGAATGGTGCCTTTATGGTAAGGAAGTTGAATTAGAATACTGTCCCCTTGCCCGACGTCAATCATAGTCACCTCTCCATAAGGATTAAATCTGTTTACCTCCATTTGAAGACTGAAAAGCAGGATACTCAACAAAATAAGATGCCTTTTCCCTTTGGATGAAGTAATGTTTTCCCAATTACAAAAGATCGCAAATATAATCAAGATTTCCACTATTAAAAGTATAAGATTGGGCCTACCAGGTATAAAGCTCCCAAAAGGGATGTGTGCCGCATAATCGATGACTCCATTAAAAAAGGAAATGATTTTCAAGAAACTATTTACAAGAATGATTGGAGTATTACTGAATAGCAGTTGAACAACAAAGAGGAAGTAAACACCTGGAAGATATACAAAGGAAAAGAGAGGAATATACAGCATGTTGGCTATAATGCCGACTAATGAAAGCTCAAAATAATGATAAAGTAACAATGGAAAGGCTGCTAATTGAGAAATAACAGACGTAACAAACATCCGTAATAAACTGTGCTGATAAATTGAAAAGATTAATCCAGCTGACAGAATGATGGCCGTGCTTACTGAAAAAGAAAGTTGAAAGCCAACATCAAAAATGACAAGCGGGTCAATAAACAAAAAGATAATAAAGGCCAAACATATTGCGTCAATTGGTAAAAGCTTAAGTCTATTTTTCCATTTTGTCGTTAGCAGGACAAGGAATATCATTAATCCAGCCCTAATCACGGATGGAGAGCTCCCTGTAAGGATTACATAGACAGGAATAGCCACCAAAAGAACATTCGTCATCCACTGCCTTGTGATTCCTACCCGCAGGCCCAAATAAAAAACAACCCCAATTAACAAGGAAACATGAAGTCCAGAAATAGCTAATAAATGAACGATGCCAGTTCTTTGATAATTACCAAGCAAGTCCGGATTCAATAAACTCCTATCGCCAAAAATCAAAGCTGCGGACAATGAAGCAATTTCAATAGGGAAATGGTCAGTAAGATAACGTGTACCCGTAAAACGAAGTTGTTTTATCATAACCAGTAATGAAGGTGGAATGGAAGTACAATGTTGGAGTGGATTTTCATTGGTTTCAAGTATCCAATGAATGCGCTTATTGGATAGATAGTTACGATAATCAAATCCATTTGGATTTTTGGCCATCGCCGGTTTTTTCAAGGTACCCGATATCCTGCAAACCCGACTAAAAAAACTTTTATTTTGAAGGTTTATTTTTTCATTCTCTGATTTTAATTTGTAACGTATGAGGAGATTCTCATTGTGGAATTTTTCCTTTACCTCTACCTGTAATAAGTCGCCATCAATTTTGGGATTTTCCATGGATTCCAGAATAAAGGCTGTGGTAGATTCAGGTATAAGAGAGTGATTCATTCTTTCCTCCCTCATTCCTATTAACAGAGAGAGGGTAAAAACAACCACGAGGAGGGCTATTTGTTCCTTCGAAAATCTTTTGTATTGATACAGTAAATACATATAAAAAATCATTAGCAGAAAGAAAGGATAAAATGTTACAAGAGCACATAGTACGCCCAACAAAGCAGTAAGGGCAATATACATATACTTTCCATTCATTTTACTTCTCCAATTTGTGGGTTTTTTTAGGAGTTTGAAAGGGATGACGCCGGATATGACCGGCGCCAAGAAAAAGCTATTGTGTTATCTTTCTAAAGTCGATGACTTGTTCAGTCAGTTCTACCTTTTCAAGTTTTACACCCGCTTGCTCAAATAATTCAATCGCATATGGATGATTCTTATAATCCTCCGCGTAATAAACCGTCTTTATGCCCGCTTGGATAATTGCTTTACAGCATTGGAGGCAAGGAAAATGAGTCACATAGATTTCAGCATCAGCAGTAGGTACACCAAATTTAGCACATTGCAGCAAGGCATTCATTTCTGCATGGATAGTTCTTACACAGTGGTGGTCAATCACATAGCATCCTTTATCAATACAATGGTCGCCCCCTGCAATCGATCCGTTGTAGCCTCCAGCAATAATACGCTTATCTCTAACAATGGTTGCACCTACTGTAAGCCTAGTGCATGTGCTTCTTAGTGCCAGCAAGTGGCTTTGTGCCATAAAATATTGATCCCAAGATAGTCGATTCACGATTCCCCACTCCCTAGAAATAAAAAGTTTACATTTAGTGTAAGGGTACTTGTACTTTAGGTCAATCAATGATTCAATGAACCACAATTAAATCCTTTAATTTTTCATAGGTTTTATCCCCAATCCCACTAATATTTTTCAGGTCTTCTACCACCTTAAATGGTCCGTTTGTGTTCCGATATTCCAGTATGGCAGCTGCCTTAGAAGGACCAATTCCCGGGAGATTTTGCAGTTCGTTTTCATCGGCTTTATTAATATTAATTTTCCCCTGACCCTCACTGGTACTAGCTATTACGTTGGCGTGTCCATCTATGGAACCAACAATAGCAGCAGCGGTTTCCTCACCCTTGGCCGGTACATAGACAACCATTTCATCAACAACATGTGCAGCGAAATTAACTTGGGTTTGGTCAGCTTGCTCCGTTAATCCACCAGCGCGGGTAATGACATCAATGACTCGATCACCTGTACTTACCTGATATACGCCCGGCTGTTTGATTTGTCCCTTTACATCAACCATTATTTTCTCTGTCTTTTCCTTTTGTTCGGGTTGATTATTTTTCGTGATTTCCTGACCTTCCTCTTTCAGCGTGCTTTCCATTGAAATTGTCTCAGTTGCTTCAGGGGTATTTTCAATGAAGGAAAAATAATAAAAACAACTTAAACCAATAACTATAGCAACTACCATGTAAAACTTGTGTTCCAACAACCAGTCTTTCATTAGGATCCATCCTTTCAAATCAAAGGTATATTTCACATTTACTTTTCATATGGTTATAAAAGAATATTGCATGCGAAGGAGGGTCGGAAAATGAATCTAGGTATCATCGGTACCGGTAATATGGGGAGAGTTTTGGTGGAGGCCTTGATTGATAGTAAGGCCATATCCCCTTCTTCAATGATCATTACAAATAGAACGAAATCTAAAGCCATGCTGCTTAAAGATAAATATAGGGAAATTAGGGTTGGGGCAACTCCAGAAGAGGTGGCGGCTCAATCCGATTTATTATTTATTTGTGTCAAACCATTAGACATTTATAAAATACTGGATGATATAAACCCCCATTTAAGTGATGAAAAATGTCTTATATCCATAACAAGTCCTGTCAGTACAAGCCAAATTGAAAAAAAAGTATCTTGTTCAGTCATCCGAGTAATTCCAAGTATTACAAATCGGGCATTATCCGGCGTGTCCTTACTTACCTTTGGAGAAAATTGTAGTGATCTTTGGAGAGAAAAAATTGGAACTTTAATTACGAAGATTTCGGTACCAGTTAATATTGACGAGAACATTACGAGGGTAGCCTCAGATATTGTAAGTTGTGGCCCGGCTTTCTTCAGCTATCTCCTACAGCGATTCATACAAGCAGCAGTGAAGGAGACGGAAATTGACGAAGCCACTGCAACCATTTTTGCAAGTGAGATGATTGTGGGACTTGGTGAGTTGTTAAAACAAGGTCACTATACTTTACCATCATTACAAGAAAAAGTTTGTGTAAAAGGTGGAATAACGGGTGAAGGGATAAAGGTGTTAGACAATGAACTGGGGAACGTGTTTGAACATTTGTTCCAGGCGACTCATTCAAAATTTAAAGAAGATCTTGATAAAGTGGAAATGCAATTCTCTAAGTAATTATTCGATAGCATTAGACAAATTCCTTCTTTATTTTCAAAAAAATGAGGCTGACTTTTTTAGTCAGCCTCATTTTTTATTTTTTTCGAGCGACGAAAAAGATTCGTTCGGATTGTGGCTCGGGTGATTTTGGTTCGAAGTCTGCACAAACCTTAAGCAATTCAAAGCCTGCTTCATTTAACCAGTCTGAGTATTGCTCAATAGGATAGGTCCGTTGGTAATGAATTTCATCATACCGATCATATTTACCCGACATTTCATCTAACACAAAAAAACTTAAATCATGTTCCACACTGTACTCTTTTTCTCCAGAGAAACTATTCCAAATATAGGAAAGACCCTCATCGTTTACCGCAAAGGTTTGGTCAATAAAACCATGAGAGATTTTATAAGTGGAATGCACATCAAACATAAATAGTCCATCAAGTGTTAAATGCTGGAAAACAGAAGAAAACGTCACTTTAACTTCCTCTTCTGTATGCAGGTAATTGAGTGAATCGCAGAAAATACCAATCACATCGAATTGACCCTGTCCTTCCAAATCAATCATATTCTGTTCAAACAAAGGAATATGAATTCCTTTTGTTTCTGCCTTTGCCTGTGCAACAGCCAGCATATCGGACGATAAGTCGACTCCCGTTACTTGAAACCCTTCATTCGCAAAGCGAATGGAGAGCTCCCCCGTACCACAGGCTAAATCAAGCAGGCGAACCCCAGTCACATTATAGTTTACAAGCTGTTCTTTGACAAAACTTACCCATTCGTCATAAGGAGCATCCTTCATTAGCTCATCATACAAATAGGCAAATTGTTCATAACTCATGAATTTAACTCACTATGGATATCTTCAAGCGGTGCATCGCCCCATAAGCGTTCTAAATTGTAATAGCTTCTTTCCTCACGATGGAAGACATGGGCTACGACATCACCTAAATCAATCAAGACCCATCTTGCTTCATCAAAGCCTTCCATTCTTTTTACATCATAGCCGGTTTCTTGTGCTTTTTCCTTGATCTCTCTTGCAATTGCTTGCACCTGTTTATCTGAATTACCATGACAAATAATAAAGTAGTCAGCAATTAGAGATATGCCCTTCATATTTAAAGCCAAAATATCTTCCGCACGTTTATCATCTGCTGCCTTTACAGCTATTTTTAATAGATCTTGATTATTCATCCATCAATCCTCCAGTTTATTAACAAGGTCATTGTAAGTATAAAATGTATCAGGGTAAACTTTTTGATTCTTTTTTAATAAAAATATAATGGTATTTTGAACTGATTTAACTAATGCACGCGGTAAATTGTCTTGTGCAAGCTCTCTCACTTCTTCTACACCAGGAAAGTGACGGCCTGGCTCCATATAATCTGCCAAATAAATGACCTTTTCCAGCAAGGTCATTCCCACTCTTCCAGATGTATGGTAACGGATGGCATCTAATACCTCACGATCCGTAATCCCCACTTCTTTCTCTACTAAGTATGCGCCTGCAGGAGCATGCCACAATTCGGAATTATATTCAAGCAAATTCTGTGGAAGCCCTTGAGTAGTGATGATTTCCTTCATTTCCTCTTTTGGACGAAATTTTGCATAATCATGAAATATAGCAGCGGTTTCGGCTTTCTTTTCATCGGCTCCAAAACGCTTAGCGAGTATTATGGCTGTTTCCATGACCCCGATGGTATGTTGATACCGGTGCTCGGTTAACTGCTCCTTAACAACCTGTAATGCTTTTTCACGTTCCATATAAGTGCTTCTCCTCAATATATTCAATGACAGCATCAGGCAGTAAATATCGAATAGTCTTTTCACTCTTCACACGATCTCTTATCATACTTGATGATACATCCATGCCTGGCACCTCCACATAAAGAACAGGATAATTGGTTTGATGACTATAGGACGGCCTATGTACACCAACAAATTGAACGAGCTTAACAAGCTCATCAATTTGTTGCCATTTCGGTAAATATTCGATCATGTCTGCCCCAATGATAAAGAAAAATTGATATCCAGTATACTTATCATTGATTTTCTTCATAGTATCAACGGTATAGGAAGGGCCTTCTCTTTCTAATTCAATCGTCTCTATTTTAAAAGCTGAATTTCCTTGAGTTGCAAGCTCAAGCATCCGAAGACGATCTTCATTTTTAACAGAACCTGTCTTTTTCTTATGGGGAGGCTCCTGGTTTGGCATGAACCAAATTTCATCAAGTTCAAGTGCGGAAAGAACCTCATTAGCAATCATCAGATGACCATAATGTGGAGGATCAAATGTTCCACCCAAAATTCCAACCTTCTTCATGCATTCGCATCCTTTACTACATTGGATTATGGAAGAGTGATTGTTTTCTTTTCAACAGACTCTTTATACAGGACAATCGTGTTCCCAATGATTTGGACAATTTCAGCGCCTGTGCCTTCAGCTAACTGTTCAGCAACTACTGATTTATCTTCCTCACAATTTTGTAAGACACTAATCTTAAAAAGTTCTCTCGCTTCAAGTGCGTCCGATACTTGTTTAATCATATTATCATTGACTCCACCTTTTCCTACTTGAAAAATAGGATCTAAGTGGTGTGCTTTTGAACGTAAAAAACGTTTTTGTTTACCTGTTAACATGTTTTTCCTCCTAATTGTTTCAACACATTCTCTCTCATTCGTTGGATATCCGGAAGTATTCCTGTCCACTTTTCAAAGGCAAGAGCTCCTTGATAAACAAACATCTCAATTCCATTTTGCGTTCGTGCTCCTTGTCCATTTGCATCATGTAAAAATTGAGTTGTAAGTGGATTGTAAATTATATCACAAACCATTGACTCTTTCCTTAGATTATTTAAATCCAGAGGCTTTTCATCTAATCGAGGTGACATCCCGACCATGGTTGTTTGAATGATTAAATCATATTCTGCTATTTGTTTACCAGCTTCGGCAATAGATTTTGCAATAGACGAGATGGTATATGGACATGCTTCAATCAAGCTCTGGGCTTTCTCCAAAGTTCGATTAGTAATGTCAATCACCGCAGGTTGTTCCTTTGCCAAGGTAAAATAAATGGCCCTTGCAGCACCACCTGCACCAATAATCAAGACCCTTTTTCCTTCTATAGAAGGAAGACTTGTATGGAGTCCACTTAAAAATCCTGGTCCATCAGTATTGTAGCCAATTAATTTTCCATCGTCATTGACAACTGTATTTACTGCTCCAATGCTGGAAGCTAATTCATCTACCTCATCTAAAAAAGGAATAATCTTGCTTTTATGAGGAACGGTGACATTAAATCCACCTGCGCCAATTGCCTTCAATCCCTTAACGGCATCCTGTAGATTCTCTGATTTTACTTGAAAGGGAAGATAATAGGCATCAATATTGTAAAAAGAGAATAAATCATTGTGCATGACTGGCGACATCGAGTGCCCTATCGGATCTCCTAAAACAGCAAAAAGCTTTTTCACCTTATTTCTCCTCACCCATTCTGACTTTGTATCACTTGTTTTACATACGTATTTAAATTAAAGATTTACGTATTAACGTTTGTACACCCTTTGGAACATAAGCAGCCACTTTTGCCCCAGGCTCGTTAACAGTAATCCAGCCTAACCCTGAAAAAACGATATCCGTTTTAGCTTCCCTCACCACAAACTCTTGTCTTACTAACTCTGGGAAAGAATCAACTTGTTCCGGTTGTGGAGGTGTTAGCATTTCCCCGACATGCTTTTCATAAAGTTCAGAGGCATTTTCTGTTTTTGTCCTATGAATAGTTAATTCATTGGATACATAACAAACAAATGACCTTCTACCACCACTGATATAATCAAATCGTGCTAAGCCTCCAAAGAATAAGGTTTGACCTTCATTCAGTTGAAATACTTTTGGTTTAATCTCCTTTTTAGGAGTAATCACTTTTAAATCACTTTTGTCAACAAAATGAGCCATTTGATGGTGATTGATAATTCCAGGTGAATCAATTAGATACTTTCCATCGTCAAGTGGGATTTTGATAATATCCAATGTAGTCCCAGGAAAATGCGAGGTAGTAATGAGGTCCGCTTCCCCTGTTACATCCTTAATAATTCTATTGATAAAGGTTGATTTCCCTACATTTGTACAGCCCACCACATAGACGTTCTTTCCATTTCGCATCTCATCAATAGCTGCGGCTGTCTCTTTAATAAACTGACCTTTGGCTGCACTTACAAGGAATACCTCTTCTGCCCGTAACCCCAGTTCCTTTGCTTCGTTCTTCATCCAGTTAATTAATTTATTGTGTTTGACCGACTTTGGTAAAAGGTCTACCTTGTTACCTACAAGCAGTACCTTGTTATTCCCAACAAACCTGTGTAATCCCGGTAACCAACTTCCATTGAAATCAAAGATATCAACAATCATCACAATAAGGGCATCGGTTTTTCCCATTTCATTTAAAATCTTTAAAAAGTCATCGTCGGTAAGATTGACATCTTGAACCTCATTGTAATGCTTGAGTCGGAAACACCTTTGACAAACAATTATTTCCTTTTCTAAAGCAGAAGATGGTGCATAGCCTATTAATTCCGGATTTTCCGTTTGAACTTTTACACCACAGCCTATACATATATGTTGTTCACTCACAAATTAATCCTCCCATTGAAGCATTCCTTTTTTTCTGAACCAATTTAAGATCCTTCTCTCAGCAAAACGGTTGAACTTTGTAAAGAAGCCATCGGTTTGAGCAACGGGTACAACCAAAATGGTATGAAAACCACTACGGTTTCCTCCAAGTACATCCGTTAATAATTGGTCCCCAATAACGACAGTCTCTTCTTTTTTTATGCCCATTTGCCTAACTGCTTTGTTAAATGCAGGTCCGAGCGGCTTCCGTGCGCGAAAGATAAACGGAAGGTTTAAAGGGTCAGAAAAAGCCTTTACTCGTTCCTCATTGTTATTTGAAACAATAGTTACAAGAATATGGTGTTTTCTAATTTCATCAAACCATTTAATTAATTGCGGAGTGGCATTCGGACGATCCCATTCCACTAATGTATTATCCAAATCAGTAATAATCCCTTTTATCCCTTTTTCCTTTAATTGTTCAGGCGAAATATCCAGTATGCTTTTCACATGCTCATCTGGTAAAAATTGTTTTAACACTAAGCTTACACCTCAATATAATTCTTAATATGAATAGCTCTTTCATCTGTACTTGTACAATCATAACCAATAATACCCTTTGTTTCAAAAGAAAAATAATCAATGTGTGATTCAACAAAATTCGACCACGTCTAATTCTACTTGAACTAAAAAACAGCTATTTTCAATGGATGTGACATCCTTTTAAAAAAAATAAAAAATATTTTTCGACAAACATCTACTTTTTTTCGACCTGTGGATAACCTTATTAACATTATACCCATTGAACTCTTTGAGTTTCCTTAGTTTATAAACAATTTAATCACAACTTATCCACCTGAAGTTGTGGATAAATAGAACGATTGTTCTATAGGGATAAATTTGGTAGATTTAGGGTACACCAATTGAACGTACTATTTTATGTTTAGTTTTCATCAAATAGAACAATTTTTTTATAATCGGAGGTGGATTCTGACGTGAGAAAACTGTCAGATGAATTATTAATTGAGTCATATTTTAAAGCAAAGGAATTAAACTTAAGCCCGGATTTTATCGGTCTCATTGAGTCCGAAATTCACCGACGTTCCTTATATAATAAAATAAAGCTCTCTTCCTAAAACCCTTACACTGCCCTATTATGGGCTTTTCTTTTTTTATAAGGATATTTCTAGTGCAGAAACTCCCTGTCTTATTTGTGCAATACACCTATTTTTTCGCCAACCTTGATATCCTTTGGTGTTTGAATAGATGCTTCCACTTGGAAGGTGTCCTTTTCAAATAGCAGCACAACCGTTGAACCAAAACTGAAATAAGCCATTTCTCCCCCTTTTTCAAGTCCTGATCCTTTATGCGTTGTTTCAATTGAATTAACAAACATCGCTCCAACCTTTACAATAGCCACATGCCCGAATGATGTTTTTACTTCAGTTATTACCCTATAATTCTTTGCTAGGGTACGAACTCCATATTTTAACCCTAACTTATTTACTGGATAGGATTTGGCCCCTAGTGTCCATTGCCTCGTTACAGTGCCATCAACAGGACTGTGTATCCTATGATAATGACTTGGACTTAAATAGAGAATCATGTATGTACCATTTAAGTATTTAGATAAGACTTCTTGATCACCAAGCATTTCTTCGATGGAATACGTTTTTCCTTTTACTAAAATTTCACTTGTCTCTTTTATCGGTCCAATATCCTCTATAACGGCATCAACGGGACTGACAACGGAGTCTTCACTTCGGTCAATAACTCGAGATTCGTTTTTCAACGTTCGAACAAATAAATCATGAAGAGTAGGATACTCCGAGACTGACTTTTCCATTTCATCCACATTCAACTGATAAATTCTTGCGAAGGATGGTACGACAAATCGGCTTGCACGTGAACGGGCAAACCTTCTTAAAATGCTGGATGTCCACTTTCCATTTGTTAATTCAATCATGAGACGATATAAACCTTGTATCATCAATCTACCCCCAAATAGTGTAAAAATACTCTTTACGAACTGTCATAAAAAGCTTAGAATTAAATATTATAGAATAAACTAAAAAAATGATTTTCCTTTTGCTAAAAAAAGGAGTGATGAGGAGAAATGTTTTTGTTGGACGTATTGGACCAAACAATAAAAAAATTAAAATCTCAAACAGCTAATGTAATAACGCTTGCCAATTTATCATTAGGCGGATTTGCGATTGTATTCGGACTACATGGAAATTTAAGACTAAGCTTACTGTTAATTTTTATTGCAGCCTTAGCCGACCGTTTTGATGGTATGATTGCACGAAAGTTCAATATTGAATCAGAGCTCGGAAAACAATTAGATTCCATGAGTGATATTATATCATTTGGAGTGGCTCCAGCACTATTACTATACCAAGGAATTTTACATGAATTCGGCGGACCTGGGTCATTTTTTACTGTTTTTTATATCGGCTGTGGTGCTTTTAGATTAGCTCGGTTCAACATTACTGAGAGTAATGGATATTTTACTGGTTTACCAATTACAGCTGCAGGCTGTTTGGCAACATTCAGCTTTCTACTCATTCCTTACATGCCAGCTCAAACGTTCTTATTCATTATCATCATTCTATCATTCCTAATGGTAAGTTCATTTAAACTGAAAAAAGTCTAATAATCAACAAAAAGCATCGACCACTTTAATGGTTGGTGCTTTTCATTTTATAAAATAAAATATTAATTTGAATGGACAGACACAATTTCCCGATTTCTTCATAGGAATTAGTAATAGGCCCTAGCCCAAAAAAGAAAGCACGGGGGTGGATGTGGATGTCTGGAATCTTAACAGCTCTCGGATATTTAATGAAAGAATTTTTATTTCTTGTTTCGTACGTTAAAAATAATGCTTTTCCTCAGCCCCTATCTGCTGCTGAAGAAAGAAAATACTTACGGTTAATGGCAGAAGGGGATCCGCATGCGCGAAATATGTTAATTGAACACAATCTACGGCTTGTCGCGCATATAGTTAAAAAATTTGAAAATACCGGGGAGGATTCTGAGGATCTAATCTCAATTGGAACAATTGGTTTAATAAAAGCAATCGAGAGCTATTCAGAAGGTAAAGGGACAAAACTAGCAACCTATGCTGCTCGTTGTATAGAAAATGAAATTCTTATGCATTTACGGGCACTAAAAAAAACAAAGAAAGATGTTTCCTTGCATGATCCCATCGGTCAGGATAAGGAAGGAAATGAGATTTCATTGATTGATGTCCTTAAATCGGAATCTGAGGACGTTATCGATACCATTCAGCTTAATATGGAATTGGAGAAAATAAAAAAGTATATAGAGGTTTTGGATGATCGTGAAAAAGAAGTGATTGTAGGGCGTTTTGGCCTAGACTTACAAAAGGAAAAAACCCAACGAGAAATTGCTAAGGAATTAGGAATATCCAGAAGTTATGTCTCGAGAATAGAAAAGCGCGCCTTAATGAAAATGTTCCATGAATTTTATCGGGCCGAAAAAGAACGTAAGAAAAAAAATTGAATAAAATACAATGAAAAAAGAGCAGTTACTCCTGCTCTTTTTTTCCGTCTTTAAGAAGAACGCTCCAATTCTTTCCGCCGTCTTTAGATTGATAAATATCATTTTTATAGGTAGTAAAGGCGATTTGATTATGATCCTTTTGATTAACCGCTAAATAAGTAATAGGATTATCATAATCTAAGAATGGAAAAGCCAATACCCCTTGCTCGCCAGTTACAGGATTTAACGTTTTTAATAAAATCTTATCGTTCTCCACACTTGAAAATAGGATTGTATCCCCGCTGAACGTAAGGGCTGTCACCATAATGGGATTAGTAATTAACTTCATCGTGTTTCCATTGTCAGATGAATAAAAAATACCCGTCCTTGTAGACATCGCCACGATATCACCATTAGTAGGGTGTACTGCTATCATTCCTAATGAGTCCGCATTAAACCCCTTAAATGCGCTCTTTGTCCACGTATCGCCATTGTTTTTAGAATAGTTAACACCATAGCTTAAACCATCTTCGGGTGTTTCACTAATTACATAAAGCCCTTTACCTGAAAAACTGGCAGCCATAAAGTGGAAGTTTCTCTTCCCATAGAATGCCAGCTGATCAAGTGTCTTTCCTTGATCGACACTGCGCACTACACCAAGTGGGTCTTTAAAGCCTGTCCCCTTTTGAGGATGTCCACTTCCTAAAAAACCATCTTCTACTGCTTGGAATCCTATATAATCATGTTGATTCGTGGTTGATTCATACCACTTTGAATCTTTGTAGAATTTTAAACCAGCATTTGTGCCAACATACAGCGCTTGATCATTGCCTGGATATCCAATTCCACGTATATTTTTTACGCTAAATGAACTGGCCTCAACCACTTCAAATTTAGCCTTTGATTCAGCCTTTTTTTCCTGTTGGTTCTTTTCTTGGTCCTCACTATTGTTTGTACAACCCGTTGCAATAAGTAATATTCCTATTAACATAGCCAATATCACTTTCATTTGAACTTTCACCTTGTTACCTCCTGAACATTATCTTAAACTATGAGGTTTTCGTTTACGAATCCTTATCCATCCACTTATACCCTAGTCCCCATACTGTTGTCAAATAATCGTCTACAGGAAAACCTGATTTTCGCAATTTGTCTCGTAAATTCCGCACATGGGAATCTATGGTCCGATCCTCTGTTGCAACCGCATACCCCCAAATAGTGGTCAACAAATGCTCACGGGTAAATACTTTATTTCTATTTTTTAATAAAAGAGTCAGTAAGGAAAATTCCTTGGGAGTAACCAAAACAGGATGCCCTTGATAGGAAACCTCGAAGGACTCTTCATTTAGAGATAGACCATTAAAGGCTATTTTACCTGAAGGTCCTTTATTTCTTCGCAGAATAGCTTCTATTCGCGCAATCAGCTCATCTTCATCAAAAGGCTTGGAAATATAATCATCTGCACCTAGTTTCAGCCCTTTTACAATATCCATTTTTTCACTTCGAGCAGTAAGCATGATAATCGGTGTATCTCCCAATTTTCTTATTTCTTTACAAGTTTGCCAGCCATCCATTTCTGGCATCATGATATCTAATAAGACAAGATCCACAGTTGATTCACCAAGGTATTGAACGGCTTGGAAAGCGGAAGTCATTTTGATGCAGTCATATCCTTTTGGCGTTAAATAAAGGGAAAGTAAGTCTAACATCCGAGTTTCATCGTCAATAAGCAGTATTTTTTTCAATGGTATACCTCTCCCGATTTCAATCTAAATAAAATTATACTATAGAATGAATCCAATTAGCTGTGAAATATTTGTTGAATTGATTAAGGACATACACGTTTGCCTATACAAGCTTAAAAAAGGGCTCATACCCTATTATAAAAGGATAAAGGAGGGAATCTAGATGCCTTTTGGTTATCCTAGTCCTTATGGTTTTTATGGATACCCGGCCCCATATCCAGCTTATCCAGTTCCATATGCTGCAGGCAGTGGTTTTTGGATTGCAGTCGTCATTGTCTTATTTATTCTGTTGTTACTCTTCGGAGGCTGGTGGTGGTATACAAGAGTTTGTTAATACTTTTTAAAAGGCTGAGTTTCTCTAAGTAAACTCAGCCTCTTTTTTCTGTAAAAACCAATAATATAGAATTTTTAGAAAAAGTAAATTATAATGGAAGGCGGAAGTGTTAATTTTTTGACAATAATCAACCATGATTGTGGTTCATCTTTTAAGGAGGGGTACAAAGAATGACAGCGATTACATATTCAGATGTTTGGAACCTTGATGTGTTCTTTAAGGGCGGAAGCGATTCATTAGAATTCGCAAACCATTTAAATCTTACAGCAACCTTAATAGATAGTTTCCAAACAAAAGTAAACAACTGGACTCCGTTCAATTCACAAGAGGATCAAACATACTTAAAAGAATTACTTGAGGATTTTGAGCATGCTGCCAAAAAACTACGTCAAGCAGGAGCATTTGTTAGTTGTTTGCAAGCACAAAACACAGATGATAAAAAAGCCTATGCTCTTGATTCGAAGGTTACCAGTTTAAGCGCAGCTTTCCAAACGGCTCTTACTACCTTTGACAGCCTATTATCCTCATTTAATGATGAGGCTTGGACAGAGTTATTAAAGGATAATCAGTTACAGGTTCTTTCCTTTGTTTTAACAGAAAGACGTAATCGAGCAAAAGAAAAGCTTTCTAAAGAAGAAGAAGCATTAATCAGCGCACTTGGTGTAGATGGCTATCATAGTTGGGGGCAATTATACGATTTAATTGTTGGCAAAATAAAAGTACCTTTTCAAGAAAACGGCGAGGAAAAGCTCCTATCTGTCGGTCAGGCATTTAATAAATTCTCAAGCCCCGACCGAAACGTACGAGAGACTACTTTCAGAAACTGGGAGAAGGCATGGGGAGAACAGGCAGACTTTCTTGCCAAAACCCTCAATCATCTTTCTGGTTTCCGTCTTAGTGTGTATCAAAAAAGAGGCTGGGAAGATGTATTAAAAGAACCTCTTAGCATTAATCGTATGGAAAAAGAGACACTTGAAACGATGTGGGCAGTCATATCCGACAATAAACAAAAGCTTGTTACGTATTTAGAGAGAAAAGCAGCACTCCTTGGGGTAAATAAATTAAGTTGGTATGATTTAGATGCTCCATTTGGCAAAACAGAATCAAAGGTTTCCTATCAAGAAGGAGCCGAGTTTATCGAACAAAACTTTGCTCTATTCGGTGAAAAAATGGCTTCGTTTGCTCGTAAAGCCTTTGAAGAGCAATGGATTGAAGGAGAAGATCGACCTGGTAAAGCTCCTGGTGGCTTCTGTACTTTCTTTCCTGAAAGCGACCAATCTCGTATCTTTATGACCTACTCTGGAACACCATCAAACGTTTCAACTTTGGCGCATGAGCTTGGTCATGGTTTCCACACATTTGCGATGAAGGGGGTTCATCATCTCAACCGTAATTATGCCATGAACGTGGCAGAAACGGCCTCTACCTTCGCTGAAATGATTGTTGCAGATGCAGCAGTTAAAAATGCAAAAGATGAAGAAGAAAAACTAGTTCTTCTTGATGATAAGGTCCAAAGAACCGTTGCCCTTTTAATGAATATACATGCACGCTTCTTATTTGAAACAAGTTTTTATGAAGAAAGAAAGCAAGGACCTGTAAATGCAGAACGTCTGAATGAACTGATGCTTGCTGCACAAAAAGAAGCCTATTGTGATGCCTTAGAAGAATATCATCCATTATTCTGGGCCTCTAAGCTTCACTTCTTTATAACTGGTGTACCATTTTATAACTTCCCATATACGTTTGGTTATCTTTTCTCATTAGGTATCTATGCGCAGGCGCTCGAGGAAGGCAAAGGCTATGAAGAAAATTACATTGCTTTGTTAAGAGATACGGCTTCCATGTCTGTTGAAGATTTAGCACAAAAACATCTACATGTAGATCTAACGAAAAAAGACTTTTGGGAAAAAGCCGTTCATATTTGTCTGGATGACATTGATGAATTCCTAAAGTTAACTGAAAAATAATAGAAAAAGCATCGGCCGAAACTTGTGGCCGATGCTTTTTAATATTATGCTTCAACACTTAGTTCGGCTGAAATAACACAGCCGATCGCCCCAGTAATGACGAAAGCCATCACAACCAAAAACATATTCCCCACCCCTTAGTTAGAGACTGCTATTTTCTACTTTGAATTTAACACATTTTCACAGTATCTAACTTCAGGAAATATGAACATTCTGTTAACAAACCCTTTAGGTTTCTGACAAATAGATTTTCTTTTAGTGGGATTATGATTCTTTTTTCTTTGATTTAAAGAGTAATGATAATAACAAAATATGAAGTGGCATATTGGTTACCTCCTATTTTCATTCTTTCACTCGGCTAGGTGGTATCTTTCATACCCCAGAAACTATTTCCTCGACCTTGCATTAGAAAAAACAACATATTAACAACCACCTTTCTCTATTTGGTTTTTACTTACCTATTACATAAAACGGTGCATGGAAACCTGACGATCTCTGTTTTTCTCATAAAGCTTATCAACCATTTCTTGATGAGCAGCTTCTTCGAGGCTCATTCGACGTTTGTTAATAGTTATGGTTAAAAATAAAATATTAAGGGTCATGTATCACACCTCCTTTAAAGGCTTATTTCTTTCTTGTTCTAACAACATTTTCAATCTATGCATTACATATCCATCTGGCGATTAAAAAGGGCACAAAAAGGCCGCAAGAAGTTATCCCTTGCGGCATGGATTTTTAGGCACAAAAATACCGCAAGACGTCATTCTCCCTGCGGCATGGATATGTAATGTCACTTAATTACTTAAGCAATCCATTCCAGTCTGGTCGAATGCGTGATATTTAAATATGATGTTGTAGTAAAGGATACAATTAAATTCATTTTCTTCGACCTCCTTTTTGGAATTTTATACTTACTACGGTAATTATATCCACACAACTGCCAATTGTAAACCTTTTGCCAGTAATTTTTTTAAAATTAATTAAACCGCCCTCCTGTTGGATAAAAAAAATAAGCGCTCCGCATAATGGGAGACGCTTATTTTTTCATTAAATAATCCTGTCCTTCTTCTGTCTCTGACAGCTTCATTTGGCATTGTTTGGATTGAATAAAAAACAAAATGGATAAAGCTAGGAAAGACATTGAGGATAGAACCATTATGTTAACATCCATCTCGCTTTTCGTATCGGATGGAATAATTACACCTAAATAGAAAAATACACCAACAGCCAATAAGATCGTGGCAAAACGTTTAAAATCAACCATTTTTTCATAAAGTCTTCTCGCTTGTTGCTTCACTACTTATCACCTGCTTTTCTTTTAATCTACTAACCTACTTTAACATAAAACTTCACATGAAAGAGGATGTAAATATTAGTAAAAGAAAAGCTCAGGCCCAGGTGAGTTCACCTGGTGCCTGGATAATATCAATTATTCTAATGCTTGTGTCAAATCCTCAATGAGGTCCTCAACATCTTCTAGTCCAACTGATATACGGACTAACCCATCGGTAATACCTAAATCTGCACGACGCTCTGCCGGTATAGAGGCATGTGTCATTCGGGCTGGAACAGATATTAAGCTTTCGACCGCACCAAGACTTTCTGCCAAAGTAAAGTATTTAATTTTACTTAATAATTGATCTGCATTTTCAGCACTTCCTACATCAAAAGAGACCATTCCACCAAAGCCTCTTGCTTGTTTTTTAGCAATCTCATGATTTGGATGTGATTCAATACCAGGGTAAAATACCTTCTTCACCTTTGGATGTGATTGTAAAAACTTCACAATCTCAGCAGTATTCGCTTCCGTTTCTTCCATACGGATCCCTAAAGTTTTGATCCCACGGATTAATAACCAAGAATCCTGTGGTCCTAAAACACCGCCCGTAGAATTTTGAACAAAATGAAGATCTTCTGCCAATTTATCACTTTTCACAACCACTAGACCAGCCACCACATCACTATGTCCACCAATGTATTTTGTCGCACTGTGCAGGACAATATCGGCTCCAAGCTCTATTGGGTTTTGCCAATATGGTGTGGAGAAAGTGTTATCTACAATGGTCAATAGCTGATGTTCTTTTGCAAGCTTTGCAGCTGCTTCAATATCCGTAATTTTTAGTAATGGGTTTGTTGGTGTTTCTAAATATATCGCCTTTGTATTCGGTCTGATTTCACTTTTAATATTGTCTAAATTACTAGTATCAACAAAAGTAGAGTCGATTCCAAATCGGTTTAATACCTTTGTCATCACGCGGAATGTTCCACCATAGACATCATCAGTAAGAATGACGTGATCGCCGCTATTAAATAACATGATAACCGCAGTGATTGCCGCCATACCTGAACCAAAGGCAAAACCTGCCGTACCGCCTTCAATATCTTTAATTAACACTTCTAGGGCATTCCTTGTAGGGTTTCCAGTCCTTGAATATTCAAATCCCTTATGTCCCCCTACTCCTTCTTGCTTATACGTACTAACTTGGTAGATGGGAAAGGATACCGCTCCTGTTGCTGGATCCTGGCTAATTCCGCCATGAATCAATTGTGTTTTCCTTTTCATTCTAAATACCCCCTTCAAAAATCTTTTTGCTTAAATATCGTTCGCTACCGTCTGGAAAAATAACGACGATATTGGTACCAGGCGGTGATATTTGGGCTTCTTTTAGTGCAGCGTGAAATGCAGCACCTGACGAACTACCGACAAGAAGGCCTTCCTTCGCTGCTATTTCTTTAACGAGACGGAAAGCATGTTCATCCAACACGGTATAAATGGCATCAAAGTAATTTGCATCCATATATTTTGGCAAAAATTCCATCCCAATACCTTCTGTTTTATGTGGACCTGATTCACCACCGTTTAAAATGGAACCCTCAGGTTCTACAATGACTGTTTTTACTTTCTCGCTCTGTTCTTTTAAGTAACGGGCCGTACCCATGAATGTTCCACCTGTACCCGCACCAGCGACAAACACATGTAATTGTCCTTCAAGCTGCTCCCAAATTTCTGGACCAAGCGTTTTATAATACGTTTCTGGGTTTTTAGGGTTTCCGAATTGCTGAGGGCAATAGGCTCCTGGAATCTCGTTAACAAGTTCCTTTGCCTTTGCAATTGCTCCCTTCATTCCCTTTTCCGTAGGGGTATGAACGATTTTCGCCCCAAGTGCTTTCATTAATTCCTGCTTTTCTATACTGAACTTTTCAGGAACACACAAAATAACCTGTATACCTTTGTTTATTGCTGCTAGAGCTAATCCGATCCCCGTATTTCCAGCGGTTGGCTCTATGACTGTTCCGTCTTTACGCAGCTTTCCACTAGAAAATGCCTCATCCAGCAGTTCCATTCCAAGTCGGTCTTTGACACTACCCCCAGGATTCATAAATTCAAGTTTCGCGAAGATACGAACACCGTCAGGCAAATGAAATTGAGTGATTTCAACCATTGGTGTATGCCCAATTAATTCATGAACATTTTTATAGACCTTCATTTCCCCACTCCTGTGACCTATTTTAACGCTGCCACCATATTCATAACCAATGTAGCAGAATTAGTTGCTGCTTTATCAATAAATTGATCAAAAGATACTTCTGATTCTTTACCAGCAATATCAGAAAGAGAACGAATGATAACGAAAGGAACTCCAAACCGATGGGCTACTTGCGCAATCGCCGCTGCCTCCATTTCAACTGCTTGTAAATCATTAAATTTCGAACGGACAAATTCGACTCTTGCCGGGTCTTCCATAAAGGAGTCACCAGTAACAATTAAGCCTTTGACAATCTGAAACTTTTCCAGTTCCTTTGATGCTTTTTCAGCGACCGCAATTAACTTCTCATCTGCTAAAAATGCAGCTGGAAGCTGTGGAACCTGCCCGTATTCATATCCAAAAGCTGTTACATCTACATCATGATGACGAACTTCAGTTGAAATGACTGCATCACCAACATTAAGAGCCGGGTTGAACCCACCAGCAGAACCAGTGTTTATAATATAATCAGGCTTATATTTTTCAAGTAAGATAGTTGTAGACATTGCTGCGTTCACCTTGCCAATTCCTGAACGGAGTAAGATCACATCTACACCATGCATGGTACCGAACGTAAATTCACAGCCAGCTACCGTTTCTTGTGTTTTCCCTTCGATATGATCTCTTAGTAACGTTACTTCCTCTTCCATTGCTCCGATAATTGCGATTTTCATTATATGACCTCTTTCATTGTGTTTTAACGTTTGACTGCTTATAATCTTCCTCTGTTTTAAGCATCGTATCCGCAAACACTATTCTACCATCTTTTTAAAGATGCTTGCCATAGTAAGCCTGTATTCTCACACTCCCGAACACTCCGCATTAATCCTATACGTATACTATGAATTAATCCTAAAACATGTTATCATAGTACTCACTTTTATTCAACAATTCATTGCTAGATGATAAATAACTAACTAAAATAAAAGATGAAAGGACTGATTTTATGAATTTCCAATTTGATTTAATCGAAGATAAAGTGGAGTTTTTTGAGGCAACTAGCCTTAAAACCTTACAGAAAAAAATTGAGTCACAAATTGATGAGAACCGGGCAATTATGCTGGGAGTCCACTCCGTATCACACCAAATGCATGTGAATGAAAATGGACAAACCTATTTTACAGCAGTAGTACATTTTAAGAAAAAATAAACGAGGCTGACTCTATAGTCAACCTCGTTTTCACGTATCATCTAACAATTTCCGCTAATTCTTCAACTCGTGTAGGCATCCAGCCTTCGCCGTCTACCCACTGAAGATACACATTATATTTTTGTTGCTTATCTTTTGAAGCAACGGTAGCAAACGAACCATTTTGAGTGGACTTATCTCTACCCAGCCAATATACCGTCATGTTGCTTCCATCTAATCCAGTGGCATAGGATACCGCCTCTAGCATTTCCTGCCAATCGACTGAATTTGTATCGTATACAGCGGTATGCTCACCAGATTGGGTTGTCCCTACAGGCTTCCAGCTGGGATTTTCAATCGTCTTAAGTACATTTGAAGAACTTCCTCCATCAGTAACCACTTCCTGTGATTCATCTGTCTGTTCAGTTGTCGAAGCTTCCTCACTTTGTTGTTCTTCTTCAGATACTTGATCAGATGAACTCTCATCGTCTGCCTCAGTTTTCTCTTTTTTCTCCGCTTGCTTCTCTGTATGTTCCGTTTGTTTTTGCTCAGTTTTTGTACTATCTTTCTTAGGTGCTGCATGATCATTTCCTGAAGCAAAAATATTGTATGCCACGAATAATATTAGTAAGAGTACAATGATGATTAAACTATTTAAGACAAGGTTCGTTTTTTTTCTTTTCGACCGGTATCCAGACCGCGAGTTAGAATTAAAATCATTAGTCATACTATTTCCTCCTAAAATAAAGGCTCTCAATATTCTAACATGATTTTAACAGAACATGAAGAGATAATAGTCGCACTACTCTTTTTCTACATCTTTTTCATAGAGTGCTTTCACCATATCCGCGAACAATAAATTTACCCCGCCTTCCGAATCTATTACATCCAAATTAACTGCTACTAACGCATATTTGGGCGATTGAAATGGAAAATAACCAGCAAACCATTTATTATGCAATTGCTTCCCATCTTTAAATTTACCCGTTTCAGCCGTACCTGATTTACCTGCTACTTCATATGGAAGATCTTTAAACCATCTTCCAGTCCCATTTGGATTAATAATTACTTCACGTAGCAATTTTTGCAGTTTCATGGCTGTATAAGGTGAGATAGAATCCCCCTTTATGCTCTCCTCAGGGAAATCTACCATCGTTGTCCCATTTTTATATTCTATTTTTGAAACTGCTCTTACCATTTCCTTTTTACCGCCCCTTGCAATGGTGGCCATCATGTTAGCGACAGCTAATGGAGTAGCCCGAACCTCGTGCTGTCCAATACCTGACATAGCAATAAAATTAGGATCCTTTCTTGCCTCGTCAGACAAAAACACCCTCCCTTTATCTTCATCCGCTAGCTGCTTGAAGTCACTGGTATGATACACTTCACCTTGCCAGCCCACCGAACCAGTTAGAGATAATTTATCTGCATAATCCTCGAGTAGATGTGGATCCGTCTTCTGCAATTCCTTTGCCAGTTCCCCGAACGTCCGATTACAGCTTCTTGCAAAACTATTTGTAAAGTTCAACATTCCATAATTATATTTTAATTCTGGTTTTCCATTAATCTTTTTACTACAATCAAAAAGCCGGGTTGGGTCATCTAAGTTACGATCCATAGTAGCTGCAGCAACCACCGTCTTAAAAACGGATCCCATAATCTGCTGCTTTACCATCAAATTCGTAATTCCTGCTCCATTATAGGGGTCTTTTTTATTGATAGCCGGGCGTGAAACCATCGCTAACACACTATTATCCTCAATATTAAGGAGAACAAGTCCCCCCTTTTTAATCTGATACTGATCGACTAAATCTTCGGCCTTTTGCTGCAAGTCTTTATCAATCGTAGTCCGAATATTTACAGGATAAAACGGGTTAGCAGGGTCCACATATCTTACATTTATTCCAAAAAGCGGGGCTCCCCCGCCATCGACATGGTAAACAAGCTTTGACTTCCCCTCTGGGAGCAGGAATTCATCAAAGCTCTCTTCAAGGCCTGATACGCCCAGCAGCGTCTTTTCCGATAGCTCTTTACTTGGATAACGTTCCTTTAATTCCTTTGCATTTTCACCTGTTAGTCCAATCAGTTGCTCAGCTGGAATGGAAGAACGTTCAAATTTCTTCTCAATGGCAAATACACCGGGTATTTTTAATTCATTAATTCTTTTCATCTGTGAGGTTGTTAATTCAATAGGCTCTGGGTCTCCGAAGGCAAATGGTTTTTTTGCCGCATCTACTGCAAATTTCAATGAATCAACTGATATTCCTGAAATGGTCGAAACCTTTTCGATGTCCCAATCTGTCTTTTTTAGAAATGGAAATAAGACGAGCACGGACACCTTTTTATGTGTAAGCATCGTCCCATTTCGATCAAGAAAATTTCCCCTGCCATTATCAATCACTAATTCCTGTGTTCGTTGATTCACACTTTCCTCAAGCAAGTTCACATTATGCTTTGAAAAGGTTTCTGTCTCAATTAGTTGAATTTGCATTAAACGTACTAAGAGAAGTACTAATCCTGTTATACAAATGACCAGCCAGCCAATGGCTCGTTTTCTCCACATAAAAAACACCTCGTCAAAAGTTTTGACGAGGTTTTCTTATTTCAAACATTATTTAATAGAAACGATACGTACACTCATTTCGCCGCCAGGAGTTTGAACAGAAACTTGCTCTCCCACCTTCTTGCCTAATAGGCTTTTGGCAATTGGAGAATCATTAGAAATTTTTCCTTCAAACGGATCGGCTTCAGCACTACCAACAATTGAATAAGTTTCTTCTTCACCATCAGGAAGTTCAACAAAAGTAACGGAGCTTCCTAATGTAACGGAGTCGCTTGCATTTTCAACTTCAGCGATAATCTTTGCATTGCGAATCATATTTTCTAAGGTCGTAATTCTACCTTCTACAAAGGCTTGCTCTTCTTTCGCAGAATCATACTCAGAGTTTTCAGACAAATCCCCGAAGCTTCTTGCGATTTTAATTCTTTCTACCACTTCTTTACGTTTAACTGATTTTAAATACTCAACTTCTTGTACAAGCTTATCTTTACCTGCTTGTGTCATTGGAAATACTTTCTCTGTAGCCAAAACCCTCACTCCTTCTAGTCTTCACAATCCCCCAATAGAATTGTGTATGTAATATATGTAGATATTATGCCAATCGGCATAATACATAGCAGCGCGTCCTTTTTAGTAAGGGCGCGCATAAAAGATATTTATCCAAACGGATTTTTAGATAGTTCTTTTGCTATTGTTTCATAAAATTGACTTTTGTTCAAGAATTGTTTGAATTTTTGTGACCATTATATCGATGGCAACATGGTTGTGTCCGCCTTCTGGAATGATGACATCTGCATAACGCTTAGTTGGCTCAATAAATTGATTATGCATAGGACGAACCACATTTAAATATTGATCGATAACTGAATCAAACGTACGTCCACGCTCACTTATATCACGAGTAAGTCGGCGGATTATTCGTAAATCCGCATCAGTATCAACATATAGTTTAATATCCATTAAATCCCGAAGACGCTCATCCTCAAGTACGAGGATTCCCTCTAAAATGATTACATCCTTTGGCTCAACAGGAATGACTTTATCTGAACGGGTATGAATGGAATAATCATATACTGGTTTTTCAATCTGTTCATACCTTAGCAGCTGTTCAATATGTTCAATAAGTAAGTCATTATCAAAAGCAAGTGGGTGATCATAGTTAGTTTTTAATCGTTCTTCAAATGGCAGGTCACTTTGATCCTTATAATAATAATCCTGTTCAAGAACTAATATGGAATGATCTTTTAAACTTTCATAAATAGATTTTGTTACACTGGTTTTTCCGGAGCCGGAGCCGCCGGTTACACCAATAACAACTGGCTTGCGCGTCATGCTAGTTCTCCTTTCGCATCATGTTGTTAGGGTATACCGGTTTGTCCAATTTAAATTGTACAATTTGAAGCGGATGTCTAGCTGCATCCAGTTCATTACCTTTTTCATCCCAAATTTTTTCAATCACATGAGTAAAGTTTTGAATTTCCGGTCCGAAGAACTCTACTTCTTCGCCCGGTTTAAAATGATTTCTTTGTTGTAATGTAACGATTTGTGTTTCTGGATTATAATCCAACACAAGACCGACAAACTCAAACTTTGTCTTCTTGCTATGATTACCAAACATTTGCTCTTTATACCCTGGAACACCTTCAAAAAACGCAGGAGCTGTTTCACGGTTAGCACATTTGTCCAGTTCTTCTAGCCATTCTCTCTGAATAACAAAGTTCTCAGGGTCCGCGCAATACGCATCAATCACTTTTCGATACACACTAACCACTGTCGCAATATAGTGAATGGATTTCATACGACCTTCGATTTTCAAGCTGTCGATTCCAAGTTCAATCATCTGTGGGATCGCTTGAATTAAATTTAAGTCTTTTGGACTCATTGCAAAAGGAGCATCTCCCTCTTCAAATAGCGCTGCTTCTTGGTCGTTTCCTTCTAACTGGTAAAGGTCATAATCCCAGCGGCATGACTGACAGCAACCACCACGGTTTGAGTCCCTTGCAGTCATATGGTTACTTAATGTGCATCTGCCGGAATAAGCAATACACATAGCTCCATGAATAAAGGTTTCGATCTCAACATCGACCTTCTCCTTCATTTCTCTGATTTCCTCCGCACTTACTTCACGAGCTAATACGACACGCTCAGCCCCGGCTTCTTTCCAAAACTGTGCAGCTTTCCAGTTCGAAAGTGACTGCTGTGTACTTATATGAATTTCAATTTCCGGTGCTAGTCGCTGACAAGTTTCAATAATAAGCGGGTCAGCAACAATAATTCCTGCAATGCCTGTCTCTTTTAGACTTAGGATGTATTCCTCTAAGCCATCAATATTTTCATTGTGAGCAAAAATGTTTGTTGTAACATAAATTTTCGCACCGAAACGTTTGGCGAACTCTACGCCTTCCTTCATTTCTTCAAATGTAAAGTTATCAGCATTTGAACGAAGACCATACTCTTGACCTCCGATAAAAACAGCATCCGCACCATATTGAACGGCAATCTTTAATTTTTCGAGATTACCAGCTGGAGCAAGGAGTTCTGGCTTCTTCACAATGACACGTTTTCCATCGATAATTTCAGAAATATTATCTTTAACTGTATTCACAGATGAACTCCTCCCTTAGTATACCGTTTCTTTAAAGTAGAACCCTGTGTCTAACGGACGGTTAGCAGGCTGAATCTCTTCCAATGAAGCTAACAGCTCATCCTTTTTATCCTCATAGGCATCAGGATCTTCAACAAATAAATCAATTGCCTCACGATAGGCTTTAGTAACCGCAAGAATATATTCTGGGCTTTTTAAGATTCCATCAATTTTAAACGAATCGACACCAGCTTCTAACATTTCTTGAAGTTCGTCAATGATACAGATATCATTAGGACTCATAATATGTGTTCCATTTTCATCTTCAAAAATCGGGTATTTGTTCTCACGCTCTTTATCGTGCAAGAACATATTTTTTTGCATCTTACGGTTTTCGATTTCCATGACTTTCCCTTGGTATTCATAGTAATTACCAAGAAGTGAACGCTTGGATTGGAACATACAACTCATTCCATGAACCTGCACTTCAATTTCTACCTCTGCATTTTCCTTCGTTTCAACGATAGCATCCATATTGATTTCACGTGCAAGAACAGCTCTTTTAGCACCCTTCTTACCCCAATAGTTACATGTGTACCAGTTCGTTCCTGTCGTTTCTGTACCCCAGTGTAGCTTCATTTCCGGAGCCACTTCTCTTACAGTCATTAAAACAGCAGGATCACCAAAAATAATGGCATCCGCTTTGACGTTTGCAACAAATTGAATATAATCGCTCAACTCATCTATTTTTTCATTGTGAAAAATAGCATTCATTGCAACATAGACCTTTTTCCCCTTGCTATGAGCAAGTTCAATCGCCTTTTGGACATCATCACGATTAAATTCACCTGCAAGTCTTAATCCATATCTTTGTTCACCAACAACAAACGCATCTGCACCAGCTTTTGCTAATGGCAAAATATCGTTGACTGTTATTGGTGTTACAAGCAATTCTGGTTTCTTCATTTGCTCTCACCTCTTCTTTTGCTAATGGCAACCCCGTCTCCCACAGGAAGAATAACGGAAATATAATCTGGATGCTTCATTAACCATTTGTTAAAATCATCAATCTTTTTAACAAGATTCCGAATCCTCTTTGATTCAATTTCCGGTTCAGCTACTAAACCTTTAAAAAGGACATTATCAGTAATAATCATTCCATCCGAACTAAGATAGCTCGAATACATTTCAAAAAATTTTTTATATTGGCCCTTCGCTGCATCAATAAAAATGGCATCAAATGGAGCATGTCCACTTATCTGTTCTTCAACCTCTAACGCATCACCTTTAATTAAGGTAATCCGTTCTTTGTAAGCTGAGCGCTCAATAAATTCGACAGCTACTTGTGCTCGTTCGTCATCCCGCTCAATCGTAACTATTTCAGCACCAGGAAGCGCTTCTGCCATTCTTATTGCGGAATATCCTATTGCTGTCCCAACTTCAAGTATTTTTTTTGTTCCCTGAATTCGAAGTAATTGAAGCATCGTTTCAATACCTTCTAGTTCCATAATTGGTACATTATGTTCACGAGCATAGAACTCCATTTCTGTTAACAATGGATTACGCTCTAAAATAAGACCTTCAATATATGAATGCAGCTTCGCATCTAACAAGCTGCGTCACCTCTCTTTAAAAGCATTTATTGCAAAGTAAAATACTTTTAGTTTATCTATAATTATTCTTCTTTAGACATGAAAAAATAGCGTTCACAGGCACGGACGTCATAAGTTAGTAAATTTGACTCAGGACGTTTTATGGCAATACTGCCGCAAATTACCTTACTGTGAGTTACGCTATAGAGTACGTATTAAAACACTTGAACTATTTTATCACAAAAGTAGGGGGAATGCTAATGCTTCCCCCAAATTAATACACTATTTTTTATTGGAAATATACTTTGCTTTTAACTTATTATGCTCTTCTAATGTCTTTGAATAGTATATGCTTCCATCCTCAGCAGCCAAGAAATAATAAAAGTCTGTTTTCTCCGGCTCGAGTGCAGCTTCAATGGACATTTTTCCAGCATTTGCGATTGGTCCAGGCGGGAGTCCTGTATGTTTGTAGGTATTATAAGGAGAGTTCACTTCCAAATCCTCATATAAGACCCGTTCTTTATGCTTTCCTTGTGCGTATAATACCGTAGGATCGGTTTGCAATTTCATATCCTTCTCGATACGGTTATAGAAAACACTAGCAATTCTTTTACGTTCTGTTTTTTCAGTCGCTTCCTCTTCAACTAATGAGGCCATTGTAAGTAGTTTATGAACAGATAGCTTCGCTTTTTCACTTTCTTCCGTATAGGAAGAGACAATCGATCTTGTTTTATCCAGCATGGCCGTAACCATTTCTTCCACTGTAGGATTCGGTTTATAAAAAGGATAGGTAGCAGGAAATAAATATCCTTCAAGCGGATACTTTATTTTCGAATCTAAGATTTCATCTGTTAATAAATCTGGGTATTTCTCCATTAACAGTTTGATAAATTCTTTATCATTTAATTTAGTAAGAACATCTGCTTCCTTTTGATTGGTTGCTTTCGCCATGATTGCAGCAATTTCTGTTAGTTGCTTCCCTTCTGGAATGGTGATTTTAAAACTAGCCTTCGCCAGCACCTTTCCAGTTTTTAATCGGCTGACAATTTCAGCTACATCCATAGAAGGACTCAGTTGGTATTCCCCTGCCATAAAACCGCCTTCGTTTTTAAGCTTTACATAATATTTAAATACCTTCGCATTTTTTATAATTCCATTTGCTTCTAACTTTTCTGCAATACCTGTTACAGATGAACCAATTGGAATTTCAACTGTTTTTTGTTTCTTACTATCAGAGTCAACAGGCTTTAATGCTGACTGTATGTAAAGATATCCTCCACCGCCGATAACAACAATTAATAATAGCAATAAGATTGAGATCACCATGACAATTTTTCTAACTACTTTTGCTTCACGGTGGTGTTCAAGCATTTTTTCCCGTACCAAATCTTTCTTCGGGTCTTTTTGATCAGTTGTCATTCTTTTCCCCCTTTCGTAATAATTTGAGCATATAGTAAGAAAAATGTCAATTTATCAATTAATTTGTCAAATTTATCCTGAAAAATACAGAAAAAGAACCAGCCCTTTTTTATGGCCGGTTCTTTTTCATCGTTTATTTATTCTTCTTCTTGGTCCTCGTTGAAGGTATTGAATACTTCTTCAACCATATCCCATTCTTCATCCGTTTCGATTTCCATTAGTTCGCCGAAACCGCCATCTTCTGTTGGGATATAAGCATATGTTAGGATATCGACTTCTTCTTCGTCATCCTCATTCGCCCCTACTGGATAAAAGAATACATATGACCTTTCAAATTCATCTGAATCGAATGTGAAAAGTATTTCAAAAAGTTGTTCGTCGCCATTTTCATCTACTAATGTAATAAAACGATCTTCTTCATGCTCATGGTTGTGTTCCATTTCATTCACCTCATTAATTTTTGCTATCAAGATAACCTTGTAGAATCATCATTGCGGCCATCTTATCGATAACTTTCTTTCGCTTTTTGCGACTTACATCTGCTTCAAGCAATACACGTTCAGCAGCCATTGTTGTCAAACGCTCGTCCCATAATACAGTTGGCACAGCAAATCTGCTCTCCACTTCATTCGCATATTGCTGACTGGCTTCACCGCGTGGTCCAATCGTCCCGTTCATATTTTTGGGTAAGCCAATGACAACTGTATCCACCTGGTACTCTTTTATTATTTGACCAATTTCCTCAAAACCAAACTCTTGTCTTTCTTCATTGATTTTGAGTGTTTTAAGACCCTGTGCGGTCCACCCCATTTCATCACTTAGGGCAATACCAACTGTCTTAGATCCTACATCTAAACCCAATACGCGCATTACTTAACCTCTCGTTGTTGTTTTAGATAGGATTTGACTAATTCTTCAATTATTTCGTCCCGTTCAAGCTTGCGGATAATGTTACGGGCATCTCGATGACGTGGTATATAGGCTGGATCTCCTGATAATAGGTAGCCGACTATTTGATTTATCGGATTATATCCTTTTTCCTGCAATGCTTCATACACTTGTAAAAGAACGTCATTTACGTCATGTTCAAAGGGCTCTTCAGGAAAATTAAATCTCATCGTTTTGTCAAATGAACTCATTTCACGCACCTCGCATTTATTATAGACGAGAGAATTGTACTAATTACCTACATTTTACACTACTTTGTCCTATTATCAAACCGATTTTACCCATTCTTCAACGAATTGAAGTGCAGAATCTAGTTTTTCAGGATCTTTTCCTCCAGCTTGAGCCATATCTGGACGGCCTCCGCCACCTCCGCCACAGCGTGTAGCAACTTCTTTAACCAGTTTCCCAGCATGGTAGCCTTTATCGATTAAATCCTTTGTAACTGCTGCGATAAGGTTTACTTTGCCTTCGTGAACACTTCCTAGTACTAGTACCACAGAGCCCAGTTTTTGCCTTAAGTCATCAGCCATATTTCTTAAGTTATTCATATCAGCAGCTTGTACCTTTGCAACTAGGACGGTTACTCCGTCAATTTCTTTTGCTTGGGAAACCAGGTTACCTGCTTCAATATTTCCAAGTTTAGCTGCAAGTGATTCATTTTCACGTTGAAGCTGTTTCATTTCGCTCATCAGACTATCGATACGTGTGACGATATCCTTTGGATTTGATTTTAATTTATCTGCCGCTTCTTTTAATAAGCCCACTTGATCATTTAATGATTTATAAGCAGCCTCACCTGTTACAGCCTCAATTCTTCGTGTCCCAGCGCCAATTCCGCCTTCTGAAACAATTTTGAACAAACCAATAACAGATGTATTTGGAACATGGCAGCCACCACATAACTCTAAGCTATAGTCTCCAACCTGTACCACACGAACAATATTACCATACTTCTCACCGAAAAGAGCCATAGCACCCATTGCTTTTGCTTCAGCAATCGGTTTTAAGCTGATGTTTACTTCAATATTTCTCCAAATTTTTTCGTTGACGATTTTTTCAATTTGCTCTAACTCTTCTGGTTTAATTTGACCAAAGTGTGAGAAATCAAAGCGTAGACGATCAGGTTCAACGAGGGAACCTGCCTGGTTAACGTGCTCCCCAAGTACATCCTTTAATGCTTGATGCAGCAAGTGGGTCGCTGTATGATTTTTGATAATTTTCACCCGGTTGTCTGTATCTACCTTAGCAGTCACCTGTTGGTTCGTTTTGAGCGTACCGCTTTTAACCACTACTTGATGAAGGTTTTGACCATTCGGTGCCTTTTGAACGTCTTTTACAAATAAAGATACCTCTTCACCTTCCATCATGCCGTGGTCAGCAATTTGCCCACCACTTTCAGCATAAAAAGGCGTCACGTCAAGAATAACCTGTACTTCCTCTCCAGCTGAAGCTTGATCAATTAATTCACCATTTTTCACAATAGCTGCCACTATTGAGCTTGATTCAAGTTGATCATAGCCAACAAACTGACTTTCTACCTTCACATCTCTAAGAACACCGCTCTGAACCTGCATGGAATCAACATCATGACGAGCTGCACGTGCACGGTCACGCTGTTGCTCCATTTCTACTTCAAAGCCTTCATGGTCAACCTTCATACCTTCTTCTTCAGCATATTCCTCAGTCAGCTCAACTGGGAAACCGTACGTATCATATAGACGGAAAACATCCGCGCCAGAAATGGTGTCACTGCCCTTTTCTTTTTCCTTTTTAATGACACTAGCTAGGATGGTTAAACCATCATGAAGGGTTTCGTGGAAACGTTCTTCTTCATTCTTAATCACTTTTTGGACGAATTCTGTCTTTTCCTTTACCTCTGGATAGAAATCGTTCATGATTTCGCCTACGACTGGAACTAGTTCAAACATAAATGGACGATTAATGTTAATCTGCTTAGCATAGCGGACAGCACGGCGAAGCAAACGACGTAGTACATAGCCCCGTCCTTCATTTGACGGAAGCGCACCATCACCGACAGCAAATGCAACCGTACGAATGTGGTCAGCAATAACCTTAAATGCTACATCCGTCTCTTTATTCACACCATATTTCTCTCCAGAGATTTCCTCTGTCGCACGGATAATAGGGATAAATAGATCGGTGTCAAAGTTGGTTGGAACATTTTGAACAACAGATGCCATCCGTTCTAAACCCATACCTGTATCAATATTTTTCTTTGGCAGTGGTGTATAGGTGCCATCAGGATTATGGTTAAATTGGGAGAACACTAGGTTCCATACTTCCAGGTACCGATCGTTTTCTCCACCTGGATATAATTCCGGATCATTTGGGTCATCCCCATACTTTGGACCACGGTCATAGAAAATTTCAGTATTCGGTCCACTAGGCCCTTCCCCAATATCCCAGAAGTTCCCCTCCAGTCGAATAATGCGTTCCTCTGGAATGCCGATGGTTTTATTCCAAATTTCATATGCTTCATTGTCTTCAGGATGAACGGTAACGGATAATAGTTCTGGGTCAAAGCCCATCCATTTTTTGTCCGTTAAAAACTCCCATGCCCACTCAATTGCTTCATTTTTAAAGTACTCACCAATTGAAAAGTTACCAAGCATTTCAAAGAAGGTATGATGTCGAGCAGTTTTCCCAACATTCTCAATGTCATTTGTCCGAATGGATTTTTGAGCATTAGTGATTCTTGGGTTTTCTGGCACTACACGGCCATCAAAGTATTTCTTTAGGGTGGCGACACCACTGTTAATCCATAACAAGGATGGATCATCATGAGGGACAAGCGATGCGCTTGGCTCCACGGTGTGTCCTTTTTCTTCTTTAAAAAACTGTAAAAACATTGAGCGAATTTGTGAACCAGATAAGTTTTTCATATGTATTGACCTCCTTATTTTTTAAAAAAAGCATACAAAAAAGCCCTCATCCCAAACAGGGACGAGAGCTTAGTCTCGCGGTACCACCCTGATTATGAATACAAACATTCCGTATCCATCTCTCAAAAAACCTTTAACGCAGGTATACGGCAGTGGTTAGCTGCACTCCGGATTAGCGTTCTGTCATCCTTCATCTGGAGCTTCTTTCAGCCTTGAAAGCTCCTCTCTTCCGCGCAATAAGCGTTACAGATGGACTACAACATACTCGACCCTTCAACATTTTCATTCATATTCTATATGACGAATTATATCCACCAAAAAAACGTTTGTCAATTGGCCAAGCACTTTAAGAAGAAGAATCATTTGCTTTGCCTTCTATAAAGTGATTTTTCGCATGAATAATTCCTACCTTCAATACCACAAGAACGGGGACAGCCAAGATTAACCCTAAGATTCCCCCTATTTCACCACCAGATGTCAAAGCTATCATGATTAATAATGGATGCATATGAAGACTCTTTCCAACGATATACGGCGATAAGATATTTCCCTCAAGGAATTGCAACCCAAAAACAATAACAACCGTAACGATGACCAACTTAACCGAGGTAGTTGCAGCAATAATGACCGCTGGAATTGCCCCGATAATCGGTCCAAAATAAGGAATCACATTCGTCGCACCAACGATAAGTCCTAGTAACAAAGAATATCTTAGATGGAATACCCAAAATAACAGGGCAGAGACGCTTCCAATAATCACACAAACTAATAGCTGTCCTCTAATATAACTTCCGAGAGATTCGTCAACGTCTCTTAAAAATAGAGTGGCTTTTTTTCTCCATTTCTTAGGGGTCAAATACCATGCCGTCCTTTTTAACAAAGGAAAGTCCTTTAACATATAAAAAGCAATAAACGGAATAATCATCAAAAGTAGGGCTGAATTTAGGAAGTCCATTAAGACATTTACAATAATAGTTAAAAGAGAATCCATCTTCTTTTCAAAAGTGTTGATCCCGTCATCTATTTTTGCTTGCAACCCATCCGGCCATGCCCTTGTATGGGTTTGGAGCTCATCAATCCAACTCCGATACTGTTCGGCAAAAACCGGTGCACTTTCAGATAGATCTTTTAATTGGTCAATGATAGCTGGAATACCTTTATATAAAGCAAAACCAATGCCTCCAAAAAAAATAAAATAAATTAAGAAAATAGCCAACCCTCGGTGGAATCCTTTTTCATGCAATTTTTCAACAATAGGATGAAGAAGATAAGTTATAAACCCAGCTATAAGAAAAGGTAAGATGATAATTACGACAAGCCTAACAACCGGCATCCAAACAAATCTAATTTTAAGAAAAACGTAAAGGGCAATTAATAATAGGAGTATAAAACCAATCCGATACAGCCATTTCATACGAATATCCACGAGCAATCCTCCCTCATGTTAGTGTTAGAGACAATAAGGGGAAATATTCACGTACGTAAAAATCCCCCTAGGAATTCTAGGGGGATTTGCATTAAAACATTGCTCGTTTTACCTTTTTTTGTATTCTTTTCATATTGCGGGTGGACATCATATTATTTCGTTGGGCCATATTATATACGGCCATCCCCGCACCAAAAGCAATCATCGACGTCATCATTTTATTCATGCGTTTCACCTCTTATAATAATTATAGGGTGTAACGACGCTCTTCTTCTTCAAACAAATCGTCCAAGGAACTAAGTGAACCGTCTTCCTCCACCTGATGGGTGTTAATGAGACCTTTGTTAACAGATAGCTCAATAAAACAGTTCCAGCAATAGTATTGGTTGATACCAATTTTGCCGATATCTTTGCTTTGACAGTTGGGACACTTAAACATGAAAAGACACCTCACGTATTATCTACATCTACGATAATGGCATCCTTTCCGATCGCTAAGGGCTTACCGGATTGAATGACTTGTTTACCTTCCGTGATATCCGAAAAGAAGCCATCCGTAATTTCATACCCTACGATTGTGCCCACTTCTTCCTGAAAATATACATCCTTTAACAAACCGAGTGATTCTCCGCTTTTTGAGAGCATCATCATTCCATCTAAAGAATGTTGGTGTGTCAAGGTATATTCAGGATTTTCTCCTAACTTTTCCAAGCACCCGCTGTCTTCAATCATAACCCCATCCCAGCCGAAGGTAGTCACTTTTTGAATATCCAGAAAGAACGATTGCTTGAAGAAAACGCCTTTTTTAATCAATAGGCCTTTGACGATACCATTGCTTGAGATACATAGGTCGCTGATATCACCAATTTTTGTTCCGCTGCTCGTTTCAAAAACTGGTTGTCCTTTTAATAATGAAAATGTCCGCAAAGAGTGTCCCACCTCCCCGAACATTTATAGTTTCAGTCATTCAGCATGAAATCATAAGGTGTAAGGTTTTCCATTCCAACCATTGGATTAACTTGCATTAATTCTTCCTCATAGGATAAGCCTTCGGCCGACTCTTTATCATTTTGAGGAGTCTTCGGCTGTACCAAGATTGTTTCTTGGAGCTTTTCACGAAGAGTGGTCTGTCTTGAAAGTTCGTCAGCTCTTTCTACGCCCATTCTTAATGCATCTTCTTCTCCACATAGAATTAACGATTGTTTACTTCTTGTGATAGCTGTATAGATTAAATTCCGCCGCAACATCCTGTAATAACTTCTCGTTACAGGAAGAATAACAATAGGAAATTCACTGCCCTGGGATTTATGGACAGAACAACAATAGGCATGGGTGATTTGATTCAAATCCTGCCTTGTATATTCCACTTCATTTCCCTCAAAGGAAATATAAATCATGTCTTGTTTTTCCGTATTTTCCTTTGCGTAGATAATCGAAATAATCTCACCAATATCACCATTGAACACATTATTCTCTGGTTGATTAACAAGTTGAAGCACCTTATCTCCAATTCGGTACTTTACTTCTCCAAAGGTAATTTCCTTTCGTTTACCATCGGGGTTTGGATTAAAAATCTCCTGTAGCAATACATTTAACCGATCAATCCCTGCAGGGCCTCTATACATAGGGGCCAGCACTTGGATATCCTTTGCAGAATAACCTTTGTTTTTGGCATTTTGAGCTACTTTTTCCACGACTTGAGCCACCTGTGCAGTAGAACATCTGATAAACGAACGATCAGGCCTCTTTTGTGTTACATCTGGGGGAAGATAGCCTCTTTTTATATCATGGGCCAATTCAATGATTGATGAACCCTCCGCCTGCCGGTAAATATCGGTTAATCGAACCGTTGGAATACGTTCTGATTCTAACAAGTCCTTTAAAACCTGACCAGGACCAACCGATGGCAGCTGATCCTCGTCCCCAACAAGAATAACTTGGATATTGTCTGGCAGAGCCTTAAACAATTGATTAGCAAGCCATATATCAAGCATCGAAGTTTCATCAACGATTAATATTTTTCCTTCAAGTGTATTTGAATCCTCATGGTCAATTCCTTCAGTCCCATTTAGACCAAGTAATCGATGAATCGTTACGGCAGGAAGCCCGGTGGATTCACTCATTCTTTTGGCTGCTCTACCTGTTGGTGCAGCAAGCAAAAATGGAAAAGGCTCACCCTTTTTATGATAATCCTTCGGCTCCAACGAACAGCCATGGAGTTCAGCGTAAAGCTCAACAATTCCTTTTATAACCGTGGTTTTACCTGTTCCAGGTCCCCCAGTTAAAATAAGCATTGGTGCCATTAATGCCGTTTGAATGGCTTCTCTTTGAGTGGGCGCATATTGTACCCCAAGTCGTTCTTCCAAGCCTCCCAAAGCAAGTAGGAACTCAGATTCAGGAAATTGATCCTTATATTCGGTTTGCTGTAAGATACGGTGAATGTTAGTCACAAGACCTTTTTCTGCAAAATATAGAGATGGCAAGTAAATTCGTTTTTCTTCACCAATTAATTTCCCTTCTTCTTCCAACTTAATGATTTCATTCGAAATATCGAAAAAATCAATTTGGTCTCGCTTATTTTCTTCCAACAGATTTTTTACTTGTTCGAGTAATTGCTCAGCATGTATGTATACATGACCGGTCTGCAAGCTATCATTTTCTAGCGTATACAGACAGGCTGCTTTGATGCGATCAGGATGACTGCCTGTTATCCCAAGTTGATAACCAAGCTCATCCGCACGCCCAAAACCAACTCCCTCAATATCCTCAACTAATTGGTAAGGGTTCTTTTGAATAATACCAAGTGTCTCCTCTTTATATGCTTGGTAAATTCGCATTGAAATCTGCGGCCCGAACCCATATTGGTTTAAAGCTACCATGACCTGCTCGAGTCCTTGGTGCTCCATGAGTGTGTCATACAGTGATTTAGCCTTATCAGGAGGAAGCTTAGGAATGGAGTCTAGCAGCGACGGCTGGTTAAGTATTTTTGAAATGGCGTTTTCCCCAAGCGTATCCACGATATTTTCTGCTGTCTTCTTACCAATCCCTTTGAACAGTTCACCTGACAAATAAGCAATAACCCCTTGCTTTGTCTGTGGCATATCTTTTCTGTAATGATTTGTATGAAATTGCAGACCAAACTTAGGATGATCTTTAAAATCTCCGTAAAAGATATACGTTTCCTGCTCATGTACCTTTGGAAAATAGCCAGTGACAACCGCTTCTTTGTCATCATAAGAATGGTTTGTTTCATCTACTCGTATCCGTAAAACCGTATATAGGTTTTGTTCATTATGAAAGATGGTAACGATGGGTCTTCCCTTTACAAACTTTCCTTGTTCGGCAAATAAATCAAGCGAATCCTGCTTCTCCACTCGTGTCTCCCTCCTTTCAAAAAGATCGGCATCACCTATTGCATATTTTCAATTAATTTTTTTGCATGTCCTGCAAGCAAATGGTCTGGCTGGTTTTCCAGGGCTTTATTAAACATTTCAATTGCTTTAGTAGAATTTTCTTTAAAGGCATACGAAACCCCTAAATTATAATAGGCATCTGAGTGTCCTGGATCGAGTTCAATACACTTTTCAAATTGAACCATAGATTCGTCAATGAATTCTAATTGTGCTAGACATAAACCATATTGAAACCTTGCTTCTGCATCCTCTTCATTCAGCTCAACACTTCTTTGCAGGTAAGGAAGGGCGAAGCGGTTCTTGTCTAATTGTACTAGCGTTAAACCTAACATAAAGTAATTATCGGCAGACTCCAGCCCCTTTTTCATGGCTGTTTCAAACATATTCTTCGCCTCGTCAAACTGATCATGAGTGAACATTATGTTACCAATACTATAGTAAGCTGCTGCCGCTTTTTCATCTATTTCAAGTGCCTTTTGATAAAATTTGATAGCCTTTTCATCGTCACCGACAGCTGAAAGAACGTTGCCGAAGTTAATATAAGCAACAGGGTCCGTCGGATTTTCTTCTATTGCTGCATTGAAGGCTTTAGCTGCTTCTTCGTAGTTGCCTTCCTGCATGTATTGTACACCTAATTGGTTTTTATCCATTTTTTTCAGCTCCAATCCTAAGGGAAAGTATATCATATTCTTAGTAGAAAAACGTACCCAAAAAAGAGTAAAAAGCCCTGACTCCAGTATTGGAATCAGGGGCTAAATTATCCTACATATGTTAACCGTTCACCATTTTTGTACACTTCATCAATGGTACCGCCGCCAAGACATTCGTCGCCATTGTAAAAAACAACCGCCTGTCCTGGGGTAACCGCACGAATGGGTTCCTTGAATTGGACTTCTGCCCGATTGCCTTCTAACAAACGTACAATCACGCTATTATCTTCTTGGCGATAGCGGAACTTGGCCGTACATTCAAATTCAGCCGGTTTTTCATTGTTCGATACCCAGCTAACGTTGGTTGCAATAATCGAGTTGGAATAAAGTTTTTCATTGTGGAAACCTTGTCCAACATAAAGGACATTTCTTTCTAAGTCCTTTCCAATGGCAAACCAAGGTTCACCTGCCCCGCCAATACCTAAACCATGACGCTGGCCAATGGTATGATACATTAGACCTTCATGTTTCCCTTTAATCTCACCTTCAAATGTCTCCATTTTACCCGGTTGAGCCGGTAGATATTGACCTAGGAAGTCCTTAAAATTCCGTTCACCGATAAAGCAAATACCCGTACTGTCCTTTTTGGTGGCAGTAGCAAGTTCTGCTTCCTTCGCTATTTCCCTTACTCGAGATTTCTCTAAGTTTCCAATTGGGAACATAACTCTACTCAGTTGTTCCTGTGTCAATTGATTTAAGAAATACGTTTGGTCCTTATTTTCATCCAGACCACGGAGCATTTTATATTCACCATCACGGAATTCAACTCTTGCATAATGACCCGTTGCTAAGTAATCTGCACCTAATTTAAGCGCATGCTCGAGGAATGCCTTAAATTTAATTTCTTTGTTACACATCACATCTGGGTTTGGTGTTCTACCCGCTTTATATTCTTCAAGGAAATAAGAAAATACCTTATCCCAATATTGTTTTTCAAAATTAACAGCATAATAAGGAATGCCAATTTGATTGCATACCCGAATGACATCCTCGTAGTCTTCAGTGGCTGTACACACACCATTTTCGTCTGTGTCATCCCAATTCTTCATAAAAATTCCGATTACGTCATAGCCTTGCTGCTTTAATAGTAGTGCAGCTACAGAGGAGTCTACCCCACCTGACATTCCAACTACAACACGGATATCTTTTGGCTCTTTTTTCTCCATTTCTCTTTCACCTCTCTTTTACCCCTACTAGATATTACATTTATTTTTTCAGACGCATAACAACCTTTGCCGTCTCTTCAGCAGCTTTCACGACGTCCTCAGTCGTCGTGTTCAAGCCAAAACTAAAACGGATCGAATTAATCAAGCGCTCTGATTGTTTACCAAACATGGCAACCAGGACATGAGAAGGTTCTATGGAACCAGCCGTACATGCTGATCCGCTCGAAACAGCAATGCTTGCCAAATCAAGATTAACAAGCATAGCCTCCACACTCGTTCCCGGAAAGCTTAAGTTTAATACATGTGGCAGTGAAGTTTCAAGCAATCCGTTTACATTAAACTCGATATCTAATTCACGCAATTTTGCTAACATTACTTCTTTAAAACCTATATACTTTTCTCTATTAGCCGCTCTTTCTTCATTTGCTATTCTTACAGCTTCATGAAATCCAACAATAGATGCAACATTTTCCGTGCCAGCTCGTCTCTTTCTTTCTTGGTCTCCGCCAAAGGAGCGAGGAGAGAGCTTCACATTTGAACGGGCAAAAAGAAAACCTGTTCCTTTTGGACCATTGATTTTATGAGCAGAAACAGATAATAAATCAATCTGACTTTCGTTTACATCAATCTTTTCAATTCCATAGGCTTGAACCGCATCGGTATGAAAGACTGCTTGATGATCTTTTAGTAAGTGACCGATTTCGGTAATTGGCTGAATCGTGCCAACTTCATTGTTACCATACATGATGGATACTAATATCGTATCATCCCTCAATGCTTCTCGAAATTCAGAGATGGAAATCCGTCCTGTTTCATCAACAGGCAAATAGGTAACCTCATAACCCATCTTCTCTAGCTTTTTACAAGCATGCAAGACAGCATGATGTTCCACCGTAGTGGTAATAATGTGTTTGCCTTTATTATGATAGCTTTCCGCCACACCAAATAATGCCATGTTATCGGCTTCCGTTCCACCGCTTGTAAAAATAATCTCGTTGTCCTTTGCACCAATGCTACGCGCAAGTCCAGCCCTAGCTCTATCAATTTGATGACGGGCTTCCCTTCCGAATGAATGAATACTTGAAGGGTTACCAAAAATCGTATTCATAGCTTCGACCATTTTTCCAATTACTTTAGGATGCATGGGTGTGGTTGCTGCGTGGTCGAGATAAATTCGTTCCATCCTTACACCTTCAATCAAAATAATTCTTGTGTTTACTCTTCACTTTAAATATAAAACATATAACCTTCGGTATCATTATCTTCACTGTGATTAGCCAGGTCTTCTAAAGTAGTGTTGTCTAAAACACCCTTAATCGCATCCCTAATTCGAATCCACAATTCTCGCTTTGCTGGCTCCTCATCTTCAATTCCTTCAACTGGCGTAATCGGTCCCTCTAGGACACGAATGACATCCCCAGCAGTAATTTTAGAAGGAACATTTGTAAGAATATAACCGCCATACGCCCCTCTTATACTTTTAACTAAACCTGCATTCCTTAACGGAGCAACCAATTGCTCTAAATAATGTTCGGATAAATCATTTGCCTGTGCAATGGCTTTTAAAGATGTGGGACCTTCACCATATTTTTTAGCAAGCTCAATCATAATTGTAAGACCATATCTTCCCTTTGTTGATATTTTCACTACTTCGCACCTCTATTCGAAATCTATATATTAAATACGTAATTCCACAGTAAATTGATAGGCATTAGAAATTATAACACATTCTCCTTTAATATGCTTTTTTCCCAAGAAAGTGGTATTGTAGGATAAAAGCTCGATTAAAAAGAAACCCTTTTGGAGAGATGATTATGCAGCAAAAGCCTTTGGCCTTTCGGATGAGGCCAAGAACGATTGACGAAGTCGTAGGCCAGCAGCATTTGGTTGGTGACGGAAAAATCATTGCTAGAATGGTGAAAGCAAAACAGCTTACATCCATGATTTTATATGGACCACCCGGAATTGGCAAAACATCGATTGCAAGTGCCATTGCTGGAAGTACCAAATATGCCTTTCGAACATTAAACGCAGTAACAAATAATAAAAAAGATATGGAAATTGTTGCAGCTGAGGCAAAAATGTCAGGAAAAGTGATTCTTCTTCTGGATGAAGTCCATCGTTTGGACAAAGGAAAACAAGATTTCTTGCTTCCCTATTTAGAAAATGGAATGATTACGCTAATCGGCGCAACCACAAGTAACCCGTACCATGCGATTAATCCTGCGATTCGCAGCAGATGTCAAATTTTCGAGCTTAAACCACTAACACCTGATGAAGTGAAGCAGGCATTGCTCCGTGCGATTGAAGACCAAGATCGTGGACTGGGCATATTAAAGGTGAATGTGACTGACGAAGCGTTACAACATTTCGCCAATGCCTCGAACGGAGATGTAAGAAGTTCCTTAAACGCACTCGAACTAGCTGTGCTCTCAACGGACGCAGATGAAGAAGGCATGGTTTCAATCGATGTGGAAACGGCCGAGGAATGTCTACAGAAGAAAAGCATAGCTTCAGATAAGGACGGAGACGGCCACTATGATGTCCTGTCTGCCTTTCAAAAGTCCATCCGTGGTAGTGACGCCAATGCTGCCCTGCATTATCTTGGCAGGCTAATTGAAGCAGGTGACCTTGTCAGTATCAGTCGCAGATTAATCGTCATTGCCTATGAGGATATTGGTCTCGCCAATCCACAAGCAGGACCACGGACGTTAGCAGCGATTGAAACGGCAGAACGACTGGGCTTTCCTGAGGCAAGAATCCCGCTTGCCAATGTCGTAATTGAACTATGCTTATCACCTAAATCGAATTCTGCTATTTTGGCTATTGATACCGCTCTTGAAGATATCCGAAAAGGGAATGTAGGTGAAATTCCTGATCATTTAAAGGATGCCCACTACAAGGGAGCAAAAGAGCTTGGCAGAGGAATCGAATATTTATATCCACACAACTATGAAAATGGCTGGGTTCCGCAGCAATACTTGCCGCACAGGATAAAAAACAAACAATACTACCAGCCAAAGAAAACCGGGAAATTCGAGCAGGCGCTTGCGGTGGTCTATGAAAAATTATTACGAAAAAGATAAAAAAGGTGTCAGGCACCAATACACGGTGCCTGACACCTTTTTCTTTAGGCAGCAACGTCTCGTTTTTTGAAGACAAAAAAGGCGAGAAATTGGAATAGGGCAAAGTAGGCCAACAGCATAAGCACGGAAAAGGACAAGGTCATTCCTTCCACCAATGGTGAGCCTTCCACATATTGCATTAAATCCGTATTAGCAAACAGGATGTATTTTGCCCAGGTAAATTTCATGGCCAGTAGAGTAGTAAACTGCCCCCCAGTGAACAATAGAAATAGGGATAAACCAATGGCAAGAGAACTATTACGGAAGACTGAAGAAATCATAAATGCCATTGTAACAAGCATTATCATATCAATTGAGCTTAAACCATAATAGATTAATAAATGGACAACAATATTTTGCTCCGTTACTTGACCATTATTATAATTTAAATACGAGACCGCTTCGTCTGGCATGCCAAACAGGATGGCACCGAGTACAGTTGAAAAGACAAATAGGATGGACAGCATGAATATAGCGTACAGCAATACCGTCAAATATTTAGATAGTAAAATTCTCGTTCGGTTGATTGGCCTAATCAATAACAGCTTGATTGTTCCCCAGTTAAACTCACTGGCCACAATTCCAGCAGCCACAATAATGATGAATAACCCGGCTAACACAATGAGCTGTGATGAATCTTTTACAAATGACCAAACCGAATATTTTTCTCTTGGCGAAATATGATGCTTGATTCGGTAATCATTAATCGCTATTTCTTTTTTAAAATACTGCTTTTCGAGTTTTGTCCGGCTTTGGTCCATCTGCTGCTTTAATGCATTATTTTCTTCTTGTAGGACTTGTTCCCATTTGGGATTCTCGGACACATCCATCCCATTTTGTTGATACTTTACTACAAAACCCACTATTGCTATAGAAATGACTAGGATGGCGACCATCACATAGGTTCCAGGACGTCTAAAAATTTTCATCCATTCATTTTTGATTAAATTACCCACGCGTTACCGCCTCCTTTTCAGCCGTTACTTCTAGGAAGCGATCTTCTAGTGTTTTTGCTACTTCTTTGATTCCGTAAACTTGAATGTCTTCTGCAACAAAAGCTTTTACAAGGTTAGGTATTTCTTCCTTAGGAAGCTCTACCGATATCCCATTTCTAGAGCGGTTCGCTCGAATAGTTGAATAGTAGTTTTGGACAATTAACAAGGCTTTATCGCTTGGAACTACTTCTAACTCATAGGTAGTTTCTTTTCCATGGACAAACTCTTGTACAAGTTGAACATCGATTAGCTGACCATTTTGAATAATCCCAATGCGGTCACACATCATTTCCATTTCGGAAAGTAAATGACTCGAAACAATGACTGCCATACTTTTTTCGCGTGCCAATAGACGAATATAGTCACGGATTTCTCGTATTCCTGCAGGATCTAAACCGTTGGTAGGCTCATCCAAAATTAACACCGCTGGATCATGTAAAAGACATTGAGCTAACCCCAATCTTTGCCGCATTCCAAGTGAATAGGTTTTTACTTTGTCATTAATACGATCTGTTAACCCCACCAGTTTCACAGTTTCAGCGATTTTTTCCTTTGTTATCCCTTTTGCCATCCGCGCATAGTGGACGAGGTTTTGATAACCCGTTAAAAATTTATACATTTCCGGATTTTCGACGATCGCACCCACATGACCCACAGCATTTTCAAAATCAGTTTTAATGCTCGATCCACCGATGATGATATCCCCTGAGGTGATCCCCATTAAACCGACAATCATTCGAATGGTCGTTGTTTTCCCAGCACCATTTGGGCCAAGGAAGCCGAAAACTTCGCCTTTATTTACTTTAAAACTAATATTATCAATGATAGTTCTTCCTTTAATCACTTTAGTTACGTCTTTTAACTCTACGATTGTTTCCAATTTCCCTCTCCTCTCATAAGCCGTCCAATTTAGTGTACATTATTTTAGAAAAATTTTCCTGAACAAAGCATAAAAAAACCCTAAACTTCTGATAAGCCTAGGGTCTAAGGATTATTTTTCATCAGATACACGTGTGATTTTAATATCCTTTAATAACTCACGAACAACGTAGCTGGCCATGATCAGACCGGCTGCTGATGGGACGAATGCATTCGATGCAGGCGGCATTTTCGCCTTACGAATTGGCGCGTTTTCTTTCCCAACTACTTTTACAACTTCTTCACGAACCACAATTGGACTTTCATCAGAAAAAACAACCGGGATTCCTTTATGAATTCGTTCCTTACGTAGTTTAGTCCGAATTACTTTTGCAATGGGATCCGTATGGGTTTTAGAAATATCCGCAATTTTGAAACGAGTTGGATCCATCTTATTGGCAGCCCCCATACTCGAAATAATAGGGATATTCCGCTTTAAACATTCCTTCATTAAATGAATCTTATACATAATGGTATCAGAAGCATCCACAACAAAATCTAACTTATGGCCAAAAATCTCTTCATACGTTTCTTCTGTATAGAACATCTTAAGGGCAATCACCTCACAGTCAGGATTTATATCTTTAATCCGTTCCTGCATAATCTCTACTTTTGGTCTACCTACCGTTGAAAGCAAGGCAATTAGCTGGCGGTTGACGTTTGTAATATCCACATCGTCCTTATCAATTAAGACTAAACGGCCAACGCCAGAACGGGCAAGAGCTTCAGCAGCAAACGAACCGACACCCCCGATTCCCAAAACAGCAACCGTACTATTTTTCATGATATCGAGGCCTTCTTTACCAATGGCAAGCTCATTACGGGAAAATTGATGCAGCATGATGTTCCTCCAAAAATAAATTTCATTTTTATCTTTTATTATCTTTTACCCTAAAAAATATAACATACAATCCTATAAAAACAAGTATTTAGATAGGAATTATGAAGATAAAGAGCAAAAGAAAACCTCCATAGCATTTTTGCTGGAGGTTGTTGTTAAACAAATAAATAGAAGAGTCCCAATGATGCCGTCGCTTATGTCCTTCGTTTTGAAACCCGCACTCAGCAGGTGGGTTTCCTGTTCCCGGTATTGTAAGTCCCCTAACCCGTCAAAGGGTGAGGCATTTACGCAATCAGAAAAACTCCGGATTCCCGAATAAATAATGTTCGGTCAAAACTTCAGGTAACACAACGTACATTTCAGGACTCTTCTTGATTGACTTAATCATAGCATATTTATAAGTCTGCTTCAAGGATTCATGAAAGCGAATTCCTGCTATTTATTAACATTTAATGACAAATTCAGTTCCTTTAATTGTGCGTCTGAAACCTCACCCGGTGCATTTGTTAACAAGCAGCTTGCACTCGCAGTCTTTGGAAATGCAATCGTATCCCGTAAGTTCGAGCTTCCAGCAAGAAGCATAACTAAACGGTCAAGACCTAATGCAATACCACCATGTGGAGGTGTTCCGTATTCAAATGCATTCAATAGGAAACCGAATTGTTCCTTTGCTTCTTCAGGAGTAAATCCAAGAATACTGAACATCTTCTCCTGAATATCACGCTCAAAAATTCTCAGTGAACCTCCGCCAAGCTCATATCCATTCAATACAAGGTCATATGCTTGAGCACGTACTTTTCCAGGATCAGAGTCTAACAATTCAAGGTCTTCCCTAAATGGCATTGTAAATGGATGATGGGCAGCATAATAACGGCCATCTTCTTCATCGTACTCTAACAATGGCCAGTCTGTGACCCATAAGAAATTGAATACACTTTGATCAATTAAATTTAACTCTTTTCCAAGCTTCGAGCGAAGCGCCCCTAGGGAATCAACAACTACACTCTTTTTATCAGCAACAAACAAGAGTAAATCACCTTCAGAGGCTTCAAGACTTGCTGTCAGTGCTTGCACATCTTCCACAGAGAAGAATTTCGCAATGGGTCCTTTTAGTCCTTCCGCATCTACTTTAAGCCAAGCCAGCCCTTTCGCACCATATACAGCTACGAACTCAGTTAAGGCATCAATGTCTTTACGTGAATATTTTTCTGCCGCACCTTTAACATTAATTGCTTTTACTTGTCCGCCATTGGCAACAGCTGCAGCAAATACTTTAAAGCCAGAATCCTTCACAATCTCAGAAAGGTCAACAAGTTCTAGTCCAAAGCGTGTGTCTGGCTTATCGGAACCGTATCGGCTCATCGCTTCATCATAAGTCATACGTGGAAAGGTTGCTGGAATGTCTATTCCTTTTACCTCTTTCATAAGCTTTGACATCATTGTTTCCATCATTCCCATGATATCCTCTTGGCTTAGGAAGCTTGTTTCAATATCAATTTGGGTAAATTCAGGTTGACGGTCTGCACGTAAATCTTCGTCACGGAAACAACGGGCAATTTGATAGTAACGCTCCACTCCACCAACCATGAGCAATTGTTTAAACAGCTGTGGTGATTGTGGCAGTGCATAGAATTCACCAGGGTGAACACGGCTTGGTACTAAATAGTCACGTGCTCCTTCTGGAGTACTTTTGGTTAAGATTGGTGTTTCAATATCTAAGAATCCTTCAGAGTCTAAGAAATCTCTAATTTGTTTTGTTACCTGATGACGCATTTTTAAGGTTTCAAAAATAACGGGTCTACGGAAATCTAGGTAACGGTATTTTAAACGAACATCCTCAGATGCATCTGTTTTATCAGAAATCATAAAGGGAGGTGTCTTTGCCTCATTGATAATCGTTACTTTTTCTGCCTGTACTTCAATCTTTCCTGTTTTTAAGTTTTCATTAATTGTTCCTGCTTCACGGCTGACAACTGTTCCAACAATATCGAGAACATATTCATTACGAATCTTTTCAGCTGTTTGTAGTGCTTCCGTAGATAAATCTGGGTTAAACACTACCTGAACAATTCCAGAGCGGTCGCGAAGATCAATAAAGATTAAGCCACCTAGATCACGTCTTTTTTGAACCCATCCTTTTAATGTTACCTTTTCGCCAACGGCTGTTTCTGGAACTTCACCACAAAAATACGATCTGCCATACATTGAATATATCCCCCTTTAAGCTTGCAATTCCTTAAATTGTGCAACGAAAGAATGTAAGTCTAGTTCAACCTGTTCACCTGTCGCCATGTTTTTCACATTGATTTTATTGTTTTTTAGTTCCTCATCCCCGAGAATAGCAACAAACTTTGCTTGGAGCCGGTCAGCCGCCTTAAATTGCGCTTTGATTTTACGGTTTAGATAATCTCTCTCTGCAGAAAAACCAGCCATTCGAAGCTGCTGTAGAAGTCCTACTGTATAATCTTTTGCTTCATCACCTAGTGCAGCTAGGAAACAATCGATTCCCTGATTCACTTCTAGTTCAATTCCTTCAGCCTGAAGTGCAGCGATAAACCGTTCAATACTTAAGGCAAATCCAATTCCTGGCGTTTCAGGTCCACCAATTTCTTCAGCAAGTCCATTGTAGCGGCCGCCCCCACATAAGGTAGTAATAGCTCCAAATCCCTCGGCATTGCTCATAATTTCAAACGCCGTGTGATTATAATAATCAAGACCTCTAACTAGATTGGCATCGACTTCAAATGGAATATCAAGCTGTGTTAAATACTGCTGTAATTTTTCAAAATATGACTTTGAATAATCATTGAGATATTCCAAGATGGAAGGCGCCGTTTTCATTAGTTCGTGGTCACGGTCCTGTTTACAATCCAGGATTCTTAATGGATTCTTCTCAAGACGGTTTTGACAGTCATGGCAAAACTCACCGATTCTTGGTTTAAAGTGGTTTACTAACGCTTCACGATGGGCAGTTCGGCTCTCCTTGTCACCAAGGCTGTTAATAATCAATTTCAGCTGTTTTAAACCCATTTCTTTATACAAGTTCATCGCTAAGGAGATGACTTCTGCATCAATCGCTGGATCGTTACTGCCTAATGCTTCTACGCCAAATTGAACAAATTGACGGAATCGACCGGCCTGTGGACGTTCATATCGGAACATCGGTCCCATATAGTAGAGTTTGACTGGCTGGTTGGCATAGCCAAACATCTTTTTTTCAACAAAGGAACGAACGACTGCTGCAGTTCCTTCTGGTCTTAGTGTGAGGCTGCGTTTTCCACGATCTTCAAATGTGTACATTTCTTTCTGAACGATATCCGTACTATCTCCCACACCTCTTGAAAAAAGATCAGTATGTTCAAAGATCGGAGTACGAATCTCTTGATATTGATATTTTTCACAAAGTTCTCTCGCCTTTGCTTCAATTAGCTGCCACTTCTCTATTTCACCAGGCAAAATATCCTGTGTTCCTCTAGGGATGCTTATAGACATAGTGGATTACCTCCTCTTCACATTCACATGTATGTAATTTTTTTCCTTTTAACAAAACAAAAAAACTCTCGTCCCTTGTATACAAAATATACAAGGGACGAGAGTTTGTATCCCGCGGTGCCACCCTAGTTGAAGTGCACATGAATGTATTCCATGCCCTTCCTCTTTTACAGTTAACGCCTGTAACGTTCATCTCCTACTTGAAGTACTTTTTTCAGAGAGAAGCCTACGGAGTGTTCATTCATTAAGGCTCATGTAGAAATGCTTTCAGCCTAAGGCATTTCCTCTCTTTTCATGGGTTTGCTTAATTACTGTGCTCCATCATTGGTTATACCATGTATGTGTTTTATATTTATATAATAATACGGAGCATTGATAGTAATGTCAAGAGAGTTTTAGGATCTCTCTAAATGTTTCTTTAACTTTCTGACATCTCCAATCGTTAATCCAAATTCTGATGCAAGCTCAAACGAAGTGGCATGCTGTTCTTTTTGGATAAAATCGTGGAAATCAACGCCGAAAATCCTGCCCTCCATGGATTGGATGTTCATTCCTTTTTCACTTGACCTCATAATCAATCACCCCTGCCTATTCTTCAATAATCCTATTATCTCCACTATTGATGAAAAACTTGCATCGATGAAAGGAAATTCACACATATACTGGTCAATTTTAGTAAATAAGGAATGATTTTCAGTTCTAATTACGATAAAATATAATTTAACACTAGAAAAGGAGGGTGTGGATGGTTAAGAAGTTTAGTTTCCTGTTATTATCTATCATTCTTATTTTCGGAGCCTTCCTGCCACAAGGAAAAAGTAGTGCTGCAACCGGGACGGTAACCGTTTCTTCTGATTCGGTGAATGTACGAGGCGGCCCTGGATTAAGTTATCCTCTTGTAAAAGTTGCCAAGCGAGGCGAGAAATATTCAATTGTAAAAGAAAAAGGCGATTGGATTGAAATTGAGTTGTCTTTTGGTAAGACAGGCTGGGTCGTTAATTGGCTGGTTACAAAGGAAAACATTCCAAAAACATCTAGTACTACTACATCCAGTGGTTCAAAAGAAACGATTGCAAAGGCTAACACCGATCAATTAAGAATTCGCTCAGGTCCTGGGACAAGCTTCCGTATTGTCGGTTTCTTAAATAGAGGGCAAGAAGCGAGTATACTGGACCAAAATGAAAACTGGTACAAAATTTCCTCCTCATTTGGTGAAGGTTGGGTTACGAGGGATTTTTTAACCTTAAAAAACGAACCAGCAGATCAACCTAAAACTACTAGTAAACAAACAAGTTCTGGAATAGTAAATGCAGACACTCTGAACATTCGAAAAGAACCGTCTGCAACTGGAACTGTTATTGGAAAGCTAACGAAAGGAACGATTGTATCCATTTATGCTAAAGAAAAGAATTGGCTTGAAATTGGATTCGCCAATTTAAAAGGTTGGGTAAGTGCAGAATTTGTTGATAATGATGCAAAAGCAGGGAAGGATACATCTAAGAAAGAACCAATCGGCATGAATGGTACAGTCACTGCCAACAGTTTAAGTGTCCGCTCAGGATCATCCTTAAATGCAGTCATTATTGGAACTGTAACGGGGGGACAAAGCTTTCCGATCTTAGAAGAGAATAACAATTGGGCAAAAATAGAATATAAATCTGGCAAATTCGGATGGGTTGCCGGGTGGTACCTTGAAAAATCTAAAGCAGCCACCAAGTCTGGACAAGCTGTCAAGGATCGTAACGTTACCATCTTACATAATGGAACAAATATCCGAGCATCAGCCAATGTACAAGCCGATGTAATCGAACGGGCAAATGAAGGTACTTTCTATCCTGTTCAAAACGTTGTGAATAATTGGTATGAAATTAAATTGAAGAATGGAAAAACGGGATTTGTAGCAGGTTGGATTGTTTCTATCAACAATTCCAAAACACAGATTGAGAAATCGGGTGGAGAAGGTTACCTTAAAAATAAAACCATCGTTTTAGACCCTGGGCACGGCGGCGGTGATAACGGCACTACAGGAGCAAGCGGCACTCTTGAGAAGGAACTGACACTTCGGACGGCTCGATTGTTGTATGATAAATTAAGAGCTGCAGGTGCAAATGTCTACTTAACCAGGAATAGTGATTCCTTTATCCCTCTTCCCTCGCGTGTAAGTACGGCCCAATCCTACAATGCCGATGCATTTATCAGCCTGCATTACGACAGTAATTTAGATCGAAGTGTTCGTGGAATGACTGGCTATTATTATCATAACTATCAAAAATCACTTGCTGATACACTTTATGCGTCCACTGTAGCACAAACAAAACTAAAGGATCGTGGAGCACGATTTGGTGATTTCCATGTTATTCGAGAGAATAATCAAAAAGCTGTGTTAATGGAGCTTGGATATTTAAGTAATCCTGAGGAAGAAATGACAGTGAAATCAGGTGTATTCCAAGAAAACGCTGCATCAGGTTTATTTAACGGTCTAGCCAGATTTTTCAAAGAGAATTAAAAGAAGCTTGGCACTTTGTTGTGCCAAGCTTCTTTTATACTTTACTTTCAACAATCAATGTTACGGGACCATCATTGACTAACTCTACATCCATCATGGCACCAAAAACACCCGTCTCCACATGGATGCCTTTTTCACGGAGCAGGTTGTTAAACGCTTGGTAAAGCTCCACTGCCTGCTCTGGTTTTGCAGCATCCATAAAGTTAGGTCTTCTACCCTTTCGGCAATCTCCATATAAGGTAAATTGCGAAACAGAAAGAATCTCTCCCCCAACATCTAATAAAGAATAATTCATCTTTTCATCTGCATCTTCAAAAATTCTAAGGTTTGCAATTTTGTCAGCTAAGTAGGCAGCATCCTCTGGCTTGTCGTCGTGTGTGACACCTACTAGCAGAACCAGCCCTTTGGTGATTTGCCCCGTCACTTTTCCTTCAACGGTGACCTTGGCCGCTTTGCTCCGTTGAACAACTACTCTCATGATAAACTCCTTAATTCATAATTCGGCGAACCGAATAAATATCTGGGATTTGCTTAATTCGGTCGACTACCTTTTGCAGGTGGCTGACATTGTGAATCGCAATAGACATACTAATGGTAGCCATTTTATTGCGGTCAGATTTCCCTGTTACTGCTGAGATATTTGTTTTGGTCTCATTAACAGCTTGTAGGACTTCGTTCAGTAGACCTCTACGATCATACCCGCTAATTTCAATGTCTACATTATATTCCTTCCGGTCATTCAAGGATGATTCCCACTCTACCGGAATTAATCTAGACTGGGCATCATTGGAATCTATATTCGTACAATCAGAGCGGTGTACAGAAACACCACGCCCTTTTGTAATAAAGCCAACAATTTCATCGCCAGGTACTGGATTACAGCATCTGGACAAACGGATTAATAAATTATCAATTCCTTGTACTCGAACGCCTGATTCGCGTTTTTTTGTTGAAGGAAAAGCTTTTAAATCCGTAATCGCGTTGGCAATGTTCGCCGATTGTTCCTTGTCACGCTTTTTACGCCATTTCTCTGTTAAACGGTTTGCCACTTGTAAAGCAGTGACACCGTTATAACCCACTGCTGCATACATATCCTCTTCATTTGAAAAATTAAACTTCTCTACGACTTTTTTCAGGTTATCAGGAGTTAAAATTTCCTTAATATCAAACTCCATGTTACGGATTTCCTTTTCGACAAGCTCTTTACCTTTGTCGACATTTTCATCGCGGCGCTGTTTCTTAAAAAAAGCGCGAATCTTATTTTTCGCTTGAGAGGTTTGCGCAAGCTTCAACCAATCCTGACTTGGTCCATAGGAATGTTTGGAGGTAAGAATTTCAATGATATCACCTGTTTTTAGACGGTAATCTAAAGTGACCATCTTGCCGTTTACTTTTGCCCCAATCGTTTTATTCCCAATTTCAGAGTGTATCCGATAGGCAAAATCAATAGGAACAGAGCCTGAAGGCAATTCAATGACATCACCTTTTGGCGTAAACACGAAAACCATATCTGAGAACAAGTCAATCTTTAACGATTCCATAAACTCTTCAGCATTTGCCGTATCGTTCTGGAATTCAAGAATTTCCCTGAACCATGTTAACTTTTGCTCAAAAGTGGAGCTATCACTAATCGCTTTGCCTTCTTTGTAAGCCCAGTGGGCCGCAACCCCGAACTCAGCAATACGGTGCATCTCATACGTTCTAATTTGGACTTCAAGCGGATCACCTTTTGGCCCGATTACTGTTGTATGCAAGGATTGATACATATTTGGCTTTGGCATCGCAATATAATCTTTAAAGCGACCTGGCATAGGCTTCCAGCACGTGTGAATGATTCCTAGGACCGCATAACAATCCTTAATGCTATTGACTACAATTCGAACAGCAAGTAAATCATAAATTTCGCTGAATTGCTTATTTTGCAAAGCCATTTTACGATAAATGCTGTAAATATGCTTTGGCCGGCCTGATAACTCTGCTTTAATGGAGACTTCACCCATACGGTTTTTTACTTCTTCGATAACATCCTCTAAATATTGCTCCCGTTCCGCACGTTTCTTTTTCATTAAGTTAACAATCCGATAATATTGCTGCGGATTTAAATATCTTAATGCGGTATCCTCCAACTCCCACTTAATCTTAGAAATACCAAGACGATGTGCTAAAGGTGCAAAAATTTCAAGTGTTTCATTTGAAATCCGACGTTGTTTTTCCAGCGGAAGATGCTTTAGAGTCCGCATATTATGCAAACGGTCAGCCAGCTTAATCAGAATGACACGGATGTCCTGAGCCATTGCTACAAACATTTTCCGATGGTTTTCCGCCTGCTGTTCCTCGTGCGATTTATATTTAATTTTCCCTAATTTTGTTACACCGTCGACAAGCATCGCCACTTCGCCGTTGAAAGCTACTTCTATGTCCTTTAAAGAAACAGTTGTATCTTCAACAACGTCATGAAGAAAACCCGCTGCTACCGTAGCAGGATCCATCTCCAGGTCAGCTAATATTCCGGCTACCTGTATGGGATGAATAATGTACGGTTCCCCTGATTTTCTATATTGTTCACGGTGAGCATGTTTGGCGAATTCATACGCCTTCCTAACTAACGCAACATGCTCCTCATTTAAATAGTTGCGGGTCTTGTCGATGACTTGGTCGGCTGTTAACACTTGATCATTCGCCATGAAATCACCTTTATTTTCATCTCATTTTATTTATTCAATGTTCTTCGTATAAAATAGTTACTAAATTAGAATGATTGTTTCTATTATCAGAAAAAAACACGAAGATGTAAAGAGATTGAAAGCTTTTTTCCAAAATTTAAAGAAATATGTCGAAAAAAATGAAGCGAAAGCCCCGAAATTATATAAAGAGAGCACTCGTTTTCGGAGTGCCCTCTAGCAGTTTTAATAGTGCATTAGTGTTAAAATATCATAACCGTCGAGTTTTTTACGTCCATCTAAATAACTTAACTCAACTAAGAAAGCGATACCAGCAACAACTCCACCAAGCTGTTCCACTAATTGGATCGTTGCTTCAATCGTACCACCTGTCGCTAACAAATCATCTGTGATTAATACACGCTGACCAGGTTTAATAGCGTCTTGGTGGATCGTTAGAACATCTTTACCATATTCAAGGCCATAGCTTACTTTTATTGTTTCCCTAGGTAATTTACCTTCTTTACGAACAGGGGCAAACCCCAAACCAAGTGAATAAGCCACCGGACAACCGATAATGAATCCACGAGCTTCAGGTCCTACAATCAGGTCGATTTGCCTTTCTTTTGCATATTCAACGATTTGGTCTGTTGCATATTTATATGCATCACCATTGTTCATTAATGGGGTAATGTCTTTAAATTTAATTCCTGGCTTAGGCCAATCAGGCACAATTGTAATAAATTCCTTTAAATCCATTCTTTAATTGCCTCCTCAGTCTCAACTGACTCATGAATCATTTGATCGAACCAGTTTTTTAATTCCTGGAAGGATGAAAACAGTAAATCTTTTTCAAGAGCGTACTGTTTCTGTTTGATTTGATAAGTTCTTGAGTCAGTTAATTCACGCTTCTGCGTTTGATTATTCAAAGTAATAAATCCATTGTTTATTGTAACAAAATCCAGTTCAGAAAACACCTTTGACATAAAGATAATTGTTTCCTGCGACCAGCCGCGGTGCTTGGCAATGACATCTCCGTGACGATTAAGGTCTAATGGTCCCTTTTTTAACAAGTATGCATAGAACCATTTAAAATGCTCACGAGTCGGTACAGTACTGAAAAAATCACTGGATTCTTTATAAAAATAGGCATAAATCCTTGCCGGTTGTTTCCCTTTAAACAAATCAGATAGAATTTCCATTGATGGTGGGAAATCCACCAGGACGATATTTGCATGATGTCCGTCAAAGGCCTCTGCTTCTTCTTGTGTTTGAATAAAGGTGGTGTCCGGCAGGAAGCTTTCGTTTATTTTATCAAGATGCTCCTTATTGAACACAATAAGCTTTCTGTTTTCAGAAGGTACCGTTTGGGCGATATGGTTGATTCGCTTTTGCCCGCGATAGTCAAATAACTGCCACGATTCAACTGCGAGATCGTGGATAAAGATTTGTGGTTTACGTATATTGTTCCATTCATTAATAGATAATTCTCCAATTAATGAAATTTTCGAGGCAGGAGAGATTTGATCTACTAAAGCTCCTAAACCAAAGCCAATCCCATCTAGATTGGAACCATCCTCATTTACCAAAACCTTAAGATGATTTTGTTCACTGCCAATTTTTCTCATACTGGCAATATCAACTTTATTTATTAAGACTTTTGGTTTGGGGTTGTCCATACCAAAAGGAGAAAGTAAGTTCATTTCATCTAATGAAGATAGATGAACATCTTCAAGACGAACTTCTTCGTCTAGATAGGTGACCGGGATTAGGTGCTCATCCGTTAGCTGGTCTTCTGCAAGGCTATTAAGCCGCTCTCGAAGGTCATCTACATTATCGAGATTTAAAGTCATTCCAGCAGCCATTGGATGTCCCCCAAAATGAGGCAGAATATCTCTACATGTCGATAAATTTTTAAAAAGATCAAAGCCCTCTATACTCCGGGCTGAACCTTTTGCAATACCCTTTTCTGAGTCAAAGCATAAAATAATGGTTGGACGATAATACTTATCAACCAGTCTGGATGCAACAATTCCTACTACGCCTGCATTCCAGCCTTCCTTTCCAATGACAAGGACTTTATTGGTGTCAACCGGGTAATTTTTTTCAACGATTTCAATCGCTTCAGCAGTAATTTCATTTACGATGGATTGCCTTGTCTTGTTCAACGCATCCATTTCTACCGCTAGCTGGTGCGCTTCTTCAGGATCATCTGTCAGAATCAGTTGAACTGCCATATCGGCATCTTCTAATCTCCCAACTGCATTAATCCTTGGGGCGAGTGTAAAACCTATCGTTTCCTCATTAATAGCTGTAGGGTCTACTCCAGCTAATTTAAAAATAGCTTTTAGTCCAACATTTTGCGTTACTTTCAGCTTTTCTAAGCCCTTTTTTGCAATGAGGCGGTTTTCATCCGTTAAGGATACTAAGTCGGCAATCGTACCGATGACGGCAATTTCAAATAAATGCTCCGGCACTTCACCATACAATGCATGGGCAAGTTTAAATGCAACCCCTACACCGGCCAATTCCCGGAAAGGATAAATGCTATCAGGCAACTTCGGATGAATGATTGCGAGGGCTTCTGGTAGAACAGGGCCCGGCTCATGGTGATCCGTAATAATAAGGTCCATACCAAGCTCTTTTGCTATCGACGCTTCATGCACAGCTGATATTCCTGTATCTACAGTTATAATTAAGTTTATTCCAGATTCCGCAGCATGACGGAATGCACGTTCATTCGGTCCATATCCCTCTGTAAAACGATTCGGGATATAAAATTGTACATTTGCACCAAGGTCACGCAGTGTCATCATTAACACCGAGGTGCTGCTTACACCATCCGCATCATAGTCGCCGAAAATAAGAATAGGCTCTTGTTTTTCAATCGCATCACGAATTCTATTAACCGCGATATCCATTCCTTTTAAGAGAAAGGGATCATGAAATTCTTCCTTACCAAATAAAAAATACCGTGCAGAATCTACGGTATCTAAACCACGATTGACAAGTAGTGACGCAACTAGAGGTGTTATCTTCAATTCTTTTTCCAGTTGTTTAACTAGATTGTTATCAGATTTGCGAACAATCCATCTTGTTTTCGACTTTAACATACGTGTGTTCACCCCTCAGACTTTACTATTATACAGGAGGAACAACTCTGTTTCAATCAAAAGAAAAAACCGCAGATGGCCTGCGGTTTTTAAATGTTTAAACCTGTGGTTGATCAGAGTATTTTTTCTTTTCTTTCACCGTTTTAATAACGCCTTTTTTATTCAATTCTCTAGATTTAAACACAACCCATAAAGAAGCTGCAATAAATACAGAAGAGTAAACACCTACAATTAGTCCTACAAACAAAGCAATATTGAAGTTACGAATGGATTCTCCACCAAATATCATCATTGCTACAACTGTAATTAAAACAGTTAATACTGTGTTAAAGGAGCGTGTTAATGTTTGGCGAATACTTACATTCACAACATCAGCAATGTCTTGGAATGTTTTTAAGCGTTTTTTCTTATACATGTTTTCACGCATACGGTCAAAGGTAACAATTGTATCGTTGATTGAATAACCAACAATCGTTAGAACAGCTGCGATGAATGTTAAATCCACTTCTAGTCTCGTGATACTAAAGAAGGTAACCATAAAGAATGCATCATGCAGTAACGAAGCAATCGCAGCAATCGCCATTCCCCATTCAAAGCGAATGCTTACATAAATAATAATACCAATAGAAGCAATAAGAAGTGCGATAAGTGCATTTTTCGCTAGTTCCTTACCTACTGTAGGAGAGACAGTGCTAACATTGGGCTCGGCACCAAATTCTTTGCTGAACTCGGACTTTAATTTTGCAATTTTATCCTTTGAAAGAACACCAATCATTCTAGCTGCACCTATTTGTTTTTTGTCGCCAGAAATAACGATATCATCTGTTTTCAGATCAAGTTTTTCAAAAGCACTTTCTACTTTTTCAACAGTAAGAGGTTTATTAGATAGTACTTCTACACGCGTACCGCTTGAAAAGTCGATTGAAAGATTCAAACGGAAAACTAAAAGAATAATAACACCTGCAGTAAGAAGAACACCTGATAAAATGAAAAACTTCTTACGATTCTTAACAAAGTCGATTTTGTCAAATCGAGTTGGAAGATCTAACGTATCATAATTTTCAGCAATATTTTTAATATCAGCCTGTTTAACACCGAACCAACTTGGTTTCTTTTTAAAGATTCCACTGTGAACCCATAGGCCAAGTAATAATCGTGAACCGTAAACGGCAGTTAAGAAACTCATTAGGATACTGACAATTAACATCGTTGCAAAGCCTTTTACTGAGCTTGTCCCATAGAAGAAAAGCACTCCGGCTGTAAGGATGGTAGTCAGGTTTGAGTCAAGAATGGATGTAAATGCATTTTTTTCACCAGCTTGGAAAGCAGATTTAATGGACTTACCAACCTTAATCTCTTCCTTGATTCGTTCATAGGTAATGATATTGGCATCAACAGCCATACCCACTCCGAGAATAATCGCGGCAATTCCCGGCAGGGTTAGCACTCCATTCATCCAATCAAAAATTAATAAGACTAAATAAATATAAATGGATAATGTAACAGTAGCGATGAACCCTGGGAAACGATAATAGAAAATCATAAACAGGTAAATGATAGCAATACCAATAATACCTGCTAAAATCGTATCATTTAATGCCTGCTCACCAAATTTTGCCCCTACAGAAGTGGAATACACTTCATTAAGCTTGACTGGTAATGAACCTGCATTTAATAGCGAAGCCAATGTTTTAGCTTCTTCAGCTGTGAAGCTACCAACAATAGAAACTGAATCTTGGTTAAATATTTGCTTTACTGTTGGTGCAGAAAGGTATTTTGGATCCGGTTTGGATACTTCGTTTTTGAAGGAATCTTTTCCTTCTTGAAAATCAAGCCAAATAACTAGGACGTTATTTGGAGCCATATTCATAATTTCTTCTGATACTTTTCGGAACTTGTCTGCGCTCTTTAATGATAGAGAAACACTTGGTGCTCCGTTCTCGTCAAATGTCTGCTTAGCTCCACCTTGCTTTAAATCTGATCCGTCCATCATTAGACGATCATTGGCATCACGGAAGGTTAGATTCGCTTGTGTTGACAGGATTTCACGTGCTTTGTTTTGATCCTTAACACCTGCAAGCTGCACACGAATCCGGTTATTTCCTTCAATTTGAATACTTGGTTCACTTACACCGAGAACATTAATACGCTTGTCCAGCGCTTCAGCGGTACTGGCCAATACTTCCTTGTCGATTTTTTGACCTTTCTTCGCTGGCTTAACCTCGTACAAAACCTCAAATCCACCTTGAAGGTCCAGTCCAAGCTTAATATTGTTTAAAATGTTCTTTGCTGTTGCTCCCATTGTGCTTCCAATAATCAGGACCACAAGAAAGAAAGCAATAATTCTACTACGTTTTACCATTATGTATTGTTCCTCCTTAGTGCATGTGCATTTGCACTGTTACGTAAAAACTCTTTCAAGCCTTATATAATAATAACAATAAAGTCACTGCTACCATTATGGAATAACTAAGAAAAGCTGTCAATTTGAAAAACGTGGGATTATTTCAACAACTCTTTCAATTCATTTTCATCATCTAAAGAAAATTCAACGGTTTTATATGCCTCAATGGTTGCATAGCTCATATAATCACTTACTCTTACAGAAAGAATTTCTTGGATAATCTCATATAGTCTCATTTCATCCTTTATTTTTCTCCACTTTTTCTTTATTAAGAAATTCCAAAGCTCATTCTCCGATACAGAATCATATCCAAGCAAGTGAAATTCAGAAAGTTTACTTACTAATGCGGGTTGTACTTGGATACGAAAATGATCGTATATGTGGCTATTATCCATTCAAACTGCCCCCTTGGGGAAACCCCCTGATTAATTGAACCTTGCAAAAAGCTCTTACTACTTGTCATGCTTTGTCCACCCTTAGGCATATAGTTAATTGTATATGAATTCTTCTTTTTTGAGAAGGTGGGAATCAGCATGTCGAAGTTTTTAAAAGGGACGTTTATCCTATTAATTGCAGGATTTATTACAAGGGTACTTGGTTTTATTTATCGAATCGTTCTAGCGCGCAGTATTGGTGAAGAAGGCGTTGGTTTATATATGATGGCATATCCCACGTTTATTCTTGTGGTCACGATTACACAACTCGGGCTTCCAGTCGCTATCTCTAAAAATATTGCAGAGGCTGAGGCAAGACGGGATTATGCGGAAATAAAAAAAATACTTGTAGTCTCCCTTGCCATAACCATTGGATTATCAATTATTATCACGCCTGCTTTGATTTTACTGGCGCCATTTTTATCCACTACGCTTTTTACCGACCCAAGAACGTATTATCCACTAATGGCGATTGCGCCAGCACTACCTATTATTGCGGTCTCTTCTGTTTTACGAGGATACTTTCAGGGTCGCCAAAATATGCGCCCGTCAGCCATCTCTCAAGTATTAGAACAATTTGTTAGAATATCCATCATCGCAACAGCAACAAAAACATTCCTGCCTTATGGAGTTGAATACGCTGCAGCGGCAGCAATGGTAGCTTCGGTTTTAGGGGAATTACTATCACTCATTTATCTTTTAACTATGTTTAAATTAAAAAAGCGATTCAAGCTCAGAAAGAATTTCTTTCAATTTATCCATAAGGGAAAACGAACCTTTAAGGATTTAATGGAGATTGCCATTCCAACTATGGGAAGCCGAATGATTGGTTCGATTGCCTGGTTCTTTGAACCGATTGTAGTAGCACATAGTTTAGCTCTTGCAGGGGTAGTTGCCGTGAATGCAACAAAACAATACGGTGCCTTAACCGGCTATGCCATGCCGTTATTAATGCTTCCTTCTTTTGTTACCTTTTCATTAGCTACTTCCCTTGTTCCGGCAATCAGTGAGGCAAATTCGAAGAATAACCATAAATTAATTGAGTATCGCCTCCAGCAAGCATTAAGGTTTGTCTTTTTAACAGGAGGACTTGCAGTGATTGTACTTTACGTACTCGCTGACCCGCTCATGCAGCTTATGTACGGTTCTGCCAAGGGATCTTACTTCATTCAGATTATGGCACCATTTTTCCTTTTTTATTACTATCAAGGCCCGCTACAAGCCGTACTCCAAGCACTAAACCTTGCAAGAGCAGCAATGATTAATAGTTTAATTGGAGCGGTGGTTAAAACAGTAGTCATTTTTCTACTCGCTTCCCAGCCTGCCTTTGGCATTACCGGGGCAGCACTAGGAATTATCGTTGGCTTTGTCCTTGTTACGGGTCTACATTTCGCGACAGTTCTAAAGAAGGTTTCATTTTCCTTTTATATCCGCGACTATGTGAAGGGGTTCATAGCAATGGGAGTAGCTGCTTGGTGCGGCTACTGGCTCTTCGAAAATATCCTAGTAGAGACACATTTGGTGATACGTGTCGCTAACGCAGCCTTTGCCATGACCCTTTCCTATTCAATCCTGCTTCTCATTTTTGGTCTAATCAAAAAGGATGAGCTAAAACGGATTCCGTGGATTGGAAAGTTTATAACACAATAAATGCAGAAGAGGTTGACCCAATCTAAAAGGTCAGCCTCTTCTTAGTCTTCATCCTGTAAGTCAATATAAAATTCTCCATTCTCATAGCTACAAAAGGAAATTTTCTTCACATCACGGTATCCTTTTTTCTTCAGTTCTTGGCGCAGCCATAAATTAGTCTTATTAATCCTTTTTAAGTTTTCTTCTTCAATGGCCCCATCTAAGATTAATGGGACAGTAATATCCCCCTGCTTTTGCTGCTCCTTACTATTCTTTAATTTTTCAATTACCGACAAACTACCTGAGGATTCTAATATCGCAAATTCCACATCCGCAATGCTGCGAATATCCTTCTCCCTTAATTGGGTCATTAAATCATCAAAATTGTAGCGTTGCTTCCGCATTGCATTTTCATCAATTTTTCCTCTATTGATAATAATGCTCGGTTGACCATCGACCAAGTCACGAAACTTTTTACTTTTCAGCGAGATAAGAGCAAGGGTAATTTGAATAATCATCAATAAAACCATCGGAATCACCGAGTGAATCAGTGGGTCCTTTGTATTCTCAATGGCAATAACCGCCATTTCACCAATCATGATAAAAACGACTAGATCCAGGATGCTTAACTCACCAATTTCCCTTTTACCCATTAATCTAAAAATAACAATGATTAATAAATACAAAAATAAGGTCCGAAAAATGATCCCTAAATAAACGTCCACAATGTTTTCTCCCCTTTTTTAGTCGTATTCATTGTTTGCATTTTTGGAAAAAAAATAAGGAGAATTATTTTCCAACGCTTATAAAATGAGGAAAATCATAAAATTTTAATTCTACTTTTCTTCTTCCACGAATACGCTTGTACTAGGTAAAAAACTGTTTCTAAGGCCAGAGACTTTAACCAAGAGAGTCTGGCCTAAGGCAACTGAAGGAGGAGAGCTAAAATCGAATCAAAAAGCTTTGGTACATCCATTTTGTACGGATTAATTTTTATCTTTGCCTTTGCCGTGATTTCAAGCCTTATTTTTGCGTTTATTCTAAGGTATACCTCTGCTAAAGAAGGATCACTTCAATATGTAATTACGGCCTTATCTTTTATTGGGCTTTTTGGAGGAGGATTCCTTTCAGGAGGAAAGAGGAAAGAAAAAGGCTGGCTAATTGGGGGATTAACTGGTCTAATTTACACCATTGTTGTTTTCTTATTTCAATACTTAGGCTATGATCGCCTCTTTAGCGCAGAGCAAGTCATTTATCATACCTGCTATACACTCATCGCCATGATGGGTGGGATTTTAGGGGTTAATATTTCAACTGGCAATACAAGATCTGCGTAACCAAAAATGAAAAAAGGAAGCCATTTTGTAGAAGGCTTCCTTTTTGTGTACGATTACTTCGTTAAGCTAACGCTTCCCTCACCAGCTTCAGTGACTTCACGAATAGCAGAACGATCATATGTAAGACGGCTGCCGTCTCCACACTTAATGACTACTTTATTATCATCGATTGAGTCAACAAAACCGTGTAATCCACCGATTGTAACGATTTTATCACCTTTTTTCAATTCGTTTTGCATGTTAGCAACCGCTTTTTGGCGCTTTTGCTGCGGGCGAATTAGTAAGAAGTAAAATAACACAAACATTAAAATCAATGGAATGATTGTACTAATTCCTTGCATATTGTTTCCCTCCTTTCAAAACAGTTTCTATTAGAAATTTTTCGCGTTCGGTTTATTAAAACCATAACGTTCAAAAAACTCTTCGCGGAAATCACCAAGCCTGTCTTCCATGATGGCTTGTCTGACCTGCTCCATTAATCTTAACAGAAAATAAAGATTATGGTAAGACGTTAAACGAATTCCGAATGTTTCATCACATTTTATCAAGTGGCGAATATAGGCTCTACTATAATTTCGGCAAGTATAACAATCACAATTTTCATCAAGCGGTCCAAAATCTCTTGCGAATTGTGCATTTTTCACAACAAGTCTACCCGTACTTGTCATTAAGGTACCATTTCTCGCTATTCGGGTTGGCAATACGCAATCAAACATATCAATTCCACGAATGGAGCCATCAATTAATGAATCTGGTGAACCCACACCCATTAAATACCTTGGTTTATCCGATGGTAAAAGCGGAGTTGTGAACTCAAGCACACGATTCATCACGTCTTTTGGTTCCCCAACCGATAAACCACCAACAGCATAACCAGGGAAATCAAGGGAAGTAAGATCTTTCGCACTTTGCTTACGTAGTTCCTCAAATTCTCCACCCTGTACGATTCCAAATAATCCTTGATCTTGCGGCCGCTGGTGGGCATTTAAGCAACGTTCAGCCCATCTTGAAGTACGTTCGACTGATTTCTTCATATACTCAAAGGTAGCAGGAAATGGCGGGCACTCATCAAAGGCCATCATAATATCTGAACCAAGGGCATTTTGGATTTCCATCGCTTTTTCAGGGGAAAGGAATAGTTTTTCCCCGCTCATGTGATTCCTAAAATGAACCCCTTCTTCCTCAATCTTTCGGAACTCACTTAAACTAAAAACCTGAAAACCGCCGGAATCTGTTAAAATAGCCCGGTCCCAGTTCATAAACTTATGAAGACCGCCAGCCTCTCTTATGATTTCGTGTCCTGGTCTTAACCAAAGGTGATAGGTATTACTTAATATGATCCCGGCACCCATTTCTTTTAGATCTTCAGGTGACATGGTTTTCACGGTTGCAAGTGTTCCAACCGGCATAAAAGCTGGCGTATCAAACGAACCGTGCGGTGTGTGCACCCTTCCTAGGCGTGCTCCTGTTTGTTTACATGTTTTAATTAACTCATAACGAATTGCTGTCAAATTTATATCTCCTTCCGTGTGCATAAACTTAGATGAGCAACATTGCATCTCCAAAACTGAAGAAACGATAGCGTTCTGAAACAGCCGTCTCGTAGGCATGCAAAATATTCTCTCTTCCAGCTAATGCACTAACAAGCATAATCAAGGTTGATTTAGGTAGATGGAAGTTAGTAATCATCCCATCGATGGCCTTAAAGGAATAGCCTGGGTAAATAAAGATATTCGTCCAGCCACTACCTTCAACAAATCGACCATCATTTGCAGACGCAATGGTCTCCAATGTCCTTGTTGAGGTGGTTCCGACTGATATAATCCTTCCCCCGGTGCTTCTTACTTCGTTTAGTAATCGGGCGGTTCCATCTGTCATCATGTAAAATTCAGAATGCATATCATGCTCCAACACATCCTCTACATTCACAGGACGGAAGGTGCCAAGTCCCACATGAAGCGTAATAAACGCAATATGGACACCTTTTTCTCTTATTTCGTCCAATAAGCTTTCTGTAAAATGAAGGCCAGCTGTTGGCGCTGCTGCCGATCCAGGCTCGCGGGCAAATACCGTTTGATATCTTTCCCGATCATCGAGTTGTTCTTTTATGTATGGCGGCAAAGGCATTTCACCCAATTGATCAAGAACCTCGTAAAAAATACCTTCGTATTTGAATTCCAATACTCTTCCACCATGTTCAGAGGTAGCTGTACAAACAGCAGAAAGAAGACCGTCACCAAAGTCAATAACTGTTCCTTCTTTTACTCTTTTGGCTGGTTTTACTAGTGTTTCCCACTGGTCTCCTTCCAGTTGTTTTAACAGGAGGACTTCAATTTTTGCGCCAGTGTCTGTTTTAACACCAAAAAGGCGTGCAGGCAATACCCTTGTGTCATTTAAGACAAGGCAATCCCCTTCATGCAAATACTCTGTAATATTTTTGAATACTTCATGTTTGATTTCGCCTGTTTCCTTATTTAAGACCATTAATCGGCTGTCTGTCCGATTTAATAATGGAACTTGTGCGATTAATTCTTCAGGTAAATGAAAATCAAATAAATCTACTTTCATATTATGACATCCCTAATCTGTTTAAAATGAGTTACCTATTGTTGAGTGGGTACTTCCATCCCAAAGTGCTTATATACTGCTGATGTAACCATTCTGCCTCTAGGGGTTCTCTGTAGAAATCCTATTTGCAGCAGGTATGGTTCATACACGTCTTCAATCGTTTCTGCTTCTTCACCAATCGAAGCGGCAATGGTATCCAGGCCGACTGGGCCGCCGCGAAACTTTTCAATAATCCCTTTAAGTAATTTGTGATCTATATGATCGAGGCCAAGCCTATCTACCTGAAGCTGCTCCAATGCTTCTCTAGCAAGAAGTAGGTTTATTGTACCATTACCCTTTACTTGAGCAAAATCCCGTACTCTTCTAAGGAGGCGGTTCGCAATCCGTGGGGTTCCTCTTGATCTTCTAGCAATTTCAGCTGCGGAAGGCTCATCTATTTCTGTTTCAAACAACTCAGATGTACGTAAAACAATGTTTTTTAGCTGGTCTTCCTTATAATACTCGAGCCTGCTTAAAACTCCAAATCGATCGCGTAATGGAGCCGATAAAGAACCCGCCCTTGTTGTCGCCCCCACCAAGGTAAATGGAGGAAGGTCAAGCCGGACAGAGCGTGCACTAGGTCCCTTACCAATCACGATATCAAGGCAAAAATCCTCCATCGCCGGATACAAGACCTCTTCAATCGTTCGCGGCAGTCGATGGATTTCATCTATAAATAGCACATCCCCTGGCTCAAGTGCAGTCAGAATGGCTGCAAGGTCCCCAGGTCTCTCGATGGCAGGACCAGCAGTGGTTCGAATGTTTACGCCCATCTCATTGGCAATAATTACGGCCAGTGTCGTCTTCCCTAAACCTGGAGGTCCATAAAGGAGAACATGGTCTAAGGTTTCGTTTCGAAGCTTGGCTGCCTTAATAAAAATTTCGAGGTTTTCCTTTACCTGATTCTGCCCAATATATTGCCTTAAGGTTTGCGGTCTCAAGCTTTGTTCAATATTTATCTCGCTCTCATTCACTTCACTTGAAATAATCCGCTCTTCCATCCATCATCACCACCTATTTTAAAAGCCGCTTTAGTGCATGTTTAATGTATTGGTCTGTTGACAGCTGTTCTTTTCTTAATTCAGGTGAAATCTTTTTAATTTCCTTTTCTGAATAACCGAGAGCCTTTAAAGCAAGAATCGCTTCTTCAAAAGCAGAATTGGTTTCTTCTGTATGTATAGGAAGTTGATTTGCATTGAATAAATTCGGGAAAAAGTCTGGAACGATATCCTGTAATTTCCCTTTTAAATCAAGAATCATTTGACGGGCTGTCTTTTTACCTACACCAGGGAATTTCACAAGGAAACTTTCATCCTCATTTTCAATGGCTGTTACCACTTGCTGTACTTCCCCTGAAGCAAGAATCGCAAGTGCTCCTTTGGGCCCGATTCCAGATACATTTAATAATTTAGTAAACAGTCTTTTTTCTTCTCTGGTTTCAAACCCGTATAGGGCCATAATATCTTCGCGTACATAGTGATACGTGTAGACAGTAACCATTGTCTCCAATTTACCAGAATAAATAAACGGATTGGGTGTGGAGATTTGATAGCCAACCCCATTATTTTCCACTACTATATATTCTGGACTAATAAATTCAACAGTCCCTTTTATAAATTCATACAATACCATTCTCTCCTCTAGTTTCCTGTTGCTCTCATATGCACTGTCTTTCATTTTAACATAAGAATGAAACGGAATTGAAGAAAATAGGTCATAGAAAGAAAAAATCAGGCTGAATGCCACTCAGTCTGATTGAAAAAGAACTATTCTTTTTTTATAGAATACGGCTTGAAGGTTTCTAACACTTCAACATAATGATCTTTCGATTTAATGGGTATTCCTTGTATCAAATCTTCTTGAGTTTTACTTTCTAGCTTCTTCATATCTATTTGAAAAAAGGATTGTATGATTTTTGAACGGTCTGGTCTACCATTAAAAATAGTCAACACTCCGTCTTCAGTGATTCCAAAAAAGCCATTTGCTTTTAAAAGTGGGGAGATATCATCTACTTGTCTTCTAAATACCATAGTGGACTCATCCATATCAACCATTTGCCACTGGTCATATTTTGCCCAAAAATTCTCCATTGACCAGCAAGTCTCGTGAACTACCTCTTGGCTAATCTCTCCATCTAAATAGACTCTTTCTAAAATCACCGTCATATGCAGTGGTTCTTTCTTCTGTTGATTTTGCGGGGGTTCTTGTTGTGCAGCGGAGCTTGTGATTCCCGGTGCCCAGCCACTAAACATGAAGAGAGTAACAGCAAAAACGGCTAATCCATACCGGTACATTGCTACCCAAGTGAACCTCATGCTCCTCACCTCTTATTGTTAAAAATTGAACATAATTTACATTCCTAGTTTAGCCTTTAATTGCCTTTTTATCCGTCCTATGTTTTTACATAAAAAGAGCAAAGCCCGAAGCTTTGCTCTTTCCCCTTATTGTCCCCATTTATGTGGTTGACTATCGTTATGCTTGTTACGATCGCGTCCCATGGTTCCCTCATCTGTTATCACGGTAACCTTTCTTCCCTTTGTGTAAGGCATAACGGCTTTCTTAATGGCCCTTTTTGTTTCGGCTGCCTTGTTGTTATCAGCTAACTTCACTGAAACAATGACCGTATTCCCATAGGCTACTGACCGTATGTCCTGCACATTATTAACAGATGCGACCTTCCTTCTAATTTTTGCCGTAACATTATCTTGGAAATCAGAATCGGTAGCTACGCCAGTGTTTCCAGTATTTTTACTTAAATGGCCGTGGTAATTCATATCACTTGTACTGAATCGATTATCACGTTGAAAGAAATTCCTGTCCTTTGCTGCTAAAGGTTTCGTTGGATTGATTGGATTGCCATTTTCGTCCCTATTTTGAAGGATCTTTCTGTTATGCTCCGTTGTCTTCTGGTCTTCATTCCCAATCGTATGATCCATTATTTCTGTTACCCCACCATCATTATCACCAAATAGATTATCTTGTGATGGATGGTTTTCATTGGAGTAGTATCCCATCGGTTGTGCTACATTATTTTTCCCATTAACCCCTGCACGATTATTATTATCTCCATTACATCCTGCCAGCCCAATTGTCATCATGGCTGAAAGAGGAATTATCCACTGTTTCTTGTTCAAGCGAAAAACCCCCTAAAATAACATCCTGAGACTGACCTTTGAGTCCTTCTCATTTATAGGGTGTTATTTTATAGGGGATTTCATTCTGGCAAATTCATTTTACTATTTCCTGTAAATGGTCAACAAATTTTTTTCTTGCATAATACTGTTTAATCGATAAATCGGTTACTTGCTTTAATTTTACAGAATCAGTATACGATTTTTCTCTAATTAACCGGTTCCACTCCCTGAAAATATCAGCTGGATAGGCTAGTGCATACAGAAAAGCCTCTTCATGAGCATAGTTTTTCATTTGGTTATGCTTGATCAGCTTTTCAAATGACCAATCTACTGAAGGAAGAATCCGGTTTGCGTATTGTAAATAATCAAATGCAGGTGGGCCGATACAGATTAAATCAAAATCAATTAAATGCAAACTTCCCCTGTGATCGCGTAAAAAATTATGATGCGCTACATCACCGTGTAAAATCACCAGGGGGTCCTTGAAAAAATGACGATACTTTTTTTCCATTCCAGCAAGGGCCCATTTGGCCCAAGAAACCATATCCGCTAGGACCAACTCATTGATAAAATACTTTATGAAGGGAAAATTAGCGGTGAATATATTGAACCGTTCTGTCCACTTTTCAAGTAGATGTCCTTTAGGAAGCAAGGTACGGTATCGGGCCTCAAATAGACTCGTGGTTTGATGAAATTGTTCTAATAGCTCCAGTCCTTCTTGACGATTCTTTTCAGTATGGAAAGAAAACGCTGTTTTATGTGGTAGCAGATATTCGATACATCCAAAATAAGTCCCTTCAAAAAATAGCTGTTCTTTTACTGAAGGGGTTAAATAGGAATAGGTTTTTGTAAATCCTTCCTTTTTCAGTGTATCGGTAAAGACTTCTTGAAGTCTAAGTCTACTATTAGTGGAATAGCCTTTTATAATGTAAGTATTTTGCTCCGTTTTCAAAAAAATAACGGTTTTTCGAAGCGGTACAAACTGGGTAATCCTTTCATAAAACTGGGACTGAAAATAAGAGAAGAGACGATCATAATAATCATCGTCTCCTTTTTTGTTAGCTGACATATTAATTGCTTTCATCTCGGTAACCCGGCATACCGTAAGGAGCGCTTCCTGGTACTCCCATTCCATATGGATTCATATATGGTGGCTGAGCGGCATTCATTGGACCCGTATAAGGCGCACTGTAAATAGGTGGAGTTGGTGGTACAAATGTTGACGGCATGGCTGCAGGAGCACTTTCAGCCGTCGGCATGGCACCCATATAAGGTGTTGCCACAGGACCACCACAACCGCAGTCACCCATTGCAGCTGTACTCATCGGATACCCTTGAGTTGGATAAGGGTTTTGCATGTAAGGCATTTGACTGCCTGCAACAGGCATCATCATTTCTGGTGATTCAAAATCAGTTACCCCATATGGGTTCATACCGCCCATTTGTGGATATCCGTAAGGCATTTGGCCACCCATACCATAAGGATTTGTCATTCCTGGGTTTCCGTACATCGTTCCAGGCATCATTGGAGCTTGCATGGATTCTCCCGGGTTCTGTGATGGCATTGTAGTCGGAGCGGCACCCATTGGCATTTGACCATATCCTGCTGGCATCTGGCCGTAGCCCGTTGGCATTTGACCCATTCCTGCTGGCATTTGGCCGTAGTCCATTGGCATTTGACCCATTCCTGTTGGCATCTGGCCGTAGCCCATTGGCATTTGACCCATTCCTGTTGGCATCTGGCCGTAGTCCATTGGCATTTGACCAATTCCTGTTGGCATCTGACCATAACTTGCTGGCATTTCGCCCATTCCTGTCGGCATCTGACCGTAGCCCGCTGGCATTTGACCGAATGCTGTTGGATTCATATAAGGATTTTGCATCTGCTGCTGGAATCCTGGGTTCTGTGCACCCATCATTGCTCCTGGGTTGTATGCTGGATTCATGACAGGCACTTGTGGCATAAAAGATGATGATTCATCATCATGGAAGTATGGAGCTGCCATACCAGGTGCAGCCGCTGTCATTGGAGCTACGCCTGGATTACCTGGAACCATACCTGGAGCAGGCATTCCCATTCCCTGCATTTGCGGATATGGCATCATCGGAAATCCACCAAATGGTGGGCAAAAGCCCGGACCAGGCATAACGGGCGTCATAGGAACGCATTGTTCTTGAACCGGCATTTCAGCAATAGGGGCTTCAACTGGCGGCGGTGCAGGAACATAGTTCTCTTTAATTGGCATTTCTTTCATAGGTACTTCATTTATCGGTACTTCTTTCTTCGGAACCTCTTTTACTTCTGGAAGGATATTGGCTGGTTTAGGCGGCAGCTGAGGTTGCTGAACCGTCATATTTTGCATATTCATCATGTAATAATTGTTAATATCAATTTCTGGGACGATTTGTAGAGGCATTTTTGGAGTATAGGGTGTTTTTGGTACTTCTTTTACGATTGGTTTTTCTTTGACAATTGGTGTTTCTTTTTTAATTGGTGCCTCTACCATCGGCATTGGCACAGGTTTCTCTTTGGCGAACGGTTGCTCAGCAATCGGCTTTTCTTTCTTTACACCTAAATTGATTGTTGTTTCCGGTTTCGTTCCCATAGGGGATTCTTTCTTTATGCTTCCTCCTGTTGTTGGGACTTTTATTTTCATACCGGGCATAATCATATCAGGGTTGCTGAGCTGTGAATTAAGCTTCTTCAGCTCTTCAAAATTCACGCCGTACTTCTTGGCGATTTTCCAAAGAGTATCCCCTTTCTGTACGATATGGATCTTCACTCTGATTTCCCTCCTATGCATAAGTCCATATAGTGTATGTGAAAATGGGCAAAGTGCTATCATTCTTCAAAAAAACTTATGCTGCTTTTTGAAAAAATATGTATAAGGTCGAAAGAAAGGACAGACAGTTATACTTCACTGATAACTGCAAAAAAAGATGCCATTTTAGAAAATGACACCTTTTTTTACGTGGATTATGAATTTTGCAGCATTTTTTCAAGTGCCAGTTTTGCATTTTGGGCAATTTCCGGACTCACTTTAATAATATTTTGTGTTTCTTCCAAGGTATCCAGGCTCCAAACTAAATGAGGTAGATCGATTCGGTTCATAGTCAGGCACGGGCACATATGCGGATTTAATGAAATGATTTTTTTATCAGGATGATTTTTTATTAGTCGATTAACCAGATTCATTTCTGTTCCAATCGCCCAAGCTGTTCCAGACTTAGCATTCTCAATAGCATGTATAATATAACTAGTTGAGCCCGCCATATCCGCTAGCTCGACTACCTCTCGGCGGCATTCTGGATGAACAATGATATTCATATTGGGGTATTGGTACCTAGTATCAATCACATTTTGAACAGTAAAATTTTCATGAACCGAGCAATGCCCTTTCCAAAGAATGACTTTAATTACTGAAATATCACCATCGAACTCCAACTCATTGGTTATTGGATTCCAAATGGCCATCTCGTCTAAGCCTATACCTAAATCAGCTGCAGTATTTCTGCCCAAATGCTGATCAGGCAGGAAAAGAATTCGTTCTTTTTTCTCAAATGCCCATTTAACCATTTTCTCTGCATTCGAAGAGGTTACCGTTGCTCCTCCATGGGCACCTACAAATCCCTTGATGGCTGCTGTTGAATTCACATAGGTTAAAGGAAGAATCGTGTCGTCAAAAAGTTCCTGAAGCCGTTCCCAGGCTCGTTCTGTTTGCTGGATATCCGCCATATCAGCCATTGAACATCCTGCGCGCATATCTGGCAAGATTACCTTTTGCTTTTCAGATGTTAAAATATCTGCTGTTTCTGCCATAAAATGAACGCCACAGAAAACAATAAATTCGGCCTCGGTATTTTCCGCTGATAATTGTGCAAGCTGTAGAGAATCACCAGTCGCATCAGCAAACTGAACGACTTCATCTTTTTGATAATGATGCCCTGGAATAAACAAACGGGACCCTAGCTGTTTCTTTATTTCCATTGCCCGGCTTTCGAGTTCATCACGTGTCATTTGCTTATATTTTTCAGGAATTATACTATTTTTTTCTAACGCCGCTAAAAAATTCACCTTACTCCTCCCCTTTGTTCCATCGGACTTTTACACTTATGTCTAATGCTTTATAAGAATGAGTTAAGTAGCCAAGCGAGATAAAATCCACACCAGTTTCACGGTAATCGGCGATATTTGTTAATTGGATTCCACCTGAGGCTTCGGTGATGATAGACGGCGGAACTAATTTAATCAATTCCTTAATTTCATTAGGTGTACGGTTATCAAACATAATGACATCTGCGCCTGCATTTACTGCTTCAAGCACTTGTGCTTCCGACTCAACCTCGACCTCTACCTTTACCATGTGACCAGCATTTTTCCTGATCGCTTCTACTGCCTTTGTAATAGAACCAGCAAAGGAGATGTGATTGTCTTTAATCATGACTCCATCGTATAATCCGAAACGATGATTAAAACCTCCTCCACAGCGCACAGCATATTTTTCAAGCATACGCAGGCCTGGCGTCGTTTTCCGTGTGTCACAAATTTTCGTATGACCACTGTCAAGGGTATTAACTGTTTTTCGAGTTAATGTGGCAATCCCACTCATCCGTTGAACAAGATTGAGAATGACTCTCTCTCCCTTTAGTAAATCAGCAATTTTCCCTGAAACGTGTGCAAGCTCTTGTCCAATTTCGAATGACTGACCATCTTTCACAAATACCCGTGCTGAAATAGTAGTATTTAATAGCTGGAACCCCGTTTTAATAATCTCTTCACCGCAAAAAATTCCAGCTTCTTTTGCTAGAAAAACAATTTCCCCATTTGTATCATCTGTAAAAATTAAATCTGTGGTAATATCTTGTTCGCCGATGTCTTCAATAAAATATTGCTCAAGTAGCGAGCGCAGTTTTAGTGTGTTCATTGGGTTTCTCCACTCTATGTCTATAATTGTGAATAATTGATTTCCTTAACCACATTTTGTCATCTTCCATTGGATAATCACTCCTAAAATGACCACCCCTGCTTTCTGTCCTCTTTAACGCGGACTCTGTAATCAGCTTGGAAATAATCAGCATAAAAACCTTTGTCATTTCTGCTGAAGAACAAGCATCTAAATCGATTTCTTCCGGCTTGTATTGGTCGATCCAGGCTAGCTGCTTCATAAGATTACCTTCATTTCTAACAATTCCAACCCGCTCCATCATTAAATCCCTTATCTGTTGAACATCTGGTAGATCAAAGCTCTCTTTTTTAAAAGAAGGATAGAATGGCTTTGAATCTAAAGATTGAGTTTCTTTTTTGCCTTCATTGATCCATTTTGATAATTGGTCGCCTTGATATAATCCTTCTAAAAGGGAGTTGCTGGCTAAACGATTGGCACCATGTAATCCCGTGCAGGAGGCTTCTCCAATCGCATAAAGTCCCATAATGGAAGACCTGCCGATTAAGTCTGTTTTAATTCCTCCCATTAAAAAATGGCTTCCTGGAGCGACAGGGAGTTTTCCATCCGAAATACGGATTCCATTTTCCTCGCAAATCGTTGTAACCGAAGGAAATCTCTTTTCAAATTCAGCAATTTTACTGATATCTAAATAGACCTGGTTACCGTTTTTCAGACATTCATATATTCTTTGTGAGACAACGTGTCTTGGGCCTAGGTCCTTTAAAGGATGAACTCCCTTCATAATAGGAGTCCCGTCCTCCGTGATTAGGGTTGCCCCTTCCCCTCTAACAGCTTCCGATATTAATCCTTTTGTTTCTCCGTTTACAAATAAGAGTGTAGGGTGAAATTGAACAAATTCCATATCCACAATTTCCGCTCCTGCTAAATAGGCCATCGCAATTCCATCACCACTTACCGTTTTCGCGTTTGATGTGTAGCTATATAGTTGACCGCAGCCTCCTGAAGCGATAATGATATAAGTGCCATAGAAGCTTCTTATTGACCCATCTAAGGCTTTAGCTTTAACCCCAATACAGCGGTTTTTTCTTGTATTTAGGAGTAATTCATAGGCGAAGACATTCTCTTCTACGATGACATTGTCCTTAAGCTTACTTATCAGATGCTCCATGACATTTTTACCAGTGGCATCACCGCCGCCATGAACAATTCTCTTTTCGCTATGTGCCCCTTCCATCCCAAGAAAAAGTTCACCCAGTTGATTTTTATCAAAAATATCGCCTTGTTGTGCCATCTTCTTTATAAGTAAAGGTGCGGCATGAATGACTTGTTGAACCACATCTGAATGGTTGTAAAATCTTCCTGCTTCTAGCGTATCGACCATATGTTTTGTTGGGTGGTCGTTTGCACCCAAGGCTGCTGCAATCCCCCCCTGGGCAAGATAGGAATTTGCGGTTCTTATCTTTTCTTTTGTGAGTATCCTCACATTTAAATCCAGTTTTAATTGATTGGCAAGCTGCAATGCCGCTACTCCACTTCCAATGATTAATACATCATCTTTTGTCATGTTCTGACCCTCCTGACATAACAGGTGTCTTGACATATATATTTACATACAATTAAACTAAAAACAAGTACTTTAATAGAAAAATAGAAGGACAGTTAACTAGAGCTTTAGATTCTAAGGCTTGAACCAAAAAATGAGTATGGGAGAAGTTTCATGATATATTGTGATTTTGCAGCCACAACGCCTATCGATCCAGAAGTAGCGCAGGTATATACAAAAGTTGCAACAGAATACTATGGCAATTCCAGCAGTCTTCATGATATCGGTGGACTTTCACATTCATTACTTGAAAATTGTCGAGAAGAATTAGCCAATCTAATCGGGATTGATAAAAATGGGCTTTTTTTTACCAGTGGTGGATCGGAAGCGAATTTTTTAGCGATTGAGGCATTATTGTCCTCCCCTAAAAAAGAAGGGAACCATATTATTGCTGGAATAGCGGAGCATTCATCTGTCCATGGAACGCTTAACAGGTTAAAAAATGTTGGATATGAAATCACTCTGGTACCGTTTGATTCAGCGGGACTGATTGATCAAGAACAGCTATTGCATGCAATAAAATCTGATACGATTTTGATGATCCTGCAACATGTAAATTCAGAGATAGGAACAATCCAGCCTATCGAAAAAATGGCTAAAGTATGTAACGTTAACAACATACACCTGCACTGCGATGTTGTTCAATCCTTTGGTAAAATAGATATAAAACCCATCGCTTCTCTTGTCAGTAGTTTATCTTTTTCTGGTCATAAAATTTATGGACCAAAAGGGATTGGGGGAGCCTATGTCGATCCCCGAATTAAGTGGGAACCATTTTTTCCTGGAGCCTCTCATGAAAAGGGATTCCGCCCTGGTACGTTAAATATCCCAGCCATAGCTGCCATGACAGTAGCCGCACAGAAAATTCACGCAAGGCTCAGTGAGGATACCATTCTTTTTCAGTCGTTGAGGCGTAATTTTATTGAGGCACTTGGTCCCATAAAAGACAGAATTAAGCTTTACCAAGCTGGCGAGGAGTCTCAGCTTCCTTCTATCATCGGGCTTGGAATTAGTGGCATCCAGGGACAATGGTTGATGCTTGAATGTAATCGATTAGGCTTTGCTATATCAACAGGAAGCGCCTGTCAGATCGGGATGCAACAACCCGCAAAGGTAACTCAGGCACTTGGGCTAAATTCGGAAGAAGCAAAGGAGTTTATACGGGTCTCTTTTGGTCAAAGCACCTCCCTTGAGGATGTTGTCCGTCTTGGAGAAACGATTGTTACTATTGTAAAGACATTTTGAGGTGTTCCCTTATTAAATCAAACGAAACTATGCTAGAATGGTAAAACAGAATTAGATGTAGGAGGAATTGTATGGTAGAGCAAAAGAAAATATTGGGAGAGGAAAGGAGGTCCCTCATTCTTCAACAGTTAAAGGACAGCCCCATACCGTTAACAGGCAGCGAGCTAGCAAGTAGAACTAATGTTAGTAGACAGGTGATTGTAGGGGATATCACACTGCTTAAAGCAAAAAATGAACCGATTATCGCAACCAGTCAAGGGTATATTTATTTACAGCAAAACTCTAGTAAAAGTACGTTTGACAGGACGATTGCGTGTAGACATTCACCTGAGGACACTGAAAAGGAGCTTAATTTGCTCGTTGACCATGGAGTATTAGTGAAAGATGTCAAAATTGAACACACGGTTTACGGAGATTTAACTGCATCGATTATGGTTTCTAATCGTCAAGAAGTTAAACAGTTTATGCAAAACATCCAGAATACAGGGGCTTCATTATTATCTCAATTAACAGATGGAATCCATCTTCATACCATTTCAGCCTCAAGTATTGATATCTTAGATAAAGCAGAAGCCGCGTTAAAAGATGAAGGCTATCTCATTGAATCATAAAAGGACTCGCTATATGCAGCGGGTCCTTTATTTTTAATCTAGTTTTACCATTATGGATGGATAACTGCCTAATAATGTTACGCCGCAGCCTAACGCTTCTAACTCCGCCATAGCGCCCGGAATCAAAACCTCATCAAGTTTCATTTCAATGTCAATTATGAAAAAGTAATTGCCAATTCCTGTCTTCATAGGTCTTGATTCAATTTTTGAAAGGTTTAATTTTCTCCACGCAAAGGCAGATAACACTTGATGAAGTGCCCCAGCTTGGTCATCTGCAGGAAGCGTCACCATCAACGTTGTTTTGTAATGAGTCGAACCACTTAATACTGAAAAATCAAAATCGGATTCAGTTAAAACCACAAAACGAGTATGGTTGTAGTCAAAATCATGAATGTTCCTTTTAACAATGGCCAGCCCATATTCTTTTGCAGCCAGTTCATTCGCAATCGCAGCAGATTTTAATTCAGGTCGTTCCATAACAAACTGAGCAGCCGCTGCCGTTGAAGATACAGCCTCATATGGGATGCCTTTAAATTGGTTATGTAAGAATTTATGGCATTGAGCAATGGCATGAGAATGGCTGTAGATTTTGGAGACTTCCATCCAATTTTCTGCATTAGATGGATGAACCATTAGATGTTGCTTAATAGGTAACGTAATTTCCCCAACAATTGGAACCTGAACCATATGTGTTAAATAATCAAGTGTAATATTAACGGACCCTTCAAGGGCATTTTCAATCGGTACCACAGCAAGGTCTACTTCCTTTTCTACTAAGGCATCCATGCTTTCAGGAATGGTTCGATACGGCATAAGATCAAATCCTGGAAAAACCTTCTTAACTGCGAGTTCTGTAAACGTAGCTTTTGGTCCTAAAAAACCAACCTTCATTCTTCTCCACCCCCAAGAATATAAAAAGAAGGCTGAAAACAGCCAAGCATAATGAACAATCGGTTCATTTATGCACCTGTTCCCAGCACTTCTACTTTCTCGACAAATTCAAGCTTTCTTAACTCAGAAAGCACTTCATCGAATCCCAAAGTCAAGTTCGATGTGTTTAACGACAACGTCACGTTAGCTCTGCCCTGAAGTGGAATCGTTTGATGAATAGTTAAGACATTACAGCCAGACGATGCAACTACTCCTAAAAGTTTGGAGAGAGTGCCGGAGCGATCCTCTAAATGGAAAAATAGGGTGATAAGCTTTTCCTTTGTAATCGTTGAAAAAGGAAAGACCGTATCTCTGTATTTATAATAGGCGCTTCTGCTTAAATCAACCTTTTGAACGGCATCTGCCACCGATTCTGCTTTGCCACGTTCAAGCATATCCTTCACATCTATGGTTTTTTTCATCGCTTCAGGCAACACATCTTCACGGACCAGATAAAATTTTTTATCAACGTTATCCATCTTCATCTCTCTACCTCGATCTCTTACAGAAACTAATCAATAAACTCAAATTCAAATTCCATCAACTTAACGATATCCCCGTCTTTTGCTCCTCTTTGTCTTAATGCTTCATCTACCCCAAGAGTACGAAGCTGGCGTGAGAAACGGCGAACAGATTCTTCTGTTTGAAAATTAGTCATTTTAAACATTTTTTCAATCTTTTCACCAGAAATAACAAACGAACCATCTGGCTCTCTCGTAATATAAAAAGCCTCTGGGTCTGCTTCGTGCTTATAAAGAACACGATGTACGCCTGTATCCTCTTCTTCATGGTCAAGCGGGAACTCTGGAGTTTGCTCAATCTTATCTGCAATAGAGAATAAAAGCTCCCTTAGTCCCTTTCTAGTAATTGCTGAAATTGGGAATATTGGATAATCCTCTTCGAGACGTTCTTTGAATTTTTGTAAATTCTCTTCCGCTTCCGGAATGTCCATTTTATTCGCAACAATAATTTGCGGACGCTCTGTTAGTCGGAGGTTATATTCTTCTAACTCTTTATTAATACTCAAATAATCTTCAAATGGATCCCGGCCTTCAGTTGCTGCCATATCGATGACATGAACAATGACCCTTGTCCGTTCAATATGTCGTAAAAATTGATGTCCTAGACCTACGCCTTCATGTGCACCTTCAATTAAGCCTGGAAGGTCTGCCATAACAAAGCTTCGATTATCTTCTGTTTCAACCATACCAAGGTTAGGAACAATCGTTGTAAAATGATATTCCGCAATTTTTGGTCTTGCGGATGAAACCACTGATAATAAGGTTGATTTCCCTACACTTGGATAGCCTACAAGACCAACATCAGCAAGAAGCTTAAGTTCTAATATTACTTCGCGCTCCTGTCCAGGTTCACCATTTTCAGCAATCTCTGGAGCCGGATTTGACGGGGTAGCGAATCGAGAATTCCCTCTACCTCCGCGACCACCTTTAGCAATAATTGCACGCTGACCATGTTCAACAAGATCGGCTAGAACTTCTTTTGTCTCAGCGTCAATGATTACCGTACCCGGTGGGACTTTAACGAGCATATCCTTCGCGTTTCTACCGTGCTGATTTTTTGACATTCCATGTTCACCACGTGGCGCCTTGAAATGACGTTGGTAGCGGAAATCCATTAAGGTACGGAGTCCTTCATTTACTTCAAAGATCACATCTGCCCCTTTACCGCCATCACCGCCAGCTGGACCGCCTTTTGGTACATATTTTTCACGGCGATAAGCGACAATCCCGTTGCCACCGTCTCCACCTTTTACATATATCTTCGTTTGATCGACAAACATCTTATTCCTCCCGACTTGCACTTTTAAATAAACTGATGTATTACGAAAACGCCTTCAAGCCCTTATAAAGCAGGCATAAATATTTCTACAGAGAGTTCATTTTCAGTGAATTCCTTCACCTCTAGCTCTAATGGCTTCTTCTGGTCAGAAAGGCATTCTTCAATCAGTTCCCTTTTTAGTATTATCCCGCTAAAATCAAAAAAGAAACGAACTCCATCTGATTGCGGTTCAATTGTTATTGATAAATGATTTTCCTGGAATGCTTCAATTGCCTTATTTAAACATGAAAAAAAGGAATTTGTCCAACTTGTAATCATTATGTCATCAATTTTTGTTGACTCAGTGTCTTGAAAAACCTCATATTCCAGTTTAAATGAAGGGTTCACCCAATTGGATTTTAATAGTAAGGAAGCAAACAAAGGCATATGTAAATTTGAAAGCTTGGTCTCATGCTGAGCCTCAATCACAATTTCATCAATTACTGCTTTTGCCCGGTCCATTCGATTTAAATCCAAGTTTCCCTTTATTAATTGCAGTTTGTTTAACCAATCGTGTCGTGAGTGCCGCAACACTTCAACGATATCCCATTCTCTCTCCATACTCACACTCCTACATAAATCCGGAACATTGTTTGCTGTTAGTATATCAAAAAAATTTCCAAGAGTAAGCATTTTTATCTGAATGATTTGGTTTGTGGTAAAAAATGAGCTTGACGAAGTAGTTTCCTTGAAGAGTTTTGATGGAAGGTGTACTTTCGCAGCAAAAAGAAAACTCTAACCAAACAGGTTAGAGTTTTCAAAGTAATCCTTAAGCTTCTTGAGCTACTGGATAAACGCTCACTTTTTTGCGATCACGACCGAAACGTTCAAATTTCACAACGCCGTCAACTTTTGCAAAAAGAGTGTCGTCGCCTCCACGGCCAACGTTTTCACCTGGGTAAATCTTTGTACCGCGTTGACGGTAAAGGATTGAACCACCAGTTACAAATTGTCCGTCTGCACGCTTAGCACCAAGGCGCTTTGCGATAGAGTCACGTCCGTTCTTTGTAGAACCTACACCCTTTTTAGATGCAAACAACTGAAGATCTAATTTTAATAACATTTATTCCACCTCCTGCTTTTTGAAGGTAATTTTTATGTGCTCTCCGTATGTTTCTTCAATCGATCGTAATGAGACAGCCATTCCTTCGAGAAGAATCTGGATTTTCTCATATACGTCCTCCGGAAGTTCTTCCGGGATAACGCAGCGGAGAAAGCCATCTGCCCGATGTTCAAGGTCTGGAGTAACGCCGGTAAGCTCGTGCACCGCATTGATAGCACCAACGGACACGGCGGATACGCCTGCACAGACGATATCTTTTCCACGATCCGCGAACAAGGCATGACCGCTTAGTTCGAATGATTGAATTTTTCCGGATTCAGTACGATAAATAGTAATACCTATCATCTTTTTTCAACACCTTACGCGTTGATTTTTTCGATGATTACTTTAGTGTAAGGTTGACGATGACCTTGCTTCTTACGATTGTTTTTCTTCGCTTTGTACTTGAAAACAATGATTTTCTTCGCACGGCCTTGTTTTTCAACTTTAGCTGTAACAGTAGCGCCTGCAACAACAGGACTTCCAACTTTTACAGTTTCACCGCCAACGAAAAGAACTTTGTCAAAAGTAACAGTCTCACCAGCTTCAACATCTAATTTCTCGATGTAGATAGCTTGGCCTTCTTCGACTTTCAATTGCTTACCGCCAGTTTCGATAATTGCGTACATGAACTGCACCTCCTTATAAACTCAGACTCGCCAATTACAGGCGCTCCTGCAAATCTGCAGAAATCTTATTACCTGTTCTGTGCGGTTGTAGCACGGGTGCGCTACAAACATAACATTAAAATCATACATAATTTAATCGAAAGTGTCAACCTATTATTTAGTTCCTTACGAATAATCCATTGCTCGTTGAGAAATCTCCTGTATTGTACCGAACTGCTTTAATTGATAATAATGCCGTTCAGAGGCTTGTATAGAAAAATATAAGTTAACCCGTAACAGGTCTTCTAACACATCTTTATGCGCCTCATTTTCGCCTAAGAGTGCGGCCTTTACCTCTTCTGTTGTCTCAACTAGAATGGCTTCGAAATCAGCATGACGGTGCTCTAGCAGCTCTCTTTCTAATCGAAAAGCCACCGTTTCAGCGCTGAGAATCCGCCCCGTCCCCTCACAAACCGGACACTTCTCTTGTAATGCCTCAGAAATACTTACCTTCGTCTTCTTCCTAGTGATTTGAAGAATGCCAAGTGGAGTAAATCCGATTATCTTTGTTCTTTTTTCATCCCTTGATAGCTCTAATTCCATTAGGGAGAGAATCGATTGCTTGTCCTTTTCACGCTTCATATCAATAAAATCGATTAGTACAATTCCACCGATATCACGAAGCCGCAGCTGTCTGACAATTTCTTTAGCGGCGAACTGATTCGTTTTTAACACAGTATCTTGATAATCCGTTTTTCCAGAAAACTTCCCCGTATTTACATCAATTATGGTTAGAGCTTCGGTTTCGTCAAAAATAAGATAGGAACCATGATCCAGCCAGACAATCCGTTTGAGTGCTTTGTCAATTTCATGCTCTACCTTATTGACGGAGAAAAGATTTTCTTTTCCATTGTAAAAAGTAATTTTAAGGTGCGGATTGTTCTGTTCAAGCAGCTTCTTAACAGTCAAATCGTCTACCATTACTTCACCTGTCTCCATGGCGGCCACTCGTTCTAGTACCATTTCCATAAAGGTATCTTTCTGAGATAGGAGGCCTGGCTTCTTAAGGTGTGATGCTTGCTGGAGCAATTCCTGGTATTGTTGACGTAGTACCATCAATTCCTCTTCAATCTCCGCTTTCGTACAGGTCATGCTGGACGTCCGAAAAATGATTCCCTCTTCCTCCGTTTTCAGGCTGCTGCCTAATTTTCGAAGGGTAATGTTTTGCTTATCATCTGCAATTTTTTTACTAACTGCCACATAGCGACCGGTAGGCATATAAATCAGATGGTTTCCATGTATTTCAATAATCCCCGTCACTTTAGGACCTTTTGTGCCTGTTGCATCCTTATCCACCAGAACGAGCATTTTCTCTCCCTGGTGAACAAATGAGGTGACGTTCTGTTGTTTTTCAGCGGACTGTACATACGAAGGCAGCTGATCTCGGTGTAAATAGGCATTTTTTTCCTCACCAATATCGATGAACACTGCATTCATGCCTGGAAGTACCTTCGTAACGGTCCCAAAATAAATATTACCGACCAGTGATTGATTACCTGGTCGGTCAATGATGATATTTTCAACACGGTTATTTCTGAGATAGGCCAACCTCTTTTCCCGCGTTGTGTAGTTGATAAGTAGTGTTTCCAATCCAGCTTCCTCACTTTTTTCATAGATGACTTCATTATAACCATAATCAATATAAAAATAGAAGGTCGCTGATTTTATCTGTTAATCGTTTATCTGTAAAGTACGCATGTAAAAGTTCATTTTCATCTAAGATTCCTTTTTCTTTCCCCGCTGCTTCCACTATAATTGGATGTTTGCAGCCTCGTTGAAATTTTTCTAAAACGTGGATCAATAAATCATGCTCATTCGCCTGTATAGGCTTTAAGGCACTTGGATTCGATTTTTTTCCATAATAGCGTTCTAATAAAAATCTCATAAAAATAAAGCGCCGCTGCTTCCATTCATGGTAAAGAGAAAATGCTAGGAAGGCGATAATAACCCATACGTTGATATGTGATGGCGCAATTAATAAGATTAGGAATGAAAAAAGACCCAAACTTAAAAAGGAAAGGATAAGTGTCAGCCTGTGTGCACTCGGAAAGGAGTGTTTTAATGAGAGCAGTAAAAACACCAGCTTACCCCCATCAAGCGGCCAAACTGGAAAAAGATTAAAAATAAAAATCATTAAGTTGTAGTTGATAAAGAGCTGAAATAGGTCTTCAGATATCAACGAGAACGAAAGTAAGAGGTAAGCTACTCCCATCATCCAAAGATGCTGAAGCGGTCCAGCTACCACCACAATTAATTCTTCCTTTAATGGACGATTGCCGTGTTCATCCATCTCTGCCACCCCGCCAAAGGGGAGAAGGGAGATTTTTTTGATTCTCCATGAAAAAAAAGAAGCTGCCGCTGCATGCCCCATTTCATGTATAAAAATGATCCCTAGCAGCAAGCAAACTTCAAGGAAATGTGCGGTCGCGATAGATATAGCAATGATAATCCACAGCAAGGGGTGGATATGAACTTGTCTGAGTAATGAAATGGCTCTATTCAAAACGGATCACCTGGATTGGGTCGATAAAATCATCGCCTTTTTTAATGGCAAAGTAATATTTCCCTTTTGTTTTATCTTCACCCGTTGAAGTGGAAACTGTTCCAACAACGGTTCTCTTGTCGATATATTCGTATAGGTTTACTTTTATTTCGTCTAAGTTTCCATACCATGTTTCCGTTTCATCTGAATGCTGGATGATGACGGTTTTTCCAATCCCCTCTTTTACTCCTGCAAAGGTGACTACCCCACCGTTAATGGATTGGACTGGCGCTCCTTTACCTGTTTCAATCATGATTCCTTGGCCATTTTTTTCAAAGTTTTCGAGGATCTTACCCATGGCTGGGACAGAAAATTCTGTTTGGACCACTTCTTCTTTTTTGTCTGTTTTATCTCCCTCTGAGAAAGGCAGAAGTGCTAAGGGTTTGCCGAACTTATCTTCGTACCAATTTGAAACAGTAGCAAATTTAAAGTCCTTGTCCATTGCACTGGTCACATAATCCCTTACTGGATCAAAAGTCGCTGTCTGGTTGCGAAACAGAATGGCTACCACGAGAAAAAGGAGGATGGAAGCCAATATTTTGAAGAAGAACACTTCTTTTTTAAATAACGGATGTCCGTCGTCTCCGTTGCTATTTTTGGAGCTACCCGTATAATTAAATCCATATTTGTCATCATCATCACCAGGCCAAGCGATTTGACGTTCTGGACGTTCGGGACCTTTTGTTGCTGTTGTTGAACCCATATCTTTTTTTCTTTTAGCGATTCGTCGCCGTATTTCCTCCGGTGTAGACCGCGCCATTCCCATCAACCCTTTTCCCACTTTTTTGTACAAGTCTATGAGAGAATTTTTGAGAGTATGACTGAATTTACATTTTAAAAAAAAAGCCTGTCCACGGTGGATCGTGAACAGGCTTGTATTTATCTAACTCCGAAGAACTTCTTAAGTTTGGTGAAGACGCCTTTGTTTACTTCATCTAGTGGTTGCAATGGAATCGATTCGCCTAGAATTCTTCTAGCAATATTTCGATAGGCAATCGATGCTTTGCTGTTTGGATTAAGGGCAATAGGTTCTCCGTGATTTGATGCTTTAATTACCTCTTCATCATCCGCAACAATTCCAATCAACTCAATAGATAAATGCTGGGTAATTTCATCAATCTCCAGCATGTCCCCGCTCTTCATCATATGATTACGAATGCGGTTGACCACTAATTTTGGAGGCTCCATGTTTCTTTGTTTTTCTAAGAGACCAATAATACGGTCCGCGTCACGTACCGCAGATACTTCTGGTGTTGTGACAACAATCGCCTTATCTGCTCCTGCCACTGCATTCTGGAATCCTTGTTCGATACCAGCGGGGCAATCAATAATTATATAATCATAGTCCTGCTTTAATTCTGTAATAAGCTCTTTCATTTGTTCTGGTTTAACCGCCGATTTATCAACGGTTTGCGCAGCGGGAAGTAGATATAATAATCCATCAAATCGTTTGTCCTTTACTAACGCCTGATGAATTTTACATCTTTTTTCTACTACATCGACTAGATCATAAATGATTCTGTTTTCAAGCCCCATTACGACATCTAAGTTTCGAAGACCGATGTCTGTATCCACTAAGCATACTTTTTTTCCTTGAAGGGCCAAAGACGTCCCAATATTTGCGGATGTCGTTGTTTTACCAACGCCGCCCTTGCCAGAAGTAATTACTATTGCTTCTCCCACTTTAATGTCCCCCTTCTAATCTAGTTAAATCTGGCCTTAAATGAATTAAAGCTTGTAATCTATCAACGATAATTTGTCGATTATCATCTATATAAGCACATTCCATTTCGCGATTTTCGCTAGTTTTTACGGAATCAGGCGAACGATTGATGCAATCGCTAATTCTAAGCTGTGATGGTTTCATGCTTGATGCCGCTATCACGGCTTGTTCATTTCCGAAACAACCTGCATGAGCTACACCCTTTAAGGTCCCCATAATGAAGATATTACCGCCTGCAACGACGGTCCCACCAGGATTCACATCACCAATCAACAGCAGATCGCCTGAAGTTTCAAGAACTTGGCCCGAACGAATGATTCTAGATACAGTCATAATCCCCGCTTCTGCCTTTAATCGTTCTGCTTCCACTTTTGTGATGACATTTGAAACAATATCATCCACAACTAAATTCTTTTTCTGTCGAATTAAGTGCTTTAGTTCTTCTCGTTGTTCTTCCGTAATATACCGATTCCCAATTTCAACTTTAACAGAAATTAAGTGGCGGTCATCCTGTGTTCTTAAATTCGCCGAAAGCTTCTGATCCAGTTCTTTTTTTAAATCGTCGTAAGAACACTTATCATCAAGATGAAGGACGAGACCTTCCTTCGTTCCTTTTATTGTAACATTTTGCCGTTTTTTCATGGAGAATTTTCACCTCATAATTAAGAAAGCCATCTAGAAACGTGCAATTCCCCTAAAATCCAAGGGAATTTGCACGTCCATACGCTAATTCTGAATCGAAAGTACAGACTATCTGATAATAATTCGACATGATGCGTCCATTCTCCTCTTTTTTTAAATGAAAAACTTATGTAGCAAGGAACCTAAAAGTGGAAAGCCGAAACTCATTATTCATCTCGTAACGATTCCAAATGCTTTTCAAAGAATCTCTTTAAAGGATAGCCTGCTAAGATAATAAAAGCCGCATTTAATATAAGGGTTGGATAAAAACGCAAAGTAAGAAAACTCATAAAATCAAGGTTTGTCACATGGATTAAATAATCCATTTCATAGACACCCACCTCTAATAATGCAACAGCGAAAAGGGAAACGAGGAAGGCAATGATAAAATTCGCCTGCATGATGTGCATGATTTTAGATACAAGATACGAAATGAATGGATAGAGAAATAAATAAATTCCAATAATTTCTACGTAAACCACATCAAACAACAGCCCGAAAATAGCTGCATAAATGACACCTTTCTTTTTACCCACAAAAATCGTTAAGAACAACAGTGCTACAAAAAGAAAGTGCGGTACAAGGATTCGATCCTTACCCAAAATGCCATCTGGTAAGTATTGAACAAAGATACTTTCAAAAATCAATAAAAATAGAAACAAAAGAGGAAGAAGGAATTTTTTCACGATCCTTCCTCCTTCCCACCGGTTAAATCATTTTGATTTGGCTCGGCCATAAGTCTCTTCGTAACCATCACTGTCTTGATGTCATAGAAATCGGCACCTGGTTTGACAAGTGCAGTTTGGTTTAGACCATACTGATCCGGATTTACTTCTACTACTTTCCCAATCATTAATCCTTTAGGGAAAATACCACCTAAGCCAGAAGTAATTACCGTCTGGCCTTTTTCAATTTTCGCACTAGAAGGAATCGCCTTCACCATAAGTAATTTTTTCTCTTTGTCATAGCCTTCAACAAGTCCGTACACATCGGTAGTTCCTTGAACAATAGCGGAAATCCGATTCTTAGGGTCCATTGCACTTAACAGCTGTACGGTTGAACTGAATTGAGTTACACTCTTAACCTTTCCAATCAACCCGCTTGCCGTAACAACAGCCATATTTTTCTTAACTCCTTGTAGATTACCTTTGTCGATAATAATCATTTCATGCCAACGATCAGGATTTCTACCAATAACTGTAGCTGGAAGTGGTTTCAAATCTCTCAGGGTCTCTTTTTCACCGAGAACGTCACGCAATTCTTTGTTGTCTTTTTTCAGTTCTTGAACTTCTGCTTCAAGGCTGACAAGATTTTCAATCCGTGATTTTAATTCTTTATTCTCTTCATATGTATTACTTAAGTCCTGGAGATTTTCAAAAAAGCCGGCAACATAGTTGGTAGGCTTTGAAACCAGGGATTGAACCCAGCCGGCTGTATCTTTAATAAATTGTTCCGGCCAGGTAAGTTTCTCTCTCTCCCTTAAAGAAAACCCAATCAATGCCACGAGAACAATAATGCTGACAAGCAAAATAATCAGTCGTTTATTCAAGAAGAACTGTGGCATGATTATACACCTCTATTTTTTTTAGATAAAATGGCGTAGCCTAAAAAGAAGCTTCCTCTTTTATCTTGAGTCTTTCGCTTTGTTTTTAAATAAATGAATATGATCTAACGCTTTTCCTGTCCCAATTGCAACGCAATCGAGTGGATTTTCAGCAATAAGGACTGGCATTTTGGTCTCTTCACTAATAACCTTGTCCAAATTGCGCAGAAGCGCACCTCCACCCGTTAATACAATACCGCGGTCCATAATATCCGCTGCAAGCTCAGGTGGTGTTTTTTCTAATGTATTTTTTACAGCCTCTACAATCGCGTAGACCGTGTCATTTAATGCGGTGGCAATTTCTTTTGCCGTGATTTCAATGGTTTTCGGCAGACCTGTTAATAAATCACGTCCGCGAATTTCCATGTTGTCGATTCCTTCCGGTATACCTGCTGAACCAATTTCCATTTTGATGGATTCCGCAGTACGCTCCCCAATCATTAAATTATAATTCTTGCGGATATACGAAATAACGCTATCATCCATTTCGTCTCCAGCCACGCGAATCGATTGGCTTGTCACGATTCCTCCTAAAGAGATAATCGCAACTTCAGTAGTTCCTCCACCAATATCAACGACCATACTACCAGTTGGCTCCCAAACAGGTAGGTTCGCACCAATCGCAGCTGCGAATGGTTCTTCAATGGTGTAAGCATCCTTCGCACCAGCTTGTCTTGTCGCGTCAATCACAGCCCGCTCCTCAACCGCAGTTATACCTGAAGGCACACAAACCATAACATATGGCTTTCCTGAAAAAGGATTATTACTTTTTTGGGCCTGACGAATATGGTGCTTCATCATTGATGCCGTTGTTTCAAAATCAGCAATTACCCCGTCCTTCATCGGTCTTAGAGCAACCACATTCCCTGGTGTCCGTCCGATCATATTTTTCGCATCATTACCAACTGCGACGATATTTTTTGTATCTGTCTGCATGGCAACTACTGATGGCTCACGCAAAACAATTCCTTTTCCTTTTACATATACGAGGGTATTCGCTGTACCCAAGTCAATTCCAAGGTCTCTTGATCTAATTCCAAACATAGTGTTGTATCTCCCTTTCTACACGTACAAAATGCAAAATAGCAATAGGCAGGTAATCGCCTTACTTATCATGTCTATTTCCTAATTATTTATTGGCCCTTTCACAGGCAGTCCTAAAAAATCATAACTAATATTATATCGTATCGTCAAATAAAACAATAGTATTATAAATACCCTTTTTCCTTTAAACTCACAAACTTATTTTCACCAATGATTAAATGGTCAAGAAGGTCAATCCCAATAATTTTTCCGCACTCAACCAATCTCTTAGTCACTTCAATATCCTCGCGGCTTGGTGTGGGGTCCCCGGAAGGATGGTTATGAAGAGCTATGATGCTCGCAGCGGAGCGCTTTAATGCCTCGCGAAAAACCTCGCGTGGATGAACAATCGAAGCATTTAAGCTGCCGATAAAAACCGTTTGTTTATGAATGACCTGATTTTTTGTATTTAAATATAAACAAACAAAATGTTCCTGCGATAAAAAGCGCATATCATTCATGACATACTTGGCTCCATCCTCTGGGGAGCGGATTACATAGCGGTCATTAAAGGATAGGTTGGAAATCCGTCTGCCAATTTCTACCGCTGCTAAAATTTGAATGGCCTTTGCTGAACCTATTCCTTTAATTTCGGTTATCTCTTCTAACGTAGCGCCTTTTAATAGCCGTAAGCCCTCAAAATGGTTCAACAGACGATTCGACAATTGCAGGACGGATTCATCCTTTGTTCCAGTCCTTAGCAGAATTGCAATTAGTTCATGATTAGATAAGCTTTGTGGTCCGTGTTGAATAAAACGTTCCCGTGGCCTTTCATCTTGTGGAAAATCGCGAATCATTAATGTATCAGTTGACATTTTTTTCCTCCCTGTATTCGGGAGTTAAGGCACAAAAAAGTTAATACGGTAACTGGTAGCCTGCCTTACTTAGTTCTCTGATTGTCCTTGCTACTGGCAGACCGACAACCGCAAAATAATCTCCATTTATTTTTTTGACAAGCATACTTCCGAGCTGTTGAATTCCATAGGCACCTGCTTTATCAAGCGGTTCACCACTTTTCACATATGAACGGATTTCGTCCTCCGTTAACTCCCAAAACCATACTTCTGTTTTTTCATAGAAACGGGTCTTGCTCGTTGGAGACACTATTGAAACACCTGTAAACACTTCATGCTGACACCCTGAAAGAGTTTTCAGCATACGAACGGCTTCTGCTTCATCAGCTGGCTTTCCTAAAATTTGATTATTCGCAAAAACAATCGTGTCCGAACCGATAACAAAGGCCTCTTGATTGTCCTTAAACACAGCTTGTGCCTTTCGTTCGGCTAACTCCATTACTACTTCCTCTGGGGAGAGTGTGGGGTCAAAGCTTTCGTCTGCTTCACTGCTTGAGACTGCGAATGTTAAGCGGAGATTTTCTAGAAGTTCTTTTCGCCGTGGAGAAGAAGAGGCTAAAATGAGGTTCTGCATTCAATCACCTTACCTTTTTTGCTTCATTAGGGAGATACAATTCAATCCTATCAGAAATTGTAGAAGCAAACAATTTTTATATAACTAAATTTTGAAGAAATCTGTCAAATTATGCATTTGAATATGAATTCTATCAGTTATTATGACGACGAAAAGCCTGCCCTATTTGGACAAGCTTTATTTCATTATTCATTTCCCGGAAAATATGGTTTTTTGTCGATTACATGGAATAGTAGACTGATAAAAAGTTTAATAAGTGCTGTTGGGCTGCACTTAGGCTTTTCTCGTCTTTTGATTTTTGAAAGTCCTTAATTTTAGCGTCTGCACCAGCTAATTCTGCATGTAGCTTTTTTACATTCTCATTTTTCAATCCACTTACCTTTAACTGCTCACCTAAAGCTGTTAATGTCTTGGTGGATTCCTCGGGAATTGAATTCGTAACCATGGCGCCAGAAGTCACAATTGACAACGCCTGATAGATGGTAGGTGCCCCTTCTAAAAAGGCCTTTTCCTTCTCAGATACGTCTGCCACCTTCTTTTCATCTACTAATAGCGGCTTGGCAAATACCTCTTTAACCCCATTTTCTTTGTACTGATTTCCAAGTGATTTAGCCATATCAATGGTATCCGCTACACCAAGAAATAGGTATTGTTTTCCGCTCATTTCAACTAATTGCGAAGGTATTCCCTTTTCTGTAATCTGATCAGCTGTTGCCTTTGCTCCATCTTTGGACGAAAAAACTCCGCCTTGGATAACATAGGCTGTTAATTGCTCAATCACAGCAGTAGTTGTTTTCCCAGTAGTTGTTGTAGTCGTTTCCGTTCCACCTGTTTCTTCCACCACAGTGGGTACAGTTGCCACCTTCTTACTTGGTTCTGTCACCATCTTCAGCATAAAAATACCAATCGTTAGACCGATAAGGATGGCAAAGGTCGCAGAAACAAAGATAGAGCCTAGCGGCCTACCATTCTTCTTAATGCTGTTTGAAGAAAAAGATGTGTTCTTTTTAGGACCATTTTTCTTCGTATTCGTGGTAGTGGCAATTTTATATTCCACAAGATCAGCGTCAGAGGATTCAGGAATGATCCAGTCAAAGCTCTCATCGACAGACTCCTGTGCAGCAGCTGTCTCTAGATAGCTGTCCGATTCTGTTGGTGCTGGGTTTATTTTGATCACTCTAGTCGTTGTGTTTGTGCTGACTTCTGGCTCCTTTTTTGGAGCTTCTTCTTCAAACTTTGTATTTTCTCCATTTAATTTAATCTTAATTGTATTGCCTTTGTTAGGCTTGTCCACGATTCGTACTCCTCTCTTCCGCTAGCTCATTGGTTTCATCCTAACATATAGGCAAAAAAAAATAACAAGACTTTTGTCGTCTTGTTAGCGTAGACTTTCGTCAAAATATTTGTAAGTTCGCAGTGTTGTTAATTACGGCTGCGTTTGTGCGGTTGAAGGAAACTGACTTAATGGGTTATCCTTACCCGCTGGTGCAGGTGCATCGATCCTTGGCTGTTCAGCAGCTAGATCAGCTAGAGTTGGCATATAAAAAGCTGAAACTGTTAGGCTATAACTAATAGGTGAATCTTCTTGGCTCAGACTGGTAATTTCTTGTCCACCAGAATAGGTTATGGCCTCAACTACCACTAATCGCTGTAAGGATTCCAACGTTTCGATAAATTTTTCTAAATCCTCATATTTCGGTGATTCCACACTCAACTGGACAGTCATTTTTTTTAATCCTGTAGGTACAGGATTGGCCGGCTGTTGAGTTTGCGCCGCATTTGGATCTGGCGTAGTTGTTTGCGCAGTGTTTGTCGTTGTTGCTTGGGCAGCATTTGGATCGGCAGCTGCTTGGTCGCTTGTAACCGTAACATCTGCATCCTTACTAAATCCCATAGATGTAATCTGACTGTTCGATACATTCTCTGCTTTTTCAAGGTCTAGAATAAACTGCTCCTGAAGTGGACCAACAGGAAGTTTCTTCTGGAGCTCCTTTGTGTCAACCGTTGTCGTTTTGGCGGAAGCAGCCCTTTTTTGACTGACAATATCCAATAGCTTTTGCTCTGACTTTAATTCCTGTTGCTTAATACCTAAGTCAGACTTTAATGGTGTTAAGGAAAAGAATTGTGCATAGACGATGAGTAATACTAGCAAAAGAGCACCGATAGCTACAATCAATTTGTGCTTTTTAGAGAGATAAAGCCTCATGAGCCCTTCACTCCTTCCCCATCCATCTTGCTATTCTTCGTACTTTTCTTGATTTCTTCCTTGTTGAACTTAATTTCAAACTGTCCTGTATAACGAGGAAGATAGTTGGTAGACTTCTTTATTGTTGAATTTGTTGTTGCAGTTGTTACACTCGTCTGATTGGTTGTAGTTGCTGTGTTGCTTTGTGCAGTTTGGTCGGATGTCCCAACTGTCGGGTTGTTCTGCCCCTCAACAGTTGTTGTAGCTGTTGTTGTCTGATTAGCACTTGTTGTCGGATTCGTTGTAGTTGATGTGCTATTTGAAGCTGCAGTAGCATTAGCAGCAGTAGTTTCTGATTCAGATTGTGTGGTTGATAGTGAGTTAAGACTCGCCTCATCAATCCATTTAGACTCGTGTAAACTATCTAAAAAGTAGGCTGCCTCTCTAGCACTATCAAATTGAACCGTAAGCGTAACGGTTCCGGCTTCAGTATAGGCAAAGGATTGGATAAAGCCACGTTCTGGTAATAACGATGTTAAGTGCTGCATGACTGGTACTGTTTGAAGAGAATAGTCACTTGCCCACTCAATGGCACTTTTCAATTGACCCACAGAACTAGTAGATGCCACTGTATCACTGTTTTTCTGTTCTTTATCAGCAATCTTTTTGGTCATCGTAATTTGTTTATTTAAAGATGCTATCTCGGCGTTTATGGATTGGGTTTGCCAAAAATAATAGCCACCAATGAGAATGAATAACGCAAGTAGTCCTGCAATCAGTATTATAAAGCTAAATTTTTTCGGTTCCTTCTGTGGAAGCAGGTTAATTTCAACTAGCATTGCATTAATTCACCTCTTTTAAAGCGAGACCTAGTGATAGTAATAGATTTGCCGGCACGCTTCCTGTTTTTCCTTTATTAGTAGAATCAACAAGTAGCCTCTCAACTGGAGCTTCAAATCTTTCTTTCATTTCTTCAGTTACAGCCTGGATCATCGGATGATCACCGACTAGCAGAAACTTGGATATATCATGTTTCTCATTGTTAAGCGCATACCGATAAAAATCTAGCAATTTACTTAACTCTTTTAAAATATCTTCAAACTGGATAACTAATTCATTCGCTTCACCTGTGTATTTAAAGTCCATGGTCCCCATATTGTCATATCGTATTTCCCAGTGGTCTAAGTTAAACGGAAGGGCAAACGGACGCATGACTATAGGCACAGCTCCTTCAAATATACATAAATTTACACTCGTTAAATCAAACTGGATGGTCAAAAGGTTCTCGTTTTCATTTCCATGTCCGAGCTGGTGATATAAGCGGTAAAGTGCCAACGGAGAAATATCCGCAGCAACAGGTGTCAGCTTTAAGCTGGAAAATAAGTCTGCATATTCCATCACATACTGTTCTGGTGCAGCAAATAAAAGAAGATCCTTTGTTTTTTCATTTTGTGAAAGTGGGTAGTAATCAAAAATTGGTTCTTCGAATGGTAAATGAATACTAGAACCGAGCTCTAAATAAAGATAACCCTTCATTTCATCCTCTTGAATCTCTGCAGGTACGGACACCTTCCGGATGATGACCAGTTGGTCTGGAACAACAAAGCGGATTTGACGTCGTTGAATTTTCCATTCATCAATGCACTCATCCAAAATATTTACTAACGAATCCATATCTGCAATTTTACCATCGCAAATAATTCCTGGTGGCAAAAAACGCTCTCCCCATTTTTGAGCTGTAGGGGGATTCATTTGTTTCAGTTCCACAAAACGAATAGAGTGGTCATTTAGTACTAGATTAATTATTCGGTTTTTGGATGAGAAGAGGGAAAAAGCCATGTAAAAAACCCCTTAGTTAAAATCCTTGATTAAGAAAGCGTAAATAAAGTTCAATCATTTCCGATCCCCAATAATAAGCGGATAAGGTTCCCGCTGCAATAAAAGGTCCAAAAGGTATCGGCTGACGCCTTTGGACAATTCTAAACAACAGTGCAACTCCACCAAGAACGGCACCATATAATGTCGAAAGAAAGAAGGACATAAGGACTAGTTTGAAACCTAAAACGAAACCTAGTAACGCGTAAAGTTTTACATCACCAAAGCCCATACCGCCTTTGCTGACAAGAGCAATGATTAATAGGAGGACAAAACCGGTGACTGCACCTGCCAAGCTGTCCCACCATGGGTGTAACGGCCAAATAATCCGTTCCAATAAAAAAATCCCTGCAAACCAGATGAGAATTTTATCAGGGATGATCATATAGTGAATATCTGAAACTATGATAATGATAAACATAGAAATTAGTGTTAACGCTAGGACCAATTCACTAGACCACCCAACCACTAGTGGAGATGTCGCAAACAGGATACCTGTAAGTAGTTCGATAGTCGGATATATTGGAGAAATCCGCGACTGACAGCCGCGGCATTTCCCTTTTTGAAGCAAATAAGATAATACTGGTATTAATTCATAGGACTTTAGTTGATGTCCACATGTTTGACAAGCCGAACGTGGGGCAACAATTGATTTTTTTAATGGAATTCTAATTCCTACAACATTATAAAACGATCCGAATAAAACACCATATGAAAAAAGTAGAATATAACCGATCATATTAAAGTTTACTTAACATTGATTCTTTTTAATTCTGTAGTTGCTACACTAACTGCCTTTTTATCGGTACCTTGGATACCTCTAGTACTTCCAACTAGTTTTACTGCTACAACTTTACCATCTGTAACTACAACATATGCTTTAGCAGCTTCAAGATCAGTAGCAACTGTTGCTTCTGCAGTAGGAAGGTCTGTAATAGCAACTGCACTTGAAGGCTTTGCAACATAGACATTATCACTATCTGGATCTTTAATAGTCTCAATATAATTATTAGATAATAAATACTCCAATGTTAATAACTTTGTTCCAGTTTTTTGTAATTCTGCATTGTTAGCAACAGCCATTTTTGCAGAAGCTATCATTTGGTTTGCATTAGCTACATGAGCATCCTTTTTAGTATTGTCTATTAAACCTAAGATAGATGGTACTGCAATAGCAGCAAGAATTCCTAGAATAACGATAACTGCAAGTAATTCGATTAGGGTAAATCCTTTTTGTTCTTTTATCTTATTCTTTAACTTATTAACCATAATTCCATCTCCTATATGGTTCTAAGAACCTAGTAATATTGTCTCTGTTAGTATACATTAATTTACAAACTATTGAAAAGAGACTTTTTTGGTATTTTGTTACTTTTTATCTACTTTTTAATCTTCTTGTCAGTTATTGATTCATTTGTTGGAATTGGTCGAACATGCTAAACATTGGAACCATTATTGAAGTTACAATTGTCCCAACAAGCCCAGCTAAAACTACAATCATTATTGGTTCTATTAACGATTTTAATTGGTCAGTGCCTGTTTCTACTTCTTTCTCATAGAATTCAGCAATTTTTGATAACATCGCATCTAGTGCACCAGTCTCTTCCCCTATTGCTATCATTTGGGTAACCAGAGGTGGAAAAGCCCAGTGTTTTTGCATAGGTTCAGTCATCGAACGGCCTTTTTCTAGTGAATCTCGAGATTCACGAATTACCCTTGAAAGTACCTCATTCTCGACAACTTTTTCAACAATGGCCATTGCTTGAAGAATTGGAACAGAACTTGAAAATAACGAGCTTAGCGTTCTCATCATTCTTGAAAGTGCAGCTTTTTGGAGAAGATTCCCAAAAATAGGCATCCTCAATAACATATAATCTAGATAATATTTTGTTTTCATGTTGCTTCTAAAATAGGCAAATAAGACTATAAAGCCAAAAATAATTACAGCCACTAACCACCAAAACGCTTGCATAAAGCCACTTGCAGCAAGAACAAACTTTGTAATACCAGGCAGTTCTCCTCCCATATCATCAAACATTGAAACAAATGTGGGTACAACGGCAATAAGTAAAAATATCACAACTGCTACAGCAATGATTCCAACAGCAATTGGATAGGATAAAGCCGACTTTATCTTCTGGATTGTATAGTGTTGTTTTTCAAAATGATCCGCCAATCTGTCTAGTGTTTCATCCAAATTCCCACTTATTTCTCCTGCCTTTACCATGTTAATAAACATTGGAGTAAATATTTTCTTATGCTTTGCTACAGCTTCAGAAAATGGGTTCCCTTCACGTAGTTCTTGCTCCACATCAATCAAAGCCTTTTTTAGCCCTTTACTTTCTGTTTGAAAAGCTAGAATGGATGTTGCTTCTACAACTGTTACCCCTGCTTTAATTAACGTAGAAAATTGCCTTAAATATATGACAAAGTGCTGAAGCTTTACCGGATTACCAATAGAGATATCCTTCGTAAACAAGGTTTCAGGAACTTCATTCACTTCAATGACTCTGATTCCCTCTTCCTTAAGCTTCATCATTGCTTCCCTTTTTGACCCCGCAGTTATAGTGCCCTGCCGCTTACCTTTTCGATCACGTCCAGAATATTTAAATCTAGCCATTCATCATCATCTTTTCATGCAAGTATTGTGAAGCGGCTTCCTTTTGAATCACATTTCTATCAATTAGATCTCTAATACTCATCTCGAGCGTATGCATTCCCTGGGCACGTGACGTTTGCATCGTACTTTGAATTTGATGGATTTTCTCATTTCTAATTAGGTTAGCAATTGCAGCATTATTAATCAATATCTCAGTGGCAGCTTTTCTTCCTTTTTTGTCAACAGTCGGGAATAATCGTTGAGATATAACACCGACTAATACAGATGCTAACTGTATTCGTATTTGTGGTTGCTGTCCTGAAGGAAACACATCGATAATCCGGTTAATAGTTGTCGGTGCACTTGAAGTATGGAGCGTTCCCAGTACAAGATGCCCGGTTTCTGCTGCTGTGATTGCAATTGACATCGTCTCCAAGTCACGCATCTCTCCAACAAGAATGACATCAGGGTCTTGTCTAAGCGCTGCTTTTAAGCCACTGGCATAGTTATTTGTATCAAATCCTACTTCTCGTTGGTCGATAATCGAGTTTCCATGACGATGGAGATACTCGATTGGATCCTCTAGAGTAATGATATGCTTTCGCATCGTACGGTTCATATAATCAATCATAGAAGCAAGTGTCGTTGATTTTCCGCTCCCTGTAGGACCAGTTACAAGAATAAGACCTTGGGGCTTCTCTACTAGCTTAGATACAATTTCAGGTAAATCTAAGTCTTCAATTGAGGGAACCTTTGAAGCAACAACCCTTAGAGCTAAAGATACACTTTTCCGTTGGTGATACGCATTTACACGGAATCGCGAGCTGCCTGGAACACCATAAGAGAAATCAAGCTCCCCTTTATCTTTAAAAATATCCCACATATTATCTGGAATAATGGCATGTGCCATTGCCTCGGTGTCATCTGGTAGCAATTTATCAGATCCATACCTTCTTAAATCACCATTTATACGCATGACCGGCGGCACTCCGACAGTTAAATGAACATCGGAAGCTTTATATTCAATTGCTGCCCTTAAGATCGCATCTATTTTTTCTTTCATGCTCATTTACTCCTACTCCAGAATTGCTACTTTTAATACTTCTTCGGTTGTTGTTAAACCTTGCTTTATTTTTAATAAGCCATCATCAAGTAAGAAAATGGTTTTATTTTTATTTGCAAGTTCTTTTAATTTTTGAAAAGACTCCCCATTCATCATTGCTCTACTTATCTCGTCATTGATGACTAACACTTCATGAAGTGCTATCCTTCCTTTATAGCCAGTCATATTACAGGAGGAACACCCCTTGCCACGTGTTACTTTTTCAACCTTCATTCCTCGTCTTGCAAAAATTTCATGCTCTCGCTTAGATGGTTCTATAGATACCTGACAATCACGGCACACTTTACGAACAAGACGTTGTGCCACAATCCCACTTAAGGAGGAGGCAAGTAAGAATGGTTCCACTCCCATATCGATTAACCTGGTAACTGTTCCAATGGAATCATTTGTATGAAGGGTACTTAACACTAAGTGACCAGTTAATGATGCGCGAATAGCCACTTCCGCTGTCTCCTTATCCCGGATTTCTCCGACCATGATAATGTTCGGATCTTGTCGAAGAATCGATCTTAAACCAGCAGCAAAAGTCATACCCACATTTGGGTTCACCTGTATTTGATTAATCCCTTCTAATTGGTATTCTACCGGGTCTTCAATTGTTATAATATTAACTGTTTCATCATTTAACTTGTTTAGAGCAGCATAGAGTGTAGATGATTTACCAGATCCAGTTGGTCCTGTAATTAGGACAATGCCAGTGGGCTTTTCAATCATCTCATTAAATCGTTTTAAGTTAAGTGTGTTAAATCCAAGTTTACTTAAATCATTTAATGTTGAGCCCATATCAAGAAGCCGCATAACAATTTTCTCACCATACACAGTAGGAAGAGTGGAAACTCGAAGGTCTACCGGATGAAAATCAAGATTTAACTTGATTCGACCATCCTGTGGAATCCTGTGTTCAGTAATATCTAAATTGGACATTATTTTTATTCTAGCAGTCAATACCCCTTGCATGTGACGTGGCAATACACGTTCAACTCGTAAGACACCATCGACCCGGTAGCGTACAACAACCTTTGTTTCCTGAGGGTCGAAGTGGATATCACTTGCCTTTTGTATCACAGCATTTGAAAGAATCTGGTTCACGAGACGGACAATAGGTGAATCAAGATCGGTAACATCATCTATACGGCTCTTTTCATTTTGCTTCAATTCACCAAGGAGCTCGTCAAAAGCGTCATCAACGTTGTAATATTTATTTATGGCACGAAGAATATCATCCTTTGTGGCAATGGCTGGCTGGATTTGAAATCCTGTTGAAAGACGTAAATCGTCAATCACAATAAAATCCATTGGATTAGACATCGCTACATAGAGCTTATTTCCATCTCTCTTTAGGGGAATAATTAGATTTCTTCTTGCTAATTCTTTAGAAATAAGAGAAAAGAGATTCGTATCAAAAGGATAATTAAATAAGCTAATGTGAGGAATACCTAGCTGAAATTCGAGTACTTCAATTAATTGTTGTTCAGTAATTAAGCCTCTTTGGAGCAAAGCCTCCCCAATTTTTTGGTTTTTTGATTTTTCCTCTAATGTTATTTGAAGTTGTTCAGGGGTAATTAAACCTACTTCAATTAACAAATCACCAAGGCGTTTTCGAGCTTGTCTCATTTTTGATCCCTGCTTTTATTTAGGTTGTTCATTCGTTTTTCCCCAAAGGTTACTATCATTGGATTCTTGTTGGTCTGTTTCAATAGTTGACTGAGTTTGGGTCTGATCAATAGTAGTACTATTTGGACTTGTGGTCTGACTGTTGATTGTTGTTGTAGTTGTAGCTTCCTGCTCACTTCCACCTAGACCATGAATCTCCACCTGATAGGTTGGAGGATAGTAATCCTCCGAAATTAATTCACTTTTAATAAATGATCCACCCTGGTATATATCTCTATATACCTTAATTATACGACCCTCAGTTCCAATTGTCTGTACCTTCGTTTTCCCTGGAAGGAGCAATGGGCTATATTGAACAATCGTTTTAGGTTTTAACCTCTGTTCGTCTTTTGTACTGATTTTGTAATTATAGGCAAACTTTTGCCCTTTAAGGGTAACAATTAATTGTCCATTCTCTAATTGTAGGTCAAAAGTATACTTAACCTTATTAGGGTTAGCTAGAATTAAATCAACATTTCTACTTTGATTTACCTTTGCTTCATAACCTAATGAAGCATAATCAGGTAGTGAACTACTGATGTTTCTTTCCACAATTGAAATGTTAGTAGGCAGAACAGCTTGATAAATTCCGCTGGCTAATACATTTAATGTATAAGTGTCTTTCATATTTTGTTTCTTGGCTAATTCAAGTAGCGAAAATGTTGCTTCCTTTTTCAGTTCAATCTCAGGATTTTTTTCAATGAATATTTGCAATTCATTAGGAATTTCATTTAAATTAATGACCGCTGTATTTAATACTGAATCCTTTTTTTGACTTGCTATTAGGTAATCATTATATAGGTTAAAGATATGGTAACCTTCTTGGAAAAGTGAAGCAGTTTGGCTTAAACTGGAAATGAGCTTATCTAAATCAAAATCATTACTTTCTAACTGCGGAAATAGAAGTCCCAACTGCTCTACTACCTTCTGCTTGTCAATCGTAAAGAAAGCTGTGTTTTTTTGACCATCTTTAATAGAATCAACCGTTTGCTGTGCATCTAAATGGAATTGATTTAAATCCAATGTTGCTGTTATTTCACCGTATTGCAGTTTAATAGATTCTTCCTTCAGCCAATCAACATACTTCTGTTCCAACATACTTTTAACTTCTTCATCCGTTTTTTCAGACACATCAAGAGATCCTATAGTTGTCCCTTCCGAAAACTTCCCATCAGCATTGGTCATTTTTTCAAACGCTTTTGCACCATAATGGGAGGAGCTAAAAATAAATGCTGTACCAAAAAATAAAACAACAAATACCTTGAAGATTTGTTGATGTTTGTTCACTTTATCTACCTCCCTTCAACTTATTTTTATACGGATACTTTTTTCTTTTCTTCGGTATCTACTTTTCCAACTGCCACTTTTTCTGATATAAAGAGATCCGATTCAGAAGAAATTAAGGTTTCTAAATCATTAAAAATCGATAATTCTTTTGAATCTTCTTCTCTAACTTCTTTTAATGGCAATAAGTCATCTAGTTTTCCCAGCAATTCACTTTTTGAATGATTTTCTGATTCATCAAAACCCTCATTCAGCAAACTCTCAATTTCTGATAAATAACCTGTTTCGGTCTCCTCAACTTCTTTAATTTGATCAACCTCGTCGTTTCCTTCGGTTCGCTCAAGTAAGAAGGAAATATCCTCAACAAATAATTTGTCTTCATTATCCAAGTTTTGCTTATATTCTTGAGGTGCGTAAATGAAATTTTCATTTACATTATCTAAAACAGAGGCTTTATCCAACTCATGTAATTTAAAAGAAGCATCTTCCTTTTCTTTTGCAAGTTTGGAATTAATATATGGATTAATAATTTCCTTGGTCCTCTCTTCTTTATATTCAGGACTTTCTTTGTACAAAAAAGATCCCATCTTTTTATCCAAAAAGTACGCGGTAAAAAAGATGAGAACAACTAGCAATAATGCTGTTTTCCAAAGTGGGAAAGAAACAACTGCTGCGAGTCCTCCCAATGCAAGAAGAAAGCTAGTTAAAACAAGAAAAACCTTCCCTTTATTAGTCAGTCCTAAAGGTAGAAAGGTTATAATCAACAAAAGTATAACCATAGAACAAAAGGCCCATATCATTGAAATCATAAATCCACACCCTCTTATATCATTCATGTAAACTATTTAACTACATTTTCTTGCAAAGTCTATTATTTTTTGTTTTTTTCTTCAAAAATCAGACAAATTTCGTCTACTAAATATTGTATAATATTTTTAAATAGTTTAAAAGAAGCTGGAAAATATTTATAGGTCATTTTTACTAAAGTTTCTATGCTTTTTCTGAAAAGTCTTCTAAACTAAATTTCACCCTTGAAGGGAAGGTTTTATGGTAATGAATGAAAAAGAGAAGGGTGTCACACTAATAGAAGTACTTATATCAATTGTCATTTTATCGATAATATTTTTATCGTTCATGCGTTTCTTCCCACAGATGGGATTTATGAATAATGAGAATGCTGATAAAACTCAAGCAATTAATACTGCAAAAGAGATACTAATTGAATGGCAGGAATCGGAGGATTTAAAAAATTTTCTCAAAAACCCTACTGGCACATTTTTACAAGAATATGTAAAGACGGAAGCGGGCTATTATTATTTTAAAACCGTTGAGAGCAACTATAATGTTTACATCAAGATTAAGATAAGCTCTGATTTAGTATCTACACCAAATAAAACCTTTCTAATTCAAGTCGAACTATTAAATAAACGAAATAATATCATTAGTGAAACATACGGATACATTATTTTATAGAAAGGAGATGGTTTGTTTTGCTCACAAAACAACAAGGTTTAACACTAATCGAACTTTTAGTAACCTTAGCCATTCTCTCCTTTATTGGGATTATTATTTGGAGTGTCTTTATTCAAGGATATAAATTTTCGCAAAAATCTATATCTAAAAATACGATGCAACAAGAAACAAATCTTCTAATAACAAACCTAAAGAAAATACACCAAACTTCTAAAGAATATAACATTATTACTGGAACTTGCACAATTACAGTTAATGCTACTAAATCTGATAATTCTACCCAAACCTATGTATTTGATCAACCTAGCCTTTGCTTTTCATTGGATCGAACAGGGCTTGTTCAACCTGACATTGAGGATGTTAAATTAACAATTACTATTTCTGAAAAGAATGATTCTGAAAATAAATTAGAGATAGAAACGATTCTCTATCGGCTAAAGGATGGTGGAATATAATGTTCTCGGGACAACAGGAACAAGGTTACGCACTACCAACAGTATTATTAATTATTGTAATATTCATGGTTATTATGCTTTCCTTTATGGGTCGTGCATTTAGTAGTGTCAAACAAAATCAAGTAGTTGAGAAAACGACCCAATCAGTAGCCTTAGCCGAAATGGGAATGACTCAATACCAGGTTGCAGTTCAAAATATTTACGAAATAAAGAAACAACAAATCAGCGATGAAGTAAAGGCACAAATTGAATTAGACCGCTCAGCTAAGAACCTTCAAAGCAATGATTATTATGTGAATCTTGGGATTTCAAAAATGAAAAGTGCAATTAAGTCTGGTCTACAGAATGAACTATCAACTGTTACAATTGATGGAAAATCAAATACTTCTTACACAATTATTGAAAAAAACTTTTATGAAACAACACAAGAACCAAAAGTTCTTTTAAAAGTGCAGGGGAACCAAAATGGAAAAACTACTGTTTTAAGCACCGTTATGACATTTGCACCTACAATAATAAACTTAACAAGTGGCTCTTCAGCTAGTTCCTATACTCTACCAAATTTCGACAGTATCACACAACCCAAAAGTACTGATCCAAACTATTGTAAAAATCCAGCAGCACTTGGAACCTGTACGAATATTTATGTTGAGGGACCAGGGACCTTCAATGAAAATAATAATATAAGTGGGAGGACCATTTTTACAACAGGCACCCTAACACTAGGTGGTAATGCTAATAATACAACCAATTCATTTATTCATACTGGAAACTCTTTAACAGTCGGAAAAAATATGATTAATACCGTGAATGTTACAATGGAGACCAATGGTTTCGCTACCTTTGGTAGTCATCTAACAGCTGATTCATCTAAACTATATATTAATGGAAACTTGACTATAAACGGAAAACTTAATGTTACCAATAAATCAATAGTTTACGTTAACGGAAATACCAACATAGGGAATCAACTTGTTGTTTCAGGTTCACCCAATTTATCAAGATTATGTGTGATTGGAGATTTAACCTATAGGCAGCCAGGAAGTAAGATTGGTGGATTATTAGTAGTAAAAGGAAAAATAAATGGGGTTAAAACTAGTGTAACCGATCAAGAATTCCAGCAAAAATGTGGTACTCCAGCAGTTCCTGCTACGGATGTCCAATGGGGAGATACGGTATTGAACGACGTAAACTATGAATACTAAAAAACAATGGACCTTACTGTTAAAGTTAGGTCCATTGTTTTATTACTAAGTAATTTAGCACTTAACAAGACGAATACTCCGCAACCCTGTTCCTACCTGCCCGCTTAGCCCCTACATAAAGTGCCCGGTCAGCATGGCGGATTAATGCTAATGCATCTTCGGCATCTTCTGGTGCGGTTGCCACACCTATGGAAGCGGTGATTCTGACCTGCTGCTGTTTTTGGTCTAGCGACTGGCTTATGCTGAATGGCCAGTTGGCGATGGATTGACGGATGAGTTCAGCCATTTGATAGGCATCTTCTTTTGAAACATCAGGTAAAAGGACCACAAATTCCTCGCCGCCATAACGGGCAACAGTTCCTCGGCCTCCTACCAGCTTACTTAGCCTGTTTGCTAGTTCACATAAAATTTCATTTCCACTTTGATGCCCATACGTGTCATTCACGTTTTTAAAATGGTCAATGTCGAGAATAATTAATGAGAGTATTTTGCGCTCGAAACGAGTAAGTTTTTCAAATTCTTCTGTTAGCATATTCTCAAAGTAACGATAATTATATAGATTTGTTAAGGCACAACGTTCGCTCTGTCTCTTGGTTTGCTCATAATGACGGGCATTTTCAATTGCCACAGCAAAATGAGAGCAAAGAATATCGATAATCATTAACTGTGATTTTTCATAGGCCCGTTTTCTTCTTGAAGCTAACAGTAAGACACCAATTAACTTTTTACTTCTAATGATGGGTACACCCAGAATACTTTCGGCATCCTTCGGAATGTAGCCATTGGAATACTCAATCCAATCCTTCTTTGTTTTGAATAGGAAGGCCTTTCGGCTTTCCCAAACCATTCCACTGATTCCTTCATGAATACTCATAGTCTGCTGATCATTTGGTAACGCCTTCCCTGATTCAATCCGGCGAATCAATTTCAGTTCATCGCCGCTTGCCTCAAGTATATAAGCATAGTCCACCGGAAGCATTTCACTTAATTTCTGAATAAATAGGTTAACGACATCATCAATATACAAGCGTTCAGCCATTTGATGACCAATCTCGGCTGCCTTTTGCAGGTACTCATTTATTTTTTCACTAGAATAATAGAGATTAAAGATCATAGATAAGCTAACAAATGGCACTCCCACAAAGAGGAGGGCTAATAAGCCTAAATTATTATAAAGAATGTACAAAATGAATCCGATTGGGAAGGTAATTAACGTAGTAATTGTCTCGACAAAGAGTTCTTTCCCAAAAAAAGGATCCTTACTTTTATAAATCACATATAAATTAAATGCGAGAATCACTTGATTTAAGGTATAGCTAAGTACCGCATACAAGACCGCCAACAACAAGAAGTCTGCATTAATTTGTAGATTTTCTCCTGTATCTCCGCCAAGTAAATAATATAAACCGCCACTTAAAAAAGAAACGAAAAAAAACATAATCAAATTTAGCGGTAAGCGGAACAGTTCACCCTTGCGAAGGATCCTTAGTTTAAGTAATAATACAACAACTGCAATCTGAGCAAAGATAATTTCAACGAATAAACCAAACCGCAAAAAGGTAGCCAGCGCCACCCATTGAATTAAAAAGATATACATTTCGTTAATGACAATAGGCATGGAAGCAACCACGGAGGTTAATAACAAAAAGGCTAATAGATCTATCCAATGCCCATTAATCTCAAGAGGATACGTATGATAGGTAAACCACAGCCCTGTAGGAACTAATAAAAACCATACAAGAAAAATGGCTTGTTTTGTTAGCGGTTTAACCATCTTACTTACCTCCCCTTCATATTATTATTAATTCGAGATAAAAACATTTTACCACTTTTACTATAGCTTGTCATAAAGAAATCGTCATATTTTTCAAATATTTACATAAATGTGGTTTTATCTCAGAGATAAAATAGAGAGAACCAGTAATAACAAGCATACTAGATGAATCTAGAGCCTGAATCTCCTCTAAAAGATAGGATTCCCAGTTAGTGACCGCCACTTTATTGGTAGAATGACTGATTTTTAGTAATTCTTCCGCTGCTGCTGCTCTCGGAAAGTCAAAGCTGACAAATGAGAGTTGATTCGATACCTGATCCAGCTTTGCAATCATTTCATCCAACTTCTTATCCTTTAATGCAGCAAACACAATATGGATGTGTCGTTCTTTATATCTTGTTGATAATTCTTGCACAAGGGCTGTAATCCCTTCCTCATTGTGAGCCCCATCGATGATGACTAATGGCTTTTCAGATAAGATTTCAAATCTGCCAGGCCAGTATGCCTTTTTCAAGCCTTCTCTAATGGCTTGGTCACTGATAGGAAACGAACCCTCTTGATTTAAGTATAGTGCTGCACAGACTGCAAGCGCTGCATTTTCTGTTTGATGCTGACCGATCATCCTGATTTCGAAATCAATGAAGGCTTGTGAGGGTGTAGTTAAAGTAAACTTTTCACCTTTAGTCAATGATTGGTGCTCAGAAATAGAAAATTCCTGGTTCAGTCGATAAATCGGTGCCTTCATTTTTTCTGCCTGATTCTCTATTACTTTAAGAGCTCCTGGTTGTTTAACCGCCGTAAAAATCGGAGTATGCTCCTTGATGATTCCTGCTTTTTCAAAAGCGATTTCCTCATACGAGTTTCCGAGAATGTTCGTGTGGTCCAATCCGATATTTGTAATAATAGAAGCTAGTGGATGAAGAATGTTGGTGGAGTCAAATCGTCCTCCTAATCCCACTTCATAAACAACCACGTCCACCTTGCCCATTTCTGCAAAATAATAAAACGACATAGCAGTGATCACTTCAAACTCAGTCGGTCCCCCAAGCTCTGTTTCTTCCAATTCATCTGCTAATGGTCGAATGATATTGGCCAGGTGTAAAAGCTCTTCATCCGTAATCGGTTTTCCATTCACACTAATACGCTCATTAAATTGCTCGATATATGGTGAGGTAAAGGTACCCACCTTAAATCCCACTGCTTGTAAAATATTACGAAGGTAGGTGACGGTCGAGCCTTTTCCGTTTGTCCCTCCCACATGGATCGTTTGGATCTTCTTTTCAGGGGAACCCAGCTTGTCCATCATCCATTCCATTCGTTTCAAACCAGGCTTAATCCCAAGCCGTAATCTGGCGTGGATCCAGTCTAGGGCTTCTTTATATGAAGTAAACATTTCGTGACACCCCATCTATTTTTATTAATAAGAAAAAGGAGCCAATCCCCACAATTATTTTAGTGGGGTCTAACCCCTTTACATAAAGGTTACCCTCTTAATTCTTTAATGCGTGCTTCCACGATGTTTCTTTTTTCAAGATAGTCATTTTCCTTTGCACGCTCTTCAGCAACAACACTTTCAGGTGCTTTCTTCATGAATCCTTCATTGCTTAATTTCTTTTGAACGCGCTCAACTTCTTTATTTAATTTTTCGTATTCCTTCTCAAGACGAGCAATTTCTTCGTCAATGTTAATTAAGCCTTCAAGCGGAAGAATGATTTCCAAGCCTGTAATAACCGCCGTCATTGCTTTTTCAGGTGATTCAATATCGATGCCCATTTGTAATTCCTCTGGATTACAGAAGCGCTCAATATAGCTTCGGTTTGTTTCGATGGCCTTCAGGATTGATTCGTCCTTCGCTTTAACCAGCATTTTAATTTTCTTACTCATTGGCGTATTCACTTCCGCACGAATGTTACGTACCGCGCGAATCATTTCCATAAGTAGCTTCATATCCTGAGCTGCCTTGTCATCGGAAAGCTCTGGTTTCACCTCTGGCCATGCAGCTGTCGTAATAGATTCACCAGCATGTGGGAGGTTCTGCCAAATTTCCTCGGTAATGAATGGCATAAACGGATGTAATAGACGCATGGTTTGATCTAATACATAAGCAAGGATGGAACGAGTCGTTTTCTTTGCTGCTTCATCTTCACCATATAATGGAAGCTTCGCCATTTCAATGTACCAATCACAGAAGTCATCCCAAATGAAGTTGTATAATGCACGGCCTACTTCACCGAATTCATAGCGGTCTGAAAGCTTGGTAACATGGTCAATCGTTTCATTTAGTCTTGTTAAAATCCATTTATCCGCAACGGATTTTTCACCACTGAAATCAATTTCTTCGTAAGTCATGCCGTCCATATTCATTAAGGCAAAGCGTGAAGCATTCCAAATTTTATTAGCAAAGTTCCAGGTTGCTTCAACCTTTTCCGTGCTGTAGCGTAAATCCTGACCTGGAGACGATCCGGTCGATAAGAAGTATCGTAAGGAGTCGGCCCCATATTGATCGATGACATCCATCGGGTCCACACCGTTACCAAGTGATTTACTCATTTTACGTCCCTGTTCATCACGAACAAGACCATGGATCAGAACATCTTTAAATGGACGTTCACCTGTAAATTCGATGCTTTGGAAAATCATTCTGGATACCCAGAAGAAAATAATATCGTAGCCTGTTACCAAAACGTCTGTTGGGAAGTAACGTTTAAAATCTGCTGCTTCCTTGTTCGGCCAGCCCATGGTTGAGAATGGCCATAATGCTGAGCTGAACCACGTATCTAGTACGTCTTTGTCCTGCTCCCAGTTTTCAGCGTCTGCTGGTGCTTCGTGACCTACAAATACTTCACCTGTTTCTTTGTGGTACCATGCAGGAATCCGGTGTCCCCACCAAAGCTGACGTGAAATACACCAATCACGAATATTTTCCATCCAGCGCAAGTAGGTTTTTTCAAAGCGGTCAGGAACAAAGTTGACTTTGTTTTCTTTATTTTGAAGGGCAATCGCTTCATCTGCTAGTGGCTGCATCTTAACGAACCATTGAGTAGATAGGTAAGGTTCAACAACTGCACCACTACGCTCAGAATGCCCAACGGAATGAAGATGCTCTTCAATTTTGAAAAGAACACCTTGCTCTTGAAGGTCCTTTACAATTTGTTTTCGGCATTCGAAGCGATCCAAACCTTTATATTTTCCTGCTTTGTCATTCATCGAGCCATCTTCATTCATAACGAGAATACGCTCTAAGTTATGGCGGTTGCCAAGTTCAAAGTCGTTCGGATCGTGTGCAGGGGTAATTTTAACCGCACCAGAACCGAACTCCATATCTACATAATCATCTGCTACGATTGGAATTTCACGGCCAACGATTGGCAGAATAACGGTTTTTCCAATTAAATGCTTGTAGCGCTCATCTTCAGGATGAACCGCAACAGCTGTATCACCGAGCATCGTTTCTGGACGAGTTGTCGCAACCTCGATGGATCCAGTGCCATCTGCTAAAGGATATCTCAGATGGTAAAACGCCCCCTGAACATCTTTATAGATTACTTCAATGTCAGATAAGGCTGTTTTCGTAGAAGGATCCCAGTTAATAATATATTCGCCACGGTAAATCAGACCTTTATTGTATAGAGTAACGAATACTTCACGAACGGCATCTGATAACCCTTCATCCAAAGTGAAACGCTCACGGCTGTAATCTAAGCCTAAACCTAGCTTTGACCATTGTTGACGGATGTGGGAAGCATATTCATCCTTCCACTTCCAAGTTTCTTCAACGAACTTTTCACGGCCCAAATCGTAACGGCTTTTGCCTTCACTACGAAGCTTCTCTTCTACCTTCGCCTGTGTGGCAATACCCGCATGGTCCATACCAGGAAGCCAAAGCACGTCATAGCCTTGCATCCGTTTCATACGTGTAACGATATCTTGAAGGGTTGTATCCCATGCATGACCTAAATGAAGCTTACCTGTAACGTTTGGCGGTGGAATAACAACAGTATAAGGCTGTTTCCCCTCGTCATCCTTTGCTTCAAAATACTTCCCTTGTAGCCACCAGTCATAACGACCTTTTTCAATCGATTGCGGGTCGTATTTCGTTGGCATCGTTAATTCTTTTGTTTCCATCAAAAATTCCTCCTTCTTAAGCTACTGTTTCCACAAAAACATAAAAAACCCCATTCGTCATAAAAGGACGAATGGAGTTTGCTTCGCGGTACCACCTTTTTTCCAATCAATAAAAAAACATGATTGGCACTTAACGGGATAACGGATTTCATCCGTCTTCAACTAATCAGATCATTTGACCTTTTCGCAGAAGAAGCTCCTGGGCGACCTTCTGATGTTCCTCTTAGGAAATCTTTCAGCTAATGATTTCCCTCTCTAAAAGTAGGATGGCATCGTACTCTTCCCTGTCGTTGCTTGTTATTTTAATTATATTGTTATACTACCGAAAAAAAGGGTTTGACGTCAATCATGATAACCAATTTTTTTATTTTTTATACTGTATGTATTTAATGGAGAACTTCTATAGGCATTTGGAATATATATAAAATAAAGGTTAAATCCCAAAGGGGGAGATTCTGGGATGAAGAGGAATTTTCATAAATACAAATATAAGCCTTGGTTCATCACGTGCCGAAGGATTGCTGCTCAATTGATTATTCCGTTTAGTATTTTTCAATTTATCCGGACGCTGCTTTTACCAACCGTATTTGATGTATTACTATTAACCTGTTTTCTTGTCCTTGCTGTATCCATTTATTTTGACATTATTTAAGGAGCCCATCTTGCAGAGTTATGACTGCTGCTGGGCTCCTTCTTTTGCTTTTTGTGCGTTTTCGATTTCCGTCATTTTCATGACAATATACTCAGAATTTTTCAAATGCCAGTATCGGTGCTGCAGCTGGCTTACATATTTCAACTCATTCTTTGGCCGCTGCTTCCGATAATAGCTCTCCGCTACTTGTATGATCGGAATGGGAAGAGCTAAATAGCTGAAAAATAATAACTTCTCATCTGCTTTAAACGGGAAGTATTTAAAATAATGGTATACCCAGTCGATTGCTGTATCACTCCGCTTCGGCCTGGTATTTATTGCACGAGAAAGGTAAGGGAGCAAATCATGAATCGGTGAACCATAACGTGCATTTTCAAAATTAATAAAATAGCCGTATCCTCGATCATCATATAAAAAATGCTCAGAAGCTAATTTGCCATGGGTTATTACCATGCGAGCCTTTTCGTTTTCCTTTGTACTTTCGTACCATTCTTCAAATTTTGTTTTTGAAAATCTTAGCGCTTGGCTAATTTCGTTATAATACATGCAATACAATAATTCGAACGGAGACATGTAGGTCTTTTTTTCGCACTGATCGATAAAACCATCTAGGAATTCCTGCTGTTTTTCCATCTCTTGAATGGTCTTTTCATAATGCTCTGTTCGTTCTTCTTTGTTGACAGTGATTTCTTTTGCCGAAAGGGTATGAAGTCTCGCTAATTCGCGAAATAATTGCAGATTGGTTTGCTCGCGGTTATCTTTTAAATCATTTGGCATCCAGGGCATGAGATAGTACAGGTCATTTTCGTGCAGCACCGCATACCTGCCATCCATTGTTGGATAAATTGGAACGATGCGATTAAACCCTTTTTGATACAGAAGATGCACATGGCGAATGAAATCAGTCCCGATTGAAGGATTGATTTTCTTTAAGGCAAACGTACCTTTATTGGAATAAATTTTTTGTACGGTGCCATAATCCTCTACAAAATGAGGTTCAATATAATAATTTTGTAATACCGGCGCTAGCATTTGTATCCGATTTGACTCATTCATGTCAACTCGACCTTCTTTCAATGGAAAAGCCGAAATAGCTTTTAAAAGAAGCTGAGCAGGTTAAAGAAAACCCGCTCAACAATTGTGAATGGTTATTTTTTTGCAAAAGCACTAGGGATATATAATACTTGCCCCTCATACACATCTTGATTGAGTTCCAGATTATTTTCGCGCAACAGATTTTGAACCGTAACATCATAACGGTCTGCGAGGGTACTTACTGTATCCCCCTTCTGTACTATGCAAACCCGTAAACTGGTTTGGGCGGAGTTTTCATCTTTCCTTGCAAAAAATTCGGTAAGTGTCATACTCTTCTTCTTGGCTGCCTTCTTCTTCTTGACCTTCGGTGCTTCCTCAGGGGATGATGAGCTTTCTTCTACATGCTTTACTTCCTCTTCAAAAATAACCTCTGGTTGTGGTGCTGCTTGTTCTTGAACAACGATTTCCTCTTCTTCGATCTCAACTGGCTGGCCGCCTTCATTTCTGGCCCATGCAGGCTCAAATTTTTCTTGTTCATCTGCTGAAGGCTGATAGTTAAAGGTTGGGAACTTCGGTAATACTTCTACTTCTTCCTCTTCCTGTTGTTTTCTTGCCTCTGCTTCAAATAAGAAGTTGTTTTCGTATGTGCTTTGAACTGCTGCTTGTTCAATGGCTGCTTCTTCCTCAGCCTCTTCCGTTTCGTAACGGTTAAGTACCTCATATTCAGGTTCTACTTGTTCCTGCTGCTCTGCATCATATAAACCACTGATGGTCAGTTCTGCAGATAGTTTAAGGCAGCTACGCTCTGGTGTAGAATAATCGAATGATTCAACGAGAACATCAATATCATAGATGCTTTGAATCCGATTGTTCGGGATAGTGATATCGACTGGGAAGCGATGTGAAAATTCACAGGTGCCTTCCTCGCGTTCTGCCACCCTTTCTACAAACTTTTGAGATGTTACTTCCTCTTCGCTACCCTCATTGCTAGGTTCGTAACTTTTATATTCGCCGGTAAGCTCCAACGAACCACGTATGGTTACGTACTGATCGTTTTCCTGGATGGTAATATCCGGGTCTAGAGAAATCGATAGAAGTTCCTCGACTTCCTGTCCTTTTCTAAACCACAAAGATTCCTCCAAAGAAAATCGTAGGCACGATTGATTCTCTTGGGACAAAGCGACTCCTCCTTTCGTATCCTTCACGCAAAATCACTATGTCACTTACACTCTATGAACAATGAGATTTATTTATGATAAAAAACATCATTGCAGAGGGAAAAGAATTAGGAGAAACGTGATTCGCTGATAAAAAGGTTCGATTCGCTGATAAAATCATAAATTCGCCGATATATTGGGTAAATTCGCTGATAAAGGCTCAAAATTCGCTGATAAATCATTTCACCAGGATAATTTAGTGTAATTTTACACTACTCACATTGATTTTTAAGTGTTTACAACTAGAAATCCAAATTATTTTATTGTTGAGTATTAATGATTGGCTCAAAATTTATCATTATTGGCTTATTTTTACCAACGATTGGATCATTTTCGTAAGAGATTGGCTCATTTTTCAGAGGTATTGGCTTTTTTACCACATTTCACCAGAAAAACATCAACAAAAAACACCCACCAGGATTTGGTGGGTGCCTACAAATGAATTTATTTAAGCTTCGAAAATGCAATTTCCACTGCTTGTATTGTTTTTTCAATGTCTTCATCCGTATGGGCAGTCGATAAGAATAATCCTTCGAATTGAGAAGGTGGTAAGAAAATACCTTGCTCTGCCATTTCACGGTAGTACTCTGCAAAGAACGCTAAATTAGATGTTTTCGCTTTTTCAAAGTTAATAACCTCTTCATTGGTAAAGAAGAAACCAATCATGGATCCCGCGCGGTTAAATGTAATAGGAATATCGTATTTTGCCGCAGCAGCCTTAAAGCCTTTTTCAAGAAGGTCGCCCTTACGGATAAACTCCTCGTAATGTGCTGGCGTTAACTGGCTCAATGTTTCATAACCTGCTGTCATAGCAAGCGGGTTACCAGATAAGGTTCCGGCTTGGTAAATCGGGCCGCTTGGAGCAATTCGCTGCATGATTTCGGCCTTACCGCCGTATGCACCTACAGGAAGTCCACCACCGATTACTTTTCCAAGACAGGTGATATCAGGCGTTACATTGAAGTACCCTTGTGCACAGTTGTAGCCCACGCGGAAGCCAGTCATAACCTCGTCAAAAATGAGCAATGTGCCATTTGCCGATGTAATCTCACGCAGTCCTTCCAAGAATCCTGGAAGTGGAGGAACAAGACCCATATTCCCAGCAACTGGCTCAACAATGATACAAGCGATATCTTCCCCAAATTGTTCAAACGCATACTTTACGCCTTCAAGGTCGTTGTACGCTACCGTAATCGTATTGGATGCTACTCCTTCAGGAACGCCCGGGCTGTCAGGAAGGCCTAGTGTAGCCACACCTGAACCAGCTTTAATTAACAGAGAATCTCCATGGCCATGATAGCAGCCTTCGAATTTCAAAATCTTATTACGTCCTGTATACCCTCTTGCTAAACGAAGGGCACTCATCGTTGCTTCTGTACCTGATGATACCATCCGAACCACTTCGATTGATGGAACACGTTCAATAACAAGCTTTGCCAGCTCATTTTCCATCAATGTAGGCGCACCATAGCTTGTACCAAGCTCCGCTACTTTTTTCATTGCTTCCACGACACGGTCATTGGTATGTCCAAGGATTAGAGGACCCCATGAAAGTACATAGTCAATGTATTCATTGCCATCGATATCATAAATTTTAGACCCTTTGCCTCTTTCCATAAAAATCGGGTCCATATTCACTGATTTAAAGGCACGAACAGGACTGTTTACGCCGCCAGGCATAAGGGTTTGGGCTTCTTTAAATGCTTCAATCGATTTTGTATACGAGCGCATCCTTTTCCCTCTTTTCAAAAATGTTTATTGGTCTTCTTTTAACCAGCGAATCGCATCTTTTGCTGCATACGTAATGATCAAGTCAGCACCGGCACGCTTCATGCCCATCAACATTTCAAGAACGGTGTTTTTCTCGTCAATCCAGCCGTTTGCAGAAGCTGCCTTAATCATGGAATACTCACCGCTCACATTATAAATAACAATAGGCAGGTTAAAGGTATTTTTCATATCACGAACGATATCAAGGTACGGCATACCTGGTTTAACAATTAAGAAATCCGCACCCTCTGCCACATCCGATTCTGCTTCTCTGAAAGCTTCCATTCGGTTTGCAGGATCCATTTGATACGTTTTGCGGTCACCAAATTGTGGCGCGCCTTCTGCTGCCTCACGGAACGGTCCGTAGAACGCAGAAGCATATTTAACGGCATAAGACATAATCGGAATCTCTGTAAATCCAGCTTCATCAAGCCCTGCACGAATAGCAGCAACAAAGCCGTCCATCATGTTAGATGGCGCAATAATGTCCGCCCCAGCTTGAGCTTGTGCCACTGCTGTTTTTACAAGAAGATCTAATGACTCATCGTTAAGGATTTTCTCCCCTTCAACAACGCCACAGTGTCCATGGCTTGTATATTCACACAAGCAAGTATCTGCTACAATAATGATTTCTGGGAAGTGTTCTTTAATAAAACGAGTAGCTACCTGAACAATTCCGTGGTCATGATAGGCTTGCTCTCCACACGCATCCTTTGTCGCAGGAATACCGAATAAAAGGACAGACTTTATGCCGTGAGCAACGATATCTTCCATTTCGGCTTGAAGATGATCCATGGAAACTTGGAACACGCCTGGCATGGATGACACTTCATTGCGGATGTTTTCCCCTTCATAGATAAACAGCGGATAGATAAAGTCCTCCGCTTTCAAGTGATTTTCTCTAACAAGTGCGCGCATGCTGGCACTAGAACGCAGGCGGCGATGACGTTTGAATTGAAGTTCCATTTATGATTCCTCCACATCTAAATAAGCAATTATGCTTTTAATCATTTCTTTTACGGTATATTCCTCTGGTGAAGCATGAACGGTGAGCCCATGTTCCACTAGCTTTTTCTCTGTTACCGGACCGATACAGCCGATGACACACTTGTTTACCTGTTCTTCAAGGCCGTAGTCTTTGACCACCTCCATCAAATGATCCACCGTAGAAGGACTTGTAAACAGCAGAATATCCAGCTGCCCGTCAGCCAGCATCCTTGCCAGCTTTTCTCGGCTTTCATCAGGCAGATAGGTTTCGTAAATGACGACTTCATCCACCGCAGCTCCGGCTTCTGATAAGGCTCGTGAGATGTATTCTCGCGCGAGGTTTCCTTTCGGAAGCAAAACCCGCATCCCACTTTGGATAAAAGGTAAAAACTCCTCAACAAACACCTCAGCCACATAGGCAGATGGAACAAATGCGGTAGTTAGCCCTTTTTCCTTCAAGCACTCTGCCGTCTTTTTCCCAATCACTGCGATTTTAGGAAATCTTTCATCCAACTCTTCCTTTTGGAAAAAAGAAAAAAAGGTCTCAACCGTTACATTGCTTGTAAAAATAATCCAATCATATGTATCAAGAGCCTTCAAAGAGTATTGAAGGCGATCGACTTTTTCAATGGGTCGAAAGGCAATAAGAGGGATTTCGATTGGAATCCCTCCCTCCCTTTCTACAAGCTGTGAAAAGGATTTTGCTTGATTTTCGCCTCTTGGAACAAGGACTTTTTTATCAAGCAAGGGCAATGATTGGATCATTGACCTTCCAGCTCCCGTTTCACCTTTTCAATCAGGTCCTTGGCTCCTTTTTTAATTAATAAATCAGCAGCCTGAACACCAAGCTCTTCCGGATTTTGTCCTCTTAGTTCCTCTTTAAAGATCTCCTGACCCTCTGGAGAAGCAACAAGAACATTTAATACGACTTCATCATTTTCTTCTACACGGGCAAAGCCGGCAATTGGCACCTGACAGCCACCCTCCATTTTTTGCAGGAAAGCACGCTCGGCACGAACCGCTCTTTCTGTTTTCTTGCAGGTGAATTTCTCAAACAGCTCTAGTAATTCTTTATCATCTTCGCGGCATTCAATGGATAGTGCACCTTGCCCAACAGCAGGAACACAAATTTCGGCATCAATAAATTCTGTTACTACGTCAGAAGCCCAGCCAAGGCGGGAAAGTCCTGCTGCTGCTAAAATGATGGCATCATATTCTTCTTCCTGTAATTTTGCTAGTCTTGTATCGACATTTCCACGAATCCATTTAATCTCTATGTCTGGGCGTTGGACTAATAGCTGCGCACTGCGGCGAAGGCTACTCGTCCCAACAATTGCACCTGGCTTTAAATCTTTCAATTTGACATGATTTCTTGAAATAAGAGCATCACGGTGATCTTCACGGAAAGGAATACAGCCGATTGTAAGACCCTCAGGTAAAACAGCTGGCATGTCTTTCATACTATGAACGGCCATATCAATCTCTTTATCAAGCATAGCTTGCTCTATTTCCTTTACGAATAACCCTTTTCCGCCCACTTTTGAAAGTGTAACATCGAGGATTTTATCACCCTTTGTTACGATTTCTTTTACTTCAAACTCAAAACGAGGGTCCAGCTTCTTCAACTGTTCAATCACCCAATTGGTTTGTGTTAATGCCAACTTGCTCCGTCTAGAACCAACAATAATTTTTCTCATGACTGCCTCCTAAGGTTATGCATACCATAAATGGAAAGATGATAATCGACCAAATAAGAAAAAATTAATTAATACTATTAAAAATGAGGCCGTATTCCACATTGCTAACTTTCTGCCAGATAAGTTTTTTCCGATCCGGAGATATAAATAAATGCTGTAGGCCGTTAGCAACAAAAACGACCCAATAATTTTCATATCGTACCACGGCATTCCAGGAACCTTTAGAAATGCCCACTGTAAGCCTAAAATAAGGCTGAGCAGGAGCATCGGAACACCAATGACAGCCAATATGTAAGATGATCTTTCAAGTTTATCTAAATCTGCCAGGCGAACAAGTCTTGTTCCCCATTTTTTCCGTTTCAATAGATCATATTGAAGCAGGTACAGGGCTGAAAATACAAACGACAGGGAAAATGCCCCGTATGAAAGAATCGCCATTGTAATATGGATTAACAATAGTTCTGATACCAGTTGTTTGGCCATGATATGTGAATGGTATTGCATTGGGGCGAAGGTATGAATTGCCATAACGGTAAAACCAAGGATATTCGTAAAAAAGACGATAAAATCGACTCGCAGTAAATGATTTATCCCAATTGACAATGTTACTAATACCCAAGCATAAAAATAGAGTCCCTCAAAGATCGTTAGTACAGGGAACCTTCCTGTTTTTGTCATATAAAAAAATAGGAAAATCGTTTGTAAAACCCATACAAATGCAAGTAACCAGAAGGCAATTCGGTTTGCCTTCCGGTTATGGTGAATGAAATCAAAGAAATATAACAACACACTGAAGGCATATAGAACAACCGTTAATTCATGAAGCCTTGTCATAAAGACATCGAACATAGAAAGTACCCCTTATGACTGAAAGGAAGCCTGTGGTTTAAGAACCGGTGATGTATTAACTTCGGCTGCTCTCGAATGTTGTTCTTCAACAAGCTCTTCAATATTGAATATTTTAATAAACAAATCCATCGCCTGTTCGGCATCTGGTCTAGCAGCCAATTCCTTCGCTTGTAAAATCGGATCCTTTAAAAGCTGGTTGATAATGCTCTTTGTATGTTTGTTTAATACTTTTAGGTCACGATCTGATAGATTGGGCAATTTTCTTTCCAAACTAACCATTGTCTCGGCTTGTATAGCTAAAGCTTTTTCGCGAAGAGCGGAAATGACAGGTACTACACCGAGCATTCCAAGCCATTGATTGAAATCAACGATTTCTTTTTCAATCATTAGTCTGATTTTAGCTGCCGCTTTTTGGCGTTCTTGCAGGTTTGCTTCAACAATGCCTTCTAAATCGTCAATATCGTATAAAAAGACATTCTCAAGCTCTGAAATTCTTGGGTCCAAATCACGTGGTACAGCAATATCTACCATAAATAATGGTTTACCCTTACGCTTTTTCTCAACCTTAGCCATCAGTTCTTTTGTAATGACAAAGTCTTTTGCACCCGTTGAGCTAATTAAAATATCTGCTTCAATGAGTGACTGCTGTAAGTCAGCTACCGTTTTCGCTTCGCCATTAAAACGGCTGGCAAGGGTTTTTGCTTTATCGTACGTACGATTAATCACTGTTACTTTTTTCACACCGTTACCATGCAGGTTTTGGGCTGCTAATTCACCCATTTTTCCCGCCCCGAAAATCAATACATGTTTATTCGCAAGAGAGCCGAAGATTTTCTTTGCCAGCTCAACCGCAGCATAGCTAACAGAAACGGCATTTGCACCAATATCTGTTTCTGAATGTCCACGTTTGGCTACCGTAATCGCTTGTTTAAACAAGTGATTGAACACCGAACCAGTCGTTTCCTCTTGTTGTGCCAGCATAAAGCTAGTACGCACCTGCCCAAGAATTTGTGTTTCCCCTAAAACCATGGAATTGAGTCCGCAAGTAACATTAAACAGATGCTCTACAGCTCCATCGTCTTCATAAACAAATAAGAATGGAGAGAATTCAGTTTGTTCCATGCCGAACCATTCGGACAGAAATTCTTTTATATAATAGCGGCCAGTATGGAGTTGATCGACAACCGCATAAATTTCCGTACGATTACATGTAGACAAGATGATGTTTTCTAGGATGCTTTTTTTAGTGTTTAACTTTTTTATGGCATCCACAAGTTCGGTTTCATTAAATGTCAACCGCTCACGGATTTCTACAGGGGCAGTTTTATAGTTAAGACCGATTACTAAAATATGCATTTGTTTCGTACACCCCCACTTAATAGTACATTAGCAGTATTAACTAGTATGATTATATCATGAGCAATTTCGACTTTTGCTCGGAAAATGTGAACAGAAAACGAAAGATATGTTATGATAAAAAAATAATAGGACTTAGTTTTATCTATTACTTCCTTAAGTACAGTATCAAAAAAATAGAATAGATTCAAGTGAACCTTATTGGAAGTGGTGTTTTTTAATGAAAAATCAGCGAATCTTTCCCGGAATTATTCTGATTGGTTTTGGAGCTTACTTTTTACTACAGCAAACAGGAATTACTATTTTTCAACAATTTTATACATGGCCTACCTTGCTGATGATCGTTGGGATTGCTTTTTTAGGTCAGGGCTATTCAGCTAAGGAACATGAAGCCATTCTTCCTGGAGTCATCATGAGTGGTTTCGGGCTTCACTTTCATCTTGTCGGTCATGTGTCTTTTTGGCCAAGCCATACCATTGGCATGTTAATTCTCATTATATCAATTGGTTTTTTCCTTCGTTTTCAAAAAACAAATACAGGCTTGTTTCAAGCATTCCTCTTTCTCATTTTAGCGGTATTGCTACTATTTTATGATAAAATTGCCGGCTATCTTGGCTTATTACAAAATGGCATGAGCTTTATTTGGAAATTCTGGCCCGCTCTGTTAATTGTTGTTGGTATTTATTTTCTACTAAAAAAGAAAAAATAACAGTGAAACTTTCCAAATTCACATAGGAAAACGCCTGGCACTTAACTGCCAGGCGTTTTTCTATGTCTTACTTACATATAACTCTGTAGCAAGGACCATGCTTTGTCTTTTCCCTCTCCCGTTTCAGAGGAGAAGACAATCAAGTGGTCATTTTTATCAAGGTCTAATGTTTCACGTGTGACCTTTAGATGCTTTTGCCATTTTCCCTTTGGGATTTTATCTGCCTTAGTTGCGATAACAATGCAGGGGATTTCATAGTGTTTTAAGAAATCATACATCATCACATCATCCACTGTCGGCGGATGGCGTAAATCAACTATTAAGACGACTGCCCGTAATTGCTCACGAGTGGTAAAATACGTTTCAATCATCCTTCCCCATGCGGCCCTCTCTGTCTTCGAAACCTTGGCATATCCATATCCAGGGACATCGACAAAATGAAGGATTTCATTGATTAGGTAAAAATTTAACGTTTGGGTTTTACCTGGCTTTGACGAAATTCTCGCTAATCCTTTCCGGTTTAGCATCTTATTAATAAAAGACGACTTTCCTACGTTGGAACGCCCCGCAAGAGCAAATTCAGGCAACTCTGTTTCTGGATACTGTTCTGGCTTAACTGCACTGATGACAATGTCTGAACTTACTACCTTCATTTAGTATCACCTTCTAAAAGGGCATGTCTTAGAACTTCATCCACATGTGAGACTGGTACAAATTCTAGTTCATTCCTTACACTTTCTGGAATATCATCAATATCTTTTATATTGTCCTTTGGTAGAATGACTTTCGTCAGACCTGCGCGATGGGCACTTAAGGTTTTTTCTTTCAGACCACCAATTGGTAGAACTCTTCCTCTTAGTGTAATCTCACCCGTCATTCCAACCTCTCTGCGAATCGGTTTGCCAGTTAAAGCCGATACGAGTGCCGTTGCCATTGTAATTCCTGCAGAAGGTCCATCCTTCGGAACAGCTCCTTCGGGAACGTGGATATGAATATCATATTTTTCATGGAAATCGTCTTCGATGCCCAGTTCAGTCGCCTTTGAGCGAACATAACTAAATGCAGCTTGTGCAGATTCCTTCATCACATCGCCAAGCTTACCTGTTAGAACAAGCTTTCCTTTACCAGGTGATAGCGAAACCTCTATCTGCAGGGTGTCGCCTCCAACTGTCGTATAAGCCAACCCAGTCGCCACTCCTACTTGATCTTCTGTTTCAGCCATTCCATAGTGGAATCTTGGCTTCCCTAAAAATTCTTCTACATTCTTTTCAGTGATAATTACCCGCTTCTTTTCACCGGAAACGATGATTTTTGCTGTCTTCCTACAAATGGTTGCCATTTGACGCTCTAAGCTTCGAACGCCTGCTTCGCGAGTATAATAGCGAACCACTTTCAGTATCGCATCATCACGAACTTGAAGAATCCCCTTCGTTAAACCATTTTCTTTAATTTGTTTTGGTAGCAAATGGTCTCTACAAATGTGTACTTTTTCAAGCTCCGTGTAGCCAGCAATCGTAATAATTTCCATTCTGTCTAATAGTGGCCCAGGAATGGTTGATAAATTATTTGCCGTTGCAATAAACATGACCTTTGATAAATCGTAGGTTTCTTCAATATAATGGTCACTAAAATTATGGTTTTGTTCCGGGTCTAATACTTCCAGCATAGCTGAAGATGGATCTCCGCGGAAATCATTAGACATTTTATCTATTTCATCAAGTAAAAAGACAGGGTTGATCGTTCCAGCTTTTTTCATTCCTTGAATTATGCGTCCAGGCATGGCTCCCACATACGTTCTCCTGTGGCCGCGAATTTCAGATTCATCACGTACCCCGCCAAGGGACACTCGAACAAAGTTACGATTCAGCGATGACGCAATAGAGCGGGCAAGGCTCGTTTTCCCCACACCAGGAGGTCCTGCTAAGCAAAGAATAGGGCCTTTTAAAGAATTCGTCAGTTTCTGTACCGCCAAATATTCAAGTACACGTTCCTTAACCTTTTCCAATCCGTAATGGTCCTGATTTAAAACCTTTTCGGCACGGAGAATATCAATATCATCCTCTGTCTTTTTCGACCAAGGAATCGTAATCAACCATTCAATATAATTACGGATCACTGCACTTTCTGCCGAACTAGATGGCACTTTCTCATAACGATCTAATTCCTTAAGAGCCGCCTTTTTTGCATGCTCAGGCATTTCAGCCTGCTCAATTTTTTTCGTCAACTCCGCAATCTCACCTGTTTTGCCTTCTTTATCGCCTAATTCTTTTTGAATGGCCTTCATTTGTTCACGAAGATAGTACTCTTTTTGCGTCCGTTCCATCGACCGTTTTACTCGTTGGCCAATTTTCTTTTCCAAATTAAGTACTTCTTTTTCATTATGAATGGTATCAATTACGCGATTTACACGGCTCTTTACATCAATTGTCTCAAGGATTTCTTGCTTTTCCTTTAGCTTGAGTGGTAAATGTGATGCGATGATATCCGCCATTCTACCAGGTTCTTCAATATCAGCGACAGAGGCATAGGTTTCTGCCGAGATTTTTTTAGAGAGTTTTATGTATTGCTCAAAATAGTCAAGCATTGTTCTCATCAGGGCTTGGTCTTCCACATCCTTAGTATCAGGATCATCATACGTGACCAAACTTACCGAATAATGCTCGTCTTCTTCATAAAATGAAACAATTTCCGCTCGGTTTAAGCCTTCTACCAATACTCTAATGGTTCCGTTTGGCAGTTTTAGCATTTGCTTCACTTTTGTTAACGTACCAATTTTGTATATTTCCTCTTCTGATGGATCATCGATTGATACATCCTTTTGAGTTGTTAAAAAGATTAAGTGGTCATCTACCATTGCTTTTTCAAGTGCTTGCACAGATCTTTCACGGCCTACATCTAAATGCAGGACCATTGTCGGATAAACAAGCAAACCTCGAAGCGGCAGGAGGGGGACGATCAATTCGTTCTTTTCCGCCATATAATGCACCTCCACATGCAATCCTCGTTTTCCTACTACTACTAGCAGATTAGTCTTTGTACAATTCTAACGTATTTATAATATGGTGTCTATTTTTAGAGATTCGAGATCTCTTTTTCAATATAATTTATATTTTCCCCAAACGTAAGGAAATCTTCCTAAGTTCATTTTGGATTTCTTTTAGGAAAATGGCAATAAAAAAACTCCGGTTTGATTTACACTACAAACCGAAGTTCTATATTCTCTTTTTAGATTAAATCGATTCTTTCTTTGTTAGTTCAATTGAGGCAGGGATGGCTTCGTGTTTTCCGAAGGATTGGACTAGGGCAATCTCGAATACTTCATGTAGATGGGTGACAGGAACGATGTTGATTCCGTCAATCTCATTCAAGATGGTTTGCATATTTTCCTCTGGAATGATGACGGTTTTGGCTCCTGCCTTTCTTGCTGCCTTTACTTTAGGATAAACCCCGCCAATTGGCTTCACATTGCCATGAATACTAATCTCACCAGTCATTGCTACCGTGTTATCAATGGGAATTTTGTAAATGGCGGAATAAATTCCTGTCGCCATGGCTATTCCAGCAGAAGGTCCATCGATTGGGACACCGCCAGGAAAATTAACGTGAATATCGTAGTCATTAGCGGGTACTCCCATCGAACGGAGAACCGTAATCACATTTTCGATCGAACCACGTGCCATACTCTTCCTGCGAATGGATTTCCCTTGACCGCCAATGCTTTCTTCTTCAACAATACCAGTTATGTTGATTGTTCCCTTGTCTTTTGCCGAGATGACCGTAACTTCAATCTCGAGCAATGCACCAGAATTTGGCCCATACACAGCTAGTCCATTCACCAGACCTACATGTGAAATATCATTAATTTTTCTTTCCATCCTTGGAGTCATTTGACTGGAATGGATGACCCACTCAATATCTTCATCCTTGATATAATTACGGTCTTCTGTAATAGCAAGCCCAGCTGCAATTTGGATCATATTGACCGTTTCACGGCCATTTCTCGCATATGTAGATAAGGTATTAACACCTGTTTCAAAAATTTCTAGGTTTACTTTTTCAGCCGCTTTCTTCGCTACTTCCACAATTTCCTCCTGATTTAAATCGCGGAAGAAAACCTCCATACAGCGGGAACGAATCGCTGGAGGAATTTCACTTGGAGTCCTAGTAGTGGCACCAATTAAACGGAAATCGGCAGGTAGTCCATTTTTAAAAATATCATGAATATGCGTTGGTATTTGCGTATTTTCTTCATGATAATAGGCACTTTCCAAAAAGACCTTTCGATCCTCTAATACTTTTAGAAGTTTATTCATTTGGATTGGATGCAATTCGCCAATCTCATCAATAAAGAGTACTCCACCATGTGCATTTGTCACAGCACCTTGCTTTGGCTGTGGTATACCTGCCTGTCCCATTGCCCCTGCACCTTGATAAATAGGATCATGAACAGAACCAATTAAAGGGTCTGCAATTCCTCTTTCGTCAAACCGTGCTGTTGTGGCGTCTAATTCAATAAACACAGAAGATGCTTTAAATGGTGACTTTTGATTCTTTTTGGCCTCTTCTAGAACGAGGCGGGCAGCAGCTGTTTTACCCACTCCCGGTGGTCCATAAATAATTACATGCTGCGGATTTGGTCCACAAAGGGCCGCCTTTAATGATTTAATCCCATCTTCTTGGCCTACAATATCCTTAAAGCTTGTAGGGCGAACTTTCTCAGCTAATGGTTCAGTCAATGAAATGGACCTCATTTTGCGAAGCTGTTCCATTTCTTTACGGGATTCCCGGTCAATGGACACTTTTTGCGTACGCTGATTCCTCAACAAATTCCAAAAATACAGCCCAATTATGATTCCGAAAAACAGCTGTATAAATAAGGCAATCCCCGTCCAACTCATACATTTCCCTCCTACTACATACTCACAATATATTAATAAGTATTTCCTGCCGGAAGGAGGAATAAACCACAAAAAGTAAAAAGACCTGGCAGAGAGCCAGGTCTTTGAAAGTTTATGCGGATTTTTCTTCTGCAACAACCGTTCCGTCTTCTAAGACTAATTTCGGAACACTGTTTTCTAAGACAGTGTCCTTCGTAATGATACATTTAGTAATATCTTCGCGTGAAGGAAGATCAAACATGACATCAAGCATGATTCCTTCGATTATTGAACGAAGACCACGGGCACCCGTTTTTCGTTCAATTGCTTTCTTCGCGATTTCCTCTAATGCGCCTTCTTCAAATTGCAACTCTACATCATCGATTTCAAGCATTTTTTGATATTGTTTAACTAGCGCATTTTTCGGTTTTGTTAAAATTTCAATCAATGCTGCCTCATCTAATTGCTCAAGGCTAGCAATCACCGGAAGACGACCGATGAATTCTGGAATTAATCCAAAACGAAGTAAGTCTTCAGGCAATACTTTTGAAAGAAGCTCTTTTTGAGAAACATCTACCTGCTTCACATCTGATCCAAATCCAATGACCTTTTGGCCTAAACGGCGTTTAATAATTGGCTCGATTCCGTCAAATGCTCCACCGCAGATAAATAAAATATTTGTAGTATCAATTTGGATAAACTCCTGATGTGGATGCTTTCTTCCACCTTGTGGCGGAACACTTGCAACCGTACCTTCAAGAATTTTTAATAATGCCTGCTGCACACCCTCACCAGAAACATCACGAGTAATAGAAGGATTCTCTGATTTACGGGCAATTTTATCAATTTCATCAATATAGATGATTCCTTTTTCTGCTTTTTCCACATCATAATCAGCAGCTTGAATCAATTTTAATAAAATATTTTCTACGTCTTCCCCAACATATCCAGCCTCTGTTAAGGAAGTAGCATCAGCAATTGCAAATGGCACATTCAAGATTCGAGCCAATGTTTGTGCTAATAATGTTTTACCGCTACCAGTTGGTCCAATCATACAAATATTACTCTTTGAAAGCTCTACGTCATCAATTTTGCTGTTGGAATTGATTCGCTTATAGTGATTGTAAACCGCTACTGATAGAGATTTTTTCGCCTGGTCTTGGCCAATGACGTATTCATTAAGAATTTCACAGATTTCCTTTGGCTTTGGAACGTCTTTAAATTCTACTTCTTCTTCCGTTCCAAGCTCTTCTTCCACGATTTCTGTGCAAAGCTCGATACATTCATCGCATATATAAACTCCAGGCCCGGCAACTAATTTACGAACTTGATCCTGTGTTTTGCCACAGAAGGAACACTTTAACTGTCCTTTTTCATCATTAAATTTAAACAATCCTTTCACCCCTTAAAACGTTGTTAGTACCCTATTTGAAGCAGTGATTTACACAAACAAAAGTCTATATTTTTCTAACTATTCAGGTGGTATGTATTTTGCATTGTAACACATGAAACCAATGGACTGGAAATAAAACGCATTATGCAATTATGTTTTTTCTTTACTCTTTTTGTTTGTGTAAGTCGATGGAAAACTTATGTACTCATTAATCTTAACCATATTTTTTGAAATTAAGTCTTAAAACTGTTTGGAAATTAATTATTCGCCTTAGTTTACTCTATTTCCTGCCATTTAAGAATAAAAATTATTCCCTGCTGAGGAACTCAACAGGATAATAAACAGGTTTCCCTGTCCTTATTATAATATGTAATGAGAAATATGTATAAAACAAGGCACGATAAAAATCGCACCTTGTTTTTTAAATGGTTAAAATTTATTTCTTGTTTTCAACAAGAAAGTCAACAGCTTTTTTAAGTTTAAGGTCAGATTTAATACCTTCAGAACCGCCAAGAGCTTGTTTAATCATATCAACTGTCATGTTGTACATACCAGCCATTTTTTCTAGTTCAGCTTCTACATCTTCGTCAGTTACTTCAAGGTTTTCAGCTTTAGCAATCGCTTCTAAAGTTAAATTCACTTTTACGCGGGTTTGTGCTTCTTCCTTCATTTGCTCACGTAATGCATTTTCGTCTTGACCAGAGAATTGGAAGTAAAGTTCAAGGTTCATACCTTGCGTTTGTAAACGTTGTTCAAATTCTTGAAGCATACGGTTTACTTCATTTGTAACCATAACTTCTGGAATTTCAACTTCAGCATTTGCAGCAGCTTTTTCAACTACAGTATCACGTAGGTGGTGCTCTGCTTCATGCTTTTTGCTATCTACTAAACGAGTTTTGATTTTTTCTTTAAGAGCATCTAATGTTTCAACTTCATCATCTACATCTTTAGCAAACTCGTCATCTAATGAAGGAAGTTCTTTTCCTTTAATTTCGTGAACAGTCACTTTGAATACCGCAGGCTTACCAGCAAGTTCAGCAGCATGGTATTCTTCAGGAAATGTTACTTCTACATCTTTAGACTCACCAGCTTTTACTCCAACTAATTGCTCTTCAAAGCCAGGGATGAAAGAACCTGAACCTAATTCTAATGAGTGATTTTCAGCTTTTCCACCTTCGAAAGCTTCGCCATCAACGAATCCTTCGAAATCAAGAACAACTGTATCACCGTTTTCGGCAGTTCCTTCTTCTTTAACAACTAACTCAGCTTGACGTTCTTGAAGAGTTTTTAATTCGTTTGCAACGTCTTCGTCCGTTACGTTAGCATCTAATTCTTCAACTTCAAGGCCTTTGTATTCGCCTAATTTTACTTCAGGCTTTACTGTAACAGTTGCCTTGAAAATAAGCTCTTTGCCTTTTTCCATTTGCTCGATATCGATTTCAGGACGGTCAACTGGCTCGATTCCTGATTCATCGATTGCATTTCCATAAGCTTCTGGAAGAATGAAATCTAATGCATCTTGATAAAGTGCTTCTACACCAAAGCGCTTTTCAAACATTCCACGAGGCATTTTACCTTTACGGAAGCCAGGAACGCTTACTGTTTTAACAACCTTTTGGAATGCTGCGTCTAGACCTTTATTTACCTCTTCAGCACTTACTTCAACTGTAAGGACGCCTTGGTTTCCTTCTAACTTTTCCCATTTTACTGTCATACCTTTTTCCCTCCAACAAATCTATTCTCATATCATTCGTAACGAATTGAGTCGGAAAATGTCTTGTCCATCAAGCCAATCTTCCATTTTTAAATGTAAAATATAGTTTTTTACACAATGCAACCCCTACATTATAACACAGGATTGTTTTCTTTCAACAGCGAAGCCTATATATTAGGATAAGAAATTTTCTCAATTTCCTCTATTTGAGCCTTCGCCTGCTCAATTTCTTCCATTGTAATTTGATAATCACTTGATAACCTCTCGACTTTTCCATCCATCCCCAAATAATTTTCAGCTAATAAATGAAAGGCTGCCGCCCACGCATCTGGTTTCTCCGGTTGGAAATCCAATGGATAAGTGATAAAAAAAGTTCGTTCTACCATTCCGATGGTGTGTTCAAATAGAACAGGATCATTGCTCTCTAACTGGGCTTCTAGTAGTTCTTTTACCCTTTTCATTTTCGGGTGAACCCTTACTTCAGGCAGGTTGGCTGGGTGGAAGCTTTGTTCACTCGTAAATTTCTTTATCACAAATTCTCTATCTATTTCTTGCTCTTTTAAAAGAGTTAATAGCATTGTTTTAAGAAACGGATGCCCTGTTTCTGCTTTTAAATAATCAGCAATTTCATTTATATAGGGGCGAATGTTTTTTTCCGCTAAGTCTGAAATAAGAAGTAGCTGCTCGTTTAAATTATTGACTTTTAATAGATTAAGCTCTTTTGCATTGGCTTCCTCTAAAACGTTTTTCTCTTCTGGTGCCTGACGATTTTCCGCCATCCTTCGGCTGAATTGAAGAATGGTTAAGAAGTGATCATGTTTTTCAGGCGGAATCTCCTTTTCTTCAAAGAGAGCCTCAATCGTAGAGACAATCTCATGGTATTCATGCAACTGAATCAACACAGTCAGATACAAATCAACTAACTGAAAATAGTCACCAATTCCCTTAAGCAGCATCTCCTTCGCAAGTACTTTGGCGTTCTTGAAAGAGCCTGCTTCAAAATAAGCGAGCACTAGCCCAATTAATATATGATCGTTATCCGGGTCTAGTTCTTTAGCTTCTTCTAAAAGAGTGATGGCTTCTTTAAATTTTTTCTTTTCTAGGCTTTCCAACCCTTTATCTGTTAACCTTTTTTCTAGTCCGGGAAAGTAAATGACATTTTCTTTTCTTTTGGCTTGTTCCCGTTTTTTCATAGTATACCGTCCTTCAGATTATTGTTGGACATTAGTGTAGCATAATTAGAAGACAAAAAAAACTCACCATCGCTGGTGAGCTATATGATTGGTATGTAGTTTACATCTTACAAGAAAATGGCGTCCCAGGAGAGATTCGAACTCCCGACCGTACGCTTAGAAGGCGTATGCTCTATCCGGCTGAGCTACTGGGACATATTAATTGTTCCTTAAGACAAGATTTATTATATTATCCTACTATCAAAAAGTCAACACACTTCTTTTTATTTTCCCCATAAAGTAATTGGGGGAAAGGTTCCCCCTTATCTACGTAGATTGAATTCACAAGCTAAATCTGTTAATTCCTGACCATTGACCTCGTATACGGACATTTTCACTTTCTCATCCTTCAAATCCAGGACCACATAGGTTTTTTCCAAGCGCTCTCGAGGGAGGCGTATGCTTCCTGGATTTAAAAATAATGTTCCACCGATTTCTTCTGCACCTAATACATGGGAATGACCAAAACAGACGATGTCCGCATCCACTTCTTGGGCCTTGTATTTTAAACTCATCAATGAAGTTTTGACGGAATATCGATGCCCATGTGTAACAAAAAATTTATATCCAGAAGTCTCTAAGACCGTCTCTAACGGAAATCCACCACCAAAATCACAATTCCCCATCACCGTAACATATCCGGATATCGCCCGGTCATCAGGCATTAACTGTGAATCTCCGCAGTGAATCATAACATCTACGTCGCTTAAATGCCTTTCTCTAATGATTTCGAGCTCTTTGGTTAACCCGTGACTGTCACTGATAATTAAAACCTTACTCATGACTGTTCAGGGCTTTCTAATATAGAATCTAGCAAGACATCGAGCTTTATTAACGCATTAGCACGGTGGCTGATTTTATTTTTCACATCAGCAGATAACTCCGCCATAGCAAGACCTTTCTCCGGCACATAAAACACCGGATCATATCCAAACCCATTTACCCCTCTAGGTTCAGTAAGTATACGGCCTTCACAGGTGCCTGACACCGTCATCGTTTTTTGACCTGGTACGGCAACAGCCAATGCACAGTAAAATCTGGCTGTCCTGTCTTCCTCAGGGATATTTTTCAATTCAGCTAACACTTTTTCGGTATTGTTCTGGTCATTCTTCGGTTCCCCTGCATAACGGGCAGAATAGATTCCCGGCCTTCCTTCAAGAGCGTCAACAATCAAACCAGAATCATCACCAATGACCATTTTATTTAAGGCTTTAGAGACTGCCTCCGCTTTTAGAATGGCGTTTTCTTCAAACGTAGTGCCGGTTTCTTCCACTTCTGGAATCTCTGGAAAATCTAGCAATGTTTTGACCTCAATCCCTCTTGATGCAAAAATATGTTCAAATTCTCTGGCCTTCCCAGGATTTTTAGTAGCAATAATAACTTCTTTCATCATGGTTCCCCTCTTATTTTTTTCTACGTGCTTCAATTTTCTTTGTAATGCTCTCACCCAAGGCAGCTTTTTGCTGTTCAAATAGCTCCATTAGCCCTTCCTGAGCCGCTGAAAGCAGTCCTTGAAGCTGTTCATAAGAGAACGTCGATTCCTCTCCCGTTCCCTGTAATTCTACAAATTCACCAGCTCCTGTCATGACAACATTCATATCGACCTCAGCTTTCGAATCTTCCGCGTAGTTTAAATCCAGCACAATTTGTTTGTTTTGCAAGATTCCTACACTAGTTGCAGCTAAATAATCCGTAATTGGAAACTTTGAAAGTGACTTTTTCTCTGCCAATTTGTTAAGAGCAATCGTCATCGCAACAAACGCACCAGTAATGGAGGCTGTACGTGTGCCTCCATCTGCTTGAATCACGTCACAATCTATCCAAACAGTTCTTTCTCCTAGTGCTGAAAGATCTACAATCGCTCTCAGTGCACGGCCTATTAAGCGCTGAATCTCCATCGTACGGCCGGACACTTTTCCTTTTGATGATTCTCGAATGTTTCTAGTCTCTGTCGCTCTAGGAAGCATTGAGTACTCTGCGGTAATCCAGCCCTTTCCTTCCCCTCTCATAAAATGAGGGACTCTCTCTTCAATACTGGCTGTACAAATCACCTTTGTATTCCCAACAGAAATAAGGACAGAACCTTCAGGATGCATTAAATAATTGGTTTCAATATGTATTGGTCTTAGCTGTAATGGTTCTCTTCCATCCACTCGCACTTGTACTTCCTCCTTCATTTCGTAAAGCTTTACTTCATGTCTATTATTCCAAATAAAGAAGAGGCGGCCTTCTAGCCAACCTCTTTCATTGTCACTATATAGTATAACAAAAAACTTTTTTTAAAAACTACCTGTGTTGACTTTTTCTGGTCGAGTTACCGGTTCAGTCAATTTTTTCCCTTTATCATTTTTTAACTCAGCTTTTCCTTTTACTTGGACAGCAACCTTCTCAACGCCTGTTTGTTCCGTTAAGGAAAGAACCAGTGCATCTAGTAAATTTTGAGAGATGACCTTTTCTTTAAAGCTACCGTAAATATTTTCATTAAAGTTTAAAGTAACTTTTCCATCCTCATATTTAGGTGCCTCAAGAAGTTTTACATCTGACATAAATTCTGAAACAAGGTTTGATTTTTCACTAGGTCCTTTTATTAACTCATTTACCACTGCAACGATATTATTTGTCTCGCTCGCACTCACCCTGCGAGTAACTGGGACATAGTAGTAAGAGCCCTCTTCTCCACCAATATAATAGACGGTTACAGGCTTTGTATTCGTGATATCTACTACATCTGTTGTATCGTAGTTAATACCTGTTGCTCTTGAAAGATTTTCGCTGATTGGTGTTCCATTTACAGGCATTTCCGTTAAGTCATGACCATTCATCTTAAGTTTGACTGATTTCACATTATTAAATTGAGTCAGTGTCCATGTTACGGACTGAAGAATTTTCATCTCATCCTCTGGCTGATAATTTTTAAATTCCTTCGAGAAGTTGACTGTAGCGACGCCTTCTTTATTAATATCAACAGAAAGCTCGGTATCCTCTGGCAGGACAGCTCTAAAATCATTAGGAAGCAGTTCGGAGACAGGTCCATTGGCCACTAGGTATTCTAATGCTTGTTTAGCTACGGAAGATGTTTTCGGCAAAGCTAAGGTCTGTGGTACCACATAGCCATTTTTATCAATTAAGTATAATTCTGTCTTTACGACATTTTCCGCATTTTCTTTTTTAGCTGCAGTTGTTTCCTTACTTGTCTTGTTTTCCACGACAGTTTTTGGCGGGTCGATTTTCTTTTGTGTTTCGGTCCCTAATAAGCCACAGCCAGAAAGTAGAACGGTTGAAGTAAGAACAGTTAAACCAATAATTTTTGCTTTATTTTTAGACATCATAATTCCCCCCTAAGACAGTTTGTACTAACATGTATACGAGCCTTGTCAGAATTTAGACCGCCTTATGAAAGAAAAATAGAACTTTTCTATTAAATTTTTTTTACAGAATGAAAGAAGAGGCTGTCTTTTGAGACAGCCTCTTCTAATTAGAGTTTAATTTTATTAACAGGATTAATAGGAAATCCCAGCCATTGTGAAGCAATTTTCGAAAAGATCCTTCTTGAACCAGTCGTGTAAAACTCATGTTCAGGCTCTTCCTCACAAGTCTCTAGCAA